>DASWUM010000015.1:0-87018 GCA_036401595.1 Pyrinomonadaceae bacterium
CCCCCCCCCCCCCCCCCCCCCCCCCCCCCCCCCCCCCCCCACTCCAAAGAAGCGCCGCACTCCAAGGTGGCACGGGCCTTGCGGTTGTCGAGGGCTGGAGGTTCCCTCGATGGCCACATCCCTCGCTCACCTTACTTATGAACCAGAGCCTCAGTTGCCGTTACTCAGCGACGAGGTGCTCACCGATTCTCAAACTCCGGTCCAACGTGAGGTCCAGGCAAATCTCAATCAGGAAATAGAGACTGTCCTCGCCAGTATCTTAAACCCTGAACTGTACGAAATCTCTCAGACCATCCTCCGCGAGATGCTACGCTTCTTCGACTGGCTGGGACGCATTGAGAACAATCTCCAAAAGCTCGACACCCTCCTCGAAAGTCTCTCTCTCCTCGAAGTCCTCGAATTCGAAGCTCGCTCCATAACCGACTTTATCGACACCCGGGCCATGCAGGTAGCCAGGGGAAACGAACGCCTGACTGACGTCCTTGGAGGCATCTCTTACGGGATTACTCACGATTTACGTCGAGTGTTCGAGCGCGAACTGGTCCGTGGCGTGACCGAACAGTCGATTCCAATCGTCTACGGTAAGATCATGCACGCTCACGGTTTACTGACGAATTGCTTCCAGCAGTCGACCATCACTCTGCTTCAGGTTTTCAAGCCCACCATCGATGGATCGAAGCTCTTCAACGACGTCGAGCTGCGTCTGCAACAGTCCCTCATCCTGTGTAAGGATCTCTCGTCGCTGATGCGGTTTGTGCGCTTGGCCCAGGCCAAGGGCGACCCGGATGTGCTGCGGTCAGTTACGGCTCGAATCCTCGAATTCAGAGATGGCAGCATGCAGTATCTGATGTACAAAGACTGGCGTGGCTACGAGAGTCTGGCGCTGGAAGTCATCACTGCAATCGAGAACAATCTGGATCCGAAACCGTTGTTGCATCGATTTATTTGCTTTCTTGAAGTGCTCTACGGACACGTAAAGATGCGCGCTGTTTTGGCGGATGAGTTCCCCTATTCAGGCAGGGAAAACGAACAGTAAGCTTGGGGCAAGGTGCCACAAACTGGTAGCCGTTTAGTAACATTAATTGTTAGATGTGTGGCAATCTGCCCCGATCCGAGTCTAGTTCTTCTGACATTTGGGACAGTAATAGGTTGATCGCCCACCCTGGACCACACGCTTGATTTTCGTTCCGCATCTCACGCACGGTTCACCCTCGCGTTCATAGACACGCCAGAATCTTTCGGGTGCTTCGAAGTAGCTCCCGTTTCCATCTGCGAGATCGATCTTGAGAGTCGAGCCCGCGTCGATCGCTTCCTGCAACGTGTCGCGAATGGCCTGATAGAGCTTGCGTGCGCGCGGCTTGGATAACTTGTTGGCGGCCTTCTTCGGATTCACCTTCGCGAGGAAGAGTGCTTCAACGGCGTAGATATTTCCGAGACCGAGCACGCGCGTTTGATCGAGCAGTAAATGTTTCAGTGGACGCCGTGAGCGCGAGAGAGTGTTGAGGAAATATTCTTCCGTGAATTCGTCTGATAACGGCTCGGGTGCGAGCGCTTGCAGCTCCTTGGGTGGGCGCAGCGGATCTTTGAAGATCTGCATGCGACCAAACTGGCGCATGTCGCAATAAACGAGACGGCGCTCGTCGTCGAGATAGAGGATGACGTGCGCGTATGGCGGCAATGTTTGATCGGTAGTGAGCGAGACAAACTTGCCGGTCATGCGCAGGTGCGTGGTTAGAACGTGTCCGGATTCGAGTCTGAAGAGGATGTATTTGCCGCGGCGTCCGACGCTGGTGATGACGGCGTTGCGAAGGTGACGATCAAAGGCCGGGCGCGAGATGCCTGGCGCAATGCGTTTGAGGTTGAGTTCTGCGGCGAGGATGCGACGCCCAGTGACGATTGGCGACAACGCTCTCACAACATGTTCGACTTCAGGTAGCTCAGGCATAAAAGGGCGCGTATTGAACGTACTGTAGGGGTGGCCCTCCGTGGCCACCCGTGGTTTTGAAAAAGCGTGTTAGTTAGAAGATCGATCAAGACCAAGGGCGGCCACGGAGGGCCGCCCCTACAGTACGTGCTACAAATCAAATTTAACTAGCGTTGATTATTTCTTCGATTTGTTTCTTCACTTGCTCAACTAACCCATCTTTGCGTGCCTCGATGTTTAGCCGCAGGAGTGGTTCGGTGTTGGACCCGCGAATGTTGAAACGCCAATCTGGAGTTTCGAGCGAGTAACCGTCGGTGTAATCCTCCTGCCCTTCGCCGTGATAGCGCTCTTTGACCTTCTCGATGACCGCCTTGATATCTCTCACATGGTAATTGAGCTCGCCCGACATGTAATGTCCCGCCATGTACTGTTTCATGATCTGCGAGAAAGGTTTGTCCTGTATCGAGAGATGCTCGAGAATCAGCAGAAACGGAATCACACCGTTGTCGGCATAAAAGTTCTCACGAAAGTAGTAATGTCCGCTCAGCTCACCCGCGAACAATCCATTCTCACGCCGCATGCGATCTTTCATGAACGCATGACCGCCCTTTGAGATGATCGGCGTTCCACCTTTACGCCGCACACGGTCGAGCGTAGGCCATATCACGCGCGGATCGAAGATGATCTTATTGTCACTGCCGTACTTAGTCAGCAGAATATCCGCGAGCAATGCTGTTATATACGTACCGGAAATAAACTCGCCTTTTTCGTCGAAGAACATCGCGCGGTCCGCGTCCGCGTCCCAGGCCACGCCGAACGTCGCGTTGTTCTTTCGCACGAGTTCTTCGGTCTCGCTTCGATTACCCGGCAACATCGGATCGGGAGGTCCTTTCGGAAACGATCCGTCCGGTTCGAAATTTAGTCGGATCAAATTCAACCCGAGTCGTTCCGCAAGCCTGGCAGCGGGATAACAAACAAAACCGAAGTTCGCATTTCCAACAACCGTGAACTGCTTGACCACGCTCGGGTCAATCGACTTCAAGACATGCTCGATATAGTCGTTGAGTATGTTGCGCTCGCTCTGAGTTCCTTTTTTGTCTGCCTTAACTTCCGCGTCTTTGTTGGCTTTGAGCACGTCGCGGATTTCAAACAAGCCAGTGTCGGAAGAGATGGCCGTGGCTTTTTCACGCACCATCTTCATGCCGTTGTATTCCTTCGGATTGTGCGAAGCGGAAACGACGATACCGCCTGAGTATTCTTCTGACGCGCCAACCGTGTAATAGAGCATGTCAGTCGTGATGTTGCCGATGTCGACGACGTCCACGCCGGAATCGAGAAAACCTTTAATGAGGCTCGCTTTCAACGGCGGCGACGAAAGGCGGGCATCCATGCCCACAACCATTTTGGTCGGCTTGAAGATGTAAACGTAACCCTTTGCGATGCGGTAGTAAGCATCCTCATCGATGTCACCCGGATAGATGCCACGTATGTCATAAGCCCTGAAAACGTCCCAATTCACAAACCCCTCCAAACAAGACCATGAAATTTCTCCGCGCCGTTGCGGGAGTAAACCTAACTCATCATTATGTGAACGTATAGTCAGTCAACGATGTCTTGTCACCAAGGACGGTTCCTGGTCCAACGACTGCCGACCTGCCGATGTGACAACCACGACCAATTATCGCGCCGTTCAATTGCGCCGTGGTTCCGATGCGCGTGTGTGGCCAGATCACACTGTTCTCGACACGTGCCCGCTCTTCGACAAAACATCCCTGGCCCAACACCGAGTTGATGATCTGCGCGCCTGGTTTGATCTGACAGTCGTCGCCGACGATCGATAGCTCATCGATCTCTGCCACTGTCGCTGCGTCAAACTGCCCGCGCCGTTCCTTCATGTGAATCCTGCCGACTCGATTCGCAAGCAGATCTGCGTGAACTTGCAAGTATCTCTCCGGCGTTCCGATGTCGATCCAGTAAGTACGGGTCGGAATGTGCGCGTAAAACGGCTCGCCGCGTTTCAATAGATCCGGAAACAAGCCGTACTCGAACGAGTAGTTCTCACCAGCAGGCAAAAAGTCGAGCACCTTTGGCTCGAGAATGTATGTGCCTGCGTTGATCGTGTTGCACGTGATCTCATCAGGCTTCGGCTTTTCGAGAAATCGACGGATCCTGCCGTCTTTTTCAGTCTCGACAAGCCCATAGCTTTGCGGGTTCTCGACCGGAGTCAACACAACCGTCGCAGTTGCTTTTCTCTCGCTGTGTTCGCGAATGACAGCCTTGAGATCGAGGTCGGTCAGAATGTCGCCGTTGAAGACGACTGTAGGCTCGCGAATGAGATCTTCGGCATACTTGTAAGCACCGGCGGTTCCCATCGGTTGCGGTTCGACCGTGTACTTCAACTTCACGCCGTAATCCGAACCATCGCCCAACAATTGTTCGATCTTATTCGGCTGATACGAGAGCGAAAGCGTGATGTCCGTGATGCCTGCGCGTCGCAGCGTGTCGATTTGATAAAGAAGAAAAGGCCGGTTACAAATCGGAACAATAGGCTTGGGAGTGTAAACTGTTAACGGTCGAAGGCGCGTGCCTTTGCCACCTGCAAGAATGAGTGCCTGCATGCTTTAAGAATAGCGAAATAAAGTCTAATATCGTGGCAAGTCTAACATAAGGGAGTTTGAAATGCCGGAATTGAACGAAGCAGTAATTATCAGCGCCGCGCGCACGCCGGTGGGAAAGTTTCTTGGATCGCTGAAGGGGTTCAAGGCGACAGACCTGGGCGCGATTGTTGTGCGTGAGAGTGTGAAGCGCGCTGGAATCAAGCCTGAAGACGTCGACGAAGTGATCATGGGATGCGTGATTCAGGCCGGCCTGGGCCAGAATCCTGCGCGACAGGCGGCGTTGAATGGCGGATTGCCTTCGACTGTTGCTGCTGTGACTGTAAACAAAGTCTGCGGTTCGGGTTTGAAAGCTGTGATGATGGCGGCACAAGGCATTCAACTCGGCGACTCCGAGATGGTCGTTGCCGGCGGCATGGAGTCGATGAGCAATGCGCCGTATTTGATTCCGAAAGCGCGTGAAGGATATCGACTCGGTAATGGCGAGCTCGTCGATTCGATGATTAATGACGGGCTGTGGTGTGCGTTTGAGAATTACCACATGGGCTGCACCGGCGAAGTTGTGGCGGAAGAGTATTCGATCAGTCGCAGCCAGCAGGATGAGTTCGCGGTCAACTCGCATCGCAAAGCGGCGGCCGCGATCAAGGATGGTAAGTTTAAGGACGAGATCGTGCCGGTTGAGATCCCACAGAGAAAAGGCGCTGCGCTTGTATTCGATACGGATGAGACGGTGCGTGAAGACACCTCTATTGAAGGTCTCGCGAAACTCAAGCCTGCGTTTAAGAGTGAAGGGACAGTGACGGCGGGGAATGCGCCGAGTGTTAACGATGGCGCGTCGGCTGTTGTGGTCACGTCGCTGCGACGTGCACGCGAACTAGGTGTTGAGCCGATGGCGCGAATCGTCGCGCAGGCTGTCGCTGGAGTCGACCCGCGGCTTGTGATGATGGCGCCGGTTGAAGCTGTGCGGAAGTTGTTCAAGAAGACAGGCTGGTCGCCGAGTGAAGTCGATCTGGTGGAGTTGAACGAGGCGTTTTCAGTCGCTGCGGTGGCGGTGATGGGCGAGCTCGGACTCGATCCGGAGAAGGTGAATGTGAATGGTGGCGCGGTTGCGCTCGGACACGCGATTGGTCAGTCAGGATCGAGATTGTTGACGAGCATCTTGTATGAGCTGAAGCGACGCGATGCGAAGCGCGGAATTGTTTCGTTGTGTCTTGGCGGCGGCAATGCAGTTGCGATGGCGATCGAGAGATAGTGAACGATGAGTGAAGTCATTGGAGTTGTGGGTGCAGGTACGATGGGTAATGGTATTGCTCAGGTCGCTGCGCGTGCAGGTTACAACGTGATGCTGCATGACGTGAGCGAAGAGTTTCTCGCTCGCGGAATGAGTGCCGTTGATAAGAGTTTGCAACGCGACGTTGATAAAGAACGGCTCGACACAGCGACAAAGCAATCAATCATTAGCCGGATCAGGACTACCACGGATTTTAACGGATTCAAAGACGCGGATTTTGTCATTGAAGCTGTTACTGAGAATTTGGCGGTGAAGACCGACGTTTTTAAGACGCTCGATCAAATCACACCATTGAATGCGATTCTTGCTTCAAACACCTCCTCAATTTCAATCACCAAACTCGGCGCCGCGACGAAACGACCCGACAAAGTCATCGGCATGCATTTCATGAACCCGGTGCCGGTGATGAAGCTCGTCGAAGTCATTCGCGGCATTGCGACTTCCGACGAAACATACGAACGAGTTCGAGTCCTCTCCGAACAGATGGGCAAGACCGCGCTCGACTGCCAGGACTCGCCCGGCTTCGTTTCGAATCGTGTGTTGATGCCAATGATCAATGAAGCAATTTTTGCGCTGTATGAAGGTGTGGCAAGTCGCGAAAGCATCGATGGAATCATGAAACTCGGCATGAATCATCCGATGGGTCCACTAACACTCGCGGACTTTATCGGTTTGGACGTATGCCTTGCCATCATGAATGTGTTATATGAGGGGCTCGGAGACCCTAAATACAGACCGTGCCCCTTGCTGAAGCGTTATGTTGACGCCGGCTGGCTTGGCCGAAAGAGCGGTCGCGGCTTTTACGAGTACTGACAAAGGAATGCGCCCCGGCATATCTCACTACTGTCAAAAGTGCTTGGCGGCAAATGCGCTGGGCCAGGAATTTTGCGCTCGCTGCGGCACACGCCTGATGATTGTGGTCGAGCCCAGCTCGGCACGCTTCGAAGCCGGTCCGGCAAGTCACTCAACTGACGAACATCTTCTCGAACGCATCTCTGCTGCTGAAAACAGAGTCGCGCGACTGGCAGAACGCCTGGAACGCAGTCTGGATCTGTTGCTGCGTTACGCACAGAACGCATACTTCGATCGCTCGCTGATGAGAGCACTAGTCAGTCTGTTGACCGAAGACGGAGTGATTGAAACGGAACGGCTCGAGCGGATGTGGAGCGACCGCTGCCAGCGAGATACCGTCGAGCAGGAAGAGAACGTTCATCGCGATGAATTGCGGTTGCGAATTCTCGCGGATGCAAAAGGTCAAGACAAAGCCTTCGAAGAATTGGTGAACGAAGGTTTTCTGCTGATCGAAGACAAGCAGGTGCCGCAGGGTATCGCAAAACTGCAGGCCGCCGCCGATTTGGCTGAATCGAACGCTGCCCTGAATTTGTTTATCGGCGAGCATTACTTCCGTCGCGGCAAAACAAAACGCGCCCGATCATATTTGGGCAAAGCACACGCGGCGTTGCCCGGCGATCTTCGTGTATCGATCCTGCTCGGATTGACGTGCGCCGACGACGGTGAGGTCGCCCTCGCGAAAGATTTGTTGAGCAGCGCGACCGCTCGAGGTGGTTCGTGCTTCGCCGGACATTACGGGCTTGGATGGGTGTTTGTGGCTGAGAAAAACTGGCGTCGTGCCCTCGGCGAGTTTAAGCGGGCGTTGACGGTTCGTCCCTCACCCGAAGCCCATTACGTCCTCGGTTGCCTGTATTTCGAGTTGAACCGCGATGAGCTGGCTGCGCGTCACCTGCGCAAGGCCACAAAGATGGACTCGAACTACGCCGAAGCGTTCTATTTACTTGCACAAGTTTATGAACGAACCGGACGTAAAGAACTGGCACAGCAAGCTTTAGAAAAAGCGGGAGGTAAGAATTCAAACCCGTTTCAACCGGCCACTCGCATGATCGCAGGAGCCGACAAGCGACTTGCTACCGTGTTGCGGGAAGACGCACTCAGCCAAGGGTTTTCACGGATTAAGACCGATTAGCGCGTTGACAGAGCGTACCGGCCCGCTATAATGGCCGTTTTGCATGAGGATTGAGTTAGAGAACCTGGAGGGTGGCAAGGGCGATTTCGCTCACGTTTATCAGCCTGAGGATCTCAATCCGGTAGATGAGCGAATAAGTTTGAGTGGGCCGGCGACCGTTAGCGGCAAGATATGGCAGGCAGGCAATGAGGTCTTTGTAAACGGACACGTCGAGACGCGAGCGCAGGTTGAATGTGATCGTTGTTTGCAGCCGGTCGAGATTCCGGTGAGCACGGATTTCGCGCTCGAGTACGTCACGGGTTCGGAATATGAAGCGGCCAGGGCAGTTGAACTGACGGAAGCCGAAATGTCGATTGCCGTCTTTGACGGTGAAGCAATCGACATCGACGAGATAGTGAAAGAGCAAGTCGTGTTGACCGTACCCACTCGCATGCTCTGTCGCGAAGATTGCAAAGGCATCTGTCCCGAATGCGGCGCCGACAGGAATTCGGGCGAATGCAGTTGCAGTACAAATGAGATCGATCCGCGTTGGGCGGCTCTTAAAAAATTAATATAGCCACAAAGGGGCACAAAAAGCACAAATGGTTTTCGTTGAGCCTTTTGTGCCTTTTTGTGGCGGACTGAAAACGGAGTAATTATGCCAAATCCAAAACGACGACATTCAAAAGCTCGGACATCCAAACGACGAGCGCACGATGCTTTGCGTGTCCCCCAAACTACGCTTTGCCCGAATTGTCGTGAACCCCGCATGCCACACCGCGTTTGCCCCAAATGCGGCTTTTACAAAGGTCGCGAAGTCGTACACGTAGAACAAAGCTAAACAGATCTGTGCGAAGTCAGTCGCAGCATCAGCCCCAATTGACGGGCAAGGTCGTTCTCGACGCCATGGGAAGTGACCACGCGCCGCACGTGGAGATCGATGGCGCCCTCGCTGCGACGCGCGACTTCGACGTCGGCGTTATTCTTGTCGGCCAGGCCCACAAGGTTGAGCCCGAGTTGCGTCGGTGCGGCTGGCGCGGTGACGGCGATCGCGGCATCGAGTTGGTTGAAGCTGCTGAAGTTATTGCGATGGATGATCCCGTCGCCACTTCCGTCAGACGGAAGAAAAAGAGTTCTTTGAGGATCGGTTCGAAGCTCGTCATGGACGGTCGTGCTGACGGTTTTGTCTCCGCGGGCAATACTGGCGCGGCAATGGCAACCGCGAAGATGGTGATTGGAACTTTGCCCGGTGTCGACAGACCGGCGCTCGCGGCGATGATTCCGACGAAAGCAGCCAAGCCCACTTTGTTGCTCGACGTCGGTGCGAACTCGGAATGCAAACCGCATCATCTCGCGCAGTTTGCGATCATGGGCGACGCTTATTCGCGTTCGGTGCTCGGCACGGTGAAACCTTCCGTCGGCTTGATGAGCATCGGCGAGGAAGAAGCGAAGGGAAACGACTTAACTAAAGAGGCGTTTCCCCTCTTGCGACAGTTGAGCAATATCAACTTTGTCGGCAACGTAGAAGGTCGCGATGTTTTCTCGGGCCTGGTGGATGTGATCGTCACTGATGGTTTCACCGGCAATGTGATGTTGAAACTATCAGAGGGACTGACCGAAGCGATGCTCGCGATGCTGAAACGCGAGTTGATGGCGACGGCAGTCACAAAGGCGGGCGCAATGCTGGCAAAGCCGGCTTTCCGCAGTATAAAGAAACGGCTCGATTACACGGAGTATGGCGGCGCGCCGTTGCTGGGTGTCAGTCGCATCGTGGTGATTGGTCACGGCCGTTCGAATGCACGCGCCATTCGAAATGCGATCAGGAGTGTGAAAGAGTTTTCAGAGCATCGCACGGCGGAACGAATCGAAAAGGGAATTGCTGAATCAAACACGAGCCATCCACAGATTACACAGATAGATAATCTGCGTGTATCTGTGTAATCTGTGGATGTTTGTAGTAATCTGAGGGCTTAATGGTGAATCAACGCGCTGGAATTCTGGGTACGGGTCACTCTTATCCGGAAGGCATTCTTACGAATGCGGATCTCGCTCAGATAGTTGAGACTTCCGACGACTGGATCACGACGCGCACCGGAATCAAGCAACGTCGGAAAGCCGCGCCGGATGAATACACGTCGATGTTTGCGGTACGTGCTGCACGGCAGGCTATCGAGCGCGCTCGTTTGGATCCGTCTGACATCGATTTGCTTCTTTGTGCCACGGTCACGCCCGATCAGATACTTCCTTCAACCGGCTGTATCATTCAGGCTGAGCTTGGCGCAAACAACGCGGCAGCGATGGACATCGTCGCGGCATGCTCCGGTTTCTTGTACGGAGTTTCGCTCGCGGATTCGATGATCAAGACGGGCCAGGTACGGCACGCAGTAGTCGTTGGGGCAGAGATCCTGACGCAGTACGTCGACTATACCGATCGACAGACGTGCGTGTTGTTTGGCGACGGCGCCGGCGCTGCGGTATTGGGCGCTGTCGAGAACGGTCGCGGCATCCTCGCGTCGAGGATCAAGTCTGACGGACGCTACGAGGAACAGCTTTACTCGCCCGGTGGCGGAACTCGCCGAAAGCCGAGTGCCGAGACGCTGGCTGCAGGCGATCATTTTTTCAAGATGAAGGGAAACGAACTGTTCAAGGTTGCAGTTCGTTCAATGGCCGAGGTATCTCGCGCGGTGCTCGACGAGGCGGGCGTGAAGTCAGACGATATCAGTCTGTTCATTCCGCATCAGGCCAACCAGCGAATTACCGAAGCGGTGGCTGATCGATTGAACGTCGATATGTCGAAGGTTTATTCAAACATCGCGGTCCATGGGAACACGTCGTCAGCATCGATTCCGATCGCGCTCGATGAGTGTGTCGAAGCGGGCCGGATTAAGCCCGGCGATCTGGTGTTGATGGCTTCGTTTGGTGGTGGCGTCACGTGGGGTGCGGTGTTAATGAGGTGGTAGTCCACAGATTATAGAGATGACAGAGAATAATCTGCGGACGGCTTTTGTATTTCCCGGACAAGGCTCGCAAAGTCCTGGAATGGGAAAGAGCCTGGCGGAAAATTTTCCCGCCGCACGACAGGTCTTTGAAGAAGCGGATGACGCGTTAGGCTTTGCGATTTCGCGGCTGTGTTTTGAAGGCCCGGCGGAGGATTTACAGTTAACCGAGAACACGCAGCCTGCGATTCTGACTGTTTCCGTCGCTGCGTTTCGCGCGATGATGGAGGCTGGAATCGGCACGCCGGCATTTGTCGCGGGGCATAGTTTGGGTGAATACTCGGCACTTGTGGCGGCAGGTGCATTGAGCTTGACGGATGCAGTGCGCACTGTGCGTGCACGCGGGCGTTACATGCAGGAAGCTGTTCCGGTTGGAACAGGCGCGATGGCGGCTGTATTAGGCGGTGAACTCGGCGACATCGAGCGCATTTGCGAAGAGGCAAGTGAAGATCAGGTTTGTTCGGTCGCGAATTTCAACTCGCCGGGACAGACAGTGATCGCCGGCAACACTGAAGCTGTGGATCGTGCGATTGAACGTCTGAGCGGTGTCGCCAAGCGAGTTATTAAGTTGAAAGTGAGCGCGCCTTTTCATTGTGCGCTCATGAAGCCGGCGCAGGACCGGCTCGCAGCAGATCTCGAGCGGCTTGATTTTAAAGAACCCGCGATGCCGGTGGTAACAAACGTCGACGCGCGCGCCACGACGGCGCCTGATGAATTGCGCGACGCCCTGGTGCGACAGGTTTCAGCTCCTGTTCGCTGGGTCGACTCGATGCAGTTGCTCATTGAGCAATCCGTCGGTACGTTTGTTGAAGTCGGTCCGGGAAAAGTTTTGTCAGGTCTCATGCGTCAGATCAATCGCGACGTAAAGAGCCTGAACGTGGAAGACGCGGCAAGTTTGGAAGCAACAGAAGCTGCCCTTGCTGCGGAGATTGAGTAGTTTAATTAAACTCACAGAGGAGCAAACACGATGCCCGATCAAGAGATCGAGAACAAGGTGAAACAGATAATCGTCGACGAGCTTGGTGTCGATGAAAACGAGGTCACGCCCAATGCGAGATTCATCGACGACCTCGGGGCCGACTCGCTGGACACGGTCGAACTCGTGATGCGTTTTGAGGAAGAGTTTGGCATAGAGATTCCTGACGAAGACGCGGAAAAGATTCAGAGTGTGCGGGACGCTTACAACTACATCGACCAGCACAAAAAGTAGGTCGTCTTTAGCCGCGGATGAACGCGAATAAACGCAGATCTGCGTTAATCCGCGTTCAGAAGCCCTAAAGATAAACTCTTCCCAAGGAGTTCTAATTTGACACGTCGTGTCGTGATTACGGGCCTCGGCCTCGTCACACCTGTTGGCAACACTGTCGGAGACACGTGGACTTCTCTGATGAGCGGGCGCAGTGGCGCCGACTACATCAAGAAGTTCGACGCCGAGAAGTTCTCAGTCAAGTTCGCCTGCGAAGTAAAAAACTTCGACCCACTGACATTCATCGCTAAGAAAGAGGCGCGCAAGATGGGCGCCTTTATTCATTATGCGATTGCGGCGTCAATCGAAGCGGTCGCCGATAGCGGCATCCAGATGACTCCGGAAGGAAAGTTTCCGGCCGACATCGCCGAGAATGCAGGCACATACATCAGCAGCGGCATCGGAGACTTTTGGGCCATCGAGCGCGAGCACTCGAAGCTCCTCGATGATGGGCCGGATCGCGTTTCTCCGTTCTTCATCGTTTCCGCGATCGTGAATCTCGCCGCCGGCCAGGTTTCGATTCGCTTCGGCGCCAAAGGTCCAAACTCAGCTACGGCGACTGCCTGTGCCGCAGGCGCACACGCGATCGGCGACAGCTTCAAGATTATTCAGCGCGGCGATGCCGACATCATGATCTGCGGTGGCGCCGAGTCGGCGATCACGCCGATGAGCGTTGCGGGTTTTTCGGCAATGAGAGCGTTGTCGACAAACAACGACGATCCGATCCATGCATCGCGGCCATTCGAAAGAGATCGCGATGGCTTTGTTATCGGCGAAGGCGCGGGGATCATGATTCTCGAAGAGCTCGAAGCTGCGAAGAAACGTGGTGCGCGGATTTACGCTGAGGTTGTCGGTTACGGCGCTTGTGCCGATGCGTTCCACCTGACGATGCCCGATGAAACAGGTTCGGGTGCGCGACGCGTCATGCAGCGAACCCTTAAAGACGCGGGTGTGAAACCGGAACAAGTCGGTTACATCAACGCTCACGGTACGTCGACGCCTTACAACGATAAGTTTGAGACGCTCGCGATCAAAGAGACTTTCGGCGAGCACGCGTACAAGCTGGCTGTCAGTTCGACCAAGTCGATGACGGGTCATTTGCTCGGCGCCGCCGGTGGAATCGAGAGTGTCTTCAGTGCGTTGACGCTGCATCACAACGTCATTCCACCGACGATCAATTACGTGAATCCGGATCCGGATTGTGACCTCGACTACGTTCCGAACGAGCCTCGCGAAGCCAGAGTCGACTACGTGCTTTCAAACAGCTTCGGGTTCGGAGGCACGAACGCGGCGTTGCTGTTCAAGAGGTATGAAGGTTAATGAAGATCATAGTGATGATGAAGCAGGTCGCGAACAAGGATGCGATCCTGCGGATTAACAAAGATGCGACGTGGATTGAGGAGGGTGATCTCTCCTTCGAAGTGAGCGAGTCAGATGGCTACGCGCTGGAAGAAGCGTTGCGCGTGCGCGAGAAGCTCGGCGGTGAAGTGATTGTTTGTTCGATGGGACCGCAACGCGTGAAGAGCGTGATTAAAGATGCGCTCGCACGTGGCGCTGACAGGGCAATTCATGTCGCTGGCGACAATCTCACACATCTCACACCTTATGCTGCAGCGACGATTCTTGCCGATGCGATTCGTGATGAAAAACCGGATCTCGTGATGACTGGTTTACAGTCAGACGATTATGGCTACGGTCAAACCGGCGTCATCCTGGCCGAGTTGCTCGGTCTGCCGCACGCGACGATTGTGATCGAGCTCGACGCAGCGGCTGACAAGCTGCGTGTGAAGAGAGAACTGGAGAGCGGTTGGTACCAGTGGTACGAGATGCCGCTGCCGGCGTTACTGACAATCCAGTCCGGAATTAGCCAGATTCGATATGCGACGTTGAAGGGAATCATGGCGGCGAAGAAGAAAGAGATTAAAGAAGTCACGCCGTCGACCGAACTTGTTGGGCGACCGTCGCATCAGCGTGTCGAGAAGATCTACTTGCCGACCAAAACGAAGCAGACGCAGATGCTTGGGAATGGCGATGCGAAGGCAGGGGCGGTGGATCTCGCACAAAAATTGCACGTCGAAGCACGAGTTTTTTAACCACGGATTACACAGATGAGTAACGGATTACTGGTTTTTATCGAACATAAGAGCGGCGTGCCAAATCGCAGTTCGATTGAGGCGATTGCGGCGGCGCAGGCGCTTGGATCGCAATTGCAGCAGACGGTGAGTGTGGTTGTGCTGGGTGCTGATGTCGCGGGGTTGGCGCATGAGATCGCTGCTTACGACGTGGCGAAAGTGATTGCGGCGACGAGTCCGAAACTGGCGGAGTACACGCCCGATGCTTATGCAGACGGCATGGAGCAGATCGTCAAACAGGTCGATCCGAGTTTTGTGTTCCTGACACACACGTACCAGGTGCGTGATTTTGCGCCGAAGCTTGCCGCGCGTTTTGGGAAGTCGCTGATCAGCGATTGTATTCGCGCGAAAGCAGATGGCGGCAAGATTGTTTTCACGCGCCGGATCTTTCTCGGCAAGCTTGATGCTGATGTTGTTTCGGATAGTGAATCACCAGTATTCGCTACCTTTCAGACTGGAGCTTATCGTCCGGACCAGGCTGCGAAAGGCGCGGGCGCAACGGTCGAGAATGTTGCGGTTGAGATCGGCGACGTGAGAATGGTGCCGGAAGCTCCGTTCCAGGAAGCGAAGCAGGCTGTCGATCTCACGAAAGCCGAAGTTATCGTTGCCGTCGGACGTGGAATCAAGAGCAAAGACAACCTCGTGCTTGCAGAGAAACTCGCGGAGGTCCTCGGTGGCGACCTCGCGGCATCACGTCCGATCTGCGACGCCGAGTGGTTACCTATTGATCGTCAAATCGGATCCTCGGGACAAACCGTCGCACCGAAGCTCTACATTGCACTCGGAATCTCAGGTGCGATCCAACACCTCGTCGGCATGAAGAACTCAGGCACGATCGTAGCAATCAATAAAGATCCTGAGGCGCCGATCTTCGATATCTCTGATTACGGGATTGTCGGAGATCTGTTTGAGGCAGTTCCTGTACTCACCGAAGAAATCAAGAAGATCAAAGGTTAATCCACAGATTACGCAGATTATCTGTGTAATCTGTGGATAAGTTCGACGACTTCCTCGGGTTTCCACTCATTTCCAGTGTAAATCTTCGCGACCTTGCCGTCGGGGTTTATGATCACGGTCCTGAGAGCGTGAATGATTTGATCGTTCTCGGGGAAGTAGGTTAATCCAAAATACTCTGCGATCTTCTTGACCTGGTCTGTCGTTCCACCGGCGAATTCCCAGTGCGCAAAAGTTTCGTTTTGATAGCGCTCAGTGTGCGCGGCGCCGTAACTCCGAAGCACTTGGGGTGTGTCGTAAGACGGGTCGATGCTGATGCTGAGCAGGTGAGTCTTCTCGTATAGAGTCGCATCCTGGCTCAGGGCGCGATCGATCTGCGCGAAGTTGTCGGACATTAGCGCGCAGTAATCCGGCACTGGACAGCGTGTGTAGATGAACGTCAGCAGCAACGTCCGGCCACGATAATTCTGAATGTGAATTTCACGGTTATCCTGGTTGCGAAGCGTGAAGTTCGGAACTTCGTCTCCTTCCTTCGCCATCGACACACCCGGCATGGCCGCTGCGATCGCGCTTTGCCTCGTGATGATGAGTTCTTCCAGCCACGTTTGTTTACCATCGACGACGAGCGTTGCCGTGATCTCGTCATCCGGCGCAAGGATCATCAAGTCTGTTTCGTTGCGAACCGTAAACGGCATCGTCATCGCCGGCATGTAACCCTTCACGTCCTCATGCGACACCGTGACCGAATGCTTCTCCGGCTCAACCGCGATCACCTTGCCCTTAAAATCAAATCGCTTCTCGTTGCTGGTCCGTCTACACGATACTCCGAACCAAACACACGTCATGAGCAATACTGCAATTAAGCTTCTTGTGCCTTTTTGTGGCTTCATCGGGGTTTTAGTTGAGCGTCGTAGAGTCGTTGATAGCTCCAGTAATTCGCCATCACCTTGTAAACGTAATCTTTCGTTTGCGTAAACCCAATCTCGGGAACATACCTATCAGCTTCATTCGCATGCGAACGCACAATCCAGCGCGCCAGATTGTCGGCGCCGCCGTTATACGATCCGGCCACTGCCTGCGGCTGGTTTGGAAACTGCTGAAACAGGTTGGCGAGATACTGCGCGCCAAAGAGAATCGCGGTATCGGCGTTGTAGAGATCGTCCTGATTGAAGTTGTTTAGCTTCACCTGTGCGGCAATGTCGTTCGCAGTGGAGGCGATAAACTGCATCATGCCGCGTGCAGCCGCGACTGATTTAGCATCAGTCTGAAAGCGTGATTCCTGCCGTGCAATCGATAGTATAAAACGCGGATCGACGTTTCTGCTGGCGGTGTGCTTCACGAGGGACTCGCGAAACGGCGCGGGGTAGAGCAGCTCGACCATCTCGCGTGGCGCCAGTTCGATCACGAAGTCGGCGGGCACTGTTTTCCAGACCTGCTCACCAAACCTCACCGCGCGATTAGCGTTGCCGCCCCGCAACGACAGGACGGCGACAGTGTAGTCCTCGTCAGAACCACGAGACGCTTTACGCACGGCGAGATACTCGGGAATCGCTTCATCGTAAAGTCCAAGCAACAAGAGACTGTTGGCGAGCGCGTCGTGCGGTCCGAGCTCCGTCTCCTGTTTGAGCAACGAGATCTTGTTGAACTGTGGCACGCGGTACGTGCTCAAGACGTTATACGCGTTCTGCAGCGACTTCAACGCCTCAGCCCTCAATTGCGGATCGTTCGTGAGTCTCAAGGTTGATTGGGCCGCGACGCGCGCTTGCTCAAATTGTCCGCCGGCACTGTTGACCTTGCTGTCGTTGAGCAGGTTGTTCAGACGCATCCGGACGAACGTCCGTGTTTTCTCATTCGCTCCCAGGTCCAACAGTCGTTGCGTGGCGCGAGTTCCGTAATACTCATTCCGACCGTCGGGAATCGCGAGGTAAGCATTGATTGCTTCTTCAGTTCGCCCAAGCTGCTCGAGCGCATACGCCCGCAGAAAATTTACCTCCGCCGGATTGGTGCCGCCCGGAACACGCGTGCCGCCCAAATCTGAAAGCTTCGACAAATCCTCGGCATCACGAACGACCGTGGCCCAACTACCCTGGGCCATGTGGATGCGTAGCTGTGCGAAAAGCGCGAGCGCGTTGGGCACATCAGTTTTGTAACGTGCTCGGGTTTGCTGGACCCAATTGAGTGCTTCCGGATAGCGACCGGCTTCGTGAAGCGCGTCGATAATATTCAGGTAAGCACGTTCCGGATTTGGATTATCCGGAAAGCGGTCGATCAGCAGCTTGTAAGCGGCGACTGCATCGTCGGTGCGTTTCATCCGCACATAACTCGAGCCGAGAAACCCGACCGCATCGCGTGCGCTGGTTGACTGCGGATAATTGTCGAAGACCTTTTGGAAGAGCTTAACGGCGTCGTCATACTTCGCTTCGTTGTACAGCCCGCGCCCGATTTGAAACATCGCATTCGCGAGAGTCGTGCTTTGTGGGAAGCGATCGACGACCGCCTGATAGTGCAATCTTGCGCCGGCAAAGTCGCGATTGAACTGGTAGACCGAAGCGCGCAGTAAATGGTCTGCTTCAGAGAGCGTGGGAGCCTTGTTGTCGAGTGCATCAAGCTGGCGCACGGCCTCGAGTGCGAAGTCGTCAGGCCGAGACGCATCGGGCATCTGCATCAGGAGCTTTGTAAAAACGTCGCGTGCTTCAGCCGCCTTTCCCGCACGCAACAGAGACACGCCCGTCAACGTCGTTCCTTCACGAGCTACAGCAATGTTCTTCGAAAGCGTTAACGGCCGGGCGCTGTTGGCCGCAGCCGTAAAGTCTCCGCTTTCGAAAAAACTCTCACTGAGACGCAACGTGGCCGGGTCAAAAAGCAAACTTGAAGGCGCAGTCGCAACGAGTTGTTGTAGCCGCTCGCGTTCGAGAACCAGGTCGCCGGTCGATCGCGCGAGCTTTGCAAGTCGCCACAAAGCGTATTCTCTTAGTCTGGACTCATTCGCCGCCGCAGCCTGATAACTTGCCAGTGCCGTCGCCGTGTCACCCGTTCGTTCCGCAATCCGCCCGAGCAAGTAGTCGTAATTTCTTTCGCGAAAAAGCGTCTCGTTTGAAGCCCGGATCTTGTTGATTTCGCTCCGAGCTGTTTGCCAGTTTTCAGACTCAACGGCGACAACCACGGGATCGGTCGATTGTGCCTGCACCGAAACGCAAATTATTGTGAGAAAAAGTATTAATCTGACGAATGACATATCTCGGATTATAATGGGGCCACAAGCAGGCACAAGAGCACAGACCATTTAATTTACATTTGGTACCGACAACAGCTTGGTTTGTGCTTTATGTGCCTTTTTGTGACCTACTCTTATGATCAAACTTGAAGCCGCAGAACTAGCGGCAAGAATAAAAACTGAAGTTAAGGCAGAAATCGACGGCGGTCTGCGTGCCTGCCTTGCGGCCGTGCGCGTCGGTGACGATCCAGCGTCGGCCGTTTATGTGCGAAACAAGATCAAAGCGTGCGAAGAAGTCGGTATTCGCTCCGAACATCACGCTTTGCCGGAGTCGACCACCGAAGCAGAGTTGCTCGATATGGTCAACTCCTTGAATACGCGGGACGACGTCGACGGCATTCTCGTCCAGCTTCCATTGCCGCGCGCGATCAATGAGACTGCGATCATCGAAGCTATCGATCCCGCAAAAGACGTCGACGGTTTTCATCCGATGAATGCGGGCAAGCTCGCGATGGGCCGTCCGGTCTTCGTGCCTTGTACGCCTGCAGGCATCATGGAACTACTCGACGATCGCGGTGTCGAAATAAGCGGAGTGAACGCGTGTGTCGTCGGTCGCAGCCAGATCGTTGGTCGACCGATGGCGCAACTGCTCCTCCAGCGCGACGCGACGGTAACCATTTGTCACTCGCGGACACGCGATCTAGTTGCGGTGACACGCACAGCGGACCTTCTGGTTGTCGCAGTCGGCCGAGCCGGATTTATAGGACGCGCGCACATCAAGCCGGGCGCAATTGTGATCGACGTCGGGATGAATCGAATATCTGACCCTGACGAAGTCCGCATGCTCTTTGGCAGCGAGGCCGAGCAACGCCTGGACGTAGTGGCCAAGCGCGGTGCGACGTTAGTCGGCGACGTGAATCCTTCAGATGGCGCGGCAGTCGCGGGGATGTTGACGCCAGTGCCGGGCGGCGTCGGTCTGTTAACTGTGGCGATGTTGATGAAGAACACGATAAAGGCCGCTCGTTTGCGACGGCAGTAGTCTATGTTACGTGTCGGACTGACAGGCTCGATCGGCGTTGGTAAATCGTTTGTCGCGTCGGTGTTTGTTGAGCTGGGATGCCGCGTGCTCGATGCGGACCAGACGGCGCGCGAGGTTGTGATGCCGGGCACGCCGGGCTTGAGAGCACTCGTCCACGTGTTTGAGGAAGACATTTTAGCCACGGATGGAACGCTCGATCGAAAACGACTCGGAGCACTGATCTTCGCTGATCAGAGCAAGCGTGAACTGCTGAATCACATTCTTCATCCATTCATTATCGCGCGCCAGGATGAGATTTTGAACGGATGGGAAGCGGAGGATCCGAACGGCATCGGGATTGTCGACGCGGCGCTAATGATTGAATCTGGCGGTTACAAGCGTTTTGATAAACTGATTGTGGTCCATTGCCGTCCGGAGGTTCAGCTCGAACGTTTGATGTTGCGCGACAAACTCGCGCGCGACGAGGCGCTGCGGCGCATCAATTCGCAGATGCCGCAGGAAGAGAAACAGAAGTTCGCTGATTATTTGATCGATACGTCCGACGGGTTTGATCTCACAAGAGCTCGAACCGTCGAAGTCTATAACCAATTGATCCGTGTCATCCGTGGCTAAAAAACCTTTCTCCTGCTTCTGCTCGTTGCTTCTCGCATTGTGTCTGGTCCACACCGGTTGTTTCAGCACCAATGAGCCGTCGACTTATTACGGCACGGTTGTGACACCGCGTGCGCAGGAGTTTCGCTGGAGCAACGGCGGACTGCCGCAAACATTCGATCCGGCGTTTGCCGCCGCGCCACCGGATACTGACGCCGTCCGAGCCCTGTTCGAGGGACTGACTGACTACGATCCAACAACACTCGCGCCCGTTCCCGGCGTCGCCACTCGCTGGGAATCGTCAAACGATGGGCGTGTTTGGACCTTTTACCTGAGAGACAACGCGCGTTGGTCCAACGGTGAAAGGGTGACCGCCCAGGACTTCGTCCGTTCGTGGGAACGCACGCTCAAAATCGGACCGCTTGCGCCCCACACAGAACTGCTCGCAAATATCGAGGGCGCGCTTCCGAGTCTCTCGGCGCCGCACAGCTTTGGCGCGCGCGCGATCGACGATCACGTTTTGCAAGTGACGCTTCAGCACGCCGACAGCGGTTTTCCCGCGCTCGTGGCTCATCCAGTGTTTCGTCCCGTCAAAGTCGCGACCGCGGAAAGCACCAGCCGTCTCGAATCGCACGAGTTAATCTCGAATGGCGCGTTTCTGCTTTCCGCGGCAGAAAGAGATCGCGTTCAGCTCGAACGTGCGCGGACATATTGGGACGATGCGTCCGTCTCGCTCGACAAGGTCACGTTTGTGAACACTGGCGACGCGGAGGATACGCTGAGCGCTTATCGCGCGGGCGAGATCGATGCGATCACAAACGCGCCGTTTGAGCCGCTCGCGCTGAAGCTGCTCGCTCCGTACAAGGACTTTCATCGTGCCACTTTCGGCGCTCTTACCTATTACGCATTCAATACGTCCCGTGAGCCATTTGACGACGTGCGAGTGCGCGAAGCGCTCGCCCTCTCGATCGACCGCGAAAGGGTCAGCCGTGACGACCTTGGCGGTTCGACCGAGCCTGCCGGAAAGTTTCTTCCGGATGCGATGTCAGGTGAAAAGCCGGTGGTGGACAAAGCCGAGTTGCTCGAACACGATGTCAATAAAGCGAAGACGCTGCTCGCAGAGGCTGGTTATCCGGACGGCGAAGGTTTCCCGGTGATCAGGCTTTTGATCAACCGGAACGAGCAGCAACGCATCGTGGCGCAGTCGATTGCGGCGATGTGGCGTGCGACGCTGAACATCGAAACGGAGATCGTGATCCGTAATTGGGATGAGTATGAAGCGTCGATCAAGACCGGCGACTACGACATCGTGCGACGTGGCATCGTGATGCAGACGACGAGTGAACTTGTGAATCTGCGGATGTTGTTTGAGCGCGATGTGCATGCGTTGCCGAGCGCGTCGCCTGTTCCTGAGGGCACAGCACGTCCGAGCCCGTCGCCCGAGCCGAGTGTCACCGTTGAGAGTGAGGCGCAGGCGTTAAAGGATTTGAAAGCAGTGCCGATTTACTTTGCGTCGTCGTACTCGCTGGTCAAGCCGTACGTCTCCGGGTTTGATGTAAACGTTTTGGACGTGCCCAGCCTGAAAAAGACACGTCTCGACACGTCTTGGAAACCATAGCCACAAAAAGCAAAAAGGGCATAAGAACGATTTTGAAAGTGCCGTTTGTGCTTCTTTGTGGCTAAAGAGTGAAGATGAGTGGGTTTAGTTTCACATGTAAGGGCAGGGAAGAGACCGCGCGTGTTGCCGGTGTGCTTGCGCCGTTGTTGCGGCCTGGTGATTCGATGTTGCTCAAGGGCGCGTTGGCGGGGGGGAAGACTGCGTTTGTGCAGGAGTTGGTGGCTGCGCTGGGATCGAAAGCGGAGGTTACCAGTCCGACTTTTACGATCGCACAGTTTTACCCAATCCCGGCGGGAACGTTTCTGCACATCGATGCTTATCGACTTTCGAGTGTGGCGGAGTTTCGCGATCTGGCGCTCGATGAATACATCGCTGAGAGTATTACGGCGGTTGAGTGGGGTGACATCGTCGAGCAGGATTTTCCGAACGCGCTGACGATCGATTTCGAGTTTGTTGAGAACGAGGATAACTGGCGCAAGCTGAGTTTTTCCGCGGCGGCGCAGCGCTGGGAATCGGTGTTGGATAAGTTAAGGATGCACTTGCAGGTATGAGTCTGATCGTGGCAGTTGAGTCGTCGTCGAATGAGTATCGCGTTGTGATTGGACGCGATGGAGAAGCGATCTTCGACTCGAGCGTCAATAAGTGTGAGCTGCCGTTTCGAACCCTCGGCGCGTTGCTTGAATGCGGACTCGAACAGATTGGTGCTCCCGCCAGTGAAATCAAAGGCGTTACGATCAATGTCGGGCCCGGTTCGCTCACCTTTGTGCGCGCGGGGATATCATTTGCGAACGCGTTGGCGTTCAGTTTGAAGGTTGGTATCTATCCATTTAGCTGGTTTGAGATCATTGCGGCGCAGACTCAAGGGACGACAGACTTCCCGGTTATTTGCGCCGTCCCGGCTGCGAACGACAACGCGTATGTTGGCTTGATCAGGGATGCGTCAGTTGAGATCATGCGATTCGGGCCGCTCGAGGAGACGTTCGCGGAAGTCGGCGCCGGAGTTTCGCAAGCCGCGGTTGCGGGAAGGATTCGGCACAAGCTCGCGGCGTTGTTGGGTGAGGCGAACGCGGTTGATACGGGGATTGAGACGCCCGATGCGCAGGTGTTGTTGAGACTTGGGCAGCGGGCATGGAGTGAGGGTGAAAGATCTACGGTGCAGGTTGAGGCTTTGAACGACCAATCGGAAGTGTTTTTTGCCACGGATTAAACGGATGAAGAACGGATCGGTTGAGGAGATTGTTGGGTGTTTGAATCAGGGCGGCGTTGTGTTGTTGCCGACGGATACCATTTATGGGCTCGCGGTTAGTCCGAAATTTGACGAGTCGATCGATCGATTGTTTGCGCTCAAGCGACGGCCGCGGAATGTGAATCTGCCGATCATGGTTGCGTCAGATGATCAGCTTAAGCCGCTGGGGTTTGAGATCAGTGAATCGGCGAGGCGTTTGTTGCGTTCGCCGTTGATTCCGGGAAGTTTGACGCTCGCGCTCGGCTTTCGATCCGAGTACAGGCCGGAATGGCTTGAGGGCCGCGAGGAAGCTGCGGTACGAATACCGAATGATGAGCGGCTGCTGGCTGTGCTACGCGAAGCTGGGCCATTACTTGTCACGAGCGCGAATGCGCACAGCGCTGGAACGCCGGACAATGTGGCGGAGATTCTGGAGCAGCTTGATGGAGCGCCAGATATGCACGTTGACGGCGGCATCTTACGAACGACAGCGTCAACGCTCGTTAATTGTAGAGTTGATCCGCCGGTGATCGAGCGTGTTGGGGTTGTGCCTGAAGCGGAGATTTTGAAGTATTTATCATGAGTCAAGACGTCATTTTGGGAATTGAGTCGTCGTGTGACGATACTGCCGCCGCGGTTGTAGATCGCGACGGGAATGTTCTGTCTTCGATCATCGCGAGCCAAACGCATATTCATGCGCGCTGGGGCGGTGTGTATCCCGAGTTTGCGAGTCGCGCACATGCGCTCACGGTTGTGCCGACGATTGAACGCGCGCTCGAAGAAGCAAATGTGAAAGGTCCAGATCTTAAGGCGATCGGTGTCACGAGAGGACCGGGCTTAATCGGATCGTTAATCGTCGGTGTGAATACTGCCGCGGGTTTGGGCCTCGGTTGGAATGTTCCGGTGATCGGGATCAACCACCTGCGTGGTCATCTGCGCAGTGCAGATCTGGTCGAACGGCGAGTTGATCTCCCGGCCATCGTTTTGCTGGTCTCCGGCGGACATACGTTCCTCGCGCACATGGAGAGTTTGACTGCGATTCAACTGCTTGGATCGACGCGCGACGACTCGGTTGGTGAAGCTTACGACAAAGTCGCGCGTCTGCTGGGCCTCGGTTTTCCGGGTGGTCCGGCGGTCGACAGGCTGGCGAAGACAGGGAAGGCGTCGATCCCGTTTCCACGGCCGATGCTCCATGAAGGCTTTGAGTTTTCGTTCTCAGGATTGAAATCGGCGGTGGGTCGATTCCTGGAAAAGAATCCCGACGTGGACCATGCAGATGTCGCCGCATCGTTTGTGAGCGCCTGCATGGAAATCATGATCACGAAATGCAAGCGAGCACTTGAAGCCTATCCAGCAGAATGCCTCGTCGTCGTCGGCGGTGTTGCCGCCAGCCCGCAACTACGCGAAGGAACCGCCGAACTCTGCGACCGCATGGGTGTGAAGCTCTGTCTACCGCCACTAAAATGGTCAACTGATAACGCCGCCATGATCGGCCTCGCCGCCTGGGACTATCTCAACGCGGGAATCATCCCAGCACCCACGGCAACAGCTACGCTCCCGATCACCGATTTTTAGCCACGGATGATACGGATAAAAATCCGATTTTATCCGCGTTATCAGTGGCTAAGGTTGCGGACGAAACCCCAATCGCCACTGGCATTAACCTGAATGTTCTGTACGTCCTTCTTCGCGATGACGACGTTCGATTGATACCACATCGTCAATACCGGCACATCGTGGCTGACGATGTCCTGGATCTTCACGTAAAGCTCCCGACCTCTCGTACGATCGAACGTGTTCACAGCCTCGTCGAGTAGTTTATCGAGCTCCGGATTGCTGTAACGGCTGCGATTGCGTGATGGTCGAGTCTGCGTTGGAATCTCAGAAGTCGCGAATAGATCTTTGTAGAAAATCGGATCCTGATTTCCGCCCACCCATTGACTGTAGGCAATCTGAAAATTTCCGCGCCGCAGTTCATCAAACAGCGTGTTCTGTTCCGGAGTCTGAATCTCAACCGGCATTCCCACCGCCTTCAAATCGTTCTGAATAACTCCGGCGTACTGTCGCCCGGAAACACTGGTGCCCGAAAGTTTGAAAACGATCGGCTTGTCAAAACGCATCTTGGGCCCATCCCCATCAGGATCGGGAAACCCCGCCTCGTCAAGCAACTGTTTGGCTTTCGCCGGGTTGTATGAATATGTTTGACCCGTCGAGTAGGCCCACGACTCCTCAGGCAGGATCGAATGCGCAATTTTCCCGAGGTCCAACAACAGGTTCTTGATGATGTTCTCCCGGTTGACTGCATAGGCAAGTGCCTGGCGCACTTTCACGTTGTCGAGCGGTGCTGACGACGTGTTGATGGTGAGCAGTACAAGATTCGACCCTGGAAAGACTTTTACCTGCAGGTTTGGATTCTTTTCGAGTCCCTTAATTGCATCCGGCGAGAGGCTCGTCGGCATCGGCGCAATGTCAACTACTCCCGAAAGCAGATTCGATTGCAGTGAGTTCATTTCCGAGATAACGCGCACTTGGACCGCCGGCAACTTCGGCGCGCCTTCCCAGTACTCAGGAAACGCCTCGACATCACACACCTGCTGTGTGTTGTCGAAGCGAACAAACTTGAATGGTCCAGTGCCGAGCGGGTGCGTCTTTTGCGACTCGTAACTGTCTTTAGGAATGATAGCGACGGGAACAAGATTCGACAGCAAACCAACCCACGGTTTAATCAACGTCACGACAACCGTCTTCGCGTCAGGCGCTTCGACACTCTTGATGTAACTGTGTTTGTCAGGTCCTGTTCCTTCATAAAAACTCGCTGACTTCGCGAACTCGCTGCTGAACACGAGATCGAGCGTGTACTTCGCATCGGCGGAGCTAAACGCTTTGCCGTCGTGAAACTTGACGCCGTCACGCAGTATGAACGTGTAAGTCAGACCGTCGTCCGAGCGCTTGATGTCGGAGGCCAGCTCGCCGGTATAGTCAAACTTCTCATTCTTCTTGACGAGGCTGTTGAAGATGAGCGTGCGCACACGTTCGCTCGCGGCGTCAACCGATGGCGAACCGATCGGATCGATGGTGCGAATGTTGTCGCCGAGCGCGATCACAAATGCGTTGCTGTGACGCCTGCATGCGGGCGGCGCCAGCAACACTGAAATTAGAAAAACCAACAGGATCAGCTTGCCCTTGCTCACTTAATCGTGCCTCCGTAGGTGTAGTTGAGCTTGGAATTGAGTTTGACTATTTCGTCGGCCAGTGATTGGAAACGCGCCAGATCGAGGTCGCACGGCGGTTGGATGATCGTCTTTGTCTTTGCGATTCGTTCCAGCGATGCAGCGATGCGTTCCTTCGCGAGCGTGCCTTTGCGTGCCGCTTCCAGCAGACCGTGGTAACCACGACGGATCTTCTCGGGAGTGGCGCAAATGAGCATCATGTCTTCGCCGGCAAGAGTGGCGCGAACCACCGCGTCCTCGATCTCGCAGTGACGCGCAATCGCCCCCATCTCGAGATCGTCGGTCACGACAAGGTGCTTATAGCCGAGTTCCTCACGCAATAGTTTCGTCACGATGTTGTAGTTGACCGAGGCCGGTTCGAGCAGACCGCCAGTGACTTCTTCTCTGATATCGATGTTTGGAAAACCCCCGTGACTGACCATCACGCAGCGCACTCGGTCGTCGCGTCGCTGAAAGAGCTCGATGTATGGCGCGAGGTCCTGTGCAATCAAATCGTCGTGAGAGAGCTGCACGACTGGCATTTCTTCATGCGAATCGACTTCACCGGCGCCGATTCCCGGAAAATGTTTCAGGCAGCCGAGGATGCCCGTGCCTTGCAGACCGCGCATATAGACAGTGGAGTAACCGAGAACTTCTCCCGGTGAGCGGCCGAAAGATCTCGAATACAGACCGTTGGACAGCAGATCGCGATCCTCCGTCATGATCGACATCACGGGGGCGAAGTTGATGTTGAAGCCGAGCATTCGCAGCACTTCGCCGGTGATTCGACCGAGGGCGCGTGCGGCAGCGAGGTCGCCGTGCTGGCGAATCGTGCGTGCGGACGGCATCGGTGTGAAGATGCGACGCAGTCGATCGACGAGTCCCCCTTCCTGATCGATACCAACGAGCGGTGGTGTTGGCAACATCTCGCGAACGCCGTCTATCAGCGTACGAAGTTGCTCTGGACCAGCGACGTTGCGTCCAAAAATAATGATGCCGCCGGGTTTGACTTCGTCGATTAACGCTCGTGTTTCGGCATCAAGCTCGGTCCCCGGAAGGCCGATGAATAAGAACTGTCCGATTTGTTGTTCGAGGGGAAGCGCGAAAAGATTTTCTGGCAGCATCAACCCGAGTTTAGCATTGCCACAAAAAAGCACAAGAAGCATATTAAAAAGAAAAGTGCTTCTTGTGCCTTTTTGTGGCTGATAGTATAAACAAATAGATGCCACGCGAGATTACCGATCGGGGTCGCGTTGTTGAAGCCGTCCAGCATCTCGCTCTTACCGCTGAACTTTTCGAGGAACAAAATGGCAAACAGAAGTACGCCTCGGATCTCGAAGTCATAGTTCAGGGCCGCGATTACGCAAATGGTAAGCGCGTCGGACCATATGTCCGTTTACTTGCCTACGATGCGGGCGAAGAAATCATGCGCCAGGGTGAATGGGGGGGAAACACTTTCTACATCACCGTCGAGGGCGCACTCGATGTTTACGTTCGCGACGCCGCCGGACAGAAAAAGATAAGTCAACTTGGACCGGGCTCCTGCTTCGGCGAAATGGCTTTGCTCGCTGGAATCGAACGTAACGCGACGGTTTCTGTTCCTCCAAACCAAACGGCAGTCGTGCTGGAAGTCACTCGCCCGGCACTACGACTGCTGCGCAAGCTCCAAACCTTCGGCAACATCCTCGATGAGACTTATCGTTCGCACGGCGTCGGTCGTGTGCTCGAGGATCTCTCGCGAGTTAACGGTAAGCCTCACAGTGAATCACTCACGAACGAGCTGCGCCGCACTGCGCGTTACATGGTCTATGGCAAAAACCACGAGTTGTGCAGAGAGGGCGAGCCCGTAGATCGCCTCATCCTGATCAAGAGCGGCTGGGTGCGACGTTCTCATGGCGTTCCGTTCTATGCCGGCTCACCCGAAGTGGTGCTGGGCATGGACGAATCGATCGGTGTCGATTTTATTGGCGGTGGAAACTGTCTCGGACTTGAAGGCGTTGCGCGGCCCGCTCTTTGGGGATTCCGCGCGAGCTTGATGCAACGAACGGAAGTGCTTGAAATTTCGCTGGACCAGTTCTCAGCCGATCCGGTGCTGCGCAAAGAATTAGTTGACGCCTTCGCCAAACTCTCAATCGCCGGCAGTGCGATGCCGTTGACCATCGAAGCCCTTCCCGATCTGAACGCACTCAAAGCTGCCGAAGAAGAGATTGCGACTGGAATCGTCGACGGTACGAACGTGCTCGTCATGGACATGGATCTGTGCATTCGTTGCGGCAACTGTTCGCTCGCATGTCACAAGGTTCACGGGCAATCGCGACTTTTGCGTAGAGGAATACAGATCGAACGGCCGCAAGCGATCGGAAAGAAA
Source organism: Pyrinomonadaceae bacterium (assembly GCA_036401595.1). GTDB lineage: Bacteria > Acidobacteriota > Blastocatellia > Pyrinomonadales > Pyrinomonadaceae > PSRF01. The sequence continues at coordinate 28,383 of DASWUM010000015.1, forward strand.
CGTCTACAACATGCACTCGTTCCGCAGGTTTGTATGCATTGTGCCGATCCGGAGTGTTTGACTGGTTGTCCGACTGGTTCGATCTTTCGCGATCCGGTAGGCCATGTTGATATCGATCCGAACACGTGTATCGGTTGTTTCGATTGCGCTACACAGTGTCCATACGACGCGATCACGATGGTGGCTCGTACGCCGCCGCCGGTTGATTCGAGTTTAGCGGCGAAACTAAGAAAAGCTTTCACGTTCAGAAACGATCCGCCCGCAATTCCGGAGCCCACAGACGATCCGGTCGCGATCAAGTGCAATCTTTGCGAGGACACGCCGCTGAATCCGCCGGGTGCGAAACGTAAGGCGTATTCGTGCGAAGAGAATTGTCCGACCGGAGCTCTCGTTCGTGTCGATCCGATCGAGTACTTCGGCGAGATCGGGCCCGCGCAGGGAATTGTCTTTCGCGATCAAACTCACGCAGTCGGTCGCAATATTCACAAGAGCGATCCAATTGCGCGCGCGTGGCATGCCGGCGGAATCACCTTAACGATACTCGCGGCCATCGCGCTCATTTGGGGGCTGTCGAATTACGGGTTCGACACGGTCGTCGCAGGCAGTTGGCTAACGATGCGCTGGCTCACCGGAATTGTTGGCCTTGTTGGCGTAGTCGTCGTGATGACGTATCCGTTCCGAAAGAAGGTTTATCGACGGCGCGCCGGCGCCTTGCGTTACTGGATGCTCGCCCATGCGTATGTCGGAGCGATTGCGGGTGTAGTGCTCCTGTTTCACTCTGGCTCGCACACAGGTGGACTGCTGACCAGTCTGCTATACGTGGCGTTTGATCTGACGACTCTTTCCGGCATTGTCGGCGTGATTGCATACGTTGTGGCGCCAAGAATCATGACTCGGATCGAAGGCGAGCCACTGCTGGTTGAAGATCTCGAAGGGCGACGGAAAGAATTACGAAGCGACGTGCGCGCGATTTACGAAAAAAGCGACGGCTGGTTAAAGGAAGAGCTCCGCGACCGAGTTTATCCGCGGTTCCTGTCGTGGAGTTTTCTCTGGCGGCAGATATCGCGACGTGAGGAATTGAAGGCACTGTTGGCCCAGGCGCGGCAGGAGTTCAAGGATCGAACTACGCGATTGACCACCGACGAGGAGCGCGAGCTTTTGATTGCGGCAGTCGAGACGTCGGTGACGTTGCGCCGGGTTGATGCGTTGCTGGCGCTGCACTGGCTACTCAAATTCTGGATTCCAATGCACATCGCCGCAACCGCGATCATGCTCGCACTGATGGTGGTCCATATTATTCAGGTAATTTTCTTCAACGTCAGATAGATGAACCGGTATCACATCATACGTGACGATCTGCCGCTGGATCCGGTGACGATCATCAGCGAAGGCCTCCTGATCGGCCGTTTGCCACAGTGTGAGGTGCTCCTGAACCATCCGTCTGTGTCGCGCGTGCAGGCGGGTATCAAGCAGTTTGAAGACAATTACTATCTCTTCGCGCTACGTCCCAAGAATCCAGTCATCCTCAATGGCAAGCCGGTCGAGGAAAACGAAGCGCTCGCTGCCGGCGACATTATCGAAGTTGGACCATTCCATCTTCAGGTCGATTCAGTTGACCAGGCGCTCGTGATCCGAGTCGAGCTGCGGATTGGTATGAAGCCATCCGAGATCGACGTCAGCGATCCCGGTTTGAGCACCGACAATCTGGTCGAACCCGACACAAAAGCTAAGAAGTCGCGAGCGGCGCCGTTAGCTAGCACAAAAGCGCTCGATATCTTTTGGGACAAGCGAATGCGAGACGTGGCCAAGATGGCACGCCCGTCGCCGCTCTCTCCGAAAGGCGGCCGGCGCGCCGGAAAGGCGCAGTACAACTGGTTACCGACAAGTGATCTGATGTCGCGTTGGCCCATAGCGGTTTTTACCTGGGCGCTGTTGATTGTTGGCGTAGTTTCGGTTGCGGCTGCTTACCGGTACACTAGCGCCTTCGCTCCCGCACCGATCGCGACGGCGCACACCGTCACACAGCTCAGCATCGTCCCGGCGATTGCCACAGTGCCAAACTCAGGCTCGTGCACAAACTGCCATTCAATGACTGGCCGCATGGAGCAACGGTGTGCTGCGTGTCACACGACTGATGCGTTCAAGCCGACAATGATCAAGCCACACGCGGCTGCGGGTATCGGTTGCATCGATTGCCATGCAGAACACCAGGGAGCGACGTTCAGTGCGACGAAGGGCGCGCTGGATTCGTGCACCCAGTGTCACAACGACAGCAATACGAAGCTCTACAATGGTCGCAAGGTTGGGACGCCGCACGGCGGCACGTTTGGCTACCCGGTCGTGAATGATGTGTGGAGTCCGAAGTCGATCAATGACGAGGAGTGGGATTTACGTCAGCTCGGAACGTCGCGCCAGGTGACCGACACGGATGACAAGTGGCGCAGCAACCAGTTTCATGCCTTGCACGATCAACGTGTGCGCATTGCGCCGGGAATGAAAGGAAACTCCGAAGGAAAACTCTCCTGCTCGAGTTGCCACAATTCCTTCGATCCACCCGATCGAATCACGCCACGAACAACGTGCGCCAATTGCCACATGACCGACGGCAAACCCAACTGCACCTCATGCCACGTCCAGCACCTCATCGACCCACGCCGCTGGAACGCCTCAAAGAAGGATTAGCCACAAAAAGGGCCACATAAAGCACAAAAAGCACAAAAGGCACAAAAGAAATCCAGAGTGAAATTCCTTTATGTGCCTTTTGTGCTTTCTGTGCCTTGTGTGGCTAACCGGCGGGTTTGTGGCACGGGATGCAGTCGTTTGATCCCGGCACTTTGCCTTTCAATGCAGGCCTCGCGGCGGTCGCCTTATCGTGGCAGATGTTGCAGTTCAGATGATACGCGACTTCGTTGGTTAGTTTTGTGGGTGTGGGCTTGTCGGGATATTGGACTGCGGGCATCGGTGCGCTGTCGTCGCCGGCCTGAAGGTGGCAGGCGCGACAACTCTTCACCGGTTTGGCATCCGCGGCTGCCAGCGCTTCCGCCGTCAACACTACGGTGCGCTCGGAAGTCTTGAGTGGCGCTTTTAAGTTCGCTGCCGGTTGATCTGTGTGATGACATTCAACACACGTCAACACGCTCTGGCCGTCAACACTGTATTTTTTAGTCGCGTGGTTCTCGTGATTGAAAGCTACGTCACCATACTTGTCTGATTGGCTGTCTTTGGAGAGCACTGTTTCCTTAGGTTGAGTCTTGCTCTCTTTTTCCTGTGCGATCAGGCCGAGGGAGACAAGCGTCAGCAGCAGTATGGCTAGTATTTTCATGCGGGAAATCTTGCCACAAAAAAACACAAAGGCAAAGAAAGTTTACATCGGCATACGAAAAGTTGGACCTGAGTGGCAACGCTTGCAGTCTTTGAAGGCCAGATCGCCGCCGAATGAGCGCCGGCCGTTGTGACAGGTGAGACATGTCGTGCTGCGGGTGGTGACAAAGTGCTCGGACGCCGTGGGCGAGCTTACCTGGCGTGTTTGCGGAGCGCCGGCGGTCAGGCGGTGGCAATCGTTACAGGCGAGTTTCTCGCGTGCGTCGTGATCTGCATGACTGAAAGCGTAACGATATGAACGCGCGGTTGTGGGCGTTGGTCTGTATGACTTTTGATCGTGACAGACGCCGCACGATGCGATCTCGCGTCCCGCCGCAGACTTGCTTGACGGTGTGTGGCACGTATAGCAGCCGTTGTGTGCCGCGAGATTGGCGGGGATCGATAATCCGATACCACGATTGATCGGCGAGCTGTGACAACCGGCGCAGCCTCTTTGCGGCCGCGCGGCGCCGGCGTTGTGTTGCGCGTGATCGAATTTAACGTTGAATGGTTCGTTGAAGCTGGCGGGGAAGTTTTTCAGCGGCGGATTGTTACCGCTGACGTTCGTGTGGCAGATAGTGCACATCGGAATCTGCGGTGTGGTGAACTGGCTGCGGTGACAATCGGTGCAGGCTTTGTGACCCGGAAAGCGTGGCGTCGCTGAGTTGTCTGTACGCTCGTGACATGAGTTACAGGCAAGGGAAGTATGTTTCTGGCTCGAGTGCAGAAACTTGGAGTAGTCGCGGTTTGAATCTTGTGCTGAGGCGGATTGAAGGAGAAAGATTACTCCCGCAACGGCGCAAAGGCGCAACGCAAGAAATAGCATGCGCTTTTCGTTGCGCCGTTGCGTCGTTGCGGGGGTAATCTTCTTTCTCACCGAATGTCCTTTCGCTTCAGCGGTGGGCGCTCCGCGATCAGATAGTGACTGGCCGGTGGATCGAGATTACCGACATTAGGCGCGTGGCAATAAACACACGTGAAATTCTTGTTCTTATCGATCGCTACCAGCTCCGTATTCAGGTCCTGTCGTAATCCATCCTTGTTGTGACACTCGGTGCACGCCGTGATCGGGACGTCGGGCTTCAGTCCGCGCAGTGACGCGGCTTTGGTGATGTTGATGTGGCACGTGGTGCACTCGGCAACGTGTTGTTTCTTCTCACCGCCGCCTTCGTGCAGATACTTGATCGAGATTCTCGTCGGCTCCGTGACTGGGACGTACGGCGTTGCGAGCTTGTGGCAGCCGTTGCAGTTGTCGGCCACTGGCTGTTGGCCCTTCCAATGACAGTTGAAACACGACGAGTGATTTGTTGGCACTGCTTTGAACGTCGTGGTTCGTGTCGCGTGGCAGATGGTGCAATTGTTGTAGCTCTGTTGTGCGTGTGAGAACCGCAACAACGCGATCACGTCCTGATGCCGGTCGTGTGGAAACTCGATCGTGAATTGCAGCTTCGAGGCTGGATTCCGGAAAGCATACCGTGCCTCATCACGCGGCGATGTCTTCGAATGACAAACCGAACAGATCGGCGGCTGCGCGCCTTTGAAAAACTGTGGACGGTGACAGCTCACACATGCATCGTGATCCGGGTAATCCTTGATGTCGGGAAAAGCGATCTTGTGACACGTATTGCACGTCGCCTGATGTTTCGGAGTTGCGTGGGAAAATTTCGAATAATCAGCCGCGGATGAACGCGGATGAACGCAGATCAGAATAAGAAATGAAATTGCAGTAAATGTCTTAATCCGTGTCATCCGCGTTAATCCGTGGCACAAACTGGTTTGGGCTTCTCGATCCCAACGCATTTCACGTTCTTATCTCTTCGATTCGACACCAGGTATGGTTTCTCAGTGGCAAGATCGCCTGGTTTGACTTGCACTTCACAGTTCCACGTCACGAAATTCTGGCCCAGTTCGGTTGGGATCAGATTCGTTAAGACATAAGTTCCTGGTCCGAGGTCGGTGAAGTAAGCAGTGCCGTTGCGATCGGTCATTACCGAGTGCACTTCAGGACCGGCCTGCTTGAGCAGTGCTTGGAGACTCGTCTGCCGAGATCGATAAAAACCGTCACGCACGTCGGGAGCGAGGTTCGTCGTCAGCCACTGTCGCGCCGTCTCATCGTTTCCATACTCTTTCTGGCTGGTCGCGAAAGCTGTGGCAAACTCCGGCACTGCCTTTGGTCCACTCACGTAATCCTGCTCGACGCCGCGACAGTAAACTGACTCACAGTCACCGTCTCTCAACCACGCAATCAACGCCGCACTCGCACCGATCTTCTGGTAGTAACAATCACGGCTGGTTGATGCCTGGCGCGCGATCGCATCGATCAGCGCGCGATTCTGTTCGATCGTTCCCGGAATCAGAAAGAAACGCTTGCGCGACAGACCACGCAACGGCGCCGCGTCGTCAGCCTTAACGCGCACGCGCAGTCGCAGCACACCTGTTTGTTTGGCCGGCGGCTGCTGGCTTTGGGCCAAAACAACCGTCACCATCAAAAGGAGCGCGAAGAACACGAGTTTCGGAGCGCGCATTGTTTACAGATTTGGGCTACGCGGAAACTTCACAAACGGCAGACGCACGCCGCGCACAAAGACTTGATCGGAACGGATTGCTGCCGGCGGTGAAAAACCATTGGCCCCGGCAGCGGCTATAAGATCGTCCTGGTCCACGCCGTCGCCACTGATGCCGATAGCGCCAACCAGTACACCATTCTTATACAAAGGTACGCTGCCAGGGAAGATCTGAATTCCATTCGGCAGCGCAGGAATTGAAGTGCAGGGAACTGCTGGACCAACAACGGACGCTAAAAAGTTTGTCTTGACGAGATCGAGTTGGAGTCCGACGTTGAAAGGGCTCCAGTCTGCGAGCGGCGTGCTGAATGGACCGGCGGCAGTGTCGTTGATCCCATCCGGGAAAAACGGACGATGTAGAAAACCAGTCGCGCGATCAGTGAAAGCAATGGTGCCGTCGAATCTGAGCCCATCTGCCAGCGCTCGATCCACGTAAGCTCCAAAGCCCGCGGTTCGTAGAGCTGTTGCTGCATTCGCACCTGAGAAGAACGCCGCCGTTCGTGCTTTTTGAACCGCCACGTCGAAGCCAAAGACCGGCGCGTCCTGCTGCCGGAAAACTCCAAGGACGACTCCCTGTGTGTCGACGACAGCAATCGTGACGCGCGCATTGCTGCCGAGTGGTTGTCTGATCGCCGCACGCGTAATGTTAGCCTGCTGCGCCGCGTGCGTAATGATCGTTCCGACTTCACTGGCCGTCAGCGCGTTGCTGCTCGGCGCTGTCCCGGCGATAAACGGAAAGAAGCGCGGACTCACTTCGCCACCGATGCCCCCGACAGTTTGCGGCACAAACTCCGAAGCCGGCGGCACTCCGCCTGGTCCAAAACCAAACGTCGCACCGGCGATGCTTCCCGAACTGCCGGGCGCCGCAGGCGTTCCAACATTTGAGAATGGTAAACGAATACCGTCCACGAGAATGTTGTCGCCACGAATTAGGGCGGGCGCTTCGAAGCCTCGTATTCCTGAGGCAGCAATCAACTCCTCGAAGGGCTGATCGTCGTCAGCAGGATTGCGATCGACTGTGTAACTGCCATCGCCTTCGACACCGATGGCGCCCGCAGCCAAACCGTTCTTGTAGATCGGAAGGCCGCCAGGATCGGCTGAGAGACCGAGTCGCGCGGAAGGCTTCTTGATGTCACTGCAAGGCAGTGAAGAGAACTGCACGCCGTAGAGTGGGCCTCCAGCGCGGAAACTGATACCTGGTGGAAAATGCTCCTGAATGATGAAGCCGGCAGTTCGCGTGGTGAAGGCGTTGCCGGTGGTGCTGAAGAACGCGGCGGTCGCTGCTTTTGCGGTAGCAGCCTCGGCGGGCGGAACGGCAACTCCTTCGAGACCCTGACCGAGACGTCCGACGCTGCGAATCACAGTCGGAGCCGGCGTGCCCGGCATCGGCAGGAAGCCGAGTATGTTGCCTTCGCGATCGGTAACTACGATGTTCGACGGCTTGCCTAGTGCCGTTGCTGCCGAAGCAGCTTGTTGCAGGATTGTTTGTACGTCCGTTTGAGTGAGATTCGTTGCCGCGAGACTGGCCGGAGGAACTGGCGTGATCGATCCCGGAGTCGGTACTGCGTTGAAATCGTCCGGTGGACCATCCCCGACGTGACCGATGCCCACGCGAACGCGATTGCTCTCCACTCCGCGATATTTAATCCGCACGAGCACATCACCGTCCTGCGACAAGTTGTCTGCAAGCCTGACGACCATTGACGTGGCCCACGGTTGGTTCGGAACACTACTGACGTTCTCGACAGTCAAAGGGTAAATCGTGTGTGTTGCATCTTCTGCGTCGGCAGTGATGGCGCTCGCAGTCTCTCCCGGTTGCAACTGAAGATTCATCGCAAACAGCATGATGCGCGTGATCGAGTCTGATCCAAACCTGACCTGGACCGTGGTCGTAAACGGTTCGCGTTGTTGGGTAACAGATTCGAAGGCGATCGCGCGTGTGGAATCGGGATGACTGATCAGGATTGGTTTTGTTGACTGTGCTCCCGCGGGATTGAAGCTGACAAGGCTCATCGCAAGCAAAAGAACCGCCAGCAATAAGACGCCAAGCCGCATGGCGCACAATTTACCACAAAGCTATCCACACATTACGCAGATTCTCTGTCTAAATTTGTGGACTAGTAGTGAGCCGTGTGTTACAACGCCACGAACGTGATCCATCGTTCGGTCCAAACAACAGTGCTGACGTTGCTGGTCATGATGAGTTGCGTTGCTGTGTGTGCGCAGCAATCGGGACGACTCAAAGGCGTGGTCCGTACTTCCGCGGCTGCTCCGGCAGCAGGTGTTGTCGTGATTGCGACAAATCAGGTGACCCGAAGAGTGCACCGCACGCGTAGCGACAACGATGGCAGTTATTCACTCTCACTTCCGGCGGGCGCTTATCGCCTTGGTCTGGACCAGCCAAACACCGCACAGTTTGATAAGGACAAGAACTACGGCGACTTTGCGATCGTTCGTGGCGACACGCTCGAGAATGTAGTGATTGAGGGCGGCAAGGAAACGGTCGTCGATATCCCGCTCGCGCCACCACCAACAGGTCAGGCGCCTGCGCCGCAGCGGCGCGAGACACCCGATCGCTGGCGCATCGAATTTCCCGAGTACGACCGCTACGGCGATCGTGGTGCGCGTGGTCGCGACATTCCGTTCAAACGTGGTCGCTGGTGGGACCCGTACAATCAAAACGTTCTCAAAGGCGACTACCCGATCAAAGGCAACAAGCTGTTCCTGATTCTGACTGCCGTCAGCAGCACGAATGTCGAACAGCGTCGCGCGCCGACACCGTCTGATGTCAGCAGCGTCGATCCTTTGAGTGGCGAGTTCTTTGGTCGTCCCGAACAGCTCGCCGCGAGCGAAACGCTGCAGTTCAGCTTCGAGCTCTTTCACGGCGACACGACCTTCAAACCGCGCGATTGGGCCATCAAGATCTCGCCCACCTTCAGCGTGCCGAATTATCTCGATGCGCGTGAGAATGGCGTCGTGAATATCGACGTCCGGCGCGGCACGAACCGCACCGACTGGCATGCCTCACTCGAAGAGGCGTTCGGCGAAGTTAAGCTCGCCGACATCGATGCCAATTACGATTTTGTTTCGGTGCGCGCGGGCATTCAGCCTTTTGTTTCGGACTTTCGCGGCTTCATCTTTTCCGACAACAACCTCGGTGCGCGCGTGTTCGGCGCGTTTGATAACAACCGCTACCAGTTCAACGGCACGTACTTTTCGATGCTCGAGAAGGACACGAACAGCGGTCTAAATCGTTTCGACACACGCCATCAGAACGTTTACATCGCGAATATCTTTCGACAGGATTTCATCCGCAAGGGCTACACAATCCAGGGCAGCTTTCATTACAACGACGATCGACGGAGTGTCGAGTTTGATAGGAACGGATTTCTGGTCCGCCCGGCATTCATTGGCGATGTCAGACCACATGCAATCAAAGTTGGTTATCTTGGTTTCAGCGGCGATGGACATCTCGGCCGGTTGAATCTGTCACATTCTTATTACTTCGCTTTTGGTCACGACGAGCGGAATCAGATTGCAGGACGACGAGTGAAGGTGCGATCGAACATGGCCGCGGTCGAGGCGTCGATCGATAAGGACTACCTGAGGTTTAAGAGCTCGTTCCTCTTCGCGCAGGGTGACAGCAATCCGACCGACGATCGCGGTACCGGATTCGATGCGATCTTTGACGATCCGAATTTTGCTGGAGGACAGTTTTCGTTCTGGGTGAGGAATGGAATTCGACTGTCGCAAACGGGTGTCGGTCTGGTCCAACCAAACAGTCTGTTGCCGAGTTTGCGGAGCAGCAAGACGCAGGGCCAGGCAAACTTCGTTAACCCCGGGATCTTTATTTACAACGGCGGAGTTGATGTGGAACTAACGCAGCGGATCAAAGCCGTCGTAAACGTGAATTACCTTCGTTTTCACCGGACCGAGCCGCTCGAGTTGATTCTCTTTCAGAATCGCATTCGTCACGACATTGGGTTCGATTACAGCCTGGGCGTCGCATACCGGCCATTTTTGATCAATAACTTCACGCTCACTTTTGGTGCCTCGTCGTTGCAGACGGGTCGTGGTTTTAGGGACATATTTACTGACGCTTCGAGAAATTGTCCGCCCGGTGTCGAAGACTTTTGTCAGCCGAATGTGATCAGTCCGAAGAAGATGTTGTATTCGCTGTTCGGTCAGATGAAGTTCGTTTTTTAGCCACAGATGACACGGATTTATTTACTGATTTTGGTCTTGGGGGCGGCGGCTGTTGTGGCAGCTTGGCCGGAGACTGCATCAACGCAGACGGCGCCGGTGAAGGTTGAGGGGTGTGTGAAGTGTCATGGGCAGATTGAGCCGATGCACAAGTATGGGACGACGGAGACGCTCGAGAAGCTCAAGGATGGGAAGGATGCGGTTGGGTTAAGTTGTACAGCGTGCCATGGAGGGAACCCGGCGTCGGAGGTTAAAGAGCAGGCTCATGTGAAGGCGCTGTATCCCCGCGAGTGGCGGCGCAACGGAAAATACAGCGGCGCGAATCCTGAGCGGTCCAACACACTGCTGGCGCGGGAGAGTTGGGAGTTTGTGAGGTTTGTTAATCCGGGTGATTTGCGTGTTGTTGGAAAGACTTGCGCGGGGTCGGCGTGTCACGACGTCGAATCGAAGAATGTGTCGCGCAGCATGATGACGCACGGCGCGATGCTTTGGGGCGCGGCGCTTTATAACAACGGCAGCTTTCATTTGAAGGATCCGCGTTTTGGCGAGAGCTACAGCGAGTCGGGCGCGCCGCAAACCCTCCTGCAGACGACCACTGACGAAGAGCGACGCACGAAAGGGTTTCTGAGTCTGTTGGATCCGCTGCCGCGTTGGGAGATTTCTCAGCCGGGCAATGTGCTGCGCGTGTTTGAACGCGGTGGAAAGCGACGGCTCGAAGTTGGTTTGCCAGACAAGGATGAAGATCCTGGCAAGCCTGACAAGGGACTGAGTGCGCGTGGGTTCGGCACCGCACAGCGCACCGATCCTGTGTTTCTCGGGATACAGAAAACGCGTCTGCTCGATCCCACGCTCAACTTTCTCGGCACGAACGATCATCCCGGAGATTATCGTTCGTCGGGTTGTTCTGCGTGTCACGTGATCTATGCGAACGATCGCGATCCATCACATTCGGCTTTCTATCAACAAGCCGGCAATCTTGGGCGTTCTCAAACTGCCGATCCGTCGATTCCGAAGAGCGAATCGGGTCATCCGATCAAGCACCAGTTCACAAGCCAGATTCCGACGTCGCAGTGCATGGTTTGTCACATGCACCCCGGCACGAACATGGTTGCGAGTTATCTCGGTCTCACGTGGTGGGACAACGAGAGCGACGGCGCGAAGATGTACCCAGCGACGCAGCACGATCCGAGCCAGGATGAAGAGCAGGAGAAGCTCGATCGCAATCCTGAAGGCGCGAGCCTCCGCGGCCTGTGGTCGGGCTTCGATTTTCTGAAAGATACCGGCACTGCGTCGTTCAACGCACTGCTGCGGAACACGCAGTTTGCTGACTTTCACGGGCACGGCTGGATGTTTCGGAAAGTCTTCAAACGCGATCGCAAAGGAAACCTGCTCGACGCGGCGGGCAATATCGTCTCGCCTGACGATCCGTTGAAGTTTGAGAAGGCTGTTCATCTCAACGATATCCACCTCGAACGCGGCATGCATTGTGTTGATTGTCATTTCCGTCAGGACTCGCACGGCGACGGTAATCTCTACAACGAGCCGCGCGCAGCGATCGAGATCGCTTGCGAAGACTGTCACGGCTCGATTCAGAAGAAGGCGTCGCTGTTTACTTCAGGTCCGGCTGCGGCCGTGGCGACGGGAACGGCTGCTGAGCGTCGCAAGTCACAGAATCAACCAGTGGCCGGCCAGGACATGACGCGCATTCGTGTTCGCGATGCGGAAGGCACACGCATTCCACTTTTCCAGCGCGTCACCCGCGACCGAAAACGAAAAGATGAAAAGGGTGTCGACGTCGATCTGAAAACCGGCGACATCATGCAGAACTCGATGGTCGTTCCCGGTCGCTGGTGGCGTGTGCCGCAGACACTCGACACGGTCACGCCCGGCAGTCGCGACTACAACGAACAGTCGCGTTACGCGAAGACGATTCGCAAAGACTACGTGACCTGGGGCGATCTTCCTGCGGACAGCAATCAACTGGCCCATCGCGATGCGGATATGACGTGTGTGTCGTGTCACTCTTCTTGGGTGACGAGCTGTTTCGGATGTCACCTGTCGATGCAGGCGAACCGCAAGATGCCGAACCGGCACAACGAAGGCGGCAACACGCGTAACTTCACGCAGTACAACTTCCAGGTGCTGCGCGACGACATCTTCATGCTTGGTCGTGATGGCACAGTGACCGGAAATCGCGTCGCGCCCGTGCGTTCGTCTTCCGCCGTGCTCGTGAGCTCGCAGAATCAGAATCGCGAATGGATCTACTCGCAACAGCAAACGACGTCTGCCGAGGGCTTCGCGGGTCAGGCTTTTAATACGCACGTTCCGCATACAGTTCGTGCGAAGGAAACAAAGACGTGCAGCGATTGTCACGTGTCTGAGAAGAACGACAACAACGCGTGGCTGGCACAGTTGCTGTTGCAAGGGACGAACTTCGTCAACTTCATGGGTCGTTATGTCTACGTCGCTGCGGATGATGCGTTGGAAGTGGTCGTCGCGACTGAACCGACAGAGCCGCAGGCTGTGTTTGGAAGCACGCTTCACAAGATCGCGTATCCGTCGAACTACGAGCAGTTCACACGCGGCGGCAACGAGTTGAAGACGTTTTACGAGCACGTCGGCAATCCGCGTGTGCTGCAGGTGCAGTTGCGTGGCGAATATGCATACGTTGCCGCGGGCGAGGGTGGTTTGCGTGTTTACGACGTTGCACAGATCGATCAGAAAGGATTTTCAGAGCGGATCGTAACGGCGCCGGTGTCGCGTTTCGGTCAAAAGTTCTGGGTTAAGACGAAGTATGCGACGGCCGTTGCCGCGCCGACGACGTTGGCTGTCGATCCGGCGCGCACGAGACGCGCGGAGAATGAAGAGCAGCCAATTCATCCGCTTTATGCCTATCTGTACGTCGTGGACAAATACGAAGGCTTGATACTCGTCAATGCCGCGACGCTCCTCGACGGCGATCCGCTGAACAACTACCTCAAACGCGCGGTCACATTTAATCCTAATGGCGCGCTCAACAACGCCAACAACATCACGATCGCCGGCGACCATGCGTACATCACAACTGCTCAGGGTCTTGCGATCGTTAACATCAACGATCCGCTAAAGCCACAACTCGTCCAGACAATCACTCTCAAGAATCCGAAATCGATCGCGATTCAGTTGCGATATGCGTTTGTTGTTGACGAGGAAGGCTTGAAAGTCATCGACGTGGCACAGCCGGAGCAGGCGCGAATTGTTGACGGCGCGTTTGTGCCATTGCGAGATGCTCACGATGTTTACGTCGCGCGCACCTACGCCTACGTCGCGAACGGCAAAGACGGAATCGCGATCATCGACGTGGAACAACCCGAGCATCCGCGTCTCGACCAGGCCTACACCGCCGGCGGTAAGCTCAACGACGTGCATCAGGTGAAGATAGCGATGACGAATGCCAGCCTGTTTGCGTACGTGGCCGATGGCAAAAACGGCCTTCGGATCTTGCAACTGACGTCACCCGAGACAATGCCCGAGTACGCGGGCTTCAGTCCACGACCGCGGCCACTCCTAATCGCGACGTTCAAGACGAAAGGCGAAGCACTCGCAATCTCGAAACCACTCGATCGCGACCGCGCTGTCGATGAAAGTGGGAATCAGATCTCGGTGTTTGGAAGGAGGGGTGCCAGGCCCTTCACGTTGCCCGAAATGCTGCGAATGTTAATTAGAGTGAGTGACAAACCAAACCGCAGATGAGGCGGATCAAATCCGGATTTCAATCCGTGTTATCCGCGGCTAGATCAAACAATGTGGTTTGCGCCACGGCTCTACGACGGCCCGCTCGCTTCAATACGCCATCCTCGTCCGCAAAAACTTCCAGCTCGTAACGCTCGAGTCGTGCCAGAACGTCGCGAGCAATGTCCAGCACTGCCGGCGGTAACCCCGCGAGCCGCGCGACTTCGATGCCGTATGACTTCGACGCGCGTCCGCGTTCGAGTCGATGCAGAAAGACTACTTCGCCTTCACGTTCGGTTGCGGTGATCTGATAATTCTGTGCACCGGGCAAGCGTTCGGCAAGCTCGGTCAGCTCGTGATAGTGAGTTGCGAATAAAGTCTTTGCGGCGTGGTCGGCCGAGTTGTGTAGATATTCCGCGACTGCCCATGCGATCGAGAGGCCATCGAAAGTCGCCGTGCCGCGTCCGATTTCGTCGAGCAACACGAGTGAGCGTGGTGTGGCGCTGTGCAGGATGGCAGCCGTTTCAGTCATCTCAACCATGAACGTCGAACGCCCGCGGGTCAGATCGTCTGAAGCGCCGACGCGCGTCCAGATACGATCCAATAATGGCAACCGTGCACGCTCAGCAGGAACGAAGCAGCCGGTTTGAGCGAGGATGCAGATGATTGCCGTCTGGCGCAGCACGGTACTTTTGCCGCCCATGTTTGGTCCGGTGATGATTAGCAGACGATCGGTTGAGTTGTTGAGATAAGTGTTATTCGGGACGAACGGCTCGTCGATGAACGCTTCGATGACCGGATGACGTCCCTGAATGATCTCGAGCTCGTCGCCATCGTGCAGAGTTGGTCGTGTGTAACGGCGACGCGCGGCAGTCTCGGCACAGGAAGCGAGGACGTCGAGTGCTGCGAGTGCGCGAGCCGTCATCTGAATGCGTTTCGTCTCGGCGGCAATCTGGCGGCAGACGTCAGTGAACAGTTCGGTTTCCAGTTGAACGATACGTTCTTCTGCGCCGAGAACTTTCTTTTCCCACTCGCGCAACTCGGGTGTGGTGAAGCGTTCGGCATTCGCGAGTGTTTGCCGTCGCTCGTAGTCCGCGGGAACCCTAGTCGCATTCGCTTTTGAGACCTCGATGAAGTATCCGAAGACGCCGTTGAAACGAATCCGCAGGTTGTTGATGCCACTACGCGTACGTTCAGTCGCTTCGAGAGTGGCGATGATCTGTTTAGCGTTGCGACTGGTCGAGCGTAGTTCGTCGAGCTCGGCTGAGTAGCCTTCGCGAATCGTGTCGCCGTCGCTGAGTTTGATCGGCGGATCGTCGTTGATCGCACGCTCGATGAGGGAACGAATGTCGGGAAGCTCGTCGGTATTTTCAAGTAGGACTTCCAGCAGCGACGAGTCAGCGTCCCGCAGCACCTCGCGAATCGCAGGCACCTGGCTCAGCGACTTCAGTATCGCACAGAGATCCCGTGGCGTTGCCGACCCGAGACTAATTCGCCCAATCAAACGCTCGAGATCGGAAACTTCTTTCAACAAACCGCGAAGTTTGTCGCGACGAACCTGTGAGCTGTAAAGCTCCTGGACGGCCGCGAGTCGTGCTTCAACCTCACCGCGTTTGACGCATGGTCGTAGCAACCATGCACGCAGCAAGCGTGCGCCCATCCCCGTGACAGTCTCGTCGATCACCTGCAACAACGAGCGACCACTGCCTCCGGCGAGCGACTCGATTAATTCGAGATTCCGAACTGTAACGCTATCGAGCACGAGGTGATCCTGCGGCTCGAAGTAAACGAGATCCGTGACGTGCGCAGCCGCGGCACGTTGTGTTTCACGCGCATAACGCAAACACGCACCGGCCGCTCGAATCGCTTCATCTCTTCGTGCCAGCCCGTAACCATCAAGCGTCTTAACCTTGAAGTGTTCGAGGAGGAGCGCCGCGCAATCATCCTTCTGCCACTGCCAATCCTCAATCGGCGTCAGCGTCACATCAAACCCGAACACATCCTTCGAGTGCGCCGACTTGTCGGCACTTTGGTAAGGCTCGCCGTTGCTCTGTAACAGCAACGCTTCAGTATGAACCTTCCCGGTCAGACTGCTCTTAATCAGCGCGCCCAGCGACGCGGGAAACAGCAACTCGCGCGGTGCATACGACTCCAACGCGGCGCGGATCCGCGTCCACGAATCGCGCCCACTTTCCTGCGTCACGCGAAACTCGCCAGTCGAAATATCAAGAAACGCCGCCCCAATCGTTTCGCCCGCACTGCAAACTGCCGCCAAAAACACCGGCTCACGCGCTTCCAGCAGTTGCGGATCGATCGGCGTGCCGGGCGTAACGATGCGCACGACTTCGCGTCGCACCAGCTTCTTCGTCTTGCCGGCTTCTTCAGTTTGCTCGCAGATCGCGACGCGATAGCCCTTGCGCACGAGACGGGCGATGTAATTCGCGGCAGAGTGATGCGGCACGCCGCACATCGGCACCGGATTGCCGCTGTCTTTACCGCGCGCCGTGAGCGTGATTTGCAGCTCGCGCGAACCCGTCAGCGCATCGTCGAAAAAGAGCTCGTAAAAGTCGCCGAGACGAAAAAACAAAAGCGTCCCGGGATGTTGCTGCTTCAGTTCCTGGTACTGGCGCAGCATCGGCGTTGGATTTGAACTATTCATTCTGTTGCGTGAGTGCCGAACAGATTAACACAAATGTGCCGGATCGCCGTGTGAATCCGTGTAAAACTATGCTAAGTTCACCGCGTGGAATTTCTGACCAAGTCTCTACACGAACATCTGGCCACAATCCAAAACTTACTTGAATCGTCAGTCCCCGCGATCGAGCGATCGGGTCAAATGATCTGCGACGCGTTGACGAGTGGTCGAAAGATACTCTTTTGTGGAAATGGTGGCAGCGCCGCCGATGCGCAGCACATCGCCGCCGAACTGGTCGGTTGTTACGAAAAGCAAAGACGCTCATGGCCGGCAGTCGCACTGACGACCGACACGTCGGCGCTCACTGCGGTAAGCAACGATCTCGGTTACGAACAGGTGTTTGCACGCCAGGTTGCGGGTCTTGCACAGCCCGGCGACGTCCTTGTGGCAATTAGTACGAGTGGAAAATCACCAAACGTGTTGCGCGCGGCGGAACAGGCGAGGGAACTCGGTTGTAAGACGATTGCTTTGACTGGTGAAACGTCTGAACCACTCGGCTCAGTCTGCGATGTAGTGATGGCAGTCCCATCGCGGCGCACTGCGCGGGTGCAGGAAGCACACATTACCATCGGCCACCTTTGGTGTGAGATGGTCGATCAGCTCTCGTAACCACAGATTACACGGATTTTTTGTGATTTATCTCCGTAATCTGTGGACTAATAAACTTGACACTGGCTATCGATATAATTAGTCTCTCGATGCACTTCAATTTGGGTCCATTGAATTGCGCGGAGCTTCCCGACAACTACCGTCGCCGCCTGTGATTCATTGAGCCATTGATGTCTTTAAAAGAGTTACCTAACGACACGACAGAACCGAACTCCGCCCACTCAATTCCTTTAGTAGCGCTGAGTTACACATCCGTCGATTACGAAGCAAGCTCGTAGTTACGGAAGCGGGGAATTCTGTCTGCAGTTGAAAACTTGATGCTGCCTCGCGAGAGAGGCTTCCCTAACGGGTTTCTGTGTGTGGACAACACGCAACGGTCGAGGTGTATTCAACATGAGCACGAAGAAAAAGCGGAAAAAGAAGACGGCGTTGGTGATTTGCAAAGACCGCAAACAGTTTTGGACAACACAGACCCAGTTCTGGCAATGGGTGCGTGAGGGAGTGGTAGTCAAAACAGGCGACCAACCGCTCACCGGGTTATTCAAACGCGAGCACGAGGAGTTGCTGGTGTTGTTGAGTAATACGGTTTTGAATCTGGCGCACCCGAACCACATGCGGGAAGCGCTCCTTTCGCGACGAATCGGTATGGGCCACAGATGACACGGATCTTAAACCCGATTTACATGCAAATAATTGTCGCACTTGTACTCTTTATTCTGCCGGTTCAGGCGCAGGACGATCGGTATCGCATCGGTGCGGGTGATGTGCTCGACATTCGCATTTACAACCGACCACAGCTTTCGCGCGAAGCAGTTCGCGTTGAAGGCAGTGGGATGATTCGCATGCCGCTCATCGAATCAGAGATTCAGGCGGCGTGTCTGACCGAAGGCGAGCTGGCGAAAGACATCTCGACCCGTTACGCGAGGTACTACAAAAACCTTCAGGTCGACGTTTTCATCAAGGAGTATCACTCGCGTCAGGTCGCCGTTATTGGCGCCGTCAACGATCAGAGTCGTTTTGAACTGCAACGACGCGTTCGACTCCTTGAAATACTTACCTACGCCAAAGGACCGTCACCGCGAGCCGGTCAAACCATAAACATCGTTCACTCAACGGCGTCTTCCCCCTGCAAGAAGGATGACGATGCTGATGCAGCAGCATTTAGCAGTTACAAGCTGAGCGACGTGCTGCAGGGCGACCCGAAATCCAATCCGTATCTCGAAGCCGGAGACATCGTGACCCTGCCGGAAGCGGATCAGGTTTATATCGTCGGCAACGTCTTCATGCCGCTCACGATTCCGCTGAAAGAACCGATCACCTTGACACGCGCAATCGCGATGGCCGGCGGACTCAAACAGGACACGCGCAAAGACAAGATTCGCGTCCTGCGTCAGGAACCGGGCACATCAATCAGAAAAGAAATCACTGTCGATCTCTACGCAATCGAGAAAAAGCGTTCTGAAGATCTGGCACTGCTGCCAAACGACATCATCGACGTTCCAACATCAGCCGGAAAGAGCTTCCTGCGCAGCCTGGTCCAGGGCGTCGTTCCCGGCGTCGGCCAATTACCTGTGCGCGTTGTACCTTAAATACGACCCGACAAAACCAAATGAAACCCACTGAGCTCGTTAAAAAAGAGAGCCCACTTGAAGCTCTAACGAAGCCCATCGAGCCGCCACAGTCGTATAACTACGGCGTCGATCCTAACGCCGACAACGAAGTTCACCTGCTCGACTACTGGCGCGCAATTCGCAAACGTATCTGGCTGGTTTTAGGGATCGTGGCGCTGGTCACGATGCTGGCCCTCGTCTATGTCGCACGCAAACCGGACTTCTACGAAGCCCAGGCGCGTGTTCAAGTCGATCTCGAAGACACCGGTTCACTCGTCAACAGCTCGCGCCCGCTCTACGGTCCTGCTGACGACCCGATCTACTTCAACACCCAGCTCCAGATTCTTGGCAGTCCGGGACTACTGCGGCGCGTTGTTCGCACTCTCGATCTCGAACACAATCCGGATTTCTTCAAAGGCAACGCCGCGCAGCGACAATCAACGTGGCAAACATTACTGCGCATGATTGGGCTTGGCAGCAAACCGCAGGACACCGGAGCCAAGCCGCCCGACCAGTTGCCGCTGACAAACACAGTCGCGCAGGCAACGGCGCGCGAAGATCTCAACGAAGCGAAACGTTTGGCGCCTTACGTCAACCTCATCCTCGCGGGGCTCAAAGTCGAGCCGGTGAAAGAGACGCGTGGCTATTACAAGGAAACACGTCTGATCGACATCAAGTTCACGCACTTCGATCCGCTCGTTGCGTCAAAGATCGTGAATGCGATTGCTGAAACCTATGTGTTCGCAAACCTGGAAAAGCGGACCGAAGCAAACAGCACCACCGGCGACTTTCTTCAGAAACGTATCGCCGAGCTTCAGCAGCAGATCCGCACCGCCGAAGAACGACTGGTCAACTACGCCAAGAACAATCAGATTATCTCCCTCGATCCGAATCAAAATACGGTCGTCGAACGTCTCGCCGGTTTGAACCGTCAATTACTCGAGGCTGAGAACGATCGCAAGACCGCTGAAGCCGCGTACAACGCCGCCCGAAACCCTGAAGCTGCCAATGCTCTTGCTGACGACGGCGCCAAACAGAACAACGAGGTCGAAGCGAAGCTTATCGAGCTCAGACAAAAACGCGCGTTGTTGATGGTCGACGCCACCGAAGAAGCGCCCGAAGTAAAAGAGGTCGACGAACAAATCGCCGAACTCGATAAGCAGTTCAAGGATCTTCGCAGTCGTAAATCCGCAACGCTCCTGACAAATCTGAACACGCGTTATCAACAGACTCTCGAGCGCGAACAGTCGCTGCGGAAGGCTTTCGAGCAACAACGTGCGCAGACGCTCTCGCAGAACGAAGCGGCGATCAACTACCGCATCATTCAACAGGAGATCGAAACCAACAAGTCACTTCTGAATGGTTTGCTTCAGGGCGCGAAGGAAAACGACGTGGTGTTGGCCGGCAAGCCAAACAATATCTCGGTCGTAGACTACGCCCTCACGCCTGACAGTCCTGTTGGCCCGAATCGTACGCGTACGGTGATCGCGGCGTTCTTCCTGTCGATCGGACTTGGACTCGGTCTCGCGCTGTTCTTTGAGTATCTCGACGACACAGTGCATTCGACGGAAGAGGTTGAACGCGTGCTTCACCTTCCGGCGCTCGCCGTGATTCCTTCAGTTGGCAGTGCCGCGCGACGTCGTAAACTCTCCGGAGGTTCGGGGTCGACGGCGTTGCAGAAGCAAAATGGAAACGGTCACGGCAGTTCGGAATTGCTGATGAACGTCGACAGTCGTTCACCGCTCGCAGAAGCCTATCGACACTTGCGCACGTCCGTGTTGCTCTCGACCGCAGGACGCGCGCCGAAATCGCTGCTCGTGACGTCGAGTCTGCCGGGTGAAGGAAAGACTACGACGGCAGTCAACACGGCGATAAGTTTGGCCCAAACCGGCGCGAGCGTCGTGATCATCGATGCGGACATGCGTCGTCCGCGGCTACAGTCGATCTTTGACATGCATGGCCAGGAAGGTCTCAGCTCGATCCTGTCGAGCGAGATTTCAGAACACGACATGCTGACGATGGTTCGTCATGATGACGAGAGTGGGCTGAATGTCTTAACCTCCGGACCAATCCCGCCGAATCCGGCCGAGCTGCTGGGATCGGATCAGATGCGACGACTGATTACAGTGCTGCAAGCTAACTACACGCACGTGGTTGTCGACTCCCCGCCGGTCAGCTCATTCACTGACGGCGTGCTGATTTCTTCGATGGTCGATGGCGTGCTGCTTGTGGTCCATGGCGGCAAGAGCTCAAGACACATCGTGCGTCGCTCGAAGCAGTTGCTGAACGACGTGGGCGCAAAGATCTTTGGAGTAGTGCTGAACAACGTCAACCTTCAGTCTCACGATTATTACTACTACCAGAGTTATTACGGGCAGAAGTATTACAGTAAAGAAGCAGGTGTTTGATTTTAGCCGCGGATTGCCGTGGATAAACGCTGAACTGCGTTCATCCGGGTTAATCCGCGGCTAAATATTGTCTATGCCGGACCCCGCCATTCGCTGTGAGCACATAAGCAAGCAATACCGAATCGGATCTCCAGACAGTTACAGAACACTGCGAGATGCGATTTCCACCACAGCTCTCGCTCCATTTCGCCGTTCCAAAGCAAACTCACCAAACGGTCGCGACAAAATCTGGGCGCTCCACGATGTGTCGTTCGAAATCGATTGCGGCGACATTGTCGGCATCATCGGGTTGAATGGCGCCGGCAAGAGCACGCTGCTGAAGATTCTGTCGCGCATCACCACGCCGACGCGTGGGCATGCGCGGATTCACGGGCGCATCGGTTCGTTGCTTGAGGTCGGAACGGGTTTTCACCCCGAGCTCACCGGACGTGAGAACGTCTATCTCAACGGTGCCATTCTCGGCATGCGTAAAGCTGAAATCGATCGAAAGTTTGACGAGATCGTAGCTTTCGCCGAAGTCGAGACATTTCTCGACACGCCGGTGAAGCGCTATTCGAGCGGCATGTACGTGCGACTCGCGTTTGGCGTCGCCGCGCATCTGGAGACAGAGGTGTTGCTGGTTGACGAAGTGCTCGCCGTTGGTGACGCGCAGTTTCAGAAGAAGTGTTTTGAGAAGATGCGCGACATCGGAAACCAGGGCCGCACCATCCTCTTCGTCAGTCACAACATGTCCGCCGTGAGAAGCATTTGCAAACAGGCGCTCATCATTGAGAAGGGAAGAGTGGTGGGCCAGGGCGAGATCGATCGCACCGTCGATCAGTACCTTTCGGACATCAACGCTTTGCAAACTACCACTGAGATTGTTGAGACAAAGACGTTTTCGGTGCAATCGGTGGAGATCAGTTCGATCAATGGTCCGGTGATAAAAACGTTCGACCCGGTGGAGGTAAAAGTCAGGTTTGTGCCGAAGTCTGAAATCAAAGATCCGGGGTTGTATGTTTCGATACTGACGATGGATTCGCGTCGCTTGACGGGCTTGGATCTGAAGGACTTCGTCACGAGCGCTGAATTGCCGGCGGGTGAGCCGGCCGAACTCGGATTCACAATTGAGTCGTTGCCGTTGTTGCCTGGTACTTACCAGTTGGAGATTCATCTGAAAGACATGTCGCGGCAGCTCATTGAATTTGTGCCAAAGACTTACAAGTTTGAGGTGACTGAGACTGAGGTCTACGGCGGACGCAAGCTCGACGGGTGGTTTGGAAACGTTGGGTTACGCGCGCGTCCGCTGGAGGATGTTTCCCGCAAAGGCGCAAAGGCGCAAAGATGAGTTTGCGAATCAGAAACCAGTTATCGCCTTTCTTGGCGCCTTTGCGCCTTTGCGGGAAATACTTTTCAACACCACGCGCGGCGAACGATTACGCGACGCACGTTCCGATTCTGGTCGGTCTCGCGCGTTTGCGCGAAATCAAAACCGTGCTCGAGTTTGGTTGCGGAAATTACAGCACGTTAACGTTTCTCAATCGCGCGGCGTTTCCAAAGCTCGAACAACTTCTGTCGATCGAGAACGATGTCGCCTGGGCCGAGACGCTTCGTGCGTCTGTGAAAGATGACGAACGCTGGCGACTTGAGTTAGTCGAAAGCGAGATATCCGATTCGGTCGCCGAACTCAATCTCGAAGCGTTTGATTTGATCCTGATCGACGACTCAAAGACGAGCGCGCAACGTGCGGCGACGATTCGTAACGTTGTCCGCAAACGACCGCGACATCCATGGATCGTCATTCACGATTTTGAAGTCGACGAATATCAGCGCGCCGCAACCGGTTTCCGCGAGCGCCATCGTTTCAGGGCTTACAACCCTGAAACCGGATTGATGTGGAACAATGGCGATGGTCCGTCCAGGCTGAAGACTTTTAATCGCATTCTGAAAAATAATGCCGGGGCACTTGCGCCGGATGACATTGAGGGCTGGATAAAATCATGTCCCGTGTTCTTGTAACAGGCGGCCTCGGAACGATCGGCGCCGGATTGATCGGCGAGTTGCGTAGCCGCGGTCACCACGTCGTCTCGTGCGACCTGCCACACCAGCCCGACGAAATCGGCTTCAGCCTGCGCACTGACGTCGAGACGCCGCTTTACGCTCGTTGTGACGTCGGTGAGTTCCGCCAGCTCGAACGTGTGTTCGAGCGGTGTGGTCCATTCGATTACGTCTATCACTGTGCGGCAGAATTCGGTCGTTGGAACGGCGAAGACTTCTACGAAACGCTCTGGCGCACAAACGCTATCGGTACGAAGAATATGATCCGGCTTCAGGAGCGTCTGAAGTTTCGTTTCATTCACTTCTCGTCGTCGGAAGTCTACGGCGACTGGCCGGATCTGATGGTCGAGACGGTGATGGACGACTATGAGATCAAACAGTTGAACGACTATGCGATGACGAAGTGGGTCAACGAAATGCAGATCCGAAACTCGGCATTGCAGTATGGTACTGAGACTGTCGTCGTGCGGCTGTTTAATACTTATGGGCCAGGCGAGTATTACAGTCCGTATCGCTCGGTAAATTGCAGGTTTCTTTACTGCGCGTTGCACGGTTTGCCCTGGACCGTTTTTCGCGGACACTCGCGGACTTCGACTTATCTCGCAGACACTGTGCGCACCGTCGCTAACATCACCAACAACTTTCGCCCGGGTGAGACCTACAATATCGGCGGCACGGATCTGCACACCATCGAAGAACTGTCCGACGTAGTGCTGAAAGTTACAGGTGCCGATGCGAAGCTCGTTCATCATCAGGAGACTGAGATCCTCACGACTAAGCTCAAGCGGGTCGACACGTCGAAATCCGTTCGCGATCTCGATCATAAGAACAGCTACAGCCTCGAAGACGGCATGAAGCTCACCGCCGACTGGATGCGAACCGTTTATCGCTTGTGATTCTCGAATGCTGCCGCGATTGCTCTATGTCGGCGATGTGCCGGTTGAGGCTTCGTACCACGGTTCGGCACTCTTATATCGATGGCTGTCGGACTATCCGGTTGACCGGCTGACGATTCTCGAGACGGCAACGAAGTCAGAACCAGCGCGACGTCTGCCGCAGGTTCCATACATTTCATGTCCAATCGGAAAACAGCGCTGGCTCAACACGCGATTTCATCCGTATGCCATGGCGTGGTTCACACGTGCTGGTAAACGTTCGGGGCCGCGGCTCTCGCAATCAATGAACGGTTTCGCTTTTGAGAGTGTTTTGACGGTGGCGCACGGCTTTGGCTGGCTGGCGGCGGCGGAGATCGCGAGAAAACGATCCGTGCCTCTACATCTAGCCGTTCACGACGATTGGCCTCGTGTTGCCGACGTGCCGCCGCGCTTTCGCAACTGGCTTGACGATCAGTTCGCTCGTGTCTATCACCAGGCGCAGACGCGACTTTGCGTGTCGCCGGCAATGAGTCGTTTTTATGAAGACCGTTACGGCGCTCCTGCAACTGTGATTTATCCGACCAGAGCAGCGGAGCAGATCGAGTTTGAAGAACCACCCGCGCGTCTTGGCGACAACGACAGCCGATTCACGATCGCTTTTGCAGGCACGATCAATTCGCAGGGTTATATCGACTCATTGCGAGCGCTTCAAACTGCGTTGAAGACTGTGAATGGTCGGCTGCTGATCTTTGGTCCATTGACGGTTGACGTGTCCAAACAGATTGGACTGAACGATTCAAATATCGAAATTCGCGGGCTGTTAACATCGGATCAGTTGCAAGTACGACTGCGTGAGGAAGCCGACACTCTATTCGTGCCGATGTCGTTTTCAGAAACTGATCGGCCGAACATGGAAATGGCGTTTCCAAGCAAACTCGCCGACTGCACCGCCACCGGCGTACCGCTGGTGATCTATGGCCCAGCTTACTGTTCGGCAGTGACGTGGGCGCGTGAGAATCCGGGCGTCGCCGAAGTAGTCGAGACTGAGACCGCACTCAGCGACGCAATCTGTAGACTCGCAAACGATCCAGCGCATAAACTGGCACTCGGATCCCGCGCGCTCGAAGTCGGCCGCCAATACTTTTTACACGCGCGTACGCAACAAATCGTTCATCAGCTTCTATCCGTGTAATCCGTGGCCAACTCGTTTCTGGATAAAACAGCTCTCGCACTTTTCCGCACGGTTCCCAAGCGAGCCGCGCACCACTTGCTGTTCCTGGCGCAAAGCAAGCCTGAAATCTCCGATCGCTGGGGCTATCACATTCGTCCGATTCATTACTACGAACCAATCCCTGACTTCCGCGAGATCACAGCCGATCAGATCAATGAGCGCCGTACTTATCCCGCAATAGATTTCGGTTGGGATCGCCAATTGGCCCTTCTGAATGATCTCGCCGCATATCACGATGAAGTTAAAGCTCTCGACTTCGATTTCGACAACGATTTCTTCAGCGGTCTCGACGCCGCGTCCTACTACGCACTGATTCGCCATTTGCAGCCGCGGCGCATTATCGAGATTGGCGGCGGCTATTCAACCCGCATCGCCGCCAAAGCAATGGCCGCTAACGGCAACGGGAAACTGACGTGTATCGAACCCTATCCCGAACGTCTCAACGGAACAGCTTTTGACGTTGAGCTGATCCAAAAACGCGTCGAGGAGTTGGACGTCAGCTTCTTCTCCACTCTCGCAGCAAACGACATTCTCTTTATCGATTCGAGTCACACAGTCAAGTTTCGCAGCGATGTTTGCTTCGAATTTCTCGAAGTGTTGCCGCGTCTCGCGCCTGGTGTTTGGGTGCACGTGCACGACATCTTTTTTCCGCACGACTACCCGGCTGAGTGGCTCATCAACCGCAGGATGGCGCTGAACGAACAGTATCTGCTCGAAGCGTTTCTGTCGTTCAACAAGACCTTCGCGCCGCAGTTGTCCAATTACTGGCTCTCTCTTGATCGCCGCGAAGACGCGAGGCGCCTCTGGTCCGGAAATAACAATCGCGCGTCCAGCTTCTGGATGAAACGAGTCGAATGACGCAACCAGTGTCTGGCATTATCGCGACGCTCGGAAGACCCGAGCTGTTACGGCGTTGTCTTGAGAGTCTCGCAAAGCAGACGGTTGGGATTGCGGAAGTCGTAGTGGTCCATTGCGGCAACGACTCGGAAACACTCGCGGTTACGAATGACCCTCGTTGGCGCGAAGCCGGTTTTGACGTCCGCTATTTTCGTTACCCGGAACGAAACTGTGCCCAACAGCGCAATTTCGCGATCGAACAAGCCGTACATGACTATTTGTTGCTCGTCGACGACGATATTGAAGTTGAGCCGCAATGGGTGGAAGAACTCTTCAAGCCTATCTGGGCCGATCCCGCAGTCGGCGCGACGATGGGCCGGATAGTCAACCAGCCAATGGCCACACCGACGTTCTTCTGGCGCATCTATCGGAGGTTGCTGCACGGCCCGATCGAGGGATTTCGACCCGGCAAGTTAATCGGAGCCGCACTGCCAAACGGATTTCCTGAAACAGTCGATCAACGGATGCCGTGTGAGTGGATAGGCGGCGGCGTGAGTGCGTTGCGGCGCGAAGCGTTTGAGGGCGTTGGTGGCTTTGCATCCTTCTTTACGGGAAGCTCACCCGGTGAGGATCTCGATCTTGGTTATCGTTTGAGCCGCGTCTGGAAAGTCTTTTTCGTTCCGTCGGCGAAGTGTATTCATCACCAGTCGCCCAACGGAAGGGAACAGTCGGACCAGCATCAATATCTGTCGATGCGATCGCGATTTGGGATTTTGACAATCACGATGGGAAAGAGTCGCTACGTGGCATTGGCGCATATTGGGCTTTGGGCGTTGGTCCAGTTCTTAAGCGAGTTGGCGAGCTTGCGACGCGGTTTGTTGAGGCCCGATTTGCCGCGTGCGTGGTCGGGCCGATTGCGTGGGTTTTTATCTTGTGTTTGGGCCACGGATTTACGCGCATGAAGACCGATCGCGCGCCCACGCTTGTCGTCGCCGATTATCCGGTCGGGTACGCGAGCGGTTTTGGCGAGACGCTCTACAATTTGTTCAGCGGTTTTCCTGAAGAGAAACTGTGGAGCGCGCATCCGGGACACCTTGCGCCGGCTCAAGACAAACAGAAGGCGAAATCGGTATGTCTACCTTCGCCGGCACGACCGCGCTGGCTAAACGGCCGGATCTCGCTTGCTTATTATCCGTTGTTGAAAGCGCAACAGTTTCAGGCTGCGCGGCAAGCGGTGCAATTGCTCATTGAAGTCGTCGAAAAGAATTCAATTAGAAACTTGCTGGTTGTACCTGTTAGTCCGTGGATACTCTCAGCCGCGCTCGCGCTGCACCGGCAGTTTCCCGAGTTAAACCTCGTCTTTTATGTGATGGACGACTGGCAAGGGCATCACGAGTGTCACCAGTTGCCATATTCGCGCTGGCGCCGGCGATTGCTGCGCGAAGCGATTGAGCGCGCTAACGTGCGGTTCGCAGTCTCGCGTGAGATGGCCGCGCACTACGAGCAAACGTTCGGCAAGCATTGGTCGGTAGTTCACAACGGCGTCTCGAAGAGTTCGCTCGCATTCGAGACGAACGGGCACAAGCAGCCGCGGCAGGTAATGCTTGCAGGCGACGTCAACGTGTTTCGCTTCGACGCCGTGATCGCATTCGCCGAAGCGATCGAGCGTTACAACCAACGGCACCGGCAAGCGATCGAGTTTAAGGTGATGGGCGAAGTTGCGGAGCAGCACCGAGCGCCATTATCGGCTTTGAAGTCTGCGCAACTGTTGGAACGGAGATCGCATGCGGAGTGTCTCGCCGCAATGAAAGCCGCAGATTTGCTTTACCTGCCGTTGGCATTCAGCAAACGGTCGGCTCGCATTTCCCTTTATTCACTGCCAACAAAACTTCCCGAGTATTTGGCGTCGGGAAAGTCAGTGTTCTTTCATGCGCCCGGAGATTCCGCTGTGTTCCAGGTCGCCAAGCGCTACGACCTCACACCGCGCCTGGCGACGATCGATGCGCACGCGCTCGACACATTCATCGAAGGCTGGGCCGAGGGAAATCATAACGGCGCGGATTCTTTGACGCGGGCGGAGAAAGCGTTGGCCCAGGAGTTTGATATCGAAACGCTTGCCGCGCGTTTTCAGGCAGCGTTTGTGTGAACTTTCATGAAGTGTCGTATCTGTAATCGAGAAACAGAGCCGTTCATGCGGCTTTCGACTGATTCGCTGGACGAGCCTTTTCTCGACGCAACGTTGCGAAAACATTTGCCGGAACTGGAGCTGCGTCGTTGTAACGAGTGTGGTTGTCTGTGGGCCAACGATGCGCGTCAGGATGATGGCGTACTGAGGGATGCTTACGAACGCGTAGTGGCTGACTATTTCGACTCACTGGAGAATGACCCACGTTACCTGGAGTTCTACCAGCGACTGGAACAATTCGTGAAGAGACACGTTTCGGGTCGCACAATTCTCGACGTCGGCTGCGGCGATGGCGTCTTTTTGTCTGCCATGTCGAATGAGTGGTCCAAACAGGGATTGGAACCAAGTGCAGCAGGCGCCACGCTTGCGCAGAAACGAAATCTTGCTGTGGCTAACGCAACTCTCGATACGGCGCCAAACGGTTACCAGGCAGATGTGGTTTCAGCACTCGACGTGATTGAACACGTAATCGATCCGCATCACTTCGTCGAGTCGTTCAAACGTCATTTACGACCGCGGGGTGTGGTTCTGTTGCTTACCGGCGACGCCGATTCCTTCACCGCAAAAATAGCTGGACCACAGTGGTCTTACTTGCGCTGGTGCGGCCACATTTCCGTGTTTTCGCAGGCTGGTTTGCGAAAACTGCTGGAGTCGCACGGCTACGAGATACTCGCGTGGAGCCGTTGCGAACATCCATCGAGTCCGGGAGCGTTGGCGTGGTGGAGAGTTCATCTGCTCGAACCGGCGCGCCGCATCCTGGGACGAGACAAATCTTGGTATCCATTCTGGCGCGACCATCAAATGGTTGTGGCCCGGTTGAATTGATCTCGCTTGTTGAGTGGTTCTCGGAATTGGGTGTTTCTCGGCGACAGTCTCACCGAAGGCGTTGGCTCGAACCGCATCAGTCACGTTACCGAACTAGCGAAACAGCTTCGTGCCTGTGGCTGGGCGGCGAATGTGCACGAGTTTCGCTTGCGCCATGTCGATGCCCTTAACGGACAAGTCGAGTTCAACATCGCGGGGCTGATGAATGTCGCCACCGAACAGCAGCCGGCGGATTTGTGGCTTTGGAATCTTGCCTCTGAAGGCCAAACAATCGAATCAGATTTTGAGTGGTTGCCATTGATCCGAACCTTGCGGCCAGAGCTGGTGGTGATCTTCAGAGGCAGCCTGGAAAGCATCATTCGTCCGGCAATGGTTGCGGATGGTGGCTGGCCCTGGTGGGTCCCGCAGTCGTGGCGGGGTTATGCGGCGATGGATCCGCGCTGTTACTTCAGCACTACCTGGTGGCGAAATGCGAAGCAGACAACTGTTGACGCGTTGAAACAGAAAGCGCGCTTGAAGCTGCTGCAAAGCAGGCCTGGAAAAGCATTGATGGATCCGGAAAAGGTGGTCTCGCAGCTTGCCGAGTTGGTTACGCAATTGCGTTTATTGGATACGCGTGTTCTGGTGCTTGGACTCTTGCCGATCGACGATGAGCGCTTCCCGGGTTCTGCGAAACAATTCGCATCTGTGACGGCTCGGCTTCAACAGATCGCTGAGGCTCAACACGTCGAATTCTTTGATTGGTCTTCGCGACTCAACGGCGATGCGCTTTTTTATCGCGACGGCTTCCATCCAAACGAAGCGGGAGCGGTTGCACTGGCAACAATACTGCGTGAGCGGCTCTGTGAGGAAAGTTTGACGTGAAGTCCGGCGGCATCTCAGCAATCGTCACTGCATTTGATCGTGTCGATCAGACCCTCGCTACGTTGCGGGTAATTCAAAGCTGTGTGCCTGCGCCGGATGAGATTCTGGTCCATGTCGATGCGAACCGGATTGAATGTGAGAACGCGATTCATGAAACCTTTCCGAATGTTCGTGTGCTGCGGAGCGAAAGTCAGGTAGGGCCAGGTGGGGGACGAAACAAGCTCGTGGCGGCTGCGCGGTGTGAGTTTGTGGCCAGTTTTGACGACGATTCTTATCCGATCGACTCTGATTATTTTGAGCGTGTCTTGAGTGTCTTCAAACAGTTTCCCGAAGCTTCAGTGATCGGCGCTGGTTTATATCACCTCGGTGAATCGATTGGTCTTGATAGCAGGAGTGCGCAGTGGACCGCTGATTTCTCGGGAGCCGCGTGTAATTATCGGCGCGAAGCTTTCCTCGAAACCGGGGGATACGTACCGTTACCGATTGCGTATGGAATGGAGGAAGTGGATTTCGCGATTCGTTTGCATTCAAAAGGCGGCAAGATTCTCACGACGCCGTGGTTGCGTGTATTTCATAACACCGATCTGAAACATCATGAAGATCCGCGGGTGACGGCGGGTAGCATTGCGAATCTCGCATTGCTTGCGTACCTGCGTTATCCGGTTTCACTGTGGGCCATTGGTGCGGGCCAATGTGCGAACCGGCTGCTCTGGTTATTGCGCCACGGACGTCATCGCGGAATTCTGCGAGGTGTCACGATGATTCCCGCGCACTTGCGCGCCAATCGTAGTTACAGGTTGCCGCTGAGTAAACGGGCGGTGCGATCGTATTTGGCCTTGCGACGCGCGCCGGTCGTCGCTTTTCTGTCCACAGATTACGCAGATTGATGAACTCATGGATCTGTTGTCAGCTTGGTGCGCGTGAGCATTACGCGGTGCCGAGGGCGTTGCTTACTACCGGACTGCTCGGTGAGTTCATTACCGATTTGTGGATTCGGCCGGGCACGCTTTTGCATTCGATGAAGAAGCGACTTACCGGCAGATTTCATCCGGGACTGATTGGCGCACGCGTTAAAGCTCCGAATGCCTCGGCGCTGACGTTTGAGCTCAAAGCCTCGCTCGCACGCGAAAACGGTTGGAAGTTGATCAGCCGGCGCAACAAATGGTTTCAGCAATACGCCGTGACTGAACTCTCGCGCACTTCAACGAACGGCAACCAAACTATCTTTGCCTACAGTTACGCCGCCGAAGAGATCTTCCGATTCGCCAAAGACCGCGGTTGGCAAACCGTCCTGGGCCAAATCGATCCCGGACCCGCTGAAGAGCGCATCGTCGCGAGTCTCGATCGAACGTCCACGATAAAACACAAACACTGGGAACCTGCTCCGGCGGATTATTGGCAAAGCTGGCGCAACGAGTGTGCACTTGCCGACCGGATCGTCGTGAATTCCGAGTGGTCCAGAAACGCCCTTGTCGATGAAGAAGTGCCGGAAGCGAAGCTCAAGGTGATTCCGGTTGCATACGAAAGCTCCACGGATGTTGGATCGCTACAGCGACTCTATCCGCGCGCTTTCAGTCCCGAACGACCGTTGCGTGTCCTATTTCTCGGCCAGATAAATTTGCGCAAAGGTGTGTCGCAGTTGCTTGAAGCGGTCGAGTTGCTAACCGGTGAGAATATTGAGTTCTGGTTTGTTGGTCCAAATCAGATCGATGTTCCGCAGAGCTTGAGACTACACCCGCAGGTCAGATGGTTTGGTGTGGCGCCGCGTGGCGAGGTGTCGAGTTATTACCGTGATGCGGACGTGTTTATTTTTCCGACGCTCTCGGATGGATTTGGTTTGACGCAGCTCGAGGCGCAGTCGTGGAAGCTGCCGGTTGTTGCGTCACGAAATTGCGGCGACGTTGTGCGTGATGATTTTAATGGCGTGATTTTGGAGGAGGTTTCCGGGCGAGCGATCGCGGATGCGTTACTGAGGTTGTTGCGTGCGCCGGAATTGCTTTCTGCGATGTCTGTGAGATCGGCGGTTGATGAGCGATTCAGTTTGAAGATGTTGGCGGAGGCGTTAAAGAGATTAGACGGTTGAAAGATCTACAAGATTGAATGCTGAACAGACAATTTGGCAGCGACCGACGTTAAGCACGGCGACGCCGAGCCTGACATTGCAGTCGACGCTGATAGCGATCCTCAGCATCAGTATCGCTACGGCTTTGTCTGTTCTGCTGGTTCCCGATGATCCTTCAGGCGAAGGTGCGTTGTTCTACCCCGCACTCGTAATGTCTGCCGGTCTCGCAACGGCGCCGTTTATCGCCGCGCTTCATCACCCTAAGAATCTGTTGCGCGGGCAATGTTTGTTGTCCCTCGCGCCGGTGTACTGGCTCCTGCTGGATCTGCTCCAGGGCGTTTACGGAATGGAGGAGATTAAAGCGGATCAGGTGCGACAGGGGTTTCTCGGTATCGGAATCTTTGTCGTGATGGTGTGGCTCGCGGGGTTGCGTCGCTCGTGGAAGATTCCAAAAGTGTTGATCAGTTCCGTGTCGCAGGAGTTTTCGATCAATACCTATTTCGGTCTCGCGGTAGCGTCATTCTTACTTGGCATGCTGAACTTCGCGGTGCCGTGCAACTTCAACATTTTTGAGATGGTCTACTACCTGGGCCAGGAACGCTGGGCGGCTCCGTGGGGCCGCGGGCAATTGGGCGGTTGGGATGCCTTTCTCGATCACCTGCAATACTTTGGGTATCTGCTGCCCGCTCTGACTGTCGTAATTGGACGCCGGCTGGGTGTACGCAATGTGCGGACGCTCATCTGTCTCGGGATGTCGGTGATTGTGTCGCTGTTTCTGGTGCAGAGTGGAAGCCGGCGCGTTATTGGTGTGGTAGTTGGCATGGCCCTGATTCTCTGGGTGCTGGACCAGCAACGTCTACGTCTCAAACATTTATTAACCACTGTTGTTGCGATTGTCGCATTGCTGCTCACTCTTCAGTTGATGCTGGAATATCGGAACGTCGGCTTGGGCGTGTTGGTGGGCAATAGCGAAATGCCGAGCGGCCACTATGAAAAACGGCAGATTCTCGAAGAGCAACACCTGCGTGTGGACGACAACTTCTATCGCCTGTGCCAGATCATTCAACTCATTCCCGAGTCGTATCCGTTTGTCTATCACAAGTATTTGATCTACGTCCTCGTGCGACCAATACCGCGAGTGTTTTGGCCCGGCAAACCTGTCGACGCGGGTTTTGATCTGCCGACTGTGCTCGGCGTTGAAGGTGTTTCGTTCTCTTACTCCGTCATTGGCGAGCTATACATGTCGCTGGGGTTTATCGGCATCGCGCTCGGCGGTTGGTTTTATGGTCGTATCGCTGCGACTGCGAGCGGTCTGCTCGCGCGTTGCCGGACGCAGGGTGCACTCGTGATCTACAGCATCGTCGTGATGGCGCTGTTCTCCGGTATGCGATCGATACTCGAACTGATTCTCGTGAGTTACGTGGTGCTCGCGTGGGTGGGCCTGTCGCATTTGTTCATTAAGTTGCGACACGCGAAGGCGCAGTGAAGGTCTTTGTGCTGACAGATTGTCCGTCACCGTATCAGGTCGAGCTGTTTAATGAGATCGAAGCGCGCGGCGATTGCTCCCTCGAAGTGGCTTACTTGCGCAGTCGCGATCCTGGGCGTCAGTGGAAGGCGTCTGAGATTCGACACGCGTCAATCGAGCTGGACGGATCGGGAGATGAGATAGCGCGGGCGTCTGAATCGGTGCGTGGGGCAGATGTCGTGGTGTTCAACTACTACCGTCACGCAAATGCGGAGCGATTGATTGATGAGCGGGCGAAGCTTCGCGCGCCGTGGTGTTTTTGGGGCGAGCGGCCGGGATTTCACCAGCCGGCGTGGGCCGGACGTCTTTTGCGTAAATGGAAACTGTCGCAGTTGCATGCCGTGCGAGCGCCGATCTGGGGCATTGGGAAGTTTGCCGTTGATGGATACAAGAAGGAGTTTGGAAGTGAGCGGCGTTATTTTAACTTACCTTACTTCTCCGATCTCGAACGCTTTACGAATTCGGAACGGCTGGAGCAGCCAGAGCGAACGTTTCTGTTTTCGGGATCGCTCATCCATCGTAAAGGTGTTGATTTGCTCGCGGTGGCTTTCGTCAGACTCGCGCAGGAGATTGCGAGTGTGCGGCTGAAGATTGTAGGAGATGGAGAGTTGCGCGAGTCGTTTGTGGAGACGCTGAGGCCTGTGCGCGAACGAGTCGAGTTTGTTGGTTTTAAAGATTGGAGTGAATTGCCGGCGGCGTACGCGAGTGCCGATGTGTTGTGTGTGCCGTCGAGGTATGACGGTTGGGGACTTGTTGTACCAGAAGGGTTAGCGTCGGGGCTTCCGGTGATTGCGACCGATCAAATGGGTGCAGCGCTTGAGTTTGTTGAGACTGGTCGTAATGGGTGGCTCATTCCCGCGAGTGATGAGATGGCGTTGGTAAATGCGATGAGGGAAGCGGCGGTGCTTCCGGCGAGCGAGCTTGATCGGTTGGGTGTTTGTGCGCGTGAGAGCGTGAGCGCGCATACGTTGGAGAATGGCGCTACGCGGTTTGTCGACTGCGCGCGTGAGGCGATCGCTGGTTGGACTGGGTTTTGTTCTTAGATGTGTAGCATCTCGGGAATTCTTAGCGCCGCTCACAACTCAGATTGTTCTGAAGTAGTGCGACGGATGAACGCCGCTCAGCAGCATCGTGGTCCTGACGATCACGGCGTGGCGAGGGTTGACTTCGACGGTGGCGAGGTTGTGCTGGGCAATACGCGACTTGCGATCATCGACGTCTCGGCAGCCGGTCATCAACCGATGAATGATCCGTCGACCGGGAACTGGATCACGTACAACGGCGAGACCTACAACTTCGCAGAGCTTCGCAAAGAAATCTCCGCGCCGTGGCAATCAAATACCGACACCGAAGTGGTTCTTCACGCCTATCGCCAGTTTGGTGTTGACGCATTTCGCAAACTTCGTGGCATGTTCGCACTCGCGCTTTGGGACAATCAAAACCAAACGCTCGTGCTCGCCCGCGATCCGCTCGGGATCAAGCCGCTCTATTACTACGTCTCTGAAAACACCTTCGTCTTTGCCTCCGAGCTGCGTGCATTGCTTGCAAGCGGCCTCGTCGCACGAAGGCTTTGTGCAGAAGGTGTCGATTCGTATCTGGCTGCCGGATCGGTTGAAGCTCCGCTGACGATTATCGATGGCGTTCGACAACTCCTGCCCGGTCATCTCCTGCAAGCTACGGCGACTGAAACGCACCAAATTGAGTTAACCGACACTGTGTTTGCCCAGCACAGCGAGGTTGAAAGTGAGGGTCGTCGCGAAGAGGCGGTTGCACGCCTGCGCCACGAATTAGAGGAGTCAGTTCGGCTTCATCTCGTGAGTGATGTGCCACTCGGCGTGTTTCTTTCCGGCGGCATGGACTCGAGCGCGCTAGTCGCTCTGATGAGCCGCATCACAAAACAACGCCCGAAGACGTTCAGCGTTGTTTTTGATGAAGCGCAGTTTACCGAGGCACCGTTTTCGCGCGCCGTTGCCGAACGCTTCAACACCGATCATTCCGAGATTCGCCTCAGCGAGGATCGGCTGCTTGAAATCCTGCCTGATGCTATTGCTTCGATCGACCAGCCCACGATGGATGGTATCAACACGTTTGTCGTTTCGAGTGCGGTGAAGAGTGAAGGCATCACCGTTGCGCTTTCCGGGCTCGGCGGCGACGAATTGTTTGCCGGTTATCCGAGCTTTCGACGTGCGCTGAGGTTTGATGCGATGCCGGCGTTGTCGAAACGAGTTTTGCGGGCGGCGTCAGGAGTCGGGCAGTTTGCGGTGAACGGATCGGTGCAGCGTCACAAGTTTTGGCAACTGGCGAACAGTGGCGGCCGACCTGAAGATGTTTATCGAATCTCGCGCCAATTGTTTTCCGCGGAATCAGTCACGCGAATCACCGGTCGCAATGGTCATGAATACGCGCGCAACGGAAGTCGCGCGGACACAGATGTAGTTAACGCGATTTCGCGACTCGAGTTGACTGGTTATATGACCAACACATTGTTGCGCGATACGGATGCGATGAGTATGGCCCACTCACTCGAGGTGCGGGTGCCGTTTGTCGATACGAAGGTTGTCGATTATGTGCTTTCGTTGCCGGGTGAATGGAAGGCGCCGGGGCGGACTGGTCCAAAGCCGCTGCTCGCCGATGCGTTGAGTGATTTGTTGCCGAGAGAGTTTTTGAATCGCCCGAAGATGGGGTTCACCTTGCCTTTTGAGAATTGGTTGCAGGGGAAGTTGCGAGGCGAGGTCGCTTCGGTGATGGGAAGAACGGATTTCGGGTTGCATGCGCAGGCAGTGCGGGAAGTTTGGAAAAGATTTCTCGAGAAACCGCATGCAGTGGGATGGTCGCGGCCATGGTCGTTGTATGTGTTGTCGAAATGGTCTGAGATTAATGGCATTAGTTAGACAGGACTTACAAGATTTTTCAGGATGAGAGTGCTGCATGTGATTCCGTCGGTTGATGAGCGGTCGGGTGGACCAGCGACTGCGATTATCCCGATGTGTAGCGCGCTCAGGCAGCAGGGAATCGATGTGTTGTTGTTGAGTACGACTGCGGGACTGCCTCGTGAGTTGAGGCACGGCGAGGTTTTCGATTACAAGGGCGTGCCGGCGATTTTCTTTCCGGCACAGATGGGCGAGTCGTTCAAATACTCACGACCGCTGTCAACCTGGCTGCGCGCGAACATTCAGAACTTCGGCCTCGCGCACATTCATGCTGTGTTCAATCACTCTTCTGTCGCGGCCGCACATGCGTGTCAGAAGAGCGGAGTTCCGTACGTCGTCAGGCCGTTGGGAACGCTTGATCCGTGGAGCATGACGCAGAAGTCTCTGCGCAAACGACTCTTCTGGCAGATTTCCGGCCGGGGAATAATGAATAACGCTGCTGCCGTGCATTACACGAGCGAGGGAGAGAAGCGCGCAACTGAGAAGAGTCTTGGTTTGAATCACGGAAAAGTGATCCCACTCGGTGTTGACAATAGCTTGAACGCTCATGTCCGCAACCTCGCACCAATGTTTCCCGAACTCGCCCGCGATCCCTACATTCTCGTGTTGTCGCGCTTACACGCAAAGAAGGGTTTGGATGTTTTGATCGATGCGTTTCTGTCGCTGGTCGAGGCTCCGGAGTTTGCGCATTGGCGGCTCGCGATTGCGGGTGACGGGCCAGCCGAATACGTCTCGATGCTGAAAGCAAAAGTTGAGGCGAGCGCGCACAAAGACAGAATCACATTTACAGGTTGGCTCGAAGGCAATGAGAAGTACGCCGTGCTCGGCGGCGCCCGGTTGCTGGTGTTGCCGTCGCACCAGGAGAACTTCGGTTTGTGCGTGATCGAAGCGTTGTCGCAATCAGTGCCGGTATTGGTAAGTCCAAACGTTGATCTTGCGGCGGAGATCGCGGCCGCAAAAGCGGGCTGGATTGCGCCGATAGATAAAACAGCACTGGCAGAACGATTGGCCGAAGCCCTCGCCGATCAGAAGGAGCTAGTGATCCGCGGACGTGCTGGGCGAAAGCTCGCGCAGAAGTACACCTGGGAGAATGCAACGCGAGAGTTGGTTGAGTTGTATCGAGCGATAATTACGAACAATGGCAGCGCGCACGTACACTGAATTTGAGTGGCAGGCTGAAGACGCCGGCAACGGTGAATCCGGCGAGAAGCTGACGCGTGTGTTCGTCGA
The DNA here is from genome assembly GCA_036401595.1 of Pyrinomonadaceae bacterium. GTDB lineage: Bacteria > Acidobacteriota > Blastocatellia > Pyrinomonadales > Pyrinomonadaceae > PSRF01. The sequence continues at coordinate 66,144 of DASWUM010000015.1, forward strand.
GCTGGTGAAGAGGCTTGAAGGAGTGGGATCGATCTGTGATCTCGGTTGCGGGAATGGTCATATTAGCGGGCGACTTGCGAAACTCGGATTTGAGGTCAAAGGAGTCGATGCGTCTCCGAGTGGGATAGCGATTGCCAGACGTGCATACCCGAATGCAGAGTTTGTCGAAGCGTTGATCGATCGTGAGCTCAATGTCGGGCAATTCGATCTGGTGGTATCGAGCGACGTGATCGAGCACATGTATCGTCCTTCAGATCTGCTCGAAGCCGCTCGTGCGCAACTAAAGCCCGGTGGACAGTTCCTGCTCGGAACGCCTTATCACGGCTATCTCAAGAATCTCGTTCTGGCCGCGACTGGAAAGATGGATTCGCACTTCTCGGTGTTGCACGACGGTGGCCACATCAAGTTCTTCAGTGTTAAGACGCTGTCGAGCTTGTTGCGACAACACGGATTCGAAGATCTTAGTTTCACGTTCTATGGTCGTGCGCCGTGGCTCTGGAAGAACATGATTTGTCACGCACGCAAGAAGTAAGAGTTTTTAGCCACAGATAAACACGGATGTTGGACCAGATTACACCGCTGATACTTACGTACAACGAGGCGCCGAATATTGCGCGTGCGCTTGGTGGGCTGAGTTGGGCGAAAGAGATCGTGGTGGTTGATAGTTTGAGCGACGACGAGACGGTTCAGATCGCGAACACGTTTCCGAATGTGCGTGTTGTCCAGAGAGCATTTGATTGTCATCGCAATCAATGGGAATTTGGGCTCAAGGAAGCTGGGATATCGACGCCGTGGGTGCTGGCGCTTGATGCTGATTATGTTGTCACTGACGACGTGATTGCCGAGCTCAAAGGGCTGAAGCCGGACAGCATGACCGGCGGCTACCGGGCGAAGTTCGTTTACTGCATCAACGGCAAGAAACTCCGTAGCGGAATCTACCCACCGGTGACTGTTCTTTACCGCCGTGAAACTACAACGTACGTTCAGGACGGACATACGCAGCGAGTCGCGGTTGATGGCGCTATTAAGGATCTAAACGCGCCGCTGCTGCACGACGATCGCAAGTCATTCAAGCGCTGGTTCAATTCACAGGCGAAGTACACTGAGCTCGAAGCGCAAAAATTGCTGGCTGCTGATCCCACGCACTTAAGTCGGAACGATCGTCTGCGACGATGGCTGATCGTGACGCCGCCGGCAATACTCGTTTATTGCCTCGTCGTTCGCGGCGGCATTCTCGATGGTTGGGCTGGTTTTTATTATGCCTTCCAGCGTGCGACGGCGGAGCTGTTGTTGAGCCACAGACTACACGGATCGAAGACACGGATTTAGATGTACATCCTGGGGATCAATGCTTATCACGGGGATGCGGCGGCCGCGATCGTCAAGGACGGGCGCCTAATCGCCGCGGCGGAAGAGGAACGCTTCAATCGCTTCAAGCACTCGGCCGGGTTCCCGGAGCAGGCGATTCGGTATTGTCTCCGAGAAGCGGCTATTGGGGTCGAAGATTTAGACCATGTCGGGATCTCGAGAGATCCGTCCGCTCATTTGCACAAGAAGATTCTGTTTGCGGCGACGCGAGTTGCGAGTCTGGCGCGCTCGCAGATCAAGGATCGACTCGGTAATGCGGCCCGTGTGCGAGATCTGAAAGATGAGCTGGCCCGCGTCTTTGGTGTTCCCAAAAAACAACTCCGCGCGCGTTTTCACAACATCGAACATCATCGCGCACACTTGGCGAGTTGCTTTTTTGTCTCACCGTTCGAACGCGCGGCGTTGTTGTCGATTGATGGTTTTGGCGACTTCATCTCGACAATGTGGGCCACCGGCCAGGGGAACTCGATCGACGTGCTGGGCCACGTCGAGTATCCGCACTCAAGCGGCATCGTCTACACCGCAACGACGCAGTTTCTCGGCTTTCCGCATTACGGCGACGAAGGAAAGGTCATGGGCCTTGCGCCTTATGGCCAGCCGCGTTTTATCGACGAGTTTCGCGAGATTATTCGCACCGAAGAGAACGGGCAGTTTCGTTTGAATCTCGACTACTTCCGACATCACTCTGAAGGTGTCGAGATGACATGGGATCACGGCTCACCCGTCATCGGCCGCGTTTACTCGGATGCATTTGCGCGCCTCTTCGGACCAGCTCGCGTACAAGGTACGCCGCTGACTGATCGTGAACGTGACATCGCGGCAAGTCTGCAACTGCGTCTCGAAGAAGTTGGCTTTCACGTCTTGAATAATCTGTACGAACGAACCGGACTCACCGATCTCGGACTCGCGGGCGGTGTTGCTTACAACTCGGTGATGAACGGTAAGATACTGCTCAACACACCATTCAAGCGGATTTATGTGCAGCCCGCGGCAGGTGACAGCGGCACGGCCCTGGGCGTTTGCTATCAGATCTATAACGGCGTCCTGAAGTGCGAGCGCGGTGAAGTGATGGAAGGTGCGTACACTGGTCCCGAGTTTTCAGACGATGAGATTCGTGCGGCTCTCGACCAGGGTGGATTAACTTTTGAGAGCTACGTCGACGCAGAGGTTACGAAACGTGCCGCCCACGATATCGCCGACGGACTGGTGGTTGGCTGGTTTCAGGGACGGATGGAGTTTGGACCACGCGCGCTTGGCAATCGATCGATTGTCGTGGATCCGCGTCGCGCGGAAATGAAAGACATACTCAACGATCGCATCAAGAAGCGCGAACCTTTTCGACCGTTTGCGCCGTCGATTCTCGAAGAACGCGTGGGCGATTACTTCGAGCAGACTCATCCGGCGCCGACGATGTTGATGGTTTACCAGATCAAAGAAGATCGTCGCACTGAAATCCCTGCCGTAACACACGTCGACGGCTCCGGTCGTCTGCAAACTGTATCGCGAACAGTGAACGAACGTTATTATCAGCTCATTTCAGATTTCGCCGAGCGCACTGGTGTGCCGGTGATTCTCAACACGTCGTTCAACGAGAACGAGCCGATTGTATGCACGCCGCAGGAGGCGATTGATTGTTTCAAAAAGACGAAGATGGATGTTTTGTATCTCGGGAATTTTGCAGTGAGGAGAAGTCAATAGCGATGAGGATTTCACGACGATGAGAATTTTGGTCACTGGAGGAGCGGGCTTCATTGGTTCGCATCTTTGCGAGCGGCTCATGGGTGAGGGCAACGAAGTTCTGTGTCTCGACAATTTCTTCACCGGCAGACGCGAGAACATATTTCCGTTGCTCGACAACCCGCGTTTCGAATTGCTGCGTCACGATGTGACTGAGCCGATACTTCTCGAAGTCGATCAGATCTACAACCTCGCGTGTCCCGCCTCGCCGGTTCACTACCAGTACAACCCGGTCAAGACCGTCAAGACAAACGTGATGGGCGCGATCAACATGCTCGGGCTTGCGAAGCGTGTACGCGCGCGTATTCTTCAGGCCTCAACCTCGGAGGTCTACGGTGATCCATTGGTCCATCCGCAGACCGAAGAATACTGGGGCAACGTCAATCCAATCGGTATTCGCTCGTGCTATGACGAAGGCAAACGCATCGCCGAGACGTTGATGACTGACTATCACCGCCAGAACAACGTCGACATTCGCATCGCGCGCATCTTCAACACGTATGGGCCACGGATGCTGGAAAACGACGGTCGGGTGGTTTCAAACTTCATCGTGCAGGCGCTACGCGGCGAGCCGTTGACACTTTACGGCGAAGGCCAGCAGACACGCTCTTTCTGCTACGTTGATGATCTGGTCGACGGACTGATTCGGCTCATGAATGTCGACGATTTGCACGAGCCAATAAATTTGGGCAATCCGGGCGAATTCACGATCATGCAACTCGCGGAAGAGGTGGTGAAGACCTGTGAATCGAGATCGGGATTTACTTACCTGCCGCTACCGGCTGACGATCCGCGCCAGCGTAAGCCTGACATCAGCAAGGCGAAGTTGAAGCTTGGTTGGAGCCCGACGATTGCTCTGCGCGAAGGACTGAAGAAAACAGTTGAGGACTTCAAGGCGAGAGTCAACGTTTAGTTGAGAATTCTGCTCCTCAATCAGTGTTTTTACCCTGATGTGGTTTCTACGGCACAACACCTCACCGATCTCGCGACGACTCTTGCTGCACGCGGACACGAAGTAACAGTTATCGCCAGCGATCGTGGTTACGACGATCCTGCAACTCGCTTCAAGCGTCGCGAGCACTGGAACGGCATCGACATCATTCGCATACCGGCTGCCTCGTTTGGCAAGAGCAGCAAGTGGCGGCGCGTAGTGAATTTTGGCTGTTTTATGCTGCTGTGTTCGCTGCGTCTGCTGTTCCTGCGTCGTTTTGACGTCGTCGTTGCACTCACTTCGCCGCCGCTAATCTCATTTCTCGCAGCACTCTTCGTGAAACTCAAAGGCGGTAGCTTCTGCTTCTGGGTGATGGACCTCAACCCGGATGAAGCAATTGCGGCCGGATGGCTCGAACAGAATTCCGCGACGAGCCGCGTATTGCAGCGGATGTTGAAATACAGCCTCGACGTCGCAGCGCGCACGATCGTGCTCGATCGCTTTATGCAGGAACGCGTTGTGGCGAAAGGCATCGATGCATCCCGCGTTGCGATCGTACCGCCGTGGTCGCATGACGATCACGTGCTGTACTCGACGGCGGGAAGGGAAGAGTTTCGGCGGCAGCACGGTTTGTCCGACAAGTTTGTGGTGATGTACTCGGGGAACCACAGTCCCTGTCATCCACTCGACACTTTGCTTGGTGCGGCTCGTGCTCTGGAAGGCGAGTCGGAAGTTGTCTTTTGTTTTGTTGGTGGCGGCAGCGAGCTGGTGAAGGTGCGCGAAGCGGCACTGAGCAACGTGAAGTGTCTGCCGTATCAACCACTGAACGCACTTTCGAGCTCGCTGTCGGCCGCCGATCTTCACGTTGTGGTGATGGGTGACGAGTTTGTCGGCATCGTTCATCCCTGCAAGGTCTACAACATTCTCTCCATCGGTGCTCCGGTTCTTTACATTGGGCCAGAGCCGAGTCATGTCACTGACATCGCCGCACAACATGGGCAGTTCTTTCTCGCTCGCCATGGCGACGTCGATCAGACCGCAAAAGCAATTTCTAACGCGATGCAGTGCAAGCGTTCCGCGCCGGTGCTGTCTTACTCAAAACAGGCACTACTGTCGGAGCTAATCGCGGTCATCGAAATGGGACAGGATTTACCAGAGGTTTCAGGATTAACCCCATCGCCCGGGAGGTAATCAACTTTGAAAACATATTTCGCCCTGTTTTCAATTGCGACGATCGCTTCGTTGATCGCGACGCCTGTCATCCGGCGGCTCTGTGAAAGATACAAGCTACTCGATGTGCCGCTCGATGGGCGGCGTCTTCATCGTCGAGCGGTGCCGCGTCTAGGCGGCGTTGCGCTCTATCTTTCTTGCCTGGCCGCGCTCTCGATGCTGCCGTTTGTCGACAACCTGCTCACACAGACGCTGAGCGGTTTCAAATCTGATTTCCTCACGCTAATCATTCCAGCGACACTCGTGTTGCTGCTCGGTGCTTACGATGATCTACATGGCACTAATGCAACCGTGAAGTTCCTTGGGTTGGGCCTGATTGCCACGTTGTTCTACGCGATGGGTGGTCGCATCGACGCGATCTCGATTCCTCTGGTTGGCTCGGTGCAGTTGCCGGCGCTGGTGTCGTTTATCGTCACGGTCGTTTGGCTGGTCGGCATCGCGAACGCTTTCAACCTGATCGATGGACTCGACGGCTTGGCATCAGGCGCAGCGCTGTTCTCATCGCTCGTCATACTTGGCGTTTCGGTTTCACAGGAGCGAACGCTCACGATCGTCGTTGCGCTTGTCTTGTGTGGAGCGCTCGCTGGCTTTCTTCGTTACAACTTCAATCCCGCGTCAATCTTTCTCGGCGATTCAGGATCCCTTTTTACCGGATTTCTTTTGGCTGCGCTTTCGGTAATCGGTACTCAGAAGGCGACGACGGCGGTGGCGATCGTGGTGCCGATTCTCGCGTTCGGATTTCCGGTTGTCGACACCGCAATGACGATGGGACGCCGGCTGGTTAGTCGCAAGCCCGTCTTTGAGGGCGACAAAGAGCACATTCATCACATGCTGCTGGCGCGTGGTTGGTCGCAACGGCGAGCGGCGCTGGTGCTCTATGGTGTTTGCGCGCTGTTTGGCCTGGTGGCGTTGATGTTTCCTGCGACGGGATCGAAGCTTACCGGCTTTATGTTGTTTGTGATCTCGGTCGCGGTGATCATCGCGGTGGGCCACCTTCGCTATCACGAGGTCGACGAACTGCGCGCCGGTGTGAAACGCACGGTGGGCGATCGTCGTTTGCGTGTGGCAAACAACATCCGTGTCAGAAGATCGGCGCTGGCTTTGTCGAAGGCTTCGGACTTGCACGAGATGTTTGAGGCGACGAGGCATTTGCTGGACTTCGGCGAATTCAGCTTTGCAAATGCGCAAGTGGGCCAGGCAGGACGCGCGGAAATGAATGAGCGTGCTTACCGCGCGAGTTTGCAGCGACATCCGAAACAGTTGCTTGAGCTTCGCAACGGACGCGTGTTCTGGTGCTGGTCTGAAAAAGATGATGAAGACTTGCCGTCACGCTCGGATTGGTGCATTCGTCTGCCACTCGTGAAAGACGGTGTTGACTGGGGCTGGCTAAATTTCTATCGCAACGCAGACAGCGAACCACTGCTGGTTGACACAAACTATCTCGCTGACCTCTTCCGCCGCGAGTTCACTGACGCCACTGCGAGAATTCTCAACTCACACGAAAAACCAGTCGCCGCGGCCGCGCTGGCCATGACTGCCGAAGGCGCGAGGTAAATCAGTCTTCATCCGTAATCTGTGGCTAACAAACTGATATTCGCAATGCTAGTGGGGTTAATCGTACTTGCCCCAATCCCATACGGCACAGTCGAGCCGTGGTGGAAAGCAGCCTTTGTTTGTACCGTCTTTGCAATCTGCATCCTCGCGCTCCTCGAAACACTCAGGAACCCGATCAAGCGAGTCGAAGGAACATCAATCCTACTGCCGATGCTTGCGTTGTCGCTGCTCGCGTTCCTACAGACACTTTCACTCGGCTCGCACACCGAAGCCAACCTCGCTGTCTGGAACACGATCAGCGCCGATCCACATCAAACGCGCTTCTTCGCGTTGCAGATGCTCGCGCTCACAACCTTCCTCGCCTTGCTTTATCGTTATGCAAGCACCGAGCGTCGCGTTCGCGTGCTGGTCTATACAGTGCTCGCGATTGCAGTTGCGAGTGCCGTCTTTGGGATTCTTCGGCAATCGACGCAACAGCAAACCGGCTTCCTTCTGCCACTCCTGAAACAGAATCAGGGCTACGGTCAGTTCATCAACAAAAACCATTTCGCGTTTCTGATGGAGATGGCGTTCGGGCTTGGCCTCGGAATCGTTCTTGGCGGCGGAGTCGCGAGAGAGCGTCTGATGATCTATGTCGCAATGTTGTTGCCGATTTGGACCGGGCTCGTGCTGGCAAACTCTCGTGGAGGCATCTTGGCGATGCTTTCGCAGATCGTCGTCGCGGTGTTGTTGCTTCTAAGTTCTCCGGGTTTGTCGAGTGATTACGAGCTGCCCAGGATTGTCCAATCATCTGTGCTGCGAACATTGCTGCTCGTGGTTCTCGTTGTTGGCGTCTTGTTTGGAACGTTATGGATGGGCGGCGATCGACTGGCGACTAACTTCGAGGCCGCGACAAATGAAATAACGTCGTCTACGACGCGCGAAGGCGCCAGCAGAAATGAGATCTGGCGGGCGACGTTGAAGATGTTTGCCGCGCATCCGATTGTTGGCGTTGGTTTGGGTGGCTACTGGATTGGTATTACTGCATATCACGATGCTTCTGGATTGATGACGCCACAGGAAGCACACAATGATTATCTCGAACTACTCTCGAGCGCTGGATTGATTGGGCTTGCTCTCGGTGTTTGGTTTGTAGTGGCGGTGGTTCGTAAGACGCGTGAGAATCTTTTGGGCGATACCGGATTCATGCGTGCGGTACGACTCGGCGCTGTCCTGGGGATCACGGGTGTTGCAGCGCACAGTCTCGTCGAGTTCGGTCTGCATATTATGACAAACGCGATTGTGTTCGTCGTCTTGATCATGTTGGCAACTTCAAAAATTAACGGTTCGCAGCGAGGTTTGATTGAGAGCTAAATTAACAATCGCCGTTGCAGTCTTAGTAGCGATTAGCGTCTCGCTAAAGGCACTGCCGTTGCAGGACGTCGGCGGTTCGCTTGCATTTCAGGGGCAGGACATCATCGGTGGCGCCGCAGTTATCTTTAAAGCACCGAAGCGCGTGAAGGATCTCACGGGCGGCGCCGCAGCGATGATGGCCTCGAGACGCCCGCCGAGAACGGGTCGCACTTCCGACGTCGCGCGAACCAACCCTGACCGGCGTCCACCAACCACGACAACGACAACAACTGCAACAGCCGCCGAGCGCGCTGAAGCACTCAAGAGTCAGGGCAACACTTTCTACGATCAGGGCCAGTTTGCTCAGGCACTCGAGGCGTATCAGAACGCACTCAAGTTAACGCCTAACGACCCTCAGGCGCAGGGTGCAATTGGCGACACATACCTCACGCTTAACCGATTGGCCGAAGCAGCGAGCGCGTACGAGAAGACAGTTCGCCTCGAGGCCGACAATGCTGCTGCGTACAGCAACCTCGGTTACACCTACGACAAACTCGGCAAAGTTTCGGAGTCAATCACAGCGCTGCGAAACGCCGTACGGCTGAAGTCGGATGACGACGTAGCCTTCAACAATCTTGGCGCCAGCTTGTACAAAGCGGGCCGTTACCAGGAGGCACTCGACGCGTTCAACAGCGCGGTGCGTCTCAACCCAAATGATGCCGATGCATTGAACAATCTTGGCGCCGCATATTACGCGCTCGAACAGTACGACCGCGCGCGCGACAGTTTTCAGAAAGCCGTTAACGCCAAGGCCTCGTCGGCTGATGCGCACTACAATCTCGGCAACGCGTATTACATGAGCGGCAGGCAGCGCGAAGCTGCTACGGCCTATCGGAAGGCGATCGAGCTGAACCCGAACTACGTCGAGGCGCGAACGAATCTCGGCAGTTTGTTGATCTCACTCGGCGACTTGCAAACAGCGATCACGGAACTTCAGCAATCGATCAGGCTCCGTCCCGGTAATCCTGTTGCCTACAACAATCTTGGTTACGCGTACGTGAAGACGAGTGAGACTGTCGATCGCACGGCCGCCGCACAGTATCTGCGACAGGCGGTCGATGCATATAAAGAAGCACTGCAGCTGAAACCGGATTATGTGAAGGCTTTGAACAATCTCGGCGCGGCTTACAACAAGCTCGGCCAATATCAGGAAGCTGCGGATGTGCTCGCACGCGCGACACGCGCCAAGCCCGACTTTCCTGAGGCGCACTACAATCTCGGCACGGCGCTCTATAACCGCAACCAGTTCAAGGAAGCGATTGCTGAGTTTCAACAGGCCGTGCGCGTAAAGCAGGACTACGCAGATGCGTATAACAGTCTCGGCACGGCGCTCTATCGCGATTCGCAGTTTGAGCCGGCGATCGCGGCGTACAAGAAAACGCTCGCGTTGAAGCCTGCAAACGCGGAGACGAACAACAATCTCGGCACTGTTTACTTCAGAACCAAACGTTATCAGGAAGCTGTCGCGGCTTTTAAGGAAGCTGTGCGGATCAAGCCGGATTACAGTGAGGCGTATTTCAACCTCGCGCTCGCTTATGTCGCGCTCAACGATAAGAAGGGCGCGACGGAGCAGTACAACCGTCTGAAGAAACTGAATCCGAAACTCGCGGAAGAATTTTTTCAGAAGTACATGAAGAAGTAATCCACAGATTACACAGATTTTTGTTGTAATCTGTGTAATCTGTGGATAGACTTACCGGAACAAGCGGGGTCGTGGTCTATCGTTTCTGAGAAGGGACACATTTGATGAACCCAAAACGACGGAATGGTTCGAGAGTGATTGCGGTCTTATTACTCTTCGCAATCTTACAGATTAGTTTGCAGGTTGGACTCGCTGAGCCCAACACGACGACTAATCCAACCGCGTTTCCGCAGCAGTTTATCGCCAGGTTAACAACAAGGAACAATCAGCCGATTACCGTTAATGGTGCGAGCGCCGGTACGGGCGCTTCGATTTTAACGGGAGCGACGATTGAGACTGGCGCCGATCAATCGGCGACGGTCAATCTTGGACCACTTGGTCAACTCGATATCGCGCCCAATACAAAGCTTGTGTTGACGTATGACGAGAATGGCAATGTGAAAGTCGTCATGGTTTATGGTTGCGCGATCCTGACAGCGAAGAAGAAGACCACCGGTGAAGTCGCGACCGAGCAGGGATCGGCAGGTAAGACGGATCCGGCAGTTGGTGGCATTCTCGATATTTGTTTCCCGCAAGGTGCGGCCGCGCCGACAGTTGGGCAGGGCGCTGCGGCGGGTGCTGGTGCTGGAGCAGGGGCAGGAGCTCCAGCAGGTGCGGCAGCGGCTGGTGGTGGCGGCCTATTTGGATTAGGAACAGCGGCCACGGTCGCGATCTTCGCAGGCATCGGTGCAGCGGCATTGACGCCGTTAGCGTTTCAGGACAATCCCAGCGGCGCAACGCCGTAATCGATCAAAAGCAAACCACGGAAAACGCGGATCAGTGTAAATCGATTTACACAGATCCGCGTTTTTGATTTTCCTCAAGTTTAATGCGGCTCGCGGTTACAATTCTTTGCATTGTATTGTGCCTGTTCCTCATTCAGGCGTCCGCGCGGTTTGGATTCTCGCGGATGTTGTCGAGATACGCCGTTGCCACGAACTCAATTCCCGCAGCGAATCAAGCCGTTCAACTGACACCCTCCGACCCGGACGCACATCGATCGCGAGCTGCGATTCTCAACCGCACGCAAAAACCCGCTGATGCGGCTCAATCACTCGAACACGCCGTCGCCCTTCGTTATCGCGACGACTTCCTCTGGATCGACCTCGGCAACACACGCGAAGAACTCGGCGACACCGACGGCGCACTCGCAGCCTTGGACGAATCTGTTCGCTGGGCGCCACATTACGCACACACGCACTGGCAACGCGGCAATCTCCTGTTGCGCATGAGACGACCCGTCGACGCATTCGCCGAACTCCGCCAAGCATCGACCGCCAACTCAGCCTACACACCGAACCTGATCGATCTCGCCTGGGGCATCTCAAACGGCGACATAAAAACAACCGAAGCCGCCCTCGAGATAAAAGACGACACAACACGACTCGCTCTCATACGCTTGCTCGCACAAAAAGGAAAAGGTCGAGAAGCCGTCGATCAAATAGATTCCCTAACCACACATCTCTCCGCTGAAAAGCAAATCGAAATCGCACGTTTGCTTCTGGCTGCTAAAGCCTATCGTGAAGCATTCGATCTTTGGCGCGTCGCCAGCAACAACACGAGTCCTGGTCTGATTAATGCCGGCTTTGAACAGCCAATTGCCTTCAACGAAACTTCTTTCGGATGGGTCATCGCTGCCGATCAGAAGTCTCGCGCAGCGATCGACGTCTCGGAAAAGTTCAACGGCGCAAAGAGTCTCCAGATCAATTTCGACGGCACGTGGGCTCCCGGTACTCCTCTCCTGTCTCAAACAATTCTTGTCGACCCCGGCAAGACTTATCGTTTATCCTTCGCAGTCAGAACCAAAGATCTTGTGACTGGTGGTCCGCCAGCGATCCTCGTCATTGATGCAAACGACAATCAACTGTTGGGACGGCCGGAAAACCTGCCCACTGCGACGACACCCTGGCAGACTCTAAACCTGGATTTCAACACCAGCACCACAGCGCAAGCGGCTATCATTCGCCTCGTGCGAAACAACTGCGACTCGTCACCGTGCCCGATCTTCGGTACTCTTTGGCTGGATGAGTTTCATATCGAGCAAACTGAACCCGCGTCCCCGAGGTAGTTTAGGAAGCATGGCCGAACAGAGAGCTGCTCCCGCTCCCCATGAGATTTCCATCGAACGAATGACGGAGCATGATCTACTCGAAGTCGTCGAGATAGAAGAACAATCCGGGCTGAGTCGTTGGGGCTGGGCAGCTTATTACGCAGAACTGCAAGGCGCGAATCGCGATCTGATGTTAGTGGCGCGGCTGTCACAGTCTGCGAAAGAAGCGGCCCCGATTGCGGGTTACATCGTCTCGCGAGAAACGGCTGGCGAGTTGCATATCAACAACTTCGCCGTCCGCCCTGAGTTCAGGCGTCACGGTATTGGTGCAATACTTCTCAATCAAGTGCTGAACGAGGCTCGGCAACGCAGGGCAACCGCAGCATTTCTTGAGGTTCGCAGCACAAATCACATAGCCCAGGCGCTTTACGAAAAGTGTGGTTTTCGGGCTATTGCGAGGCGTGCGAACTATTATTCGGAGCCAACGGAAGATGCCGTCGTGATGAGTCTGGAATTGGGGTAAATTACCCGCTTGATTTGCCCAGTCTGTTGGGCTACCATTTTTCCCGTGCGACACAATTCTTACGGAGGTTCCAGGCAAATAACCTCCAATCACCATCCTGCCCACTTTCATTCGTCTGAAAGGAGACATGCACGAACATGGATATGGCAACTACGGATAGTCTGAAAGAAGAGTTGATAAACAGAGACCCAGAATTCCGCGAATTGGCCCGGGAACATCATAAGTACGAAGAACGGCTTAGTGAATTATCAGCTCTTTCCTATCCGAGCGACGACGAACAGTTGGAGGAGATTACTCTCAAGAAGAAGAAGTTGGCCTTAAAAGATCAGATGTACACGATGATGCTGCAATACCAGAAAACTCAGAGCTTGAGTCACTGAAACTGCGCCGCAGTTTCTCCGAGCTAAAAGATTGAAGGGGACGTAGAACGAAGAGTTTGCGTCCCCTTTTTAGCAACAAAAGAGGCACAGAAGTCGCAAAATAGTTTGCTTGAGGTGGTTGGGTAACAGTTGAGATTAGTTAAGGAAAGTGTTCCCTATATTGTGGTTCCGGTGCTGCTGGCGGCGGTGGCGGGCGCTTTCAATTTTTGGTTTGTTGCCGGATTTTTCCTTCTGGTGATGGTTTTTATGGCGTTCTTCTTCCGCGATCCGGAACGTGCGGTGCCGACTGATCCAAACGTGGTTGTGTCGCCTGCTGATGGACGGGTAACACGTGTTGGGCCAATGAGTGAGGAGGCTGATTCGCCAACGGTTGTCAGTATCTTTCTATCGCCGTTGGACGTGCACATCAATCGTTCGCCGATTCCAGGCAAGATTGTCGATATTAAGTACTCGCCGGGGAAGTTCTTGATGGCGACGAATGAGAAGGCGAGCCTCGTCAATGAACAAAACGCATTGACCATTCAGGGCGAGAAGATTACGGTTGTTTGCAAGCAGATCGCCGGAATCCTGGCGCGCCGGATAGTCTGTTGGAGAGGGAAGGGCGATAATCTGAAGCTGGGCGAGCGCTTTGGAATGATCAAGTTTAGTTCGCGTACTGATGTTTTGCTCCCCGCAAACGTGCAGGTGCTGGTGAAAGAAGGACAGCGCGTGCGTGGTGGAACGACGGTGATTGGGAGAATCTCATGAGTCTGACAACAGATGAAGTGGAGCGTCCGAATCCCCCGCGTCGAGGAGTGAAGAAGGGACTATATCTGATCCCTTCCGCGTTTACTGCGGGCAACATCGGTATGGGGTTTCTTTCGGTGATGGAATCGCTGCGTGGGTTTCAGTTACTTGGTGCTGGAACGCCGAATCTCAGCGCGGCGTCAGAGCATTTTGATCGGGCGGCGATTGCGATTGGGTTTGCGTTGTTGTTTGACATGCTGGATGGACGGATCGCGCGGCTCACGAAGACGACTACTGAAATTGGCGTGCAGTTGGATTCGATTGCGGATGTCGTAACGTTTGGACTTGCGCCTGCGGTGCTGGCTTATGTTTGGGGATATGGGTCCACGCTCGCCGAAGGGACTGATCTACATAAGATCGCGTTTTTCCTGTCGTTCATGTATTTGATTTGTGGTGCGTTTCGTCTCGCCCGGTTTAATGTGCAGGCGTCACGTCCGCGTGTCCTCGCTGAAGGCACGATTAAGGTTGATAAGAAGAGTTTTGTCGGGCTACCGATTCCTGTTGCCGGCGGCTTGATTGCCGCGCTTGTCCACTTCTCACCTGCGCCGTTGATTTACTTCGGAACTGAGAGAGCTCGGATCTATTCCGCGTTGCTGATGGTGTTGGTTGGATTTTTGAGTGTGATGATGGTGAGTACCTGGCGCTTTTCGAGCTTCAAGACTGTTGGCACGAGTAGTCGCAGCATGCGGCCGATCATCCTCGCACTCTCCGTGCTCTTGCTAATCATCCTGTACTCGCAGTACGTGCTCCTCGCGATCGTGGTTGGGTATATTCTTTATGGCTTGCTTTCGCGGATGTTCGGAATTTTCTTCCGCCGCAGTGAATCGGCAGAAGGGAAGATCGAACCAAATCCCGTAAGCCGGCATTAAGGCAGTAGATCTCTTATTTGCGGATTTGAGTTGAGGTGGAATTTGATGGGCGGGCGAAGGCCAGGAGGCCGTGTTCGGTGGTGAGGATGACGGCGTCGCCGACGAGGATTGGGGAGGCGGAGCTGGTGAGTTCTTCCCCCGCGGGAAGAGTGTTGACTTGTTTGCCATCCTTAAGACCGAGCACGACGCCTTCGGAACTTGAGAGTGGTGTGAAGAGTGCCGTTTCGGCGACGGCAAGGGGTTGGGCGGAGATGCGGCCGGGGAGTAGTTTTTTCCAGAGCATCGCGCCTTTGAGATTCAAAAGATAAGCAAAGTTGTCGAGCGAGGCGGCGAGGAGGGAATCGCCGGCGAGCACGACGGCTTCGACACCGGCGCCGGTTCGCTTGCGCCACTGAAGTTTTCCTTTATCGATGCTCAGCGAATACACGTATCCATCACCTGATCCGAAGAATACATTCGTCTTGGTCACTGCAACTGGTCCATGTATCGCGCCTTGAGTTCGGTAGCGCCAGAGAAGAGTGCCGGAAGCTTCGTCGAGCGCGAGCAGCGTTCCGTCTTCACTGCCAAGATAAACCTTGCCGTCACTCACAACCGGCTGAGCACTGAACTGCAACGCATACGGTATCGACCACAACACGCCACCGGTTCGCTTATCGAACGCGTAGGCTCGACCATCAAGACCACCGGCAAATATTTTTCCATGACTGAGCGCGAGACCTCCGCGCAATGGCCGGATGAGCGGTGTCATCCACTGCGTCACGCCACCCTCACGTCCGAGTGCACGCAATGCACCGGAAGATTTTTGTCCGTTTGCCTCGACGACAGTTTCTGAAGCAACGTAAATTGCGTTCTCATCCGCGACAGGCGATGCCGAGAGTTCGCCTCCAATTTCAGCGCGCCAGAACAGTTGTCCATCCTTCGCTTTCAGCGCGATTATCTGACCGCCTGAAAGCGGTAAATAGATTCGCTCGTTATCAAAAGCCGGCGTGAGATTTGTGACACTTGACTGGTAGCGCCAACGAATCGTGAGCGGTTGTGATAAAAGCGCGTCACCGCTCGCAAAACTTGCGATGAGACAAAGTGAAATAATTTGAGTTAAAGCCAGCATCCGTTTAAATCGATCAATTCAATCCGTTTAATCTGTGGCTGATTTTGCGTTCGCTCCAGACGAAAGTATAATCAATCACTCTTTCCAATCCATGACCCAGAATCATGAAACCGTAATAATACTTGACTTCGGATCGCAGTACACGCAACTCATCGCTCGTCGCGTAAGAGAAGCTGGTGTTTACTGCGAGATCCTTCCTTTCAATACACCCATCGAAGCGATTAACGCGAAATCACCGAAAGGACTGATCTTTTCCGGTGGACCTTCGTCAGTGTACGACAACGGCGCGCCCAAGCCTCATCCGCAACTGTTGCAGTCTGTCGACTGTCCCACGCTCGGCATTTGCTATGGGTTCCAGGTCTTCGCGCGCGAGCTTGGCGGAAACGTGGCCGCGTCGCCGAATCGCGAGTTCGGTTACGCGCGCCTAAAAGTTCTGGATGTGACGAGTCGCTTGTTCCAGGGGTTGCCTCCTGAACTCGACGTTTGGATGAGTCACGGCGATCACGTGACCGATGTACCGCCTGGTTTTCAAGTTACCGCGCTTACTGACGATGCTTTGAATGCGATGGAAGACGAGTCGCGCGGCATCTATGGCGTGCAGTTCCATCCGGAGGTTGCTCACACACCGCTCGGAGCGCAGGTGTTACGCAACTTCCTCTTCTCGGTTTGCGGCTGTCGTGGTGACTGGTCGCCTGAAGCCGTCATTGGAGAGCAAGTTGAACGCATTCGGGCGCAGCTAGGTGACGATGGACGCGTGGTCTCGGGCTTGTCAGGAGGAGTTGACTCGACAGTCGCCGCGGCGCTGGTGCACAAAGCCGTCGGCGATCGACAGACTTGTATCTTCGTCGACAATGGCCTCTTGCGCGAAGGCGAGTTTGAATCAACACTCGCTCTATTGCGTCAGAGCATGAAGTTGAACATCTCGGGTGTTCGCGCGGGCCGACTGTTCCTCGATGAACTGAAAGGCGTCACCGATCCGGAAGAGAAGCGCAAACGGATCGGCAAAGTTTTTATCGATGTCTTTGAGGAAGAGGCGAAACGTTTGGGAGACGTCGGCTATCTGGTGCAGGGAACGCTGTATCC
This sequence comes from Pyrinomonadaceae bacterium, assembly GCA_036401595.1. Classification (GTDB taxonomy): domain Bacteria; phylum Acidobacteriota; class Blastocatellia; order Pyrinomonadales; family Pyrinomonadaceae; genus PSRF01. Next base: position 82,836 of record DASWUM010000015.1, read on the forward strand.
CGACGTTATCGAGTCTGTTTCCGTGCGTGGCCCATCCGCTGTGATCAAGAGTCATCACAACGTCGGCGGACTGCCGGAAAAAATGAATCTCAAGCTGATCGAACCGCTGCGTGAGTTATTCAAAGACGAAGTGCGGCTGATTGGACGAGAGTTGGGAGTACCGGAAGAGATCCTTGGGCGCCATCCATTCCCGGGTCCTGGTTTGGCTGTGCGCATTCTCGGAGACATCACCGAGGAAAAGATCCGGCTGGTCCAGGCCGCGGATCGAATCTTCGATGAGGAGTTGCGACTCGCTGAACTTTACAACTCAGTTTGGCAGGCGTTTCCTGTTTTATTGCCGGTCTCAACTGTCGGCGTAATGGGAGACGAGCGCACTTACGAACGCGTAGTCGCGATTCGCGCGGTGACGAGTGTTGATGGAATGACCGCCGACTGGGCGCGACTTCCTCACGATCTGCTGGCGCGTGTTTCGGCGCGAATCGTTTCCGAGATTCGCGGTATAAATAGAGTTGTCTACGACATTAGCTCGAAACCTCCATCAACGATTGAGTGGGAGTAAGAGCCTCCACAGATTGCACAGATAAAAAATGCAGGACCGCCAATTCGTACATCTTCATCTTCATACTGACTACAGTCTTCTTGACGGCGCCATACAAATCAAACCTCTCTCTAAACGAGTTGAAGAATTGAAAATGCCGGCGTGTGCCATGACCGACCACGGCAACATGTACGGCGCGATTTCTTTCTACAACGCGATGAAGAGTCGGGGCGTGAAGCCAATCATCGGTTGCGAGACTTACATCAGCCGCGGCAGTCGCTTAGAGAAAGCTGCGAGCGCGCCCGGTGAGAAGGCAAACTTTCATCTGATACTGCTGGCACAGAACTACGAGGGTTATCAGAACCTCGTGCGCCTGACTTCGAAGGCCTATACCGAAGGTTTCTATTACAAACCGCGTATCGATAAAGAATTGCTCGCCCAGCACAGTAAGGGACTGATAGGTCTCTCAGCTTGCATGTCCGGTGTGCCGTCGGCGTACCTGGCTCAGGACAAGTGTGAAGAAGCAGCGAAGGCGGCGATCGAGTTTGAGGAAATTTTTGGAAAAGGGAATTACTTCCTCGAGATACAGGAGCACGGTCTCGACGCCCAGAAACGTATTCGCAAATCGCTGGTCGATCTCTCGAAACGAACGGGTGTGCCTCTGGTTGCTACCAACGATTCGCACTACCTGATGCCCGAGGACTCGAGAGCTCATGACGTTTTGCTATGCATCGGGTCAGGAAAGACCGTTAACGATACAAATCGTCTTCGCTACCAAAGTCCGTATTTCTACGTCCGCTCGCAGGACGAGATGTGGAACATCTTTGGCAATGAGCTGCCGGAGGTGTTGACCCGGACCGTCGACATCGCCGAGCGCTGTGAGCTGAAGCTGCCTGAGAACGTCAATTACCTGCCGCAGTATCCCATCCCGGAGTCGGAGCAGGGGCTCTCATCTGACGACTACTTCGAGAAGGTTGTTCGCGAGGGTTTTGAGCGCCGGCGCCAGCAGGTCTTTGACCTCCTTACCGCACGCGGTGAGCTAAAACAGCCGCTCTCCGATTATCAGACTCGACTGACCAACGAGATCCAGATGATCAAGCAGATGGGCTTCGCGGGCTACTTCCTTATCGTCTGGGACTTTGTTCGCTACGCCAAAGACCATTCGATTCCTGTAGGTCCGGGACGTGGTTCAGCCGCAGGGTCGCTCGTTGCTTACTGCCTCGAGATCACAGACGTCGATCCGCTTCAGTACGATCTTCTATTCGAGCGCTTTCTTAACCCGGGCCGGGTCAGCATGCCTGACATCGACATCGACTTCTGTGTCCGTGGCCGGGGCGACGTCATCAATCACGTCGCCGGGCTTTACGGACGCGATTCTGTCTGTCAGATCATCACCTTCGGAACGCTCGCCTCGAAGGCTGCGATCAAGGACGTCGGCCGAGCTCTTGAGGTGCCTTATGCCGACGTCGAGCGAATCGCCAAGCTGATACCGCCACCAGTCCGCGGCCGCAACGTGAGCATTAGTCAGGCTCTTGAACAAGTACCTGAGCTCCGCAAGGAAGTCGAAACCAATCCTCAGGTTAAGGAAATACTTGAGATCGCGCAGCGGCTTGAAGGCTGTGCCCGTCACTCGTCAGTGCACGCTGCGGGCGTGGTCATCTCGCCCCTCCCGCTTCAGGAATTGATCCCAGTCGCGATGTCGGGTAAGGAAGAGCTTACGACCCAGTATGTCATGTCGGACCTTGAAAAGACCGGCATGCTTAAGATGGATTTCTTAGCGCTTACCGCTTTAACCGTTATAAATGACTGCTTAATTAGCATTAAACAGCTGCTTGGTGAAGAGATTAAGTGGTCGGACATAGCGCTTAACGATGCTAAGGCGCTTAATGTTTTTGCGGAAGGAAGGACTGAGGCGGTCTTCCAGTTTGAGTCTTCGGGTATGCAGGAAATCTGCCGGAAGCTGAAACCGAAAGGCATTGAAGACCTCGCGGCACTCAATGCTCTCTATCGTCCAGGACCGTTGGACGGCGGCATGGTCGATGAGTTCATCCAGCGACACCACGGCAAGAAGAGCGTTCGTTACATGGTGCCGGAGATGAAGGAGATCCTCAACAATACTTACGGGATCATCGTCTACCAGGAGCAGATTATGCAGCTCGCACAGAAGCTTGCGGGCTATACACTTAGCGAAGCCGACCTGATGCGCCGCGCGATGGGCAAGAAGAAGCGCGAAGAGATGGCCGTCCACGAGGAGAAGTTCATCAAGGGCGCTGTCGAACGCGGCATCAAGCAGGAAAAAGCAGAAAAGATTTTCTCGCTGATGGCTCAGTTCTCGGACTACGGCTTCAACCGCAGCCACAGCGTCGCCTATGCCTATCTCGCCTTCCAGACGGCTTATCTGAAGGCTCACTATCCGGAACACTTTTACGCTGCGGTCCTTTCCAGCGAGGCTCAGGACGCCGCTAAAGTGTTTAAGTACTCGAAGGAGCTGCGCGCTCAGAAAATCGCCCTTCTGCCTCCCGACGTTAATGAAAGCTTTTCCGGCTTTACCCCCTTAAGCGGCGCCATCCGATACGGGCTTACCGCGATTAAGGGTCTTGGGCAGTCCATTGTTAAAGCGATCTGTGAGGCCCGCGAGAGCGGTCCGTTCCGCTCGTTTTTCGACTTTGCAGAACGGGTGGAGTCGACCACGCTTAACAAACGGGTCTTCGAGAGTTTGGTGAGCGCCGGTGCGTTTGACTCGCTTAAAGATGGGCGACCGATTGAAGGCTGGCGTGGAGGTCTCTTCAACTCGATCGACGCCGCACTGTCTCGAGCCCAACGAGCGAAACGAGAAAAGCTCTTAGGTCAGAACGGCCTGTTCGGTGGTATGCCCGAGGAGATCGACTACGCCAATGAGCTTTCTCCGACCGCGAAGGGCTGGACTTCAAGTGAAACGTTAGCTGCCGAAAAGGCGGCTCTTGGCTTCTACATCAGCGGTCATCCGCTTGAGCGATATCTGGAAACACTACAACGAGTGAAGGCTGTCCGTTCCACGGAGCTTCCTGATCTGACGAGTGGAATTCGCGTAACGACGGGCGGAATTATCGGCGACCTCCAGATCCGCACGACCAAGAAAGGCGACAAGTTTGCGCTGTTTCGGTTGGAGGATGAAGCCGGCAGCACAAAGTGCGTCTTATGGCCGGAAGGGTACCGAAAGCACGCCGCCCTCGCGCAGAATGAATTGCCGACGATTGTAATCGGGCGTCTGGAACTCAGCGAAGACAATCCGCCGACGATCATCGTAGATCAGTTGCAGAGCATGGACGCCAGAGCAAAGGACAACGAGTTCCTCGTATTGAGAACTCCCCAACATGACGATTTCTCGACGTTGTGCGACTCGATTCTGACGCTGCTCAATGCTAATCCGGGGGACTGCGAAGTGGCGCTGGAAGCAGTCGTTAACGGTGGAACTGTTGTCCGGGTCAAGCCCAACGATGCATTACGGATCAAGCGAAGTACCGAATTCGAGCAAGCGTTGAAAGCACTCGGATGTAGCGTCAGCGTCGAACGGGCTCAGAGGTAATAAAAGCTTTTGAATTGAGCGCCTGTTTGGAGTGCGGCGGCCTGGCGCCGCTTTGGTCCGATCGAGCACCTTCGATAACA
>DASWUM010000016.1:0-37845 GCA_036401595.1 Pyrinomonadaceae bacterium
CGCTTCGCTCGCACTTGCCCCTGGCTATCATATTTCGCGCCTTTGGCGCTGTTCGCAGGAATTGGCCCTGTTCGCAGGAGTTTGAATAATGAACACCTTTGAGATCGAAATTAACTGCCCGAGCGGCGGAACTAACCACACCCACATAATCGTCGTTGAATCCGCCACCGGCGTTCGCGGTGCTGGTCCACCAACGAACGTGCGCTTGCAATACACCTGTCCGGTGACCGCAAAGGACGCGTTGGCAGTATTCCAACCGCCAGTCGGGGCCGCCAGACCATTCAACGTGACGAAGGTAAACTGATGCCAAACCCACCTATTCGAGCAGAGAGCGCCCCCTTAACCGACGAAGACACTCGCAAGCGCGACCTCGTAAAGCAACTAATGCAAAAGCAGACGGATCGTCTCGTCGAGTTCTCAAAACATCTGCTGACGGTTTCTTTCTCAGCCATCGGCGTTGTGCTCGCACTTAAAGACAAATGGATCGGCGCCAATGAGGCCAACAAGAAGTTATTACTCGGAATCGCGATGGTCCTGTACCTTCTCACCGGCTTGTTGGCGACTCTCGCCGCGAGTGTTTACACGTATCGAGTCAGCCTGTCAGACTACGCCGACGTCGACGCCGAGGTGACACGCGTTGCGCGTCTCCGCTACAAACTGACGTGGCTCGGATTCGCGGCTGCGGCGCTCGCGACGATCCTTGTCGTCTTTGTGGCATTGAATCTTTGAGGACAACGATGCTTGGAAAGAGAAGTTCAGAGGCGATCAAAGAACTTGAAGCGCTCCAACAACAAGAGCGAAAAGCCGCCGGTGAACCGGAACTGACGCACGAAGCTTTTCTCGCCCTACTCCGAGACGATATCCACCAGCAACTCATTTCACAGCGATTGGAAGCCGGAGGTCTGGATGCTGTCCTCGCAGGCAGCGGCGACGACGAGAAAGAGGTCGAAAGGATCTTCACGGCCCGGATGAATAACTGGCGTCTTGACGATCCGAGTCAATGGTCGCGCTACGAAACTCCGGGCTCGCTCTTCGGGCTGGCAAACATTTGCTCTCGCATCGAAGCCGTTTATAACGAACACAACTGGAAGCTTCCCCAATTTCCCGCCGTTGGAACGCTGACTACGGGCCAGGTCTCCGCTGTCACGCAGCGGACCCCGAACGATTCGATACTTGTTCTCATCGACAACGCATTCTTCAGGTTCGCCGGCATCATGAGCCAGCTCGCGATCTTTTCCACCAAAGATTTGCAACTGCACGGACAATTTTCTGAAGCCACTTACCAGTTGATGTCCGACCTGGTCGCAACTCACACGGTGTTGAATACGTGTCTGTACGTCTACCCTCGCAAGACACCCGAAGACTTGCAGCGGTTTGTCGCCAATCTTCAGGACGCGATCATCATGTTCGTAATCAGTCACGAGTACGCGCACATCAAAGCCGGCGATCTTGACGCGCATCCGTTCAAGGGCGAACAACAGAACAGCGATCTCCGTGAAAAGGAGTTTGAAGCTGATAAGCTCGGCTTTATCACGACGATGGAAGCCACGGCACACTCCGATCAAGCCGGCTCAGGTGTTTTTGGACCATTCCTGTACTTCGCCGGACTGGATCTGTTGACGCGTGCCGCAGACGCTTATCACGACCGCACTCGTTCTTACGTGACGAGCCCCGATTCGGATTATCCGACGCCGTATGAACGAACAGTAAACTTGCTCGACTGGCTCGAAACCACCCCTTACGTTCCGGCAGTGCAGCCGCAGATTAGCGGCGCCGCAACGTGCTACAACGTAATCATCGATGTCTGGGACCAAATCGCTCCGGTTTTCAGGGCCGCTCGTGAAGACTTGTCAGCAGCCGATCCGGCGATACATGGACCATCGCCACGCCCGCGGGAGGTAGACACGCAGTACGTCGTCGGCCTATTGTGGGCGCGCCTGTTGGCATACTTACGACAAAGGGGATAGCAATCATGAGTAAGGATCAAAAGGACGAGTCAATACGAAAGCATGTGTTGTATTTGCTGCGAGAAGGCGGTGCACACCAGTCGTTCGAAGATTTCGTGGGCAGCTTTCCGCCAGATTTGTGTGGCAGAAAGATCGACGGGCTACCTTATACGCCCTGGCAGGTGCTCGAACACATGCGACTTGCACAGTGGGACATACTTGAGTTCAGTCGCGATGGGAGCCACGTCTCGCCGGAGTTTCCGAAAGGTTACTGGCCTGAGCCGGAAGAGTTGGGAACGCCTGCGTTGTGGCAAAAGACGATTGACGAGTTTCGCCTTGACCTGAAGCAGATGGAAGCTTTGGTTGAGAATCCGTCAACCGATCTCTACGCGAAAATACCTCACGGTGACGGGCAGACGATCTTGCGCGAAGCAATGCTAATCGCGGACCACAATGCTTACCATCTCGGCGCACTCGCCGTGATGGGCCGGATCTTAAAGAGTAGTTAACTACAGATTACGCAGAACCTGTGGTAACTGCCGTCAAAAGAGGTAGCGATCGTTCGATCGAGTCAAACGCCGATCCGAGCAGCGCTTCATCCGCCAGATAGACCAGCCGGAAGTAGCCTGCTCGCGGATCGCTGCCAAAACCCGAGCCATGAACAACGAGGACATTTGATGCTTCGAGCAGGTCGAGAACAAACTGCTCGTCCATTCGATCGCCCATGTCGGCGGCATGAATCATCAAGTAGAACGCAGCATCCGGAACCGTACAACTCAACCCGTCGATAGCAGCCACTCGTTTCGTTGCTAAATCACGCCGCCTCAGAATTTCTTCCTTGAACTCATTGATAGAGCGTCGATCGCCTTGCAGAGCCGGTTGAATCGCGTACTGTGAATGTGTCGGCGAACAGAGCCGGCCACCGGCAAGCTTAATCACCGCATCCATCAGCTCACGCGTCTGCGATGCCGGCGTAAGTCGCATCCAGCCGACGCGCCAGCCCGAAAGCATGTGTGTTTTCGATAAACTTTCCAGCACTGCGATAGTCGCACCTGAATCCATGCCAAGTACGGAAGCAGATGTCGGTGCATCTGCAAAGCAGAGATCTCGATAGACTTCGTCGCTGATCAAGAGCAGGTTGTGCTCGGCGGCGAGTTCAATCAATTGTCTGGTTGTTTCATCCGATGTAATCGCGCCGGTGGGATTACTCGGATTGATAAGGATCAGAGCGCGTGTTCGCTCGTTGATCAGCGATCTGATTTCATCGACGGACGGTTGCCACCCGGTTTTGTGATCGAGATAGTAGTAACGAGTGCGCGCGTCGAGCCTGTTGATGATGGCGGAGTAGATTGGATAACCCGGCGCGGGAAGTAAGACTTCATCGCCAGGGTTAAGCAAACCTGTGAGCAACAGATCCGCACCTTCAGACGCGCCCGAAGTGATTACCACATCGTGTGGCGACGTCTCTGCACCGAGCGAGGTCGCATATTCAGCGACGACGTCGCGCGCTGCACGAAGTCCAGCCGAGTGGGAGTAACCGGTAAAGTTGTTGCGTGTCGCGCGGTCAACCGCCTCGATAATTTCAGCCGGGGGCTTGAACCCAAACGCCTGCGGGTCGCCGATATTCAAGTGAATGATGTGGCGGCCCTGTCGTTCCAGAGCTTCTGCGGCGCTGACAACGTTGCGAATTGCGTAATGAAAATGGGCTGCACGTTCCGATGGATGGATCATGCCGCGTATTCTAGCCACAAAAAGGCACAAAACGCACCTAAAGAGAAACCAGTGAACAATCTCTCTCTACTTCATCCGGTGCGTTTTGTGGCTGATCCCTTTCGAACGCCTGGCTGAGATCGTCTATCAGGTCGTCGACGTCCTCGATTCCGACCGAGATTCGCACCAGATCCGATGGCGGCGCGAGGCGCTCCCTCAACGCACCAGGGATGCTCGCGTGCGACATCCGGCACGGCAGACTGATCGTCGAACCGACCGATCCGAAGCTGACTGCGATCTTGAACAGCCTCGTCGATTCTGCAATTTTGGCCGACAGTTTTTCGTCTCCGGTCGTGAAACTCACCACCGCGCCATTGCCGCCAGCTTGCTGCGTGTGAATTTCATGTCCAGGATGATCAGGTAGCCCCGGATAAAAAACTCGTGTCACTTCAGTGCGAGTCTGCAAAAAGCGCGCAATCTTCTCAGCGGAACTGTTTTGCCGCTCAACTCGCAGCGCGAGCGTTTTCAATCCACGCAACAGCAGCCACGACTCAAACGGACTCAAACCCGCGCCCTCCGCGTTCTGTTGAAAAGCGAACTGTTTGTGAAGTGCCGGATTGTTTGTGATCAAGGCGCCGGCGGTGACATCGCTGTGACCACACAGAAACTTTGTCGCCGAATGGACCACGACATCCGCGCCGAGGTTCAGCGGTCGTTGGAAAACCGGCGACAGCATCGAGTTATCGACAGCCAGATATGCGCCTGCGTCTCTCGCTATCGAACTGAGCTCGCGAATGTCTGAAATGCGAAAGAGTGGATTACTCGGCGTCTCGATCAGAATCAGACGCGTTCGATCGGTAACTGCGTTTCTGATTTCGGTTGTGCTTGTTGTATCGACGTAACGAACGGCGATGTTGAGATGCGATGAGAGCCGGTCCAGCAGTCGGACAGTTCCACCGTACAAATCGTCGCCCGCAACAATCTCTTCACCGGGTCGAACAATGCGGGTTAACGACGTCAGCGCCGCCATTCCGCTGGCAAACGCGCACGCGTAAGCAGCATCTTCGAGATCCGCAAGCTGCTGTTCGAGCAGTGAACGCGTCGGATTTCCACTGCGGGAATAGTCAAACTCGCCAAACTCCGTTGCAGTTGGCTGTTCAAACGTGGCGGTTTGATAAATTGGCGGGACGATCGCTCCGTATGCGTCAGCGCCTCGTCCAAGCTGAACGCAGCGAGTAGATGTCTTCATGCTACACACTCCTGTTCTTCCTCGGCCGCATTGATCAAGTCGCGACGAAGATCAAACAAATCGCTCAAGACCGCTTCGGTGGTGGGCCAACGTCCGGCGCCGCGTCCGCCAACTTCCCATGACTTTCCGATTTGCGACTGAATTAACAAACGGTTTTCGACTCCATTGACGCACCCGAGCGGATGGTTAAGCGGCAACTCGATTGGCGATACGCTCGCAGCAAATCCCGCAGGCGTGCGCCGGCACTCGGCGACGAGCCGCGTTACGCGCCCGGAGTTGTGCGCATCTCGGATCTTGTTGAGGTTTAGACTTTCGATACCTTGTCTCTCGATCGATTTCAGTGGCAGATCGACATCGAAAGCAGCATGAGCGAGCAGTATCAGCTTCTGAGCTGCATCCGTTCCGTTCAGGTCGAGTTGCGGATCGCGCTCGGCGTAGCCGCGCTGTTGTGCCGCAAGCACTGCATCAGACAAGTCGCTGCCGTTGGCCAACTGATCGAGAATGAAATTCGTCGTGCCATTCAGAACACCCAAAATCGAGTGCAACGGCGAGATACGTCGAGCGCGGTTGATTGTTTCGAGTGCCGGCATGACGCCGCCAACAGCGGCGCTGTATCGCAGCGTTGCGTTGTTCGAGGCGTGTCGTTGCAGTCGTGTGAGATCGCCGGCAAGTAAGGCTTTGTTAGCCGTAACGACATTTCGGCCGCGACGCAGAGCTTCTGAAACGAGCGTGCGAGCCGGTTCGATGCCGCCGAGCAATTCGACTACAACGTCAACCGGCTCTTCGATCAACGCTTCGAGATGATGTGTCAACAATTTGACCGGCACATCGGCTTGCTCGCAATTGCGTGCGCCGACGGCGAGTACGCTGAAGAGTTCGGGCAGCGCTGCGAGCCGTTGATAAACTCCGCCTCCAACCGTTCCGCAACCGAGTAACGCAACACGCAACGGTCTGGCCGGGAGTTCGGAGAATACGACCGCATCGGCATGTGGGCCAACTTCTGTCGTTCGACACGATCCGATGCTGGAAACACTGAATCTCAGTCGCTGTTGTTGTGCAAACTCGATCGCTTTGCGTTGCACGACCGCGCCGCCAACCCGCAAAGCTGTCGCATAGCTCACGCGTTGAAATCGTGTCGCCGCTGGTCCTGATTGTGAATTGGGATCCCACGTGTAGAGTCCGTCGACATCCTTGATGAGCCGGCAGGTTCCACCAAGCCGTTGAGCGAGAAAGAGAGCAGTCAAATCCGAACCGCCACGTCCCAGCAACGTGGTTCTGCCGTCTCGACTCTTCCCAACAAAACCAGGCAAAACAACGACACTTCTCTTCAGTGTTTTAAGAATGCCGGCTGCGTTAATAGACGTAAGATTTGCGTCGAGGATTGGACCGTCAGTGTTGAGTCCTGCTTGTTGCGCGTCCAGCACAGTGGCTGGAAGTCCGGATCGATTCAGCGCTAGGCCAAGTAACACTGACGAAGTGGCTTCTCCAGTGGCCAGCAGCGAAGCGACTAGTTCGTCGTCAGGTTGTTCGCAGACGGAATGTGCACGCTGCGTCAATTCATCGGTCGTGTTACCGAATGCAGAAACAACTGCCACAACCTGAAAGCCGTCGCGCCACCACCGATAGATCTCATGAACCGCCGCGGGCAGGTCGTTTTCATCGCGCAGGACGGAGCTTCCGAATTTCAAAACAATGATGCGGTTTTCACTTTGCATTACGCCGCTCCTTTCGTTTGCGCGAGTGCCTGCGAGAGGTCGCGAATGATGTCGGCAGGATCTTCCAGGCCAACGGACAAACGCACGAGACCGTCGGTGATACCTGCGGCTTCACGTTGTGCCGCGGGAACATCGGCGTGCGTCATCGAGGCCGGATGAGTGATCAAAGTCTCGGCCGAGCCGAGGTTTTCGGCGAGCGCACAGAGTTTTACGTTGTTCATGAGACGAATGCCCGCCTCAACTCCGCCTTCAACTTCGAAGGCGATGAGCGCACCGCCGGTAGTCTGTTGCCTGCGCGCGAGTTCGAATTGCGGAAACGAGTCGAGTCCCGGATAAAGCAATCTCGTGACGCGCGGATGTGCTTCGAGGAAGCAGGCAATCCGCAGCGCGTTGTCGGAGTGTTGGGCCATTCGCAGCCCGACTGTTTTCACACCCTGGAGTGTTAACCAGGCAGGGAAGGGAGACTGGATTGCGCCGATCGCGTTGCGCGTAAACGTGAAGCGCTCGTGCAATTCAGTGTCGCGAGTGATCAGTGCGCCGCCAATCGTTGCATTGTGACCTTCAATAAACTTTGTGGTCGAGTGCAGTACAACGTCGGCGTTGAGCTCGAACGGACGTTGTAGTGCGGGCGTGAGCAACGTGTTATCGACAACCAGCAGTGCGCCTGCCTCGTGTGCGATTCGCGCCGCGAGTTCGATGTCGGTCAGCTTTAGTGTCGGATTTGCGGGTGATTCGATGAAGACGAAGCGCGGCGGTTTTGCTGTTACTGCCCTGCGAAAAGCCGTCTCGTCGGAAGTGTCAACAAACTCTGCCGTGACTCCGAACTGCGCGAGCACTTGATTGAACAGCCGTACCGTCCCTCCATAAACCGCTTCCGAGACGACGACGTGATCGCCAGAGCGTAACAGCGCCAGACAGAGTGCGGTGGTGGCGGCGAGGCCGGTCGCGTAACACGTACAGTGTTCGGCGCCTTCAAGTGCAGCGAGACGTCGCTCCAACGCTGAAACAGTTGGATTCGACGATCGACTGTAAGTAAAGCCTTTGTCTTTGCCGACCGCTTCCTGGCGATACGTTGTGGTTTGATAAATCGGAGTCAGTAGCGCGCCGGTTGTTGGATCGGCCACTGCTCCTGCGTGCAGCGCGAGTGTGTCAAAGCTTTGTGCTTCGATGTTTGCGAGGTGATGTTGGACCTCAGTTAATTGTGCGACAGCAGTTCCCATAACAGCCTCCTTCGGACGAAAGTGGTCGTGACGAAGCGAAGGCTGAACTGGACCAGGCGGCGGGAAAATGAAAAACCCCGCGCCCAAGAGTGCGCGGGGTTCCAATGAAAGCTGGAAAGTCCTCACGGCTCTTTAGCAGTTTTTAACGTGGAGCAAGTTTGCCTTAAATCGCCACGAAGAAAATTTCAAAGATAACGTGGGCGACGTTATCTCACATGGTTAGTTGCCCTGTCAACAGCAAGAACGTTAGCCACAAAAAAGCACATGAAGCACAAAAAAGTTTTTATATCAGGCTACTTACCTTCCGTAGCTAATCTGTATGCGACCATTTCGTGATCGTTGCGAACGAGCAGGACATCGCCAACCAGCACCGGATGATTCCATGTTTTGCCTTCGAGGGCGGGAATGTGTGCCAGTTCGGTGAACTGATCGGGCGTGGCTTTTGCGAGCGCGAGTTCACCCTGCTCGGAGAGCACCAGCAATACATCCTGCTCTGGCAGCAGGACGAGTTGGCCGTAACCGTATCGTTTACCTTTCCACTTGAGTTTGCCGTCGTCGAGATTGACACAAACGAGCGAGCTGCCGTCGAAGCCAAAGGCGTGGCCGTTGTGGACCACGAAATCGTTGAACCATGGGTTCATATCTTCTGTGGTCCAGCGTTCCTTTGTGGTCCAACCATCCTGGCTTTGTCCGACCGTGAGGCGGCGCAAACCACTGCTCTCACTAACGCTGATTAGTAGATCGCCGTTCGAGGCGACCGCCGGCTGCACGATCGGCACGCCTTCCCACGCGTGTTCCCAAAGCAGTTTGCCGTCGGTAAGCGAGACACTTATTACTCCGGTCGATCTCAGCAGCACGATCTGTTGAATTCCGTTGATGGTTAACAACTGTGGTGAGCTGTAGCCTGTTCCGCCCGCTGGTCCAACCCAGCGAGGCTTGCCACTCTCGAGCTCGTAAGCGACCAGATTGCCTGCGGCGACGGCGATGACGAGATCGTTCACGACCAGCGGCGACCCGGAAATGCCCCAGCCGGGAATCTTTGCGCCCGTGTCGTTGACTGAGTTACGCGTCCAGATGACATTGCCGCTAGTTGCGTCGAGTACGTTGACGATGCCAGTCGCGCCTTGCGTGTAGACGCGGCCGTTGCTGAGAGTTGGTGTCGCTCTTGGACCAGCACCGGCATTTGATTCGTAGAATCGGGCATTGTCGCTATGTCGCCACACGGCCTTGCCCGTGTTTACATCGTAGCAGGAGACGATTTCCTGCTCGCCGCGTTGTTCCTGCGTGTAGAAGCGTCCGTTTTGCACTGCGAATGAGGACCATGCTGGTCCGATCGGTTGTCGCCAGAGCTGCACCGGTGGAGATGCGGACCAATCAGTCTTGATCTTCACTCCGTGAACAACGCCATCGCGTTGCGGTCCACGAAAACCGGACCAGCCACTCTCAGTGCTCGCCGGTGTCGAAACGTTTGAAGCTGGAGCGGCAGTTTCTTCTTTAGCCGCGGCAAGAAGCGCTTGCTCCGGTGTCTTGGACCAGCGCCAGTGCAGGTCGTTATTGAACTCGGCCGTCAAGCCGCCGGTTCGAATGAACATAAATAAGCCGCAGCCGATCACCAGCATCACAACGAACGCCAGACGCCGTTTTGCCGCAGAGAAATGACGCGTGACGAGGGCCCACAAAACCAGTCCCATACTCAATATGGGAATCGCGAGCACGTAAAGCAACATGCCCATCGCGCCCCCGGCAATCGACTCGTGTACGACACGTTTTGTTCCGATAAGCGCGAGCACGATCAGCACGAGAGCGACGATTCGCTCGAGCCATGGCGCGCGACTAAAGAACAGCCACCAGAGAAGTATGATCAGTCCACCAATGACCCCGGAGAACAGCGCGACGACTGCGGCTTGGGGAAAAATTGCGGGGACGACAAACCAACCCAGCCATTGCAGCACCACGGCGATCAAGCCGGGCCAAACGCGAATTGGTTTGCGCGGAGTAGCGAGAGCAGTTTCAAATGTCGACATATTAGTCAGACCTTACGCAGATTCAGGACAGTTGTTCAAACCGGACCGCGTGGGCGCGAAATGCTTATGCGGGATTGTACGTCATAAATTCTGAACGGTTCACAGAGATTTGTGTATAGTTGGCGCTCCAGTGCCTCTTCCAGTCGCACATGCCTTGGTTGGTGCCACCGCGGTCGCCGCTCTTCGTCCTTCCGATCAAAGGGGTGGCTGGAAATGGCTGGCCCTCGGCGGGTTTCTGGGCGTTGCTCCAGACTTCGATTACGCGCTGAACTGGCTGCGCATCCCGTACGGTGGTTGGCACCACGGCTTCACTCACTCAATTCCATTTGCCTTCCTGGTTGGCCTCGTAACGATCGTCATCTTGCGACAAAGGAGTGTGCGCAGCTTCATTGTCTTCACCGCCGCTTACGTTTCGCACACGCTTCTCGACTTCATCCTGACTGAATCGCGCGGAGTCGCATTGTGGTGGCCCTTCACAAACTATCGCTACAAGCTCAGGTTCCCCAACCCCATCGATTACACCTGGGACAATCATTCCTTCGCCCAGGCCGTCATCGATCTGCTGAAGATCAGTTTGTTTGAGTTGCTGCTCTTTGCACCGGTTCTGCTGGTGGTGATTTCAGTGAGGCAATTGGTGAGCAAACGTTCACAAACATTGAAAGGCCGATCACGAGCAACAGGAACCGACTGATTATCGGGTACTAGCTAGTTTGCGAGCGGCAATCTTAGCTTGCCTGACAATCTGAGACGCACATGTTTTCAAGTCGTCTTCCCAGCATTCGCCTTTCTTCGTCCCCAATTTCCTATCCTTAGTCGATGTAAACTCTACGCGGTAAAAGATTCTGGTCCTGTTCCCGTGCTGTTTCCATTCAACGTTGGTCGGAATTGTTACTATTAGCCTTCCGGGTTTTTCCTCGCTGTTAAGGTCGAAATCGGGAGACGACAGGAGTTCGTTGTAAACTGTGCGACATACTCCTCAGGTCAAATTATCGTCCCCACCACACCCAACCTCTACGAATGTTTGATTCGATTTAATCGGAGTTGAGGTCTCCTGGAACACAGGGACAAAGCAAACTAAAATCACGAGTAATAAGTTTGTTTGCATTTGGAGAAGTCTTACAAAAATCCGAATTAGCTCGACTCACACTTTGCGACGTGGTTTGAGTTCGATGCAGCCGCCGGTGTTGGCGAAGGCTTTGGCTGCGTCGAATGGGAGTTCGGAGTCGGGATAAGGATTGATAAAACATCCCGGGCAGCCTGGACCCTGCACGAGATTCTTGCTTTCCCAGATCCGCTTGCCGGTCTCGTCGAAGTAGATGCGATGTTGCTCGCGCGTGCCGTTTGCATGTCGAGCGGTGGCAAATACAAACCGCAGACGGCCCGTCGGATCGTAGTATTGATTGAAATCGAACGAGCCATCCTCATACTGAAAGTAGTTTTCATACCAGACGATGCCGTTCGCATCGCGCGCAATGCGGCGCAGCGTGTAGTACTGATCGCCACACGATTCAAACTCACGCTTCTCCGTTTTGTAGCTCTTCTTCCTCATCCCAACGTCAATTGACGCCACGAGTTTTCGAATCGCCACGATCGCCGGATTACTGCGCCAGTTTTGTTCTGTGAGTTGATCAATGCCGGCGGCCGACGATGTCGAACTAGCTAAACTGAGAACAAATAGACTTGCGATTAAGAGCAGGGGGATTCTCTTCATGTGTGCCTCGCGAGAAGACTGGTCGATTCGGGTTGATTGAGCAACTGCGATTCTATAACTCAATGACTGTCAAAACCTACTAATTTCGCCCGCCAGTTGTTGCGAATTCATTCAGTCTCGCCCTCCGGAACGAGCACATTCCCATATTTTGGGCCAAGCTGGACACGGCACATCAGTTGCCAATGAAAAACTGCATCTCTTGTCTCCCAGCAAATCGATGGTGCTGGTCATCTAACACCATTGACAGTTTGAACGTGGAGACAAGGAGATAAACATGTTTTCAGTTTACACAGGTAGTTGGTGGGCATTGGTGATTCGTGGGATTGCTGCAGTCGCGTTCGGGATACTTGCATTCATCTGGCCAAACATCACGCTGACGGTGCTCGTGCTTCTTTGGGGTGCTTATGCGTTTGTCGATGGGGTCTTTGCAATTGCGGCGGGGATCAAATTGCATGGCGAAAACAAGCGCTGGTGGATCCTTTTGACTGAGGGAATTCTGAGCGTCTTTGCCGGAGCTCTAGCTTTCGCGATACCTGGGATCACAGCCCTCGTATTGCTCATGTTGATTGCAGTGTGGGCGATCGTAACAGGCGTTTTCGAGATTGTTGCTGCGGTTCAATTGCGTAAGTACATCAAGGGCGAATGGCTTTTGGCAATCGCCGGAGTTGCATCAATTCTTTTTGGCGCAGCGTTGCTTATCAATCCAATTGCCGGAGCACTCACGCTTGTTTGGCTAATTGGTGCTTACTCGATTGTGTTTGGAGTTCTGCTGATCGCGCTTGGATTGAGACTGCATGGTCACGTCGGATCTGCCGATCGGATGTCTCCGGGGATTGTCTAGGCGGACGGAGGAGAAACAATGAAGAGTAGGAGTTTGATCTGGATCGGAATCTTAATCGCAGTATTTACTGCGTCCTGTAATCGACAACGGAAAAGCGACTTTCATCTAGCTTCCACGACGGAGCCCGCCGCAGGCAGCAACACGTCGACGATACCACCGGCTAATCCTGGCACCACAACAGCAGCGGTTTCTTATGCTGACGTGGTGAGCAGAGTGACTCCCGCCGTGGTCACTATTCATTCACAAATGCGGGTGCGGCAGCCGCAACAGTATCCGTTCATGGACGATCCATTCTTTCGCCGGTTCTTCGGTGAGCCCAACACGCAGCAGCCGCAGGCTGAACGAAGACGAGAAGCGCTCGGTTCAGGTGTGATTGTCAGTCAGGATGGTTATGTGTTGACTAATCATCACGTGATTGACGGCGCGGAGCAGATCAGAGTGGATCTGACTGACGGTCGCACGTTCGAAGCGAAACTGGTCGGCTCCGATGCACCAAGCGATCTCGCTGTCCTGAAAGTCGATGCCACAAACTTACCTGTGCTTGCGTTGGGCGATTCGGATCGCACGCGCATTGGTGATGTTGTGCTCGCAATCGGAAATCCACTCGGCGTGGGCCAAACTGTGACGATGGGTATCATCAGCGCCAAAGGACGGCAGACCGGTTTGAGTAACGGCAGCTTTGAAGACTTCCTGCAGACCGATGCGCCGATCAATCAGGGCAACTCGGGCGGCGCGCTGGTCAGTACCAACAGCGAATTGATTGGTATCAACTCGCAGATCTTGTCGCCCTCAGGCGGCAGCATTGGGTTGGGGTTTGCGATTCCATCAAACATGGCGCGCACAGTATTGGAGCAGTTGATAAATTCAGGCAAAGTCAGACGCGGCCAGCTCGGAATCGTTGTTCTCAAGATACCTTCTGAGGAAGCGTCGAAGCTGGGTGTTACGCAGGGACCGGGTGTAGTTGTTTACCAGGTTCAATCAGGCAGTGGCGCCGATCGGGCGGGACTGCGACAAGGCGACGTCATCACCGCGCTCAACGGCACGCAGATCAACGATCCAAACACATTTCGCAACCTGATTGCCGGCATCGCGCCCGGCACCGAAGTGAACTTGACTGTCAAACGCGATGGCAGCGAACGACAGGTACGCGCTACGCTCGGTGAGTTTACTCCCGAAGCTGAACGACCGCGTGATGAATGAAGGAGGAGAAATGGCGGACTTTATTAAGAAAGAACAATGGACGGATTTTCTTAACGACTTTACAAAGCGGAATCAATTTCGCGCTACGCGACTGGAAATTGCCGGCGAGGAAGATGGAGCGGAGGAAGAGGCGGAGTTTTTACCACTCGTGGGAATTAGTGTCGACTCGAAGGGAACTGATGCGGGAAGTATAGTGGTGGCTCTCGGTGGTGAAACATCCCATGAAGAGCGACACTTGCAACACCAAATCACGCAGGTGGAACGAATCACGCCCATCACCGGTCAGCATGGTGTCGAGGATGGTTTGGCGTTCGAAGATGGAACCGGAAACAAGACGTTGTTGATGTTTGACGATCTGCCAGAACTGCAAGCGTGAGGTTCAGCCACAGATGAACGCAGATCAGAAATAAATCCGCGTTCATCCGTAGCAAAAACTCTTACTTATTGGTGGCGGCAACAGTATTTTGGAACTGCTTCCAGTAATCCTTCACGAAGTCTTTTTGCTTTCCGTGACCGACACCGGAGTTGAACTCATACTGTTCCATCTCCGCCAGCACCTGGTCCAGGGTCCACTTGTCGTGAGTAAAGCGATAAACCGCTCCCATTACGCCTGTCCGGTGACGTCCGCCGGCACAATGAACGTAGAACTTGCCGGTCGCCGGATCGTCAGCAACTTTCAGGAACGCATTGACCTGATCCATGCTCGGATAGCTTTTATCGACCATGGGAATGTTTACGTAACGTAGTCCGGCGCGTTCGACCGAGGGCTGCTCGTATTCTTTTGAGTTATCCGTCAGGTCGATAATCGTTTTCACACCAAGCGCCGCGAGCGCAGCATAATCTTCATCCTTTGGGCGTGCGCCACGGAAAAAGCGATCATCCATCTGACCAAAATTCTTTATCTTAACAGTCGTGTTTTTGACGGTTTTGCTCTTGCCAAAGGTCAACCCGGAAAGGGCAAAAATAACGGCGAAAATTGCGATTACGCCTGGGGAAAACTTCCGTAGGGATCTCATCTAAAACTCCTCAAGTAAATCAGAACAGTTAATTTCTTGCCGGGCTTTCCGAAGGGCTCTTTCATTCAAGAAACCGGATATAAGATTCAACGGTTAGTCGATCAGTTGCATATTTTTTCACGTACGATTTGCGTGACAAATGCCTGATTTGGTGGAGCTTAGGCGGCGACCAGACCGAGGCTCGAATCAGCACGTTCTCGCGGCAGCAGAGTTGGGTCAAGCTCGTTACCGACAGTGTGAGCGAGGATGGCGTGAAGCTGTCGCAGTCCTTCGGTGAGAGCGGCTGGACCGGGTTGAAGAATGTAGGTTGATTTGATTTCGTAGAGGTGATCGTCACGAACGGCGCTGATGTTCATCCAGCCTTCGCGAGCGCGGATCAGGTTTTTCTTAACCTGTCGTCCACACCATGAGCCGATGATCACTTGCGGGTCTCGAGCTATCACGTCGGCCGGATTCACGATTCGATCCTTCGCACCTTGCTGTTGCCGCAACTCCGGGTAAACGGAATCGCCACCGGCGACTTCGATCAACTCGTCAACCCAGCGGATGCCTGAGATTAGCGGGTCGTACCACTCTTCGAATAACACGCGCGGTCTGAAGGGAAAGCGTGAAGCTGACGCCACGACTGCGTCGATCTCGCCTTGTAGAGTTGCAATCAGTCGCTCGGCTTTTTCCGCTGCGCCGACGATGCGACCGATCGTCAAGATCATTTCCAGGATCTCGGTCACACTGCGTTGATTGAATGTGAACACGGTGACGCCGCGTCGAATCAACTCGGCAGCGATGTCGGCTTGCAGATCTGAAAACGCGAAAACGAGATCGGGTTCGAGTGCCAGGATCTTGTCGAATTTGGCGTTAATGAAAGCGGAAACTCGGGGCTTTTGTCGTGCTTCAGGTGGTCGCACCGTGTAACCTGACACGCCGACAATGCGATCCTGCTCGCCGAGGAGATAGAGCGTTTCAGTAGTCTCTTCAGTGAGACAAATGATCCGGCGTGGAAATGATTTCATCACGGTGTTTGAGCCACAGATGACACGGATCAATCCGTGTCATCCGTGGCTAAATATCCGTAGGGACAATGCCTGCAACCCTGTTCGCAGCAATAACCACGTCGCAAGAGATACCGCGACGTGAGGACCATTAATCCATTTTCGAAATAATAGTCCTCATTCTCGATCAACGTTACCTGCTCGTCGCTCGACTCGCTCACGGCCTAGAAAATAAAGCTTGCACCGGCACGTCCGGTTCTTCCCGGCGTGCGAAATCCACTCTCAAAGTACTCTTGATCGAACAGATTATCCACATAGCCGAAGAACCGAAGCTGGCGTTTCTCGTTGCCCAACGGCAGATAATAACTCACGCCCAGGTCCGCCTTCGCCAGCCCTTTGAATCTGTACCCGCGACTGGTGAAAGTCGTCGAGTCGAAGATCGCTCCGAGATAATTACTCGAGGCGGAGAAGTCAAAATTGACGAGTATCCGACGGCCAAAACGTTGTGTGGCGACGATCGAGAACTGATGATCGGGAATCACGAGCGAACGAATCGTCCCCGGCACTTGTGGCGTGCGCTGTTGTGCTTTCGTGAATGTATATGCTGCAGTGAGATTCAACGTTCTTGTCGGAGTCGCTCGCAGCTCGACTTCAGCACCACGCGCGATGCCGCCATTCGTGTTCAAGTAACCACCAAAGCGTCCGAACGGATCGGTCGTGAAGTCAATCAAACCCGAAAAATCGAAGATGATGACCTTTCGTAGCTGTGTGTAAAAGTAAGTTGCAGAAAGTCGCGCTCGACCGTCGTAGAATGTCTGATCGATCCCGGCATCGAAAGCGATCGAACGCTCCGGCTCCAAACGCGGATCGCCAAACACTGAGTAACCAAAGAAACTGTCGAAGGCGGTGCCGAAGCGTTCAAACAGCGATGGTGCACGATAACCGTTGCCGACGTGACCGCGCAGTTTCGTTCCGGAAGAACGAAACGTGTATGCAACTGAACCGTCGCCCGTGTAAGCAGTCGGCGGCGACTGGAATGTGATTCCGGTGTATGGCGCGGACGCCGCGGGTGTGAATATCGGCCGTTCGAGTCTGAAGAACTGCGCGCGAAACGCACCCGAGATCTGAAGACGATCGTCGACGAGTCGTAATTGATCCTGTGCAAAGAGCGCGTGACTGCGTTGTGTTACATCGACGTCGGAGTTATCAGCCGGATTGACCTGAAACGACGGGTTCTTGAAGTTTTCACTTTCAAATTCGTATCCGGCCGTGATGAAGTTGTAGCGACCGGCCTGGACGTCTACACGTGCGTTTAGCGTGTGGACTCGCGCGTCGAAATCCGATCGCGTCGTACCGCCAAATGGTTGAAAGCCGACGCCGAGTGGTCCATTGATGCTGCTGCGATTAGTCGCCAGTCCCTGGTAGCTGATCGTGTAACCGAAAGTTTCAGTCGGACGCTGATTGAAAGTAATTGCACCGTTGAAGAAGTTACCTTCGCGCACGCTGTCAGGATCGTTAGCCGCAGGGACGAAAGTCGCGCCGGCGATTTTGAGTTGTGACGGCGGCACGCCGGCTTCGAAGCGAAGTTGTTCGGCGCGCGAGAGTGGAATTGCCTCGATGATTCCTGTGGCCGGAAGGGTACCGATCGCTTCCGGGCTGTTGTTCATCTCGACGCGAGAATTGGTCGCGTATATGCGTCCTGACAGTGTTGCGGTGGGAGTGACGCGGAACAGAATGCGTCCCTGGCCACTGGTGTTGCGAGCTTCGTCGTCATCGTCGACACCGCGCGTGACGTTGAAGAATGAAAATCCGCCGCTGTACACGATGCGATTGTGATTTGCACCCCCGGCAACGTGCGCGCGCGTGCGAAAGAAGCCCAGGCCGCCGCCCTCGCCAAGTATGCTACCGTGAACTGGACCACCACCTTCATCGGTCACGATATTCACGACGCCACCCACAGCATTTGAGCCGTACAAGGACGAACCTGATCCACGTAATACTTCAAGTCTGCTGACGTCGGTAGCAACCAGATCTTCCAGAAAACCTGACGCGTCGCCCTGTGGAGCAGCGGCGTCGCGAAAGCGTATGCCGTCGATCAATACGGCCGTATCTTCACTCGGCAGACCGCGCGTTTTGATCGACGTGAGCGAGCCTGGACCACCGAGTTGTTGCACGCGCAAACCCGGCACAACGCGCAGCGATTCCGGAATCGCCATTTCATCGCGTTCGTCAATCTCCTGATTATCGACAACGGTTAATGCCTTTGAGACTTCATCGACTGTTTGTGGAGTGTCGGACGCAGTTACGACGATTGAAGTGCGTAAGCCGGACAGTTGCAGAGCAATGTCGAGAGTTGTCGTTTGACCACGCGTAACCGTCACGGATTGTGCTGTTGCGAGTGCAAAGCCGCTCGCCTCGGCTTCGACGAGATATTCACCGGAGGCAAGATGTTTGAAACTGTACGCACCGGTTGAATCCGTGCTCGTGACAAGGCTCAGCGTCCGATCGCGCCCAAACAGTCTCACCGTCGCGCCCGGTAGATTCGCGTTCTGCGGATCTTTAACATGACCGCTGATTTCGGTTTCTACGGTTTGCGTCTGGGCAGCTTGAACGCATGCGAACCCGATCACGATCGCGATAAACAAATTCTTCATAATGTCTTTCTCTCCACCATTTTTAGCCACGGATAACGCCGCTAAAAACACAAAAGCCCTCGATCTCCTTTGGAAGATCGAGGGCGTCTAAACTCGATATAGCGACACTCACGTTGACGCCACCAGCTCTTTCCCGGAGCATTTGTGGTCGCTTCCGTTGCAGCAGGCAAGGTTTCCTGACTTCCGGCTCGAACGCGTCGCTTCACGGCCTTCCCAGTCTGAACCAGACCAGTGACCCTCATTGGAAGCTACGCAATCGCCGGTACACAGTGGCGGGAACCGTCTGGGCTTTTCACCCATCTTCCCTTGTCGCCCTCTACGGGGCACCTGCGACGGTCCAACTCGAAAACGAATTGGATTAGCGATTATTACTAATGCAAAGAACAAATCCTGTGACGTTGAGCGTGCAAACTCTATTTGCTGCACGCGCTGCTGTCAAGTTTGATCCACAGATTACACAGATTCGATAATCACTCTGTTAAGGATCGCCGTATCAAGTAACCAATATAGTAATAGGTTTCGTGCACTAGCAGTGTGAACTGGCTCTTCAAGCTTTGATACCTCGTGCTCGGCGTCGGCGATGGCTCGGCTATTAGTCCGGCATCTCTTGCCATCAACACTGCTCTCTTCATGTGCAAAGGATCGCTCACAATCAGCACTGTCTTGATCCCGTCGGCATCGGCGACTTGCTTCGCATACTGAATGTTCTCGTACGTGGTGTGAGACTTCTCTTCGATCAAGATGTCCTGCGCTGGAACGCCACTTTGTAGTGCGTAATCGCGTGCTGCGGAGGATTCAGTTGGCTCACCCGGATTTCCCTGGCCGCCCGTGAATATCAACCGCCGCACTTTGCCTCTCCGGTAGAGATCGATGCCGTGATTGATACGTTCTCTGAATACCGGTGAAACACCCGAACTCCAGACGGCGGCCCCGAGCACTATTGCAGCGTCGGCCGAAGCGTCAGAGCTGGTCTTACCGAAAGCGTGGATGCGCGCGGCGATCAGTCCTACCGAAACAACCAGGACTGTGATTATTAGCAGTAATACCTTGGCGAACTTCTTCATAATGGCGCTAAACTGTTTTCCTTAATCCACAGATTACACAGAGAAAGAATCTGTGTAATCTGTGGCAGGCCACGGTTCGCGTTGCCGATGTCCTCATTGCTTATGAATGTACTGGTCTTAAACTGCGGTAGCTCGTCGGTCAAGTTTCAACTTATTGCGACTGACCTCGAGTTAATCAAACAGAACGCCGATAAGCGTCTGGCCCATGGACTGATTGAACGCATCGGCGGTGCCGGAATTCTGACGTTCACGGCCGAAGGGAAGCCGCCGAAGCGTTTTGCGGAACCAGTCAGAGACCACCGCGCGGCCGTCGAGATGATTCTTCGTTGGGCCGTCGGCGAGGAGTCAGGACTGAGTGGAGTCACGAGTATTGGCGACATTCATGCCGTTGGACATCGCGTGGTCCACGGCGGCGAGCAATTCACTTCTTCAGCGTTGATTACAGATCAGGTGTTGCGTGGAATTGAAGACTGCATCGAGCTCGCGCCATTACACAATCCGGCAAACATTCAGGGCATAACGGCGGCGCGAGCAGCTCTCGGATCGATACCGCAAGTTGCGGTGTTTGACACTGCGTTTCACCAAACGCTGCCCGAACACGCTTACCTGTACGCGTTGCCGTATCAACTGTATCGACGTCATCGCATCCGCCGTTATGGCTTTCACGGCACATCACATCGTTACGTCGCCTATCGCTATCGCACGCTCCACGGAATCGCACGCGATGCAACCAACATCATCACTCTGCATCTCGGCAACGGTTGCTCGATTGCCGCGATTAAAGGTGGGAACAGTATCGACACCTCGATGGGATTCACGCCATTGGAAGGCCTGGTGATGGGCACGCGTTCGGGCGATCTCGATGCGTCGATCGTGGATCTGATTGCAACCAAGGAAGGATTGTCGTCGCGTGAAGTCGAAACCCTGCTGAACAAACAATCAGGACTGCTGGGTATCTCGGGACTCACCGACGACATGCGCGAGTTGCTGGCGGAAGCACGAGAGCACGACGATCGTCGAGCACGTCTGGCAATTGAAATCTTCTGTTACCGCGCGCGTAAGTATATCGGCAGTTATCTGGCCGCGATGAATGGCGCCGAGGCAATTGTGTTCACCGGCGGAATCGGTGAGAACTCCGCCGAGATTCGTGACCGGATCTGCTCCGAACTGCTTTGGATCGGAATTGAGCTTGACGCGGAACTCAATTCAAACCATGGCGCTGATAAAGATGGACGCATCAGCACCGAGACTTCTCGCGTCGCAGTTTTCGTGATACCAACCAACGAAGAATTATTAATCGCCCGCGACACCGTGCGCGTTGTGACTGGAACGCCGCAGCGATTCTGATCCGTCTTCATCCGTGGCTAATGCCTCACAAATAAGGGCGCGAGATGAACTCGCGCCCTTAATAATTTTCTTAACGGCGGCCGTTTATTGCGGCGGCACGGTAAGAGCTTCGACGTTTACGAAGAACCGGAAGAGTCCGGTTGTCTGCACGCCGAGATTAAACTCAACAACTGTACTCGCCCCATTAGCCAGCGGCGCAGTTGTCGTGATGACGCCTTCAGCAAGGCTGGAGTTGAGTCCGCCACCGTTCGCCTGTGCTGCAGGAGTCTGTAACGTCAACGCCTGACCAGTCACGCTGCTGGTATCCGTCAACGTAATAGTCTGCGTCGGTGAATTCAGCACGCGAAGATCGGCCTGTCCCGGAGGCAATGGCGCTCCGGTCAAGGTTGTGATCGCAACGATGCGATAACGCAATGCGACAATTGGCAGTCCAGTGTTGTTTGTAAATCTCCGCCGGATCTTGAGCGTGCCGTTCGCGCCGTTGGTAACTGGCGTGAGGTCGCGTACTCGATTCGGTGCCGCCGAAGCCGGCTGCAATAGATCGATCAGCGTTGCCGGCATCGCTGCGTTATGCTCGATTGGCGCACTGGTAGTTGTGTACGCAGTCATCGTTGGACCACGCTGCGGTCCTGGTGCACCAAGTACCGATGCCACGCCGTTCAGCGTCGCTGCCGTTGTGTCAACGAGCACGAAGTCGTTCGCATTGTTGTTGGTGTCCTGTGGAGTGCCATTGCCCAGCACACGCACCCAGCTATGTTGGCCCGCCGTGGTGATGCCAGCCGCCGGCGGAAGACCGGTGCCTTCCTTGTAGTCCGTGGCCGTGACCGAGCTGTATCCGACTGAATCAAGACGATTCGCCGTTAACGCCGCCCCAGTCGAGAAGACTGCGATGCCGACGTCATCAGGCAGGAAACCGACTGTCGCCGAAGCCGGATTGACCGACACGTTTGCACTTCCACTCGCCGTGATTCCAGTTCCAGTCGGGTAAGTGGAAAGACTGTATGTGTTACCAGCCGGACTCGGTGTCGTCGGTTGGGTCGAAATCAGGAAATATCCCCGCGGCGGCAGTGCAAGTGGGCCGGCGGTGGACAGTGTTTGAGGCAAGACCAGGAAGGTAGTTTCGGCCGCGCCCTGAGCGCCCGCGAAACGCCAACCGGCTCCAGTCGGAGACGTCGGATCGGCGCCTGGAATCGCATCGATGACCGTGATGCTCTGATCGGTGTTGTTGTAGATTTCGATAAATTCATCGGCGGAGCCGTCCGAACCTGGCGGCGTAGTTCCGGCGCCCCGAGTTCTGAACTCGCTGATGAGAATCTGTCCTGCTGTCGGCGCCGGCGGACGAACATCGAATGATATGGTCCAACCACCGCTGATGGTCCCACCATCGAGGTTTGCGTCGTCGATGATGTAGAGATTCCAAGTGCCGTTCGGACTATCGCCATTGAAGGCCGACATCGTGTAGGTGTACGGCGCGGCTGGGGCAGGTGCTGGAAAGAGGTCCGTGGTACCTGAGTTCGCAGGACGATAGCTGCCGGTGACAAATGGCACGCCGGTGTTGCCGGTAACAGTTGAAGGTATTGGTCTGGCGGCGTAATCGTCCATCGTGATGTTGATGTTGGAAACGCCCGGTGATCCGGCGCCGAAGTCAGACATGATTACTGACTTGCGTCCGGATGGAGATACCAGCAGGAAGTCGACGTCAGCCGGAAACGCGTGGGTAAATCCGTTAATCGTCACCGAAACTCGTTCCACAACTCCAACCTCACCCGACACGGTGATTGGAGCAGGATAGAGTGATGCCGCTTGTCCACTCGCAGGACATGGGTTGGGACAATCGGTAATCGTGATCGCGGTTGCGTTGGTGAACGATGCTGACGCGGTCGGTGTGGGATCCGGCCCGCCATTACGAAGGTTAGTGGAATCCTCCGAGCCAATCTTGCTTGAGCTGGTTTTGCTACTCGAACTCTGTATTCCGGTCTTGCTCAACCCGGATTTCTGAGACTGTACGACCGGAATAGGCTCTGAAACGTTTGAGTTAGCGGATTTGGGGGATGCCGATTGTGCTGACGCACCCGGGGCCGATATGGTGGCGGCTATTAAGAGAGCGCCTACCTTAACCAGACCTGTGCGCGCAGGGAAAAGATACATATTTGGTCTCCATTTTTTCTAGTTTTTTCTGTCTTCGGGACCCTGCGTGATGGTGTACGCGAGCGCACCTTGATCTTGAGCTGGTCAAGTCAAAGCTTCTTTGAACTATGGGCGAGATAGTTGTTTTGCGGGCGATTTTGAAAGACGGGGGTCAGGGTACCGTCTTTTGAAGTCCCTAAATTCGGGATGCGGCAGTCATTATCGTGGAGAAAAGTTTACCTGTCTATAGGGATTTTTGGGGCAGTATCATGAATGCTGACGCGTTCGGCGTTAGACCAATAACGCGCCCAACGCGAACCGGAGCATGCCGGCGCCGAAGAGCACCCAGAACGGATTCGGGCGGTAGCGGACGAGAGTGAAGATCGCCAGTAGCATGATTGAGATGCCAACCCAGGAGTGGATTCCGGCGCGTCCCATACTCAGCGCCGCTGCGACGAGGAGTCCGACAACTGCGGGCGAGACGCCGCGCAAGAATGATTGAACTTGTTCGTTGTTGCGAAAGCGACGCAGGGAAGATGCGGCGGCGATCGTCAGCAGGAAAGCCGGAAGAAAGATGCTGATTGTTGCTACGAGTGCTCCAAGCGTTCCAGCCACACGGTAGCCGACGAACGTAGCGGTAATCAGCACCGGACCCGGTGTGATCTGTCCGAGCGCGAAGGCATCTGCGAACTCCTGATGAGTTAACCAATGATGCGTGTCGACGACTTCAGACTCGATCAGCGGCGCCATCACTAAGCCGCCGCCGAATGTGACAGTGCCGATGCGAAGAAAGATTGCCGAGAGAGTCAGCAGTAATCCAAGCTTTGCAATCAGTGGCATTGCCAGAGCGAACCAAGCGACCGATTTAAGCGTCGTTGACTCCTCGTGTTCTTCCTCCTGCGATGTCTGTCCGTTAGATCGACGCGACAGGTAACTGCGGAAAAGACTCTGACTTCGAGTTCGACGACGTTGTTTCACCAATCGTGTGCGGATACGCGTACGGCGTCGCGCGAAAATCGTGCGGAGATCTCGTAATTGTCGCAACTGCTTTTCAGCAATCGAGTCGACGTAGATTCCGATGAGACCAGCAGCAAACACAACTTCAAGCACAGTGGCGTTGAGGATCGCGACCGCGAGGAATGCCATCGCCGCAAGCAGCCACTGCCAGCGCTCAGTCAGGATATTCTTTCCCATGCGCCACGCCGTCACCAGGATCAAAGCCACGACGGCGCCATTCAGACCATGGAAGAATTGCTCTGAACCTGAAAGTGTGTGCAGATGCTTGTACATGATCGCGAGCACGATCATGATCAGCATTGACGGCAGGATGAAACCGCACATCGCCACGGTTGCGCCACGCCAGCCGCGCAAACGTACGCCGATGTAAGTGACTGAATTCCCGGCACTGGTTCCGGGCAAACTTTGCGCGAGGGCGACGGCTTCGGCAAACTCCGCGTCTGTTATCCAGTGACGCTTGCGGACGGTGAGCGTTCGGATCTGAGCCAACACCGCGACGCCGCCGCCAAAACCGACGAGCCCGATTTTTAAGAAGGATAAGAAGAGACCACCGAGAGTGGCAGTGCGTGAGATTCGTTCGAGTCTCGTGCGAGTAAAGCGAACGCGGCGGCGCATCTGGTGTGCGCGCGCACGAATTCTATTTCCTCGAGTTACCGATTGGTTCACCGACCTGAATCCCAATCAACAGATTACACAGGTTTAGATTATTAATCTATGTAATCTGTTGATTGGGAGGCTTTTCGATTCAGGACGTTTCTGACTTTTCGTGTGAGACCAACCCACGTAAACGGTTTTTGAATGAACTTCACGTTTGCATCCAACACCCCGTGCTGAACGATCGCTTCATCGGTGTAGCCGGACATGAATAGAACTCGTGTCAACGGCCGCAACTCCAACAGACGGTCTGCGATTTCCTTGCCGCTGATCTCGGGCATCACCACATCCGTAAGCAGCAGATCGATTGGGCCGGCGTGCGCGCGACACAGACTTATTGCCTCTTCGCCGCCTTTGGCGTCGAGTACGTTGTAACCCGCCTGCATCAGGATTTTCCGCGTCAATCCACGCACAATATCTTCGTCTTCGACCAGCAGGATCGTCTCTGTTCCGCGCGGGACACTGGTGTCGAGCGCCGGGCTCGGAATCGGAGTGGCCGTAGTGTCGTCGATTCGCGGCAAGTAGACTTTGAACACCGTTCCCAGGCCTTGCTCACTGTAAACCCAGATATTGCCGCCACTCTGTTTCACGATACCGTAGACGGTTGATAGTCCGAGGCCGGTTCCTTTACCAACTTCCTTCGTTGTGAAGAAGGGTTCGAAGATTCTCGACTGTGTTTCCTGGTCCATCCCACTGCCCGTGTCGCTGACAGCCAGCATCACGTACTTCCCGGGCTTAACGGAGACGTGTTTGAAGACACTCTGATCGTCGAGGACGATGTTTGACGTTTCGATCGTCACTCGGCCGCCGCGAGGCATGGCGTCGCGAGCATTAACGACGAGGTTCACGATGATTTGTTCGACCTGACAAGGATCGGCTTTGACGCTTCCCAGATCGGTTTGCAGTCGCGTGGCAAGTTTGATGTTTTCACCGATCAGACGCGTGAGCATCTTGTGCATGTCCTTAACCACGTCGTTCAGATCGAGCACTTTCGGTTCGAGGATTTGCTTGCGACTGAATGCCAGCAGTTGTCGCACCAGCGATGCTGCTCGCTCGGCTGCTTTCTTCGTCTCTTCAAGATTTCGGCGAATCGGGTTTTCCAGTCCGACTCGTCTGAGCGATAAATCGGTGTAGCCAATGATGGCGGTCAGCATGTTGTTGAAATCGTGTGCGACGCCGCCGGCAAGTTGTCCTATGGCTTCGAGTTTTTGCGATTGCTGGAGCTGCAATTGGCTGGCGCGCAGAGCTTCTTCGGCGCGTTTGCGCTCAGTGATGTCTCGAGCGCTGCCTTGTACTGCCACCGGCACGCCATGCTCGTAGATCAGACGACTGCTCACTTCGATCGGCACGCGGCTGCCATCTTTTCTGATCGCTTCGACTTCGTAGATTGTCAGCGAATGATCGTCGAGCTTCTCCTTCAGTCGGGTGTGAATCTGGTCGAGGCAGTTTTGCGGGACGACATCGGAAATTCGCATTTGCAGTATTTCTTCACGCGAATAACCGATTAGCTCTTCGCCCGCCTTGTTGACCATCAGGTAGCGGCCGGTCAGATCGTGGACATACATGGCGTCTTTCGCGTTTTCGAAGTACTCGCGATACCGTTCTTCGCTCTGGCTGATGGTGGTAGGTGAAGGGTCCATCGGAATTGATCAATATAGCTGAGGAGAAGTTTGAGGAGTATCGGACCAGAGCTAAATGCTTTGTCAGTCATTGTCCTACATCGAGTAGCCACAAAAAGGCACAAAAGGGCAAATAATTGTGCTTTGTGCTCTTTTGTGGCCTATTCAACGAGGCCGTTGCGGATGGCGTAGTGAGTAAGCTCGGCGTTGGTTCGCATCTCCATCTTGTCGAGAATGCGACGGCGGTAGGTGCTGATGGTTTTGTTGCTGAGTGATAGCTTCGCTGCGATCTCGTTCACAGTCTTGCCCGAAGCGATCGAACACAACACTTCGAATTCACGATTCGAGAGGCTTTCATGAGGCACGTTGCCTGGTTGCGAAAGTTGAAGCACCATCTTCTCCGCGAGGGATGCCCCAACATACTGCCCGCCCTTGATGATCTTCAGTATCGCGCGTCGTAACTCTTCTCCGGAACTGGCCTTGTTAATGTAACCCGACGCACCCGCCTTAAACGCCCGCACCGCATACTGCTCTTCATCATGCATGCTGAGTATTAAGACAGGCATTCGCGGACGCAATTGTTTGAGTTCCGCGAGAACTTCCAACCCGCTGCGACCGCCAAGCGAAATATCCAGCACGGCAATGTCCCACTGTTGTTTGCGAACGAGAGCGACAGCGTCTGCGCCGGAACACGCTTCACCGAACGTCGCGCTCTCTTCAGTGAACATCTCCTTGATGCCACGGCGAACAACTTCATGATCGTCAATTGTCAGAATCTTCAGCATGTCTTCAGATCAAATTGGAACTCGCACAAGGACGGTAGTGCCGCCGCCTTCTTTTCCAGTGACGCAAACTTCACCGCCGACCAGAAGCGCTCGCTCTTTCATCCCGAGCAGACCGAGTGATCCGGAGTTTCTTCTTTGACTCTCGGTAATGCCGCGGCCGTCGTCCCTCACTTCCAGTTCGAAATGATTCTCATTTCGTTCCAGTTTGACGTAGAGATTGGCCGCGCTCGCATGACGCAAAACATTTGTCAGTATTTCCTGCAGGATGCGAAAGACCGCGGTTGCTCTTTCACGTGTCAGCTCGATATCACCTGCGCGATTGGTCCAGTGACACTTGAGTCCGGAGCGCAACTGAAACTGTTCTATCTGCCATTCGATCGCTGCCACCAGACCTAAATCGTCTAACACGCCGGGGCGGAGTTCCGAAGCGATTCGTCGCACCGCGTTGATGGTCGTCTCGATCAAGGTCGTCATGCCTTTGATGCGCCGTTGAATTTCGGCAAGATGAGAACCATCGGCAGCGGTATTCAATGTCTTGTCGATTTTTTCGAGGTCCCACTTGAGCCCTGTCAGGATGCCGCCGAGTTCGTCATGTATCTCACGCGCGATGCGCGTTCCTTCTTCTTCGCGCGCGGAGTGAAGTCTGGCTGAAAGCGCGCGCAATGCTTCTTCTGCGTGCTTGCGTTCGGTGATGTCGTTGGCTACCCAGAGATAGCATGGTTCGCCGTCGAGATCGAACATCACTGCGGAAGTATTCGCGATCGCTTCACGCCCGTCTTTCGAGGTGAAGCGAACGTCGATGTTAATGATCGGTTGCGGGGTCAGCAGTGCTTGCTGAAGTTTTTCTGCCAGACCTATACCCATCGACGAAGAAAATTTGAAAATGGATTCATTGATAACCTCGGCGCGAGTGAATCCGGTTTCTTTGGTCCACGCGTCGTTAACTTCCAAAACGACGCCGTCTCTGATCCGCAGGATGC
Source organism: Pyrinomonadaceae bacterium (assembly GCA_036401595.1). GTDB lineage: Bacteria > Acidobacteriota > Blastocatellia > Pyrinomonadales > Pyrinomonadaceae > PSRF01. Next base: position 27,869 of record DASWUM010000016.1, read on the forward strand.
CCATGCGAAACGGACTGAGGTGAAAGATTTTGGCGAACCGTTCTTCCGACGCGCGCAATGCTTCCTCAGCTCGCTTTCGCGCCGTGATGACCTGAGTGAAGAGGATCAGTCCGCCGATCTCACCGTCGCCTTTGCGCCAGGGAAGACTTTCCCATTGCAGCCATCCGGTGCTGCCGTCGGCAGCGATGTAAGAGTCTTCTTCACATCGTTCGACTGCGCCCGCGAGGATTCTTAGATGCGCTTCTCGCCAGCGTTCAGGCAGGTTGGGGAAAACCTCGTAGTGTGATCTGCCGGCGAGATCCTGTCCTTCGAGCTCGTAATCTGTGAGAAAACGATCGCTGACCTGGATGTAACGCATCTCCGTATCGAACATCGCGATCGCAGCCGGGGTGTGTTTGATAAACAGGCGCAGCAGTGACTGCTCGTTAGTTAACAAGGGCTGTGCCGGAATCGAGGGAGTTCTCTTCATATCTCTCCCGTGGCAGATGAGGTTGAGGTCCAACTCTGCTGTTAGACCGCGCGATTCTAAGATTAAACAGGCTCCCGGTCAAAACAGTTATGCGTTCTGCGGCGCTTTGTGGCATTTTCTCCTGCATGAAGATTTTCTTCAACGCGATTACGTTGTTACTCATCATGGACCCACTGGGTAACATCCCGCCTTTTCTGTCGGCGCTGAAGAACGTCCAGCCGGATCGCCGTCGCAAGGTGTTGGTGCGCGAGATACTCTTTGCTTATGTCGTCCTGCTCGTGTTCCTGCTTCTGGGTAAGTATCTTTTGCGTCTGCTCAGTCTTCAGGAAGAGACGATCAGTATCGCGGGCGGGATTGTCTTGTTTCTCATCGCGCTGCGGATGGTGTTTCCGAGTGATCATCCACCCGGAGAGGCACTCATGGGTGAGCCTTTCCTCGTGCCACTCGCAATTCCTTTCATCGCCGGTCCATCCACACTTGCTTCGTTACTTCTGTTGCAGACGGGCTCCAGCACTACGTTTCAACTCTGGGGCGCGCTGACGCTCGCTTGGCTTGCGACGGCGATAATCCTCCTTTCCTCCACCCTGCTCTATCGCGTGTTAAAGGAAAGAGGACTAATCGCTGTCGAGCGGTTGATGGGCATGTTGCTGGTGATGCTGGCGGTGCAGATGTTCATCAATGGCATAGCGAAGTTCCTCAAGCCATAACCGAAACGACACAACTGCGAAAGAAATGTCAAAAAGGTAAAAGAACGCGACCACGAATTTTGTTAATGCTGGTGGAAATTTGTCGGAGAGGTGAAGACCATGCTTAACAAAAGGGTGTTGACCATTCTTAATGTTTTGATGTTAGTAACGGTTTTTTCGGTCGTCGCGCGAGCGCAGGATACGCCATACCGGCTCAACGATAAGCAAGTCAAGAAAGTAATGGCCCAGCTCAAGAAGGATACGGGTCGATTTCGCAAGAGCTTTGATTCGTCGCTCGATCGGAGCCGTTTGAATGGCACGCACCGCGAGGACGATATCAACCGGTTTCTGAAGAACTACGAAGACGCAACGGAGCGTTTGTATTCGCGGTTCAAGGATAACAAGTCGGTTGGTGCGGACGTGGAGGCTGTCCTGGACGGTGCGGCCGAGATCGATCGGTTCATGGAGCGACGTCTTGCCAGTGAAAGGGCTCAACGCGATTGGTCGGCAGTGCGGCAGGATCTGCGACAATTAGCGGACGCTTACAACGTTAGTTGGCGCTGGTGGTCTTGATGTTTTGAACGCCGCGCGTTCTTGGATCGGGCCAGTACATACGCCAGCAGCGATTTACCGCGTGCGATGATCACTATCGAAGCAGTGTTTATTACTCCCGCGGGAATTTTTTGATCTGGGCTGGCATCGAGGTCACGGGGAAGGTGATTACTGTTTCGTTACCGGCGGCGACTTTGATTGTCTGCGATCCGAGGAGGGAGCGTGTTTGCTCGGGGATTGTTTTCTCGTCGATTAGGACGATGTGCTCACCCGGCGGTAGGTCGCCGATAATGAAGTAGCCTTTTTCATTTGTCAGTGTATCGCGACCGCTGCCGGTGACGACGCGCACGTCTGGTAAAGGCTGTTCTGACTCGTCGAGTTTTCCGTTCTCATTCAGATCGAGCCAGACCACTCCACTGATCCGTCCCGTACGGACGACACGAAAGTCCACGATGACATCGCGATTCGACTCGATTGAGATCTGCTGCTGCGTCTGGTCCAGAAGCGTCAGATCGGCACGCACGGAAAGTAGATCGAGATAGACAGAGTGATCGCCGCGCGTAACGGTGTCAATGCGGAAATTCCCATCAGCATCTGACACCACATACCGACTGCCATCCACACGCACCTGCGCATTCGCCTGCGGCTGATCGATACCCGGATCGAACCGGCCATTGAGATTTACATCCTGATAGACCCGACCATAAACCGCCGCGTAGGAACCCAAATCGGAAAGTGGACCATTGATCGCGCGCTCGGCGCGTTTGGAAGAGAAGAATAAACCATGAACGCTCAGCAATGCAGTCGTACCAGTCTGCGTTCGCAGGTAGCTGAATTGCAGTGATGTATTGCGCGGCAACTTAACCGACGTTGAGAGATACTCGGACGTGTGAAATGCCGATGTATTACTTCTTGTATAGCCCAAGCCGCCGCTGAATGAGAGACGATTGCGAAGTAGATTCGACATCTGCCACGTCGCCATCCCGCTGTAGAGACCTCGGCTACCTACCGATTGACTCACTTCGAGTGTATTCCATTCGTTGACTCGAATGTTTCCGCCGACTTGCCCGTTCAGTGCAGCATTCCCGAACGTCTTAACGCGTGAGCCATTCATAAAGAGATTCCAGCGATTAAACTTCTTCGTCGCCGTGATCAAGGTGAACGCCGAATTTCTGAGTTGGGTAGTGCCGCTTTGCGTGTGAGAAATAAACAGTGACGGCAACCAGTTCTCTGGAGCGACAGTCACACTGGCTGTTATGTAGCGATTGAATTGACCTGCTCGTCCAGGTGTCGTCGCGGTGCTGCCGCTCAAACCCGCCGAGAACCATCGTCGCGGTTGCCAGTTGACACCGGCCGCAACCAGGTTGTTCGGTTCGTGGTACCCGCTTTGCGGACTCAGAAAGTTCCGGCCCACGTAAGCATAACGAGCTTGCAGGACGAGCTGCTCTGTCATTTGATACGAACCGGTGAGATTGATCGCGACATCCGTTCCGCTTGTTTGCACCCCGGCGCGATTTATTCCTGAGAACTGGCCCGTAGCCACGTCAGCCTGAAAGCGATTGAGACCGGACATGAACTTGAAACCGCCGGCAGCAATGTTTCCCGATCGATTTAGACCGTCGAAGTGCAGCGCGCCGGCAGACAGCGTGAAGTCTGATAGACGTCGAGCTTCGGTGGCAGTGGTTGCGAGCGCTCCGAAGATCTTCGTGTCGTAATTAATCGCAAGTGAATACGGTCGCGAGTTCTCAGGGCTTGAGATCGGCTGTGAGATTCCCGACGTCGTTTGCCCGCCAAAGAAATCGAGTCGCACCCGCTGGAAAGGTAATTGGACCAGACCGCCGCGTACCGCTGCGCTCAAGAACTCGACGTCCGTGCCGGTGCCGAATTCGCCGCCCACAAAACTCTGACCGTTTGGACGATCCAGCCGCACTGTTCCACCTTGCAAGATTGGGCGGCGCGACAAGTCGCGCGTTACGCCTATCGTCGAATTGGCGATGAAACTCAATCTCGCATCGCCGACACGGCCAGTGCCGCGCAGAACCAGACTGTGATCGCCCGCGGAACTGTAGCGACTGAAGTTGTAGTCGTACTCGATCTGAAAAAGTTCCCACGGTGCATGTTTGGCTCCCGTGCGAATCGTGTCAGCCTGGACACCCTTGCGACTGATCACCACAGCGTTGTTCTGATCGCGACGCACCGTGACGTCCAAGAGTGCAGCCACGATCTCAGCGGGAAGCATTAGTTCGTTCACCGTTGGTGGAAAGACCAAATCGGCCGTGCCGGAAACAGTGAGTACAACAGCGCCATTTTCACGCACTTCGTTAAGTGGGGCATTAAACACCGCCAATGTCCCATTTTGGCGGCGAATCGTGACCACGCGCTGAGTCGAATCGGCACTGATTGTGTCGCCGAGTGCCTGAGCAATGGTCGCGACTGGAAGAAACAGTCGTCCACCGCGTAACTGAACGGAGCTGTTTGGTCCAACGAGTGAGCGCTCGTTAACGATGATTACTGAGGTTTCCTGAGTCGCAGCTTTCGGTGTAGCCGGTTTAGCGGTATCGCCCTCGAAGCCCAGCACACTGGTCCGCACTGTCGTCATAAAAACGACAGTCAGGATCAGGATATATCGGAACAGCTTGTGCATAGATTCGTTGAGGTATCCACAGATTGCACAGATTGAATCTGTGTAATCTGCGGATAAGTGTGCTATAAACTCGGCAATCTAAAATCAGGAGTTCTCACGTGATGCCTGCGAAACGGTTAAGGCTGAGGTCTTACGTCTTCACGCTAATCGCAGTGTTGCTTCTCATACCTGCCGGCGCGAAAGCGCAAACAGGCGGTGTGACAATGAAGAGCACTGTCAGTGAAACCGTTGCTCTGTCTGTCCTCCCAAATTCAACTCAAAGCAACGTTGTCGCGGACGTGATGAGCAGTGGCAACACTGTGCAAATAACTTTGTCGGGCGCCGCTACCGATGCGGCAGTTATTCGCGTCCCTTTGCTGGTTCGTTCAAATAGCAGTTTCAAGATCTCGGCTGCGGTTGAATCCATGACAGCCGCTGTCGCTCAGCTTTCAGTGACAGACGCGCGTGCGACGGGAACGTTGGTTTCACCCCAGGCGGTCAGTGCGCTCAACGTGCCGCGGCAGTTCGATGTGCGCGGACTGGATGAAAGCACATCGCCGATGCTGAATCTCCTCGATACTTCTCGACCCGTGCTCGTAGTGAGTGGACCACGCGTGTCGCTCGGCGGCACGCTCGCCTCTCCAAACAATGCTTTGCAAATCACCTTGCTCATTCGTTTGCACCCGCAGCCAGCCCACGGCTCGCCGATCCGTTTGACGTTCGTTGCGACTGCGGGATCACTAGTTCAGTGATGCCTTCAGTCGGTCTGCTGCCATCCTGAAAGTCGACTCGATATTTCACGGCGTAAGTGCCGGGTGCGAGACGCTTCTCGAGTACTACCGGCTGCGCTAATTCAGCGCCGCCGAGTAAGGGCAACGATTCCTTTTGCAGCAACTCTGCGACTGCAACACCTGCGGCGTCTGTCACCTTTAATGAAGTTAGCGGACGAATCACGCTGTTGCCCGCATTCTTGAGTAACGGCGTAACAACTACTTGTTCCGCAGTCGCCTCGGCACGAAGGCTTTCGAGTGAGCCCTGACGGCGGAGCTGCGGCACTTTGATATAGAAGACTGCTGCCATTCGATAGCGTATGACCACCTGGCGACGATTTTCATTTAGCTTGATGTTGTCAGGACGCTGTTCGATGATCAGTGCGGACAGATGGTCTCCGGGAGTTGCATCTTTCGGTACTGAGACGGTGACTCTGATTGAATGTAAGTTTCCGGGTATCACAGTTGTTTCTGCCGGACTGTAGATCAGCCACGAGCTCGCCGAGTTTGGCAGCGTGTTTGCTCGTTCAAACCGCACCTCGCCGTCTCGATCGATGGTCCAATCATTCAAGCTCGCAACGATGCGAACCGGCTGATAATTTGCTCCCACGCTGTGATAGTCGAGATTAACTACGACTGTGGTTTCCGACCCCGGTTGCATCTCCAACTCGAGCCGAGCAGGAGCTAACGAGATACCGTTGCCGGTAGGCTGCGGCGTGGGCTCCGGACTCGGGCTTTGCGCGTTAACGCAAACAACCACAAGCAGGAGCAGAATCAAAATTGCCGCAAATCGTGAAATGTTAGTAGACATCGATCTCGAAACCTTTCAACAGGGCACGTTTGGACCAGACGAGATAGTGAAGGTAAGAGTTGCGGAAGAAACTCCGGCGGCGAAGAACTGCGGTGTCAGAGTGAAGATGGCGTCGAAAATCCAACCGTCACTCTGCTGACGTTTGGAACTGTTGTTCTTGGAAAGCTCAGGACCGCTGAGAATGATCGTCGAGCCGGACAGATTTCCGAGTGAAGATTGGTACGACACGCGGCCATTACTGCCCACAGTCGCAGTCAGTGCCGGATCGTTGTTGAACGGCGAGCGAATAATGTGAGTGCTCTGGTTGCATGTCTGGCCGGCGCCGCCCAACAGCCGCGGATTCTGAATGCCGAAGCCAACATCCGACGCTTGCACGGCCTCGCCATTTGCATTCGTCAGCCCCGACATTGAAACCGCAACTTGATACGGCTGATTGCTGCGCAACGCAAACGGAACGATGACCTTCACAATTGAATTGGTATTCAACGGCGAGACTTCGCCAAAGTTGATAGTTACTACCAAATCGTTTTGGACGTTTGCATTTCCGGTGACAGAGCCGCCCACCGCGCCTGTGATCGTCGGTTGACCGCCGCTGCTGATATCAAGTGCTTGTGCGGAAGTCGTGCGAGCGAAAGCGAGGCAGATCAGAATAGTGAGCAGTGAGAATGTGAAGCGGCGTAATCGCATTATGGAGCAGTCACGGTGAAAGTGACGGAGACGGTGGAAGTGCCGTTTTCGAAAAACTGTGGCTTCACTGCAAACATGGCCGGGACGGTCAGTCCGTTTGCGTTGCTGCGAGGCACCGCGTTCATGATGATTGGACCACTGAGTGCAGTAGTCGCCGATGAGAACGCGCTGAGATTCGATCTCACTGCGGTGAACTCATAGCGACCGGTTGTGCCGTTGACGGAGCCGTTCGCGGCGAGAGTTGGATCGCCGGAAGTCGCGTTTGTGTCCGAGCCACCGGTGTTAACGCCAACACCTGTTCGGGAGATTGTACCGAGGCCAAACCCGATATCAGCGGCGCCAATTCTGCTACTGGAGCTGCCGGAGCTCGTCACGGTCGCAGTCATCGACAAGACGTAGGCTGCGTTGCTTCGGATCTTGAGTGGTACCGATGCCGTTACGAAACTGTTGGTGTTGCTTGGACCAAGCTCGCCAAGATTGATCGACACGGCGAGAGGAGTGTTGACGACTCCATCTGTTGTTACACCGCCACCGGAGTTACCGGTAAGAGTGACAGCGCCGCCGGAATTGATCTCGACGAATTTTGAAACCGTTGCGCTCATGCTGACTGTTCCGGTTGTCGACTGTCCGACGCAGGCAACCGCGGCGACCATCAGCAACATTGTGAGCACGGTAGATTTGAAGATGAGTTTGCGGGGCATAATTTTTTCCTTGAGGTCGAGTGAGACATGGTGTTACGGCCGTCACCAGATTGGCTGACGGCCGCGCCACTTGAAAATAGAGGAGGGGCGTTTAAGAGATTACAGTGCGACGACTGTAAACTGAGCGGTGATCGTGATGGCCGGAGCGGGATCGAAGAACTGCGGCTTGATCGCGAAGATTGCTGGGAACGTTAAATTAGTAGCACTATTGGCCGAGACTGCCTGATTGATACGTGGTCCACTCAGAACCGCACCTGAAACAGCATAAGCACCGAGAGTGGAATTCGCACCGGCAAAAACCCATCGACCGTTTGCATCCGTGCTGCCACCAACGGTTGGATCACCTGGTGTGGCGTTGGTATCGACGCCCGCCGCGAGATTTGCCGGTCGCGCCGCTGGAGTCAAACCAAAACCAACGTCAGTATCTTTAAGACTGAAGCTTGTCGCACCCGCGCCGGCAACATTGCTCACCATGTTCAGTTGGTAGGCTACGTTGCTGCGCAGTCTGAGCGGCACGCTCAATTTCACGAAGCTATTGGAGTTGCTCGGGCCCAATTCGCCCAGGTTCACCACAACTGCCAACGGCGAGTTCGCGGTTCCATCCGTGATAACACTACCGCCGGAATTGCCGGTGAGCGTGACGGCGCCGCCTGAAGTCAGTTCCACGAAGTTCGAAACGGTCGCATTCATGGTCACTGAGCCCGTCGTCTGAGCAGATGTGGCTACTGCGCTCAACACGAGCAAAGTTGATATCGCCAGGGCCGATAGAAGGCCCTTGGAAAAGTTAAACATGTCATTCTCCTCTATGGTTGGGGGATAGTAGGCTCAAGTCCGCTATGTAAGGCGACTGAGGAAAGTAGTTTGGTATAGGGGGAGCTGGTTTCGGAAGGAATCCAGGCAGGTTCGGGCGCCCACTTTACCCTACATCAGCGGCCGCTTGGGCATAATAGTGAGGCAAAACTCCGTTTGTCAATGATTATTCTTGTTGTGCACAGGAGAATTCGTTAATAAATCCGTGTAATCTGTGGCTAAAAATCGTAGGCAAAGCCCACCTGTGCGCCGAAACGCGGACTGGCGGAGTAGCGACCGCCAAGAACTCCGAAGGTGATTTCGAGGCTGTTTGAGACGGTGTAGCCGCCGCCGATTTGGCCTTCAAGCTGGCCTCGACTGAGTGCAAAGTTGCTCGTGACGGCGCCAAACAATTCGGCGCCAAGCCTCAGGCGCGGCGTGAAGTTTCTAACGAGCGATCCGTTTCCAGTGAAGACTTGCCCGCGGGCCGACTGAATTCCAACCAGACCCGTCGATTCGTTGCCGGCGAAGAGGATTCCTCCGTTCAACCGTCCTGTCGTTCGCTTCGTAAACGATTTTTGCAGCACTCCGTATAACCAGTAGTCAACCAATCCCGATCCGATCTGTTTCCGTGTGCTTCCTGTCGGCGCTTCGACATAAAAGACCACTCCTGCTGCCGGCCGCTTTGACCCTTCGCGCTCATCGAACAACCGGATCTTCACTCCAAACTGCGTGTCTCCAATTCCGCTTGGATTTCCAAGCATTGAAGATCGATCGTTGAAGATCTTGATGAAAGGCGCGTTGATTCCGAGCTCGACGTGATCGGTGAGACCGTAATTCAAGGTGAAGACGGTGGTGTTTTGTCGTACTCCGGGAAACGACGATTTCGGAAGCCAGTCGTGTTCATTGGAAACTTCAATGTGAAACTTTCCTTTTGAAGTTGTGTCTGCATCGTCGGTGTAAAACGGGAGTTGGGCGTGCACTGATGTCGATGACAGGAAGGCGATAGCGAGAACGAACCAAACGGTTCTGAATCGGCAGCGCGGCATTAGAAGTGGTCCACCAACTCCGCAATGCGTTCCAAATATAGATCGGGTTTCGCGGCCAGTACGCGTCCGCTGCTCGGGTACGCGCTGCGAACTCCGACTGTCAGCGCGTTTCCACGGCGGCCCATCTCGATATCTTCAGGTGCATCCCCCACATAGGCGCATTGTGACGGATCAACGTTGATTCCTCGCATCGCGACTACCAGACCTTCCGGATCAGGTTTCTTGTTCTCGATGTCTTCGCTGCAGACGGTTATTGAAAATGCGTCTTTCAAGACAGACTGCGCAAGCTCACGAGTGACACGGATTCTGTTTCCACTCGTGACAATTCCGAGTTGATAACCTTTCCTGTGCAACGCAAGCAGCGTCTCGCCAACTCCTTCGATCAACGGTGCCGACTGTTCTCCGTAATGTTGAGTCCACAAGTTGTCGGCAACGTGCCAAAGATCCTTCGGCAGGCCCAGTGCTTCGTAAGTTGAATACCAATTGGGTGAGTACTTCGCCTCGTAAATGTCGTGTGCGAATACGACGCCGAGTTCGCTGAACGTCTTTTCGAAAGCGGTGAGTCCGAGGTGCGCTGAATCGACCAGCGTGCCGTCCCAATCGAAGATCAGAGCTTTAATGGATCGGTTACCGTTCATACAACTTCAAGCGCCAACGGCGCAAAATCTGACAGCCGGGGGCAAACGCGTAGCGAAAGCGAAGCGCGTCGCCCCTCGTAATATACATAAAGCGCCGCCGAGGCCCGAAGGGCCGACGTGGCCACTAGCGTATTACGCCCTTTCAGGGCTGAACGCCTATTTTGATTTTCGTTACCAGGGGCGACGGGGGGGGGGGGGGGGG
>DASWUM010000017.1:0-25027 GCA_036401595.1 Pyrinomonadaceae bacterium
CGCTACCGCGGACGGTACTGACCCCATCCAAGTACGAGCCGCTCCCTGTACTAACCCGATCCAAGTGCGATTTATTCCCGATCCAAATCGGATTTTAGTAATGCCGGGGAAAAACTGAAGTGCCTAACCGCTTGCGCTGAGCTCTTCGACAAATGTAACGCGGTTGATTTCGTGCAAGGTCGAGACGCCGCTGAAGACCTTCTGCAGGGCCGATTCGCGCAAGCTCTTTAACCCTTCGGCCTCTGCTGCTCGTCGAACCTCGGATCCGGGTCGTCGTTCGACGATCATCTCGCGGATATTATCCGACAAATCCAATAATTCGTGAATAGCCGTACGGCCGCGATAGCCGGTGTGATTACAGGCATCGCACCCGACGTTCATGTAGAAAGGCTTGTCGCGATATTCGTCAGGCTTGAGCCCCGATTCAAACAGCTCCGTATCGTTCGGATGATACTGCCGCTTGCAATACGCACAGAGCATTCGAATCAGCCGCTGAGCCAAAACGCAGTTGAGCGACGAGACGAAGTTATACGGCTCGACACCCATGTTCAAAAATCGGCCGATCACGTCGATCACGTTGTTCGCGTGAACAGTGGTAAATACGAGGTGACCCGTCAGCGCGGATTGGATTGCGATCTGCGCGGTTTCAGTGTCACGAATTTCGCCGACCATGATCTTGTCTGGGTCGTGACGAAGGATTGAACGCAGACCGCGATCGAACGTCAGTCCCTTCTTCTCGTTGACCGGAATCTGCGTGATGCCGTGCAACTGATATTCGACCGGATCCTCGATCGTGACAATCTTGTCTTCTTCGTTTCTGATCTCGTTCAGCGCCGCGTACAACGTGGTCGTCTTGCCGGATCCGGTTGGGCCAGTCACGAGCACCATCCCGTACGGCTCGGCGATGTAGCGACGAAACTTCCGCAAGTCTTCTTCCGCAAACCCAACCACGTTCAGGTTCAGGTTTTTAAACTCTTCGTTGATCTGTTCTTTATCTAGAATACGAATGACCGCGTCTTCGCCGTGAATAGTCGGCATGATCGAGACGCGGAAGTCGACGTTGCGACCTTTGTAACGAACACGGAACCTGCCGTCCTGTGGCACGCGACGCTCAGCGATGTCGAGCTCCGACATGACCTTGATACGCGAGATCAGTGTTTGGTGATAAGCAAGATCGATCGGGTCTACTTTCTGATAGAGCGCACCGTCGATTCGATACTTGACCTGGACTTCGGTGTCGCGAGTTTCAATGTGAATGTCGGAAGCGCGCGACTCCATCGCATTGTAGATGATCGTGTCGACGAGTTTGATGATCGGCGACATCTCGGCGTCAGTCGCCAGCCGATCGAGATCGAGAACTTCCTCGCCGTGCTCAGTTTCTTTGACGAGTGAAATACGAAAACCGGAGGCTGCTTCCTGAAGCACGCGCTGAGTCGTGTCGCCTTTTCGCAGCACGACTTCGACTGCACCGGCAGTGGCGACGTGTGGAATAATGCGCGTCCGCAGTGTGCTCGAGAGTTCGTCCAGACGCTCGAGGTCGGTCGGATCCGCCATCGCGATGTGCAGACCTTTTTGATCGCGTTTGAGCGGAACAAACTGATGGCGAACCATCAAGTCGACTGGAACTTCGGTGAAGAGCTCGTAGTCGATGGGAGATTCACGATCGGGTGGCAGCAGATCGACGAACGGAAGCCGGTAGCGACGCGCGAGATCCCGCGCCGCCTTCATCTCGGGCGGCAGATGCTCCTTGCCGTTTTCGCCAACCGGCGGCACCGCCGTGATGATCGTTTCCTCGGTTTCTGAAACTTCCTTCATAAAATGCTCTAACGACGTGATCCGGTAACGCCTGCGCCACTCGAAATTGATTGGATAATCGGGAGGTAAATCGCCAGCAGGATCGTCACTACGACGCCGCCCATGATAACAAGAATCGCAGGCTCAAGCGTGGTCGTCAACTGTTCCAATCGCACCTCAGACTCCGCGTCATAAAACACCGCCACTTCATCCAGCATCTCGCGCAAGCTGCCCGAGCGTTCGCCAATCCCGATCATGTCGATGGCCAGCGGCGGCATCCAGCCCACCATTTCGAGACTCTCGGTGAACGAGCGTCCCTCGCGAATCATCGGCAGAATCGAGGAACTGCGACGTCGCAGTTCCAGATTTGTGATCGATTCTGAAGCAATCTCCCACGACTCGACGAGCGTGATGCCTCCGGCGAGCAAAGTCGCCAGAGATCGTGTCGCCTGTGCCACTGACAATTGAACGGCGAGACTTCCCGCAAGCGGAATCTTTAGAATCAATCTACTAATCTGGAGTTTGCCGTTCGGTGTGCGCGACCAGAGAAATAAAAGTATGGAGCCGCCGATGATCAGTGGACCAAACCAGATAACGTTCGACGACATCCAGCGCGAGATCCCAACTACGATCTGCGTCACTGTCGGTAGTTCGTTACCAAAACCGGAAAACAGCTCTGACATTCTCGGCACCACGTAAATCGTCAGGAACGTCACCATACACGCCGAAGCAAACAGCAAAAACAGCGGATAGGCCAATGCGCCGCGGATCTTTCGTCGCAAAGCAACGTTCCGGCGCATGTAAGTGACGTATCTGCTCAGCACGTCGTCGAGCGCGCCGGAGCGTTCACCGGCAAGAATCGAGGCCGTGTAGATGCGTGGAAAGATCGGGCCTTGCGAAGCGAAAGCCTGCGAGAGCGCGGCGCCACCTCGAATTTGATCTTCCACGTCGCCCAGCACACTGCGCAGCCGAGCCGACGCGGCACGCTTGCGGAGCATCGAGATGGCCTGAAGGATGGGAATACCGGCGCGCACAAGTGCCGCAAGTTGCTGGTTAAAGAGCAGAAAATCGTTGGCTTTGACCTTGGGATGTCCGCCTGCTCGTCCGAAACGCGTCAGCGCGGATACTCCCGAAGTTCGCGGCGGGCTCACGTTGAAAACACGAAACCCTTCGCGCTCCAGCCGCGCTCGCGCCTCGTTCACACCTGGCGCCTCGACCGTACGCGTTATAACTTCACCCGCGGGGGTTCCCAATCGACAAATAAACTCAGCCATACTTTAGATTTACCCGATTTGAGAATGACCGGGGAGTATATCTCACGCGCCGCCCAGGTAGAAGTTGCGTTTCACCGGATGGTTTGTGAAATCTGTGTTATCTGTGGACCGTTTCCGTTATTGTTCACGCGTTTCACTATTTGGAATTATGAATTACGAGGAGATCAACTTTGTCCGCAGTCGCCAATAAACAAGTTCATGAACAACCTGCTTCTCTCCAAATGCTCCAAATTATTAGTGGTTTCTGGGTTTCTCGAGCGATTTTCGCCATCGCGAAGCTCGGAATCCCCGATCTTCTTCAATCCGGCCCGAAAACTATCGCGGAACTTGCCTCCGCAACCAAAATGCACGCGCCCTCGCTGTTTCGTGTGCTCCGGGCACTCGTCAGTGTCGGCGTCTTGAACTCGGCCGACGGCGGCCGGTTCGCCCAAACCCCATTATCTGAAACGCTCGTCACCGACGTTCCAGGATCGTTGCGATGGTTTGCGGTTTCAGAACTGGGTCAGGAGCACTACCCCGCGTGGGGTAACCTGATGCACAGCCTCAAAACCGGCGACATCGCGTTTGATAATTTCTTCGGCGTCGACGTCTGGCAGTACTTCCAACAAAATCCCGAAGACGCAGCGATATTCAACAACTCAATGAGTAATATGACCGCCGCGACGAACGAAGCGATCACGTCGGTCTACGATTTTTCGGGTTTCGAAACGCTGGTCGATGTTGGGGGTGGTCACGGTGGTCTAATCACAGAGATTCTCAAGTCGAATCCGAAACTCAAAGGCGTGTTGTTTGACGCTGAGGAAGTAATTCAGGGCGCGAGGCCGAAACTCGAAGCGGCCGGACTTGCTGATCGTTGTAAGACGGTGGGCGGCGATTTCTTCAAGTCAGTGCCGGCGGGCGGCGACGCGTACATCATGAAGTGGATTATTCATGATTGGAACGACGAGAAAGCGATCACGATTTTGAGAAACTGCCGCAACCAGATGTCGCAAAACGACAAGCTAATTGTGGTTGACTGCGTCGTGCCGGAAACCGACGAGCCCGACTTCTCGAAGTTCATCGATCTGAACATGCTGGTGATGACTGGTGGAAAGGAACGGACCGCGAAAGAGTTTGACCAACTACTCGGCGCAGCCGGCTTCAAACTCCTCCGCGTCATCCCGACAGATCTTCCCACCGCAATCGTCGAAGCCCAGCCGGTCTAACCCCGAAGGCTCGCTCATCCACAGATTACACAGATCGATTTAAGAATCTGCGTAATCTGTGGATATGAACCTTGCACCTTCCGGGCGGCTGTCCTAGAATGGCCGTGCCAACACAGCAACTAACTGAAACGCGCGCGGCCGTCTCCCCGTGAACATTTCATTGCTCCGGTTTTGAAATTCGGGCATCACTCGTACCCTAACGAGCATCTGTGTTGACAGTTCCCTTTCGAGCCCTGACCGGTACTAAAAAGAAGAATCACCGACTGTAGCCCGGGGGTGACATGTATTCACTGACTCGTTACACCACCAAGATAACGGCCGCTTCCATCTCATTACTCACTGTCACAGTATTCTTCTGTGTGGCAGTGAACAGTCAGGAACCTACTACTCAGGACAAGCCCGCTGCGGCTGCCCCCACGCAGAGCCCTTCACCACCGCCAAAAGAACCACGGAAGATGGGCACCGAACTCGATGGTCCTGTAATCCTGACAAACACCGATCTGATCACGCTGACGGTAACCGTAACCGATACCTACGGTCGCTACGTCTCCGGTTTGAGCAAAGGCGCCTTCGCGGTTTTCGATAACAAGCAACAACAGGAAATCACGTATTTCAGCGACGACGATTCCCCGGTTTCAGTCGGAGTGATCTTCGACGTTTCCGGCTCGATGAGCGGCGACAAAGTAAAACGAGCGCGCGACGCGCTGAGCAAGTTCATTCAAACCAGCCACGATTCAGACGAGTATTTTCTCATCGCCTTTAATTCACGCGCCCAATTGCTGCTTGATAAGACCCGCGACGGCGATTCGATCCTGAATAAACTGACTTTCGTCGAAACCAAGAGCCAGACCGCTCTCTACGACGCCTGCTATCTCGGCGTGGAAAAGGTCCAACGCGGAGCGCACCCGAAGCGCGCCCTGCTTCTGATCAGCGACGGGCAGGACAACGATTCCCGGTACACGTTCAACGAACTTCGGAAGCTTTTGAAAGAGTCGGACGTGACGCTCTATGCGATCGGCATTCTGAGCGGCAATGACGCGGGCAGCGCGATGGGCATGGAAGGTCAGGGTATTCTCGACGAGCTCTCCGGCGTTTCCGGTGGCAAAGCATTCTTTCCTCGGTCCGCGGCCGAAATGGACGACATCTTTGAACAAATTGCCCTGGAGTTGCGGCACCAGTACTCGATCGGTTACAAACCGGACGCCTTCGCCAACGACGGCAAGTGGCATCGGGTGAAGGTGAAAGTAACGCCGCCGCGCGGTTTGCCGCGTCTGTTTGTCCGATCCAAAGAGGGCTACTACGCCACGGTCGGCATCGGCGCGCGTTAGTATTCAAAAAGCAGGGCTTTCGGCAACGCGGGCTCACTTCCCCGGCATCTTTTGAAGGTGTGCGTTTGGCGGCTCTAATATATTAGCCGCGCTGTTAGCCCCAGCCTTGCGCGTTTGAGGAGTTTTTAGATTGTTAAGTGAGCAGAATCTGAGGCGGACCCTGATTATTGCGGTCTGCGGATTAGTACTCTCGGGATTAATCTTTGGCGAGGGCGTGTTTGCGAGTAACGGCCAGGATCGGCCGCGCAGCACACAGACTCCGTCAGCCACACCGACACCACCCGCAACCGTTCCAGCTCAACCAGCTTCGACTCCGACGCCGACTCCGCAAACACAAAAGCCGCAAATCGATCGCATCGCGCCGACACTGGGAGAACCACCACCGCCGCCTAAGTTGAAGCCAACTCCAACTCCGACGCCGCCCGAAGAGTTTGATAAAGAAAGTATCATCAAGATCGATTCCGAGTTGGTCCAGTTGCACGTCCGGGTTATCGATCGAAACAACCGGCCTATCAACAACGTGCCGCAAGGCGACTTCCACGTTTTTGAGGACGGCGTAGTGCAACCGATTCAGACGTTCACGCGCGAGGAAGTGCCGATCAGTTACGGTCTGGCGGTCGACACCTCCGCCTCGCTGCGTTCGCAGATTCAAAGCGTCATCGACGCGGGCAAGACAATCGTCAACAGCAACAAGCCGGGCGACGAGACGTTTCTCGTGCGCTTCATCAGCAGCGACAAGATTCAAACGGAGCAGGATTTCACTGACAAGAAAGATCTGCTGATGGACGCCCTCGACAATCTGTATGTGGAAGGCGGCCAAACGGCAGTCATCGATGCGGTCTATCTTTCGGCGGAGCATGTGTCGGAATACAAAAAAGGCGATGAGGGCGATCGCCGTCGACGCGCGCTGATCGTGATCACTGACGGTGAAGACCGAAGCAGCTTCTACAAAC
The DNA here is from genome assembly GCA_036401595.1 of Pyrinomonadaceae bacterium. Taxonomy (GTDB): domain Bacteria; phylum Acidobacteriota; class Blastocatellia; order Pyrinomonadales; family Pyrinomonadaceae; genus PSRF01. The sequence continues at coordinate 6,555 of DASWUM010000017.1, forward strand.
AGGAGCAGCTCTTTGCGCGCTTGCGCGAGGAAGATGTTCAGATCTTCGTGATTGGTTTCGTGAACGAGCTCGACAAGGAAGCTGGATTTATTCGCAAGAGCCCGCGCGATAAAGCTGTCAATCTGATCAATAAACTCGCGAGTGAAACAGGCGGGCGAGCGTTCTTCCCCGAATCAATTTCCGAGCTGCCTCAGATTGCTAATGAGATTGTGCGCGACATGCGCACGCAATACGTGATTGCATACAATCCGACCAACAAAGCTCAGGACGGTACCTATCGAGCGATTAAGGTCACTGTGGACCAGGCTTCAGATTCTGAGAAACGGATTGCGTTGACCAGGAATGGACGCTTGGCGCGCAAGGACACCGGCGCCTCCTCGGTTAGACCACCGACAGTGAGAATGCCGGCCACAAGCACTCCCGTCAAAAAACCGTAACGCGGATGCACGCGGATAAACGCAGATCAGATCCGCGTCTATCTGCGTTCATCCGCGTTTCTTCTTATACTTCGTTCCATGCCTCGTCGCAGCTTCCTCAATCGAGTGCGTTGTAGTCAGCACATCATCCTTTCGCGCCAGTTCGATCAACCTCTTATAGTACTGCCGCAGCGCGTCGATTTCCGGTTCGCTTAAATCCTCGACATCGATCAAACGATTGCTCGCGCCTTCGAGTGCCGCCACGATCTCGTTGAGCTTCAGATGAATCGCGAGCGCATCTTTGTTCTGCGCGCGTTGGATCAGAAAGACCATCAGGAAAGTGACGATCGTCGTTCCGGTATTGATGACGAGCTGCCACGTGTCTGAGTACTTGAAGAGCGGACCGGTGATGGCCCAGATAACGATGATCAGAAGTGCAACAACAAAAGCCACGGATGTACCCGTGGCTTTAGTGGCTTGATGTGAAAACTTCTCGAGGAATTCACTCAATATGTTTCTATTGCGCGGCATCAGTCTTTACCTCTGACGGAACCACTGATCTTCTTGCGAGTCGTTTCGCCCGTGTGCAAAACGGGCAAGCCGAGATCGACGTCCGAATGCGGTTGAGGGATCACGTGCGTTGCCACCACTTCGCCGACTCGCTTTCCGGCTGCGGCGCCCGCATCGACAGCGCTACGAACTGCCGCAACGTCACCACGCACGATCGCCGTCACCAGACCCGCATCGATCTTTTCCCAGCCCACGAGGCGAACATTCGCAGCTTTCACCATCGCGTCAGCCGCTTCAATCATTGCCACGAGGCCACGACATTCAACCATTCCGAGTGCTTCAGGCATAACTATCCTCCACCAAATATTAGCCACAAAAAGGCACAAGAATTCAATTTGTGCTTTGTGGCTAGTTTCTTAATGAATGAATGGGAGCGGGGATGCGGCCTCCGCGGCGGATGAAGCCGGTCGACGAAAAGGTGCTGACCGGCATGATTGGCGCGCTTCCCAGCAATCCACCAAACTCGATCATTTCGCCGACATCGCGGCCGGGAACCGGAATGATCCGCACCGCGGTCGTCTTGTTATTCATCACTCCGACCGCCAATTCGTCGGCGATGATTGCGGCAATTGTTTCCGCCGAGGTCGAGCCAGGCACAGCCACCATATCGATTCCCACCGAACAAACACTGGTCCATGCTTCGAGCTTCGCTAGCGACAACGCTCCCAACTGCGCGGCCTCGATCATCCCCGCATCTTCCGAAACCGGAATGAACGCTCCACTCATACCGCCTACGGAACCGCTCGCCATCGCGCCGCCCTTCTTGACGGCGTCAGTTATAAGCGCGAGCGCCGCCGTCGTTCCATGCGTGCCGGCACGCTCAAATCCCATCGCCTCGATAATGTTTGCGACTGAGTCGCCCGGGACCGGCGTGGGCGCGAGCGAGAGATCGATGATTCCGAATGGGATGCCGAGCCGACGCGCGGCTTCACGACCGACGAGCTCGCCCGCACGCGCCAACTTGAATGAAAGTTTCTTGATCGTCTCGGCGATATCCTGTAACGGTAGATTTCGATCTGCGTGTCGCACCGCGTGATGGACCACTCCCGGCCCTGACACGCCCACATTGATCACAGTTTCAGCTTCACTGACACCATGAAATGCGCCCGCCATGAAAGGATTGTCTTCGACGGCATTTGCAAAACAGACAAACTTTGCGCACGCCAGTCCACCCTGATCGCGCGTTCGCTCAGCGGCGTCTTTGATGATGCGACCGATTTGGCCCACGACATCCATATTGATACCGGCGCGTGTCGTCGCCGCGTTAACTGAAGAACAGAGACGCTTCGTGGTGGAGAGCGCTTCGGGAATGGAGTCGAGAAATCTCGTCTCTGAGGGCGTCGCGCCTTTCTGGACCAATGCTGAATAGCCGCCGATGAAATCGACGCCGACCGTTCCCGCCGCATCGTCAATCGCGCGCGCAACCTGCACGACATCGCCTCGCAAACCTTCCGTGATCAGTGAAACCGGCGTGATCGAAATACGCTTGTTCGCGACTTTGATCCCAAACTGCTCACCGATCTCGTCGACAGTCGGCACCAGCCGAGCAGCAACGGCGCGAATCTTGTCGCCCGCCTTCTGCGCGACTGCGGCCATCGAGTCGCCGGCGCAATCGAGCAGGCTCAGACCGAGCGTGACGGTCCGCACGTCGAGATGCTCCATTTCGGTCATCGCGACTGTCTGCAGAATCTCGGCCTGGGTGTATTCCATCTATCCGATTACTTTGCTCATGATCAGAAGTACGAGGAACAGAATAAAGAATGCCGCTGCAACGAGCAGAAAACGCAGACTTGGATCGTACGCGGCCTGGTCGATCACGACACTCGAAACCTTTCGGATCTGCTCCACGCGACCACGAACGCTGTGATCGGTCGTTGCGGTGATCTTCGGCTTTTGCGTTGGTGGTGGCACTACTGCACTCAGCGGTTGCGTCGCAGCGAGATCCGTTTGCACCGTGTCTGCGGGTGCGGTGTCGATAATCGTGTCGGAAAGCGAGACGTTGGTCGGCGTCGCGTGTTCCTTGATCGGGTTACCGCACTGCGGACAGAACAACGCGTGCTGGCGCAAGCTTACGCCACAGAATGTACAACGACGTGCAATCTCAATCTCAGGCTCTGACATCCTGTAAATCCTGTCCCAACTCAGATCCGGTGCATCGCGTTAAAGAGATCCTCACGTTGCGCGTAGATATTAACGCCGAGGTTCTGCCCGGCGAGTCGCAACCGATCCTTCAACTCCGCCGTCGTCTCACGCGCGCGCGACGTATCGGCAATGATCACCATCGCAAATTTTCCCTGCACCACTGTTTGATTGATATCGATGATACTGCAACTCGCTTCGGCAAGGATCTGCGAAACGCCCGCGACGATCCCCGGATGGTCCAAGCCAAACACCGAGATCACCATTCTGTCCGACGATCCTTCCGCCGAGCTCATTTGCCCCGCGCCACGATCCAGCGCTGGCGCCGCGCCACGATTATTATTCGTCACGGCTACCTGTTTGTAGATGTCGGTCACCAACTGCTCGACGGTGCCGTCATCAACCGCCCCGCCCAGACGGTCGTAAACCGCTCGGGTGATTCGGTAAATCAGGTCTTCATTGGCCATTGGAAGAGTGATGAGTGATCAGGTGTGTTGTTTAGGGTCTGCCATTCTCGCCTGCCAGCCGGTGTGCCGCCTCGCGCATTTCGTCCGAAGTCGTGTCGTTGATATCGACTCGATCGACGATACCGACAACAGCGGCTTCGATCGACATATCCTGATTTCCGATCGCCGTCCGCGCTGCCTTTCCGAACGCGCACATAACCATCTCGCCTGTTCCGGCGCCCAGCCGATCGGCGACTACGACGATGTTGCGGGTTGGCTCTTTGTCGAGGTCGTACGGGTGGACAATCAAAAACCGGACGCCCTCAAGATCGGGCGTCTTCTTCGTCGACCAGACTGTGCCTACAACTCTTGCTAAGAACATCCGTGTAATCTGTGGCTAAACTTTCGCAAATATCTCTGCAGGCTCGCCCATATCACGCGCTGCCGGCGTGATGATCGTCTTGGCGGTAACGTAGATCTTCTCGCCCTTCTGAATCGCGCGTCGCACATCGTCTTCACTTACGAAATCTACCGCTGTCGCTCCATTCGTCGCCGGTTTAGCAGCGGGCGGCGGCGGTGGTGACGGCGCCGGCTTTGGCGGCGGTGCGGCGTACATACTACCGGCTTCACTCTCGATCGCAGGTGACGGCAGCGGCGACGAAGCCGGCTCGACACGTTTGCCTGCAAGAAAACGATCGACAATCGCCGCAATCTCCTGCCGGTCGATCTTTCCACCAGCAACCGCGGGTTCTTTTGACGCCGCAACCGGATGCACGACTTTCTGCGCAGCCACTGCCGGACGCGCACTCTTCACTGGTCTAGTCTCAAAAGCAACTCGCTTGATATCCATCAAATGCAGCGGCGAGACATTGTCTGACGTGACATTGCCGCCCCACGAACCACAGCCGAGCGTCATCGACGGCGGTAACGCAGTCGAGAATCCGATTGCACCATGCGTCGTCGGCGTGTTCACGGTGATACGCGAGGCCGGCATCTCGGCGCCAAACTTAATGGCTGCTTCGCGCGAGCGCGTGTGAATACCGGCAGTGTGGCCCATGCCACCGTAAGCCAACACCTCTTTACTTCGTTGCGCACACTTCTCCAGACCGTCAACAACATAGAAAGCAAGAATCGGCGAGAGCTTTTCCATCGACAACGGATGTTCGCGACCGACCCCAGCTACGTCCGCGAGCAAACAACGCGTTCCGGGTGGTACGGTGATTCCGGCCATCTTCGCAATAACTTCCACCGACTTGCCCACGATCGCCGGATTGAGCGAACGCTGTTGTGTCGACACAACCTTTCCAAGCTGCTCGGCTTCCGCAGCCGAAACGAAATGCGCGCCCTGCAATTTGAACTGTTCGCGAACTGCCTGCTCGATTGGCGCGTCGCAAACCACCGCTTGCTCGGAAGCGCAGATAGTTCCGTTGTCAAAACACTTTCCGGTCAAAATATCCTGCACTGCTTTCGGCACGTCGGCAGTTCTCTCAACGCAAACGGGCACATTGCCTGGTCCAACTCCAAACGCCGGCTTGCCGGACGAATATGCGGCGCGCACGAGACCGATGCCGCCAGTCGCGAGAATCACGGCTGTCTGCTTGTGCTTCATCAAGGTTTCCGTGCCCTCGATCGTCGCGGTCGTCATGCAACCAATCGCGTCCGCGGGCAAACCTTCTTTGACGCCGGCATCGCGCATGACGCGCGCAGTCTCGTTGATACACTTCGCTGCCGAAGGATGCGGCGAGAGCACCACGGTATTTCGCGACTTGATCGAGATCAGAATCTTGAAGATTGCAGTTGAAGTTGGATTAGTGGAGGGAATGATACCGGCGACAACGCCACGCGGGCTCGCAATCTCTACAACGTCTTTCGTCTCCGAAACAATGCCCTTGGTACGCAAGCCACGGAAATAATTCCAAACATCTTCAGCAGCAAAACGATTCTTTTCCTGCTTGTCTGCAGGAACGCCGTACCCGGTTTCCTCAACCGCCATCGCTCCGAGTCGTGCCGCTTCAGCCAACGCTGCTTTGGCCATCGCCTCGCAGATCCGGTCGATCTTGGCCTGATCGAACTCGGCGACTTGCGCCTGCGCGCGGTGGGCCGCCTCCACCAGATCGCGCGCCTGTTGCACTGAAACTAGATCCTTATCGACAGACATGATACGGCTCCAATCCGTGTCATCTGTGACTCAAAACTACCTGGTTCGCTCTTTGTTCGCTTCACGCGTTCCGGCGCCGAGAGATCGTCCCTGATCGCCCTGGCCCAACTGTCCACGAGCGCCACCTTGCAGTGCGCTCTCATCTGGACTCAAACCGGTGCGTCCGTTAACCGGCAACACACGCTCAACTTCGGCATGCGGTCTCGGAATGACGTGAACACTGATCAACTCGCCCACGCGTCTCGCCGCGGCCGCGCCTGCATCTGTCGCTGCTTTCACCGCGCCAACATCGCCGCGCACAAAGATCGTCACGTATCCGGCGCCGATATACTCCTTGCCAAGCAGTACCACGTTTGCTGCTTTGACCATCGCATCGGCGGCCTCAACTGCACCCACGAATCCTTTGGTCTCAACCATTCCGAGTGCTTCAAGGGGCATCTCTTTGTCCTCACTTTAGTCTTGTTGTAAAGATTAAAAGCGACTGTCTCGGGTCACTGTTGACGTCAACCTACCACCGCGAGCGGCAAGAAGCAAGAGACGCTGATCTTTTGGGATGCAAAAGTTTGACACCGTTTAGCAGCGCAAGCTATAGTGCAGAAAAAGTGGGAGTTGTAGCCCATTCAACAAGCGGCGCGACGATAGACCTGGGTTAACCATCCAACCAACCAAACACCAGGAATCGAGCGATTGGAGATGGCAGCGAGTATAGGCGAACAGTTGCGACTCGCTCGCGAGGCGCGAGGCATTGGCCTGCGCGAAATCTGCGATCAAACACGAATCTCCGTCCATTATCTCGAGGCTATCGAAGCCAACGATTACAAACGTCTGCCCGGCGGCGTCTTCAATCGCTCCTTTATTAAGGCGTATGCGAAATGTGTGGGTTACGACGAGCGCGAGGCGATCGAGGGTTACACTCGGTATTTGCGCGAACACGGCGAGTCGACTGACGACATCAACACCACGCCGCTGCATTCAAAAGTCTATACAGACACGCCGGCCACACGCTCTCCCGTCCTGACCGTAGTTCTGGCAATATTAATACTCGCAATTCTGACAGCCGCCGCCCTCGGGGCGCTTCACTGGTTCCAACGTGTATAGCCACAAAAGGCACAAAAGCCACATAAAACACAAAAGAGGCATCCAAAACACTATCTTCTTTTGTGCTTTTTGTGCCTTATGTGCTTTTTTGTGGCTAACCTTTTATATTAGTGCCCAACATGATTACAACTGATATTTTCGAAGGACTGACTTTCGACGACGTACTCCTTATACCGGATCGCTCCGACGTTCTGCCTTCTCAAACCGACACTTCAACGCAATTCACGCGAAATATTCGTCTTCAAATTCCGCTGTGCTCGGCAGCAATGGATACCGTCACGGAGGCCGCGCTCGCGATTGCGCTCGCACAGCAAGGCGGCATCGGCGTTATTCACAAGAACATGAGCATCGAACGGCAAGCGGAAGAAGTCGATAAAGTAAAACGATCCGAATCGGGAATGATCGTCGATCCGGTAACGATTCGACCCGATCGACCGGTGCGTGAAGCGTTGCAGGTCATGGAGCGTTTTCATATCAGCGGCGTTCCTGTCGTCGATGAAGCGGGCCATCTCGTCGGAATCATCACGAACCGCGACCTTCGCTTTGAAACACGGTTCGACATTCCTGTCTCTGAAGTGATGACGAAGCAACCGCTCGTCACTGTTCCCGTGGGCACAACCCTCGAGCAAGCCAAAGCGGTCCTTCAGAAACATCGTATCGAGAAACTCCTCGTCGTCGACGACGACAAACACATAAAGGGACTCATCACCGTCAAAGACATTCAGAAAGCGATCAAGTATCCGACTGCAGCGAAGGACAATCTCGGACGCTTGCGAGTTGCGGCGGCAATCGGCGCGACTGGTGATTACCGCGAACGTGCTGATGAGCTCGTGAAAGCCCGTGTCGATTGTCTCGTGATCGACACAGCGCACGGACATTCGTCACGCGTTATCGAAGCCGTCAAAGAGATCAAGAAGATGTATCCGGAGACAGATCTGATTGCCGGGAATATCGGCACGACAGCGGGCGCACAGGAGTTGATAGACGCAGGTGTTGACGCGATCAAGGTCGGTATTGGGCCCGGATCGATTTGCACGACGCGTGTTGTTACCGGCGCCGGTGTGCCGCAGATAACGGCGATCTCGAGTGCTGTGAAAGCTGCACACGTGAAGAATATTCCGGTGATATCGGACGGTGGCGTAAAGTTCTCTGGCGACGTTGCGAAAGCGATTGCTGCCGGTGCTGATGTCGTGATGATTGGGTCGCTGTTTGCCGGTACTGAAGAAGCGCCTGGGGAAGTGATTCTCTTTCAGGGCCGTTCATTCAAATCGTATCGCGGTATGGGATCGCTCGGCGCGATGCGTGAAGGCTCACGCGATCGTTACGCGCAGGACACGATTGAGACGGAGTCGAAACTCGTTCCCGAAGGAATTGAAGGTCGCGTGCCGTACAAGGGCACACTCGCGGAAATGGTGACTCAGCTCGTCGGTGGTTTACGTTCGGGAATGGGATACACAGGCTGCAGCACGATTCCTGAGTTTCAGGAGCGGACGCGCTTCCTCCGCATTACTTCAGCAGGTCTGAAGGAGTCACACGTGCATGACGTGATCATCACGAAGGAAGCGCCTAATTACCGCTTGGAATAATCCGCGTTTATCCGCGGCTTAAAAAACGTATCGAAGCTGAAATTGCCCGATACGTCCACCATTGACGTTGCCAATCAACAGGTTTCCCGTATTGAATCGGAAATCATTGAACGTCGTGTCCGTCACATCACCAACACCCGGTGCGAATTGCGGTGTATTCAACGCGTTGAAATAATCGAAGCGAACCTCAAACCGATCGCTTTCAAGCCGCGTGAACCCGAGATCGATCGTCTTAGTCAAACTAAGATCGAGCCGATTCTGTTTTGGACCACGCAGAGTATTTCTTCCCGCCGCACCCGTTCGGATCGATTCACTTACCAGGAACCGTACGTCTGCAGCATTTACCGGATTGCCGTTCACGTCCGAGAAGCCAGTCGGCGAATTCACACCTGAAATCAGATTCGAAAACGCGACTGTGTTCAGCGGCGCATTTGGATTGCTGATCACCGGCCGATCGTTGAACGCACTGCCATCGCCATTCAGATCGATGCCGCCAACGAACGGCGTCTGCACGTTTCCGGATTGCAAGCGATACGTGCCGGCCAGCGAATAACCACCCAACACGTTGTGCGTGAGACCCGATTTGCCAAAACTCGGCAAGTCGTAAATGAACGTCGCCACGAATCGATGTGGCACATCGAAGGATGCAAGGCTGCGATCGGTGCGACGATTGTTCGGGTCGGATCCGACACTGCTGCCGCCGGTAGTCGCGAACACCTCGCTGTTCACGTCATCGATCGCTTTTGAAAACGTGTAAGCAAATCTCAACAACAGTCCGTTGCTGAAACCACGATCGAGTCGCGCCTGAAGCGAGTTGTAACTCGAATCACCGCCATTCGTACGAGCAACAACCGACCCGCGATTCGCAAATGCGCGAGTAAGCGTGTCGAAACCGCCAATGCCCGGATTTAGCTGCTCGTTAATAAACAGTCGCGTTCCGCGCGAACCGACATACGCCACGTCGGCGACAAAGCTGAACGGCAACTCGCGTTGAATGCCGAAGTTGTAGACGTAAGTTTGCGGATTCACGAGATCGGTCGGAATCGTGTTGATGGTGGCAAAAGGATCCGGCGTTCCGGTTGTCGGCAACGAGCCCGCGCCAAAGTTACCAAGACCACGCGGATTCGTATTCGCCGGCAGCGACGCGCCAAAGTTTGTTACACCAAACGTATTTGGAACACTGGCAGCGGTGTTGCTGAGAATGTTGTTGAAGAAAAAGTCGTAGTTGACTGCGAAGCCACCGCGAACAACTGTCTTGTCGCCAAGCAATGACTTCCAGAAGTGCGGTTGATACGCAAAGCTGAACCGCGGCGCGAAGTTGTTGTTATCGCGCTTTTGCAGTGCGACAGTCTCAACCGGTTGATCAAAACCGGCGAAGGCTGGAAACGGAATCGCATTGAACGGCGTGCCGTAGTTCTCGTAACGCAGTCCTAACGTCAGCGTCAGATTCGGTTTGACTCGCCACGAATCTTCGACGAAGTAATTCTGATAGAACGCATTCGGAAAGATCACCGGACTGCCGAACTGAATGCTCGCGCCGCCCTGACCTCGGCCCGAAAACTGGTCTACAAAGTTTCCGAAGGCATTGAAATTACCGCCGCCTGCGAATGTTAGCGCGCCGCGCGAGTTGAACGGCACCGCCTGTTGCGCACGCTGAATATTCAAGTCAGCGCCAAAGCGAAGCGTGTGGTTCCCGGCTACGTACGAAAGCGTGTCCTGCATTTGATAATTGTTGAAGAGCCGTCCCTGCGGAAACACAAATGGCAAGCCCACGGATGTGATTCCCTGGCCCAGTCCGGCGCCGGTAAATGCGAAGACCGGACCTGACGTCAGCGCTTCAGGATCGCGCGCATTGAAGTTTGCATTGAAGCGACCGTAGCCGAAACGAGCTTCATTCACGAGATGCGTCGAGATGTTGCGCGTGTAATTGAAATAGAAATTCTGCACCAGACTCGGCACGTCAATTTCGAATCCCTGGAACGGCGAGCCGCCGGAAGCGGCAGTGGGAAACTGATTGTTCGAGATCAAGCGATCGTAAACGTATCTAAACGACAGACTGTCTTTCTGCGTCGGCGTCCAATCGACTCGCGTCAGAAACTGATCGTCAGTCAGCGGTTGCGCGCTGTTGATCGTCGTCTCACCAAAATCGATGTCAGGACGTCCGCCACCGATAGCTACACTCGAGATCTCACGTTGCCCGCGCAGGTTCCCAACAATGTTCAGGTAACGATCGAGATTGGGATTGACCCCGGCCGGAAACAACGCACGAAGCGCGTTGAAGCCTGCTGCTGTCGGAACGCGCACGGTCGCGTCGGTATTGGAACGGAAGAGATCGCGCTGGTAAGTGCCAAAGAAGAAAAGCTTGTCTTTCTTTATTGGACCGCCAAGCGAGAAGCCGAAAGTGTTCTCAGTGACGACCGGCTTGCCCGTACCATCGGCTCGCTGGCTCGCCGTGAGCGAGTTGAATGCGCTGTTGTTGATAACGTCGTATGCCGAACCGTGAAACTCGTTCGAGCCACTGCGCGTGACGAGATTGACGACCGCGCCCCCCGCGCGTCCAAACTCCGCCGAATAATCCGACTGCAGAACAGTTACTTCCCTGTAGCCTTCGCGCAATGCCGGAATGTAGAACTGACCAGCGATTGAGTTGTCGTTGTTGTCCAAACCGTCAATCAACTGATTGTTTGCACGCGGTCGCAGTCCGTTGACGGAAAACTCCGTGCCCTGAACGAAACCACCCGCCAGTGGACCAGGATCGACGACGCCCGGCAAAGTAAACACAATGCTCGTCGGATTAAGCGCGGGCGTCGGCAAGTCGGTAATCTCGCGCTTGCTGAGCGTGTTGACGCGTGCGCCATCCTGCGATTGAAGCGCGACGTCGTTGCCGGTCGTCACGACGACCATTTCTGTCTGCGTGCCGACTTCGATAAGAAAATTCGCTGACGTTGTCTGGGCGGCGGAGATGATCAGACCGTCGCGCGTCAGCGTCTTGAATCCAGGTTGACTGATCTCAACTCTATAGGCTCCCGGATCGACTGCGTCAATGCGAAAGCTACCCTCGGCGTTTGACGAAGTCACACGCGTGACACCGGTGGCGGCGTTCGTAACCTTCACGACCGCGCCGGCAACGACATCACCGTTCTGATCCGTAATGTTCCCGACGAAAAACCCTTTGCTCGTTTGGCCAAATGCGCTGGCGGCAAATGCGAGAGTCACCAGAGCAATGGCTATCAATTTAAAACTAACTCTTGTCACAACGATAAACTCCTTGCTTCGAAACGGAAGATTTAATTAGCGGGAGACGAGGGTTGGCCGAAGCGTCAGCCAGCTTGTTATAGACAGGCAGAAACAGGTCGAAGTAGTTGCTGGCGTCCTGTCCCTGCCTGCTTCTCTTGCTCCATCGCCCGCGGGAAAGCGGCGCGTTTTCGGAGACGGAGCAGACGACGCAATTTCATGCGTGCTTTGTGCAGTTGTGATTTTGAAGTCCCGACTGCGCAGCCAAGAATCTTGCTGATTTGGTTGTGCTCGTAACCCTCCATGTCGTGGAGGATGAACACAGCCCGATAACCGGGTGACAATTGCCGGATGGCCTCGTCCAGGGCAATGCGATCGATGAGCGAGTTGCCGTTGTGGTTTTGCGTGTTGCCTGCAAAGCCGTTCAAAGCTTCTGCATCGTCGGTCGTTTGCTCGGGTCGCGCAGCGACCTTGCGAAAGTGCATCAGCACTGCGTTTGTGGTCAGCCGGTGAAGCCAGGTGGTAAACAATGAATCGCCGCGAAATGTCTTGAGCTTGCGATAGAGTTGGATGAAGACCTCCTGCGTTAGGTCTTCAGCCTCAGCCACGCTCCTTGTCATACGCAGGCAGTGCGTGTACACACGGCGATGGTAAGTTCGATAAACTTCTTCGAACGCTGCCATATCGCCGGCCGCTGCAAGTTGGACATTTCGATCGATGCTCACGTTCGTTCACCTATGAACAGAAAACGTTACTGCTGAGTTGTCACGACTGTGACGATCTCTGCCTTTGGCGCTTTCACGGCACCGACTACGTTGTCATTTGCTTTCTTCTCGAGTTCGCGTTCAGCGTTCGTCTTGGGAAATGCTCGTCCCGTGCCGCCGCCGGCAGGCCAAACTTCGGCGAGAAAGTATTCGTTACCGTAGCGATGAAAAACCACTTCGCCTCGGTTCTTCGATTTGAATGTGACGATGGGAATGCTGAACCGATTAACGGATGAGCTACCATCTGGCGTTGTAACTTGCAGCAACGTGTCTCCGGTAGTGTCCTGAGCACGCTTAACCCAATACGTGCCTGCCGGAAGTTTCTTGCCGGTTACTGTAAAATCAAACGGAATGTTTACGGTTAATCTGTATTGCAGGGTTTGAGCCTGTGCGGATACACCCGCTACGATGATTGCGGTCACCAGCAACGCTGCCGTGACTAATCCTTTTGTGACTACTTTTTTCATGATCTTCTTTTCCTTTCTTTATGATCCAAAACCTTCTACTGTATGGACCGTTCGCATGGTCCAATTATTCCCGCCACCGATGACACAGATTGAAAATCCGATCTGTTATCCGCTTGCAATGACAACAGCAGCCGCTTGCGCGCGCGTGCCAGGCGCGACATGACGGTGCCGATAGGAACTGCCAGTACAACCGCGATTTCTTTGTAGGAGAGTTCCTCCAGCTCTCGCAGGACCACTACTTCGCGAAACTCGATCGGCAGTTTTTCAATTGCATCGTTGACTAACTGCGCCTGCGCTTTCCGCACCTGCTCTGTTTCCGGATCCGGCCCCTCAGCCTCTCGTGCGAGTACGACCTCGTCGAAATCGCACGAGAGTTCCGGCGAACGATTACGTTTCAACCACGTGTAGCAGGTGTTTCGCACGATAGTTAACAACCATGCCCTTGCGTCGTCGCCGCGGAAGCCGCCAAAAAACCTGAGTGCCCGCAGGTAGGCTTCCTGGACCATGTCCTGAGCATCGGCGTCGTTTCGCGTCAACCACCGCGCCAGGTTATAGGCCGCATCCATGTGCGGCATGACTGCTTCTTCGAAGTTCATGGTTGATTCGTTCACCACGGAGTTTTTCAGGCGGTTAACTTGGCCAGCGTTCTCTCCTGCAAGGCGACACGGATGTGCGCCAGGTGGTGATAACTGTGCCTTACAGCGTGATCCTCAAGCATGAACTGGCACGTCAGCGGGGCATTCGAGTTGAGTGATACAGGCGCAGCCTGATCGAGCTCATCGTCTGTCAGCGCCCTGACTGCCGCAGCCGCCGCAGCACTGTTGCGTCGCAGTAATTCGAGCGTCTCTTCCTTAGTGACACTCTCAAACTCCTTCGCGTGTGCGGCATTCATCTTGTTGATCACATCCCAGGTGACACCTTCGACTGCTTGACCTTTCGCCAGCGTTTGTGCGAGCTGGATCTCGATCGGATAAACACTCGCAACGTGATGCACGATCACTCCGATCTTTCGACCATCTCCGGGAACACGGCTCTGCCATTCGAATTCCGTCAGCGAACTTGCGAAAGCTTCCAGTGCAAGTGCACCCAGTTCCAGGCGACGGGCTAATTCATAACTTCGTTTACTCATCGTCTTATCCTCCTCAATTAACCGGCCGCGGTTCGCCGTAGATAAAGTCGTCCATCATGACGACGTCCTGTTTCTCGGTATCGTCAGGTCCTGGCGCAACGTCGCCGCTCGTGATTCGCACGCGCGCGATACGAGCGTCAGAAAACGCGACTCCGAAGAAAGAAAACCCACCATCGCCCGGCGACGCTGGCACGAAACTGCTGAACAACAACTCGCCGTTGGTGCCGTAGTACTCGACTAACGTGCTTGCGTGTCGATTACCTCGTTTTTGCGCGGGACCGCTTCCATTCGGCTGGTCCACATCAGTGAAGACCGCGCCAAATCCGTTGACGGCTGCCGGTACGTTGCCTCCGCCAGGCTGAAAGAAGTTCACTTCGGTGACTCTGCCGCCGATAGCACTGAATAGTCGCAACGCACTGAACGCGCGAAAGCTGGTTTTATAGGTTGGGTTACCGAATAGACCGGCGAGTCCACCGGGCGCGAGATCGGTACCGGCCGGAGCTTGCACGAAACCGGTTCCATCCGGCGTTGTAAACAACGCACCGCGCGTGACCAGAAAACCTGCGAACGGATTCCCTGAGACGGTTGTGGCTTCGTTAATGGTGCTGCCGCCGTCCCAATTGATTTCGCGCCGGCCCCCGCCCACGCTTGGGCCATTGCCGTTGTTTGGCGCGCCCACAGTTGCGCGAAACTGATCGACTGAACTCTGAATCGAAGTGGTACTCGGCCCGGCAGCCTGAAAAACTGCAGCCTGATCCGAAGTTTCGGCTACTGCGTCATTCTCCGCGCCCGCAAAGCGCGGCAGTACAACGAAGGCCGCTAGTAAGCTCACTACAAATGTAAATCTGAAAAAATATTGCTTCATCTTGATCCTTTCTAATTCTGTCTAACGCGTGGTCAGAATAGAGACCAGCGCCACGGCAGTCATAAACTTCCGGTAAATGTGCGGTAATGTTTTGGGTATCAGAGACCGCAGTGAGGCACCCAAAGCAGTCAAAACTGCTTCAGAGAGATCGTTTCTAATTGTTGCGCTGCCTTGCAGGTATGCACGCGTCTGGCATTGCCGTTTGCCATCGCTGCATTAAGAGGAGCACAATGGACCAATTCATAACGGCATGTCCTAAAAGTGTTGTAATTATTCGGTAACGTCAGTGAGCACGACTCCAGCCGACAGGCTTATAGCCTTCGATCACTTTTCCCTCGATCTCGTCAATGAGTGTCTGTGGAGAGGTTCCGAAGAAATCAAAATCCGGCCGAAAGCGTTTGCGGTCCTCAACTATCTCCTTACCCGCTCGGGCCAGCTCGTAACTAAAGAGGAGTTATTGAACGCCGTTTGGCCGGAAACGTTCGTCGGCGATGCTGTGCTCAAGGTGACGGTGCGGCAGTTACGAGAAGCTCTAGACGACGATCCGAAGTCGCCTCGCTTTATTGAGACCTCACACCGGCGCGGTTATCGCTTCATCGGCGAATTAGCCACCGCAAAGCCAAAGCCGCAGGTTATCCGCGACGATTCGCCATCAGGCGCGTTTCCTGGCTCTGCGTTCAGTTCAGGAGTTTTCCATTCCGGCGCGTTTCCGGTTTATGCAGGTGTTGTCGGGCGCGAGCAAGCGCTCGGTGTTTTGCAACGCCGCCTCCGCCGGACGTTGCGCGGTCAGCGACAGGTCGTCTTCGTCACTGGTGAAGCCGGCATAGGCAAAACTTCCCTGGTTGACGCGTTTGCACGGACGATTCCAAACGACGGCAGTATTCGCGTGGGTCGCGGGCAGTGTCTGGAGCAATATGGAACTGGTGAAGCGTACTTACCGGTTCTCGAAGCGATCGGACGTCTGTGCCGCAACGAGCGAGAGGTGGCGCACATCGTGCGCACGCATGCGCCGATGTGGCTGTTGCAAATGCCGTCGATGCTGAGCCCTTCAGACCGCGAGTTGTTGAGCAAAGAAGTGTCGGGAGCGACGCGCGAACGAATGCTGCGCGAGATGGGGGAGGCTTTGGACGCGCTCACCTCCGACGTACCGCTCGTGCTGATCCTTGAAGACTTGCACTGGAGCGACTACTCAACCATCGATCTGATTTCGTATCTAGCCACGCAACGCGAGCGCGCTCATCTTCTGGTCATCGGCACTTATCGCGATACAGAGTTGACGGTGACCGGTCATCCACTACGTGCGGTCAAGCAGGAACTGTCGGCGAAGCAGTTGTGCCGTGAGTTGCCGCTTGAATACCTCACCGAAGCTGCCGTAAGCGATTATCTGGCAGTCACGTTTCCCACGAATCGCTTTCCGTCGGGTCTTGCCGGCTTGGTTCACCATCGGACCGATGGAAATCCGTTGTTCATGGTCAACGCCGTCAACTACCTCCTCGAGGCAGGGCTGATTGCCTATCGTGGTTCGAGCTGGGAACTGACTGTTGATATCGCCAACGTCGAAGTTGGCGTGCCTGACAATATCAAACAGATGATTGAGCGGCATGTGGATCATCTCGGAGCGGAGACGCAGAGAACTCTGGAAGCGGCAAGTGTCGCTGGGCTCGAGTTTTCAACACCAGCGCTCGCGGCTGGTCTTGAAGAAGATCCGCGAGTTGTTGAAGCACGCTGCAACGAGTTGGCTCGACAGGGACAATACATCAAGGAGTGTGGCGTACAGGAATTACCAAATGGCGAAGTGGTCACGCGCTTCGGCTTCGTTCACGCGTTATATCAAAACGTTTTGTACGACCGTTTGCCGGTGGGCCGGCGTGTGAAGCTGCACCGATTGATTGCCGAGCGTGGCGAGGAAGTCTATGGCAAGCGAGCGGTCGAGATCTCAACCGAGCTTGCGATGCACTTCGACCGCGGCCGCGACTATACGCGTGCTGCACACTACTTTAAAGAAGGAGCAAACAACGCGATCCGGCGTTTTGCGTATCAGGAGGCCGTCGACCTTGCACGTCGCGGCATCGAGCTGATTGAGAAGTTGCCGGAGACACCGGAAGTTGTGAACGAGGCGTTGTGCTTGCACCTCACGCTTGGCGTGCCGTTGATTGCGATCGAGGGTTATGCCTCGCCGAGTGTCGGCAAAGTTTACATGCGAGCCCGTGAGCTTTCTGAACAGTTGGGCGACTCGCCGGATGTTTCCGAAGTCTTTTGGGGTTTATGGACGTTCCACACGCTAAGCGCTGAGTTGGAAACTGCACGCCAGCTGGCCGAGAAGTTTCTCGAACTGGGTGAGCGTTTGCCGTACGCGGGAATCACTTTGCGAGCGCACTGGGCCTTGGAAATCACGTTCATGCACCTCGGAAACTTCGAGCTCGCTGTCGAACACTTTGAAAAAGCACTCGCGCTTTATGAGCCCGAGGCACACCGCGACGATTCCTTTCTCTACGCTTTGAATCCAGGCGTTGCGATGCCTTGCTTCGGCGCGTGGGCGCTGTGGATTCTTGGAAGATCGGATCAGGCAGTGGAACGAATCGAGGACGCATTGACCCTCGCGCGCGATTTAGCGGAACCACAGGGGTTAGCCCACGCTTTCTTCTTCGCGGCTGGTCTTTATCATTTCCTTAACGATGTTGTGGCGACCCAGCAATACGCCCAAGCCGCGATCGACGTTTCGGCCGAACACGGCCTCGTGATGTATCAAGCCATGGCCGGCGCAATGCACGGCTGGACGTTGAGCGAACAAGGTCGCGACGAAGAAGCTATACGTGAAATACGCGAGGCCATCGCCGCTCTTGATGCGACGAGCACGTCGCTGGTCCGTCCGATGTTCTTAGGTTTATTGGCGCAGGCGTTGGCGAAGGCTAATCAAACGCAAGAGGCGTTACGCGTGCTGAACGAGGCGATCGCGATGGTGCTCAATAAAGGCGAGCGCTACTACGAAGCCGAGCTGTATCGTCTCAAAGGCGAGTTACTGCTTGAGAGTAATCAAGCGGAAGCAGAACAATGCTTCAAAACCTCACTGGAGATCGCCGAGTCGCAGAAAGCGAAAGCGTGGCAACTCCGCACCGAAATGAGTCTCCGCAAAATTAGTCCGTCACTATCCGTCTAAATCCGTGGCTGTCTTTTGGTAGGAGATGAAGAACAGTATCAGCAGAATCACGTCCGCGCTTGCCGGTACAAAGATTGTCGGCGCCAGCCTTCCCTGCAGATAAAGAATCACAACTGCGATCGGAAAGCTGATCTTCTCGAGCATCGCCGGGATCATCATCGGTCGATATCGCACCGGATCTCTCGATAACACCAGAAACAGAATCTGCCAGGCCACCGCGACGCAGATGAACCCGTAAAAGTATTCCAGGTGCGTAATCGGCGGCGGCGTGTCGCGCCCAATCTTTGCTTCGAGAAAAAACTGCGGCACCAGCACAATCAGACCGTAGATCCCAGCCACCAGAAACACCACTCTCGCGAATTTCATACTCACCACCTCACCACGCACCTCGGAACGTACTGTAGGGGCGGCCCTCCGTGGCCGCCATTGGTTTGAAATCGTATT
>DASWUM010000018.1:0-56026 GCA_036401595.1 Pyrinomonadaceae bacterium
GAAATAATTGGGGAAATACAGAAACGAGCTCTTTCCGATTCGCAACCCCGTGGTGTTGTTGCCGGGCGTCATTGTCGCCGTCGCTGAGCCATTCAACACACCGTCGAGATAGACGCGCATCTGACTGCCATCGTAAACACCCGCAACGTGATGCCAGGCGCCATTGTTCATTAAAGTGCTGCCAATGCACGCCACATAAGAACCATTGCTCTGCATGATGTCCATGCGCACCTTGCCTTCAGCGATGGCAAGGTCGTAACTCATCTGGTTCTGAAACCAGTCGCCACGTTCAAGGACCATCTGATAAGTCGTGGCGCTGGTCTTCACCCATGCTTCCATTGTGAGCGCGCCAGTGATGTTCAAGTTCGCGTTGTAGGGCACGTCCACATAGCTCGACGTGCCATTGAACAACACCGAATAATTGGTGCCCTGCGATTCTGAAGACGGAACAAGAACTTGAAGGCTGATGACGAGTAAAAACAGGAAGAGTACAAGGCGATGAGGTCTGAGCAACATTGGGAGGTTCCTTTTTTAAAAACAACACAAGACAAGCTGAGCGACCGCCGTCACGAGGACCGGCTCGAAGTGTCGTCTGGTATATATCCCTGTCGCTTACCTGGGCTATTTGTCCGACTGAAGATTTTGGAGAGTAAATCTCAGCGGACTGATGAGGTTAAAGCGAAAGAGAATGAGAACTGCATTCGTTCAATGCGGCGGCATCATAGTTTGACGTTGGACCAGTGTCAATAAATTTCTCTTTGAGTGATTTCTTAGGTTGCATACAGCGTTCCGAGGTGAATATGAAAATTGCGAAGTTCATGTTTCTGGTGGCTGGAAAGCGGGCCAGATGCGGTGGTAAGTTGTTAACAACCCACGCACACATGCATAATGCCTCACGGAGGAACAGCGTCTAACTTTGCTTATCACGTCGATTGAACTGCGCGAAATTCGCCTGCCTCTCGTCCATTTTTTCGAAACCAGTTTCGGTCGCACCACTGAACGCCGCATCATCCTCGCGCGCGTGACCGATGCCGATGGCGCCGAAGGTTGGGGTGAGTGCACTGCGGGCGAAGGACCGTTTTATAGCGACGAATGGACTGATACGTGCTGGGCGACGCTCGTGGAGTTTCTCGCCCCGATGGTTTTACGCAATGAGATCGAGAGCGCGCGTCACGTCTTCGGTCTCATGCGGCCCGTGCGCGGTCATCGCATGTCCAAGGCAACCATCGAAACGGCCTGCTGGGATCTCGAAGCAAAGAAAGCCGGCGTGCCTTTGTGGAAACATCTCGGCGGCGTCCGTTCCGAGATCGCGTCTGGTGTTTCGATCGGCATTCAGGACACGCCCGAAGAGCTGCTCGAAAAAATTCGCGTGGAAGTTGATGCGGGTTATCAACGAATCAAGATCAAGATCAAACCGGGTTGGGATCTGAAGATCATCGAACGCGTGCGCAAAGAGTTTCCAGACATTCGGCTGATGGGCGACGCCAACTCAGCTTACAAACTCTCAGACGTGCCACTGTTTCAGCAGTTGGATCAGTTCAGCCTGATGATGCTGGAACAGCCGCTCGCACACGACGACATCTTCGATCACTCGGTGCTGCAACGGCAGATTCAAACTCCGGTTTGTCTCGACGAGTCGATCCGTTCGGCAGAAGACGCGACGCACGCGATCGCGCTCGAATCGTGCCGCATAATCAACGTGAAGCTCGGTCGCGTCGGCGGTCACAAAGAGGCAAAGCGAATCGAGCGAGTAGCTTGTGACAATGAGATTCCGATCTGGTGCGGCGGCATGCTCGAGTCGGGCATCGGACGCGCGCACAACATCGCGATGTCGACACTTGCGAGTTTCACTTTGCCGGGCGACGTTTCGGCGAGCGCTCGTTACTGGGAAGAGGACATCATCGATCCGCCGGTAACAGTCAGTCCGCGCGGAACGATCAAAGTTCCCGACACGCCGGGCATCGGCTTCGCCGTCAACCTGCCACGTATCGAAGCATTGACAGTTCGTAAAGAGACGATCAAATGACGGATTCAAACACACGCCAGATCTTCAATGCCTTGAAAGAGAGGCAAACTGAGATCGAGGCGTTTATCAGATCACTGGTTGAAGTTGAATCGCCGTCGGGTGATGTAAAAGGCAGTCGGGATGTCGTCGATTTGCTGGCCAACGCTGCGGAGCTGCTCGACTGTGTCGATGCAATTGAGCGCGTTGATGTGTCTGACTTCGGACAGCATCTCGTTATCAAAGCTTTTCAAGAGCAAAGCGCCGGCCAGGTTTTGCTGGTGGGCCATACGGACACTGTGCACTCGCTCGGTTCATTAAGCGAACGCCCGTGGCGTGTCGATGCCGGCAAGATCTATGGTCCAGGCATCTTCGACATGAAGGCCAACTGTGCCCTCGCGATCGAAGTGTTGCGCACCCTCGTTGACTTGAAACTGAAGCCGTCGTTTGGCGTGACCATCGCGCTTACGTGTGACGAAGAAGTCGGAAGCATGTCAGGCTGGCCGCTGCTCGAGCAGGTCGCAAAATCTCAACCAACGCGTTGTGCGTTTGTGATGGAACCGCCCGCATCCGGCGGACGAGTGAAAACAAGCCGGAAGGGAACTGGAATCTTCGCGATCAAAGTTGAAGGAAAAGCCGCACACGCGGGACTCGAACCCGAAAAAGGCGCGAGCGCGATTCTCGAACTCGCACGTCAAACGGAACAACTCCACGCGCTAAATCTTTCCGGATCCGGAATCACTCTGAATGTTGGCGTCGTTCACGGCGGCACGCGATCGAATGTTGTCGCGGCAGAGGCGCAAGGCGAGATCGACGTGCGCTTTTCAACAGAAGCGGAATCGGCGGAGATCGAGCGAATTCTTTCGAACCTGAAACCGGTTGACGAACGAACAAAGGTCTTCGTCTCGGGTGGCATCAATCGTCCGCCGATGGAACGCACGCCCGCGGTGGTCGAACTCTTCGAAAAAGCGCGCGCAATCGCGGCCGAACTTGAATTCGATCTCGGCGAAGCGCAAGTTGGCGGCGCCTCTGATGGGAACTTCCTCGCTGCGATGGGGATTCCAGTGCTCGATGGTCTCGGAATCAGCGGCGATGGCGCTCACGCTGTCCACGAACACATCGAATCCGGTGACATCGCGCGTCGCGGCGCTCTCATCGGCAGTCTACTCTTATCCCTCTAATGCTGATCGCAACCTGGAACGTAAACTCCATCCTCGTACGCACGCCGAACGTGCTTCGCTGGCTGGATGCCGTGAAGCCCGACGTGCTCTGCATGCAGGAAACAAAATGTACTGACGACAAGTTTCCGACGTTACTGTTTCAGGAACGTGGTTACCAGTGCCAGCTCTTTGGTCAGCAGGCGTACAACGGCGTCGCGATTCTCACGCGCGATGCATGCGACACGAGTCATCGTGGATATCCGGGCGACGACGAAACGGCGCAGTCGCGGCTGATCACGACTTGTGTCAATGGAATCAATATCGTCAACGTCTACATTCCGAATGGACAGTCAGTCGGGTCTGACAAATACGCATTCAAGCTTGCGTGGATGCAACGGCTGCGTGAGTTCTTTGACGGCAACTACGATCCGAAGACGCCGGTGTTGTTGTGTGGCGACTTCAACGTCGCTCCCGAAGAGCGCGATGTACACGACATTCGGCTATGGCAGGGACGCGTCATGTTCAGCGAACAAGAACGCGCCGCGTTGGAGCACATAAAATCGTGGGGCTTCACGGACGCTTTCAGGTTGCATGTTCAGGATGGTGGACATTTCACGTGGTGGGACTATCGAGCGGGCGCTTTTCGACGCAATCTCGGGTTGAGGATCGATCACATCTGGATTAGTGAGCCGCTGGTGAGAAAAGATATTAGAACGTGGATCGATCCGGAGCCGCGCAAATGGGAAAAACCATCGGACCACGCGCCTGTGATCACAGAGATTACTTAGCCGCGGATTAACGCGGATTGAAAACGCGGATCTTAGTTCGATGTGAGTTCGGCGGTTTTCTCCGTAATGTCTTTTTGGGCCCACTCGTTGTCGCGGCTCGCTTCGCCCGCCTTGGAGCGTTTTGCGGCTTTCATGCGTTGGACGAGATCCATGTGCGTTGAGAAGTAGGGAAGACTCTTGCCCACGATCTCCTGCACGGAGTTGAAGCCTTTGTCGGCCATGAACTTCTCCACGCCTTCCTTCAGCTCCTCGATCATCTTCACACCTTGCAGCATCACGCCGGTGCAGATCTGAACCGTTGACGATCCGAGCAGCAGAAATTCAAGCGCGTCGTGTGAATTCTCGATACCGCCGATGCCACTAATCGAAATGTCATCGGGCTTTGCGAGTGCCAGTTGACTGACCATCCGCAACGCAATCGGCCGCACTGCCTGCGCTGAATAACCACCAGGCACGCAGTGACCCTCGACAGTCGGCATCGGCCGCAACGTATCGAGGTCAACACCAATTACCGACAGGATCGTATTGATCGCAGAAATGCCGACAGCACCGCCGCTGATAGCTGCCTGAGCTGGTTCGCGAATGTTGGTAATGTTCGGCGTCATCTTGGCCCACACCGGAATCTTCGCGACTTCCGTCACCCAGCTCGTCACTTCTTCAGTCAGATCAGGATGTTCACCCATCTCCGATCCCATCTTGCGTTCCGTCATGCCATGCGGACACGAGAAATTGAGCTCGAAACCGTCGACACCGGTGTCCTGGACCATGCGCGTCAATTCCTGCCAACGACTCTTTTCGTACTCCTCCATGATCGACGCGATCAGGATGTGGTTTGGGTACTCTTTCTTGACCTGACGAAACTCATCCAGCCAGACGTCGATCGGTCGATCTGAGATCAGCTCGATATTCTCAAAACCGATTACTTCGCCTGTGGTTCTCGATCGGAGTTTTCCGTAACGCGGAACAACATTCACCACTTTCGCCGACTCAAGACTGACAGTCTTCGCGACCGCGCCGCCCCAACCCGCGTCAAATGACTTCGCCAGCACGCGCGCATTTGTTCCCGGCGGTCCCGAACCGAGGACGAACGGGTTCGGAAACTTCATACCATTGACAGTGATTGATAAATCCATAAATCAAAACTCCTTAGTCAGCGACGAGTGAGCCATAGGTATCCGGACGGCGATCGCGGAAGAACTGCCACGTGTTACGCACTTCGCGGATCTTGTCGAGATCGAGATCCGCCACGACAAGCGCATCCTTATCGCGTGGCGCTTCGGCGACAAACTGTCCACGCGGATCGCAGAAGTAACTCTGACCGTAAAACTCGCCGATGTCCCACGGCTGCTCGTGACCGATACGATTGATCGCGCCGATGAAGTAACCGTTCGCAACTGCGTGCGCCGGTTGTTCCAAACGCCACAGGTACTCGGAAAGTCCGGCCACTGTCGCCGACGGATTGAAAACAATCTCTGCGCCGTTGAGACCGAGTGCGCGCGCGCCTTCAGGGAAGTGCCGGTCGTAACAGATATAAACACCGATGCGAGCGAACGCCGTGTCGAAACACGGATAACCGAGATTGCCGGGACGAAAGTAGAACTTCTCCCAGAAACCAGGATTCACGTGTGGGATGTGGTTCTTGCGATACTTGCCGAGATACTTGCCATCAGCGTCGATGACCGCGGCAGTGTTGTAGTAGATACCCGTCAGCTCTTCTTCGTAAATCGGCACGACGATCACCATGCCGTGAGCTTTCGCGACTTCCTGCATCAACCTCACAGTTGGACCATCAGGAATTCTCTCGACCGCTTCATACCAGCGCGGCTGTTGTTCGGCACAGAAATACGGCGTCGTGAAAATCTCTTGCATGCAGATGATCTGCACGCCCTGCTTCGCAGCCTCTTCGATGTAAGTAAGGTGCTTCTCAATGTTCAGTCGCTTGATCTCTTCGATCGGCAGATCGGTTGCGGCTGCATTGGAACACTGGATTAGGGCGCATTTAACGTTGCGTGGCATGAGCTACTCCTCGCTCGTTCAAGATATGGATCTTATAGCATTTAGCTGCGTCAGTTATCTAGAGTCTGCTCTCATCAGCAGCAGGTGAGTGATGGCAGCGGCGCCAAAGCCGACAAACCAGGCGTAGTCGTAGAGCGGCCTCAAAGTCGGAATCACGAGGCCGATCCAGGCGAGGCCACAGCCGATCAAAGTGGCAAGAATGGCGCGCCAGTTCCAGCCGCCGTTATACGTGTAAGCGCCTTCACGGCGGTAAAGATCGCCGAGGACGAGCTGTTTCTTTCGCACAAGCCAGTAGTCGGCAATCAGCACGCCCGCGATTGAGCCCAGTCCACCCGAGTATCCGACCAGCCACGCAAAAATGTAACCCGAAGGATCGGCCAGCAGACGCCAGGGCTGCATCAGGATGCCGACGATGCCGGTGATGAGTCCGCCAGTTCGGAACGAGATCCACTTAGGAAACGCATTCGCAAAATCGTTGGCAGGAGAGACGACGTTGGCTGCGATATTTACGGCGAGCGTCGCCACGACGACAGTAAACATCGAGATCGCAATTACCACCACGCTCTGAAACTGTCCGACGAGTTTCATCGGATCCCAAAGCTCTTCCGGTTTCATGTGCGGATAGATAACGACTGCCGCAGACGTGATCATCACGCCCATTGCGGCGAAGACAGTCATCGTAGTGGGCAGCGCACCGACCTGGCCCACGACCTGATCGCGCTGGCTCTTTCCGAAGCGTGTGAAGTCAGGCATGTTGAGGGAGAGTGTGGCCCAGAAGCCGATCATGCCGGTGAGTGACGGAATAAAGATCTTCCAAAACTCTCCGAGAGTATGGAACTTGCCCTGCTGGTTGAGTAGATAGCCGAGGCCGTTCGCTTTGTACAACGCCCACGCCAGCAACAACGCCGTCATGATCAAAACGAATGGCGCGGCCCAGTTCTCAACTTTCCTCAGCAGATCCATGCCGCGGTAAATGATGTAGATATTGAAGCCCCAGAACAGCAGGAACGAGAGCCATTCAGTTGTTGTGTGGCCTCCGATTGGACCACCGAGCAACGTTTGCCATCCCGGTATGATGGCTTTGAAGAACGTGTTCAGTGCTTCGCCGCCGATCCACGCCTGAATTCCAAACCAGCCGCACGCAACAATCGCGCGCATGATTGCCGGAACGTTCGAACCGAGCGTTCCATACGCAGCGCGCGCGAAGATCGGGAAGGGAATGCCGTACTTCGTGCCCGGATGCGAGTTGAGCAGGATCGGGATGAGCACGATCGTGTTGCCGAGCAGGATCGTGAGCAGTGCCTGCCACCAGTTCATGCCTGCACTAATCAGGCCAGACGACAGCATGTACGTCGGGATGCAGTGCGCCATGCTGATCCAGAGCGCAGCATAGTTGTAGGTGGTCCAATTGCGCTTTGAGATGGGAACCGGTGCAAGGTCCTCGTTGTAAAGAGGGCTTTGACTAATCTCAGCGAGCGCTTCGGGCTGAAGCTCTACGCGTCCGTCGGGGTGTTGGATGGTTTCCATATTTGAATTTAGCCGCGGATTTACGCAGATAAACGCGGATCAAAATATTTATCTTCTCATCGAGTCGTCCATAAACTTGGTGACGTCGCCGTGCAGTTTCGAGAGCGACTTCTCGTCGATGTACATCATGTGCCCGGCTTCGTAGTAACTGCTGGAAAAATTCCTCATCAACATCGGATCGATGCTGATGTGGCCCAAGGTGTACTCGACCGCGTAGTAAGGCGTGGCCATGTCGTAGTAGCCCATCGCTACAAAGACTTTCAGGTACGGATTCTTGGCGAGTGCGTTTCTTAAGGCAGTGCTCGTGTCGACGTAATTGTTATTGGTGCCCCAGTTCCATGGGCCAATGCCGCCGCCGAGAATGTAGTATTCGAGATCGGTTTTGTATCCCAGCTCGGTGCGCACGTAGTTGTTGAAAGTCGCGGTGTACGGCGGACGGATCGCAGCTTCGCTCGCGTCGTAGTCGGTGCTGTCAGTGGCGATATTTGAGTCGTAACCTTTGAAACGACTATCGAGACGTCCGATCGAACGTCTCTCAGTGCGCAACAACTCCTTGCGGAAGAGATTCAGATTGACGCGCAGGTTGGCGTAGTCGAGAAACTTCGCGTCGAGTCCGGTGAAGCGCGAGAGCTTCGCGATCGCTTCCTGCCGTTCCTGCGGCGTAAGACGCGAACCCTTCTCGAGTGCAAGCATGTACTCACCGGATGCAAAACTTTCAGCGTCTGCAACCACTCGCGCGACTGGCTTTGACTGGAGATCGGACGGAAGTTTCTTGTGATACCACGCCGTTGCCGCATAGGACGGCAGAAACAACGCGTATGGCAGATCGTTTCCGGCAGCGAATGCAGTGGTTTCGAAGTTCATGATCGTCGAGATCAGCATGATGCCGTTGAAAGCAATGCCGCGATCGATCAGGTAGCCTGATAATGCCGAGGCGCGCGTAGTGCCGTAGCTCTCGCCCGCGAGAAACAGCGGCGACGTCCAACGTTCGTAGCGCGTGAGGTACATGCGAATAAACTCGCCGACCGATTCGATGTCGCCCTGCAAACCGAAGAACTTCGTGCCGAGATCCGGACGCGCGGGACGGCTGTAACCGGTGCCCACCGGATCGATGAAAACAAGATCCGACTTGGTGAGCCACGTACCTTCGTTGTCGACCAGTTCAAATGGCGGCGAAGGCATACCGCCGTCGACGTTCATCTTCACACGCTTCGGACCAATCGCGCCCATGTGCAACCAAACTGAAGCCGAACCTGGTCCGCCGTTGAAAGAGAACGTGAGCGGTCGTGACGCACTTCCTTCGGGTCGATCGACGACATAACTGGTGAAGAACATGCGGGCCTCGATCTCACCTTCACGATTCTTGATCGGCATCATTCCGGCGATTGCCGTGTACTTAATAGTTGTCCCGCCCACACGGATTTCGTGTTTCGTAACGACTGGAGGTTCTTCCGCGGGCGGCGAAGGTTGTTGTCGAGGCTGTTGATTTCCGCCTTGCGCCGGCGAAGGGCTTGGTTGC
Organism: Pyrinomonadaceae bacterium; assembly: GCA_036401595.1. Taxonomy (GTDB): domain Bacteria; phylum Acidobacteriota; class Blastocatellia; order Pyrinomonadales; family Pyrinomonadaceae; genus PSRF01. The sequence goes on from DASWUM010000018.1 coordinate 9,013, forward strand.
TGTTGCTGGCCTGGAAACTGTCCCTGTCGTCCTTGTCCTGGCCCCTGGAAAAGCAGAAGCAATAGAACGATCGCTGGAAGCATGTTGTAGTTGGTCTCCGTCTGGGGATTTTTTATCTGTGTAATCTGTGGATTACATCGCGACACAAGTGCCGCGTTTCAGAAACTGCCCATTGCCCGCTTTCCCTTTGAACTCACCTTTATCGATCACGACGTTGCCGCGCGAGAGCACAGTTTCCACGACGCCCTTGATCTTTTTCCCCTCGTAAGCGTTGTAGTCGCAGTTCATGTGCTGTGTCTTCACACTCAGCGTCTGTTCTTTCTCCGGATCGAAGATCACGATGTCGGCATCCGAACCGATTGCGATCGTGCCTTTCTTCGGAAACAGTCCAAACATCTTGGCGGCTGCGGTTGAAGTTAATTCCACGAAGCGATTCAGGCTGATGCGATTCTCGACTACGCCGCCGTTGTAAATCAGCGGCACGCGATTCTCCACACCGGGCGCGCCGTTCGGAATCTTCGTGAAGTCGTCGCGGCCGAGCTCTTTCTGTTCCTTCATACAGAAGGGACAGTGGTCCGTTGAGATGACCTGAAGATCGTCCATCTTCAGACCCTTCCAAAGTTCAGCCTGATTCGATTTCTCGCGTAGCGGCGGCGTCATCACATACTTTGCGCCACCAAAGTCCGGCTCGTCGTAGTTGTCGATCGAAAGGAAGAGATACTGCGGACAGGTTTCGGCAAACGCCGGGATGCCACGATCGCGCGCTTGCCGCACCTGGTTTAGGGCGTCGGCGCAGGACAGGTGCACGATGTAGACCGGCGACTCTGCCATCTCAGCGATCGCGATGGCGCGATGCACGCCTTCGGCTTCGGCGATCGTCGGTCTTGTTAAGGAGTGATACTTCGGTGCAGTCCGGCCTTGTTCGAGAGCGCGTTTGATGATCTCGTTGATGACGATTCCGTTTTCGGCATGCATGCAGATGAGACCGCCGCGCTGACCTGCGGCTGACATCGCGCGAAAGATCGTCGCATCGTCGACCAGAAACACACCCGGATAAGCCATGAACATTTTGAAGCTCGTCACGCCTTCATCCATGGCGGTGTAGAGCTCCTCGATCTGTTTGTCTTCGAGCTCGGTCGTGATCAGGTGAAAGCCGTAATCGATCGCAGTCTTACCTTCGGCCTTTTTATGCCAGTTGTCGATACCTTCGATCAGCGATTGACCTTTGTACTGCACGGCGAAGTCGATGATGCTGGTCGTGCCACCATGCGCGGCTGCGATCGTGCCGGTGCGAAAGTCGTCGGACGACTCGGTGCCGCCGAAAGGCAGCTCCATGTGCGTGTGTGGATCGATCCCGCCGGGAATCACGAGCTTTCCATTCGCGTCGATGGTCTGATCGGCCTCCATCCGGAGCTCAGCCCCAATCACCGAAACCTTTTCATTCTCGATCAAAACATCAGCGCGGTAATCATCAACCGCAGTCACAACGCGACCATTCTTGATAAGAGTTTTCATGAGTTTCTATCCACAGAGTACGCAGATTGAATTACTGTTTAAGGCAAGGCTTGGTTGAGGCGGCGTCGGCGGCGCGACGGGCGTCCTCGTTTGCTTTTGGGCCGGGCGAAACTTTTTCGGTGACGCAGATTTCCGTCTGGGTGAGCTTCGCCACGGCCAGATATGACGTTATTTTGTCTGGCTTTTCGGGATCTTCGCTGGCGTTGTAGCGAATGATCAGTGCTACCGGGACCGACTTCCCGTTTTGCGATCCAATGCGCCACTCAGCTTTTGGTCCGACACTCGAAAAACCGCTGCTTACAACGCTCCAAAGGTCGAGAGAATGCACCTCTCCCGCCGGCGTGACGACTGCGATGTTTTGACGCAAATCTCCTTCGGTCACAACCAACGCGTACCCGGCCGCGCCCTGGCAACGCGCTGCGAAACCGTCGTCAGCATTGCGTCTGACTGCCTTTATCGCGCGACACTGCTTCATGCCGAGCGGTGTGTAAACACTCGTATTCGACTGCGATACAGCCGTCGCCGTGCAGATAAGTGACGCTAACAAACAGAGAAGGAGCTTCAGGACGTGCACTCCAGTCAGTAAAGATTTCCTTCGCGCTTGCGGCCGGTGTAATCGACGTAGACCACCTTCAGCTCGGTGTAGAAATCGAGCGCGGTCGAACCCTGCTCACGATCGCCGATGCCGGTGCCTTTCGTGCCGCCGAACGGAATGTGTGCCTCGCCGCCGGTAGTCGGCGAGTTGATGTGCGTCATGCCGGTTTCGATGTCGTCAACAAAACGGAAGATGCGCGAGGCGTCGTTGCTGAAGATTGACGACGACAGGCCATACTCGCAATCGTTTGCGACTTCCATCGCCGCTTCGAAGTCTTTCACGCGCAACACCGACAACACCGGTCCAAAGATCTCTTCGCGTGCAATACGCATGTCGGGTGTGACGTGATCGAAGACAGTGGGACGTACGAAGTAACCTTTGTCGAGACCATCGCCTGTCGCCCGCTCGCCGCCGCAGACGAGCGTAGCGCCGTCTTCCCGACCAATGTTGATGTAACTGAGAACTGTATTGAACTGGCTCTCGTCAACACTCGGACCCATCTCCGTCGCCGGATCGCTTCCTGGACCGATTCGCATCGACTCAGCTCGCTTTGCCAAGCGCGCGACAAACTCGTCCGCAACCTGGTCCATCACGACCGCTCGGCTAGTCGCGGTGCAGCGCTGTCCGGAAGATCCGAAAGCGCCCTGTGCAGTTGATTCAACTGCCAGATCCATGTCTGCGTCTTCAAGAATCACGACCGGATTCTTTCCGCCCATCTCGCATTGCACTTTCGCGCCCCGGCGTGATGCCTGTTCGTAAAGACGAATGCCGACGCCGTTCGATCCGGTGAATGAAATTGCTTTCACCGCCGGGTGGTTAATGATCTCGTCACCTGCTTCAGAACCTGAGCCGAGCACGAGATTCAAAACGCCGGGCGGTATTCCGGCTGCTTCGAAGATCTCGGTGATGCGAACGGCGGTCGCGGGAGTGATCGAAGCGGGCTTGAAAACGACTGTGTTACCGGCCACGAGCGCGGGCGCGATCTTCCAAATCGGAATCGCTACCGGAAAATTCCACGGCGTCACACAAGCGACGACGCCAAGCGGTTGTTTGATCGTGTAGGCAAAGTTCAAAGGCAGCTCGGAAGGAATAGTTTCGCCATTCATGCGACGCGACTCGCCAGCGCAAAACTCTGCGACGTTGATCGAGCGCTGCAACTCGCCGCGTGACTCGGCAATCGTCTTTCCTTCTTCGTGAGTGAGGAGTTGGGCGAGTTCTTCCTTATTCTCTTCGAGCAGACGCGCGGCTTTGGCGACGATGCGACCACGCGCGGGTCCGGGAGTACCACGCCAGCCGCGAAACGCGTCGGCTGCCGCATCGACCGCGGCGCGTGCCTCATCGCGAGTGGCCTGGCGGATCGTGCCGAGGACGTCGTCAGTATTGGCCGGGTTGATGTTTGTAGCAGTGCGGGTGGAGACGGATTCAATCCACTTGCCGCCAATGAAATTGCGATATGGATTCATACAAATGCTGGACTATATCCCGCAAAGGCGCAAAGGCGCAAAGATGATTTGCGTTCCTTCTTGGCGCCTTTGCGCCTTTGCGGGAGAATTCGTGTATAAGACCATCATGACCCTGGAACCGCGAAGCATCCCCGAACTCCTGAAACAGCGCGTCGACGCCGCGCCGGATAAACCATTTCTCTTCTCGGAAGCCGATAATCGTCAGTTCACTTACAAGCAATTCGAAGTCGCCGTGGGACGTACCGCGCGGATGCTGGCGGCAGAAGGAGTGGGGAAGGGCGATGTGGTCAGCCTGCTCATGCCAAACAGCGTCGAGTACGTGATTGCATATTTCGCTTGCTGGCAGATTGGCGCGCTCGCCGGGCCGATCAACTCGCTGCTGAAGTCGCAGGAGATGGCGTATGTGATTTCAAACTCAGAAGCCAAAGCCCTGCTGGTCAACTCAGAATTTCTTCCTGTTATCGAGTCAATTCGGAATGAACTGCCAAGTCTCGAGGCTGTGATTCTGTTTGACAACGAAGCCGAAGCGACCAGTGCACATTCAGACGGACCGGCGCCGTCTGCGGATATCGACTGCGATCATGAGAGCATAATCATCTACACCTCAGGCACCACCGGTAAACCAAAAGGCTGCTTACTTACACACGGAAACTTGATCGCGAACGCACGCCAGATCAGCCAGTGGCTCGGCTTCACTGAAAAAGATCGGCTACTAACGATGATGCCGCTGTTTCACATGAACGCAGTTTCAGTGACGACGATGTCGGCGCTCTACGCGGGAGGCTCAAGTGTTGTGAGTCAGAAGTTCTCGGCGTCGCGCTTCTGGCAGATCGTCTCGGAGTATCAGATCACGTCGTTTGGTTCCGTGGCAACGATGCTCTCGATGTTATTGACCACGTATCCTGACGGCGTGCCCGGCAGTCTCAAGACCGATCAATTGCGCTTTGCGATGTGTGGCTCGGCGCCGGTGCCCGCGGAAGTGTTGCGGCGGTTTGAAGAGCGGTTCAACTGTCTCGTGATCGAAGGTTATGGTTTGTCTGAGTCAACTTGTCGTTCGACTTTCAATCCACCCGATCAACGCCGGCGTCCGGGATCGTGTGGTGTGCCCATCGGCAACGAAATGCGCGTCGTTGACGAAGAAGATCGCGAGGTGCCGGACGGCGAGTTAGGCGAGATCGTCCTGCGGGGAGAGAACATTCTAAAGGGTTACTACAAGAACGACACTGCGAATGCGACCGCGTTTCGTAACGGCTGGTTTCACACTGGCGACATCGGCTATCGCGACGCAGACGGCTTTTATTTCATCGTCGATCGCAAGTCAGACATGATTATCCGCGGTGGTGAGAATATTTATCCGCGTGAGATTGACGAGGTGTTGTACCAGCATCCGGCGATTGCGGCTGCGGCGGCAGTAGGTGTGCCCGATGCACTTTACGGCGAAGAAGTCGCGGCAGTCGTGGTGCTAAAGCCGGGAATGAATACTTCGGCAGAGGAAGTCATCGACTATTGCAAAGCGCGACTGGCAGACTACAAGTGTCCAAAGACAGTTCACTTCGTAGATGATATTCCGAAAGGTCCGACAGGGAAGTTGTTGAAGCGCGAGCTCGCGAAGATGTTAGCCACAGATTACACAGATTGAATCTGCGTAATCTGTGGACGGATATCTTCAGACTTGCTCGATCGACGATCGATTAGCCAGGCGCCGAGCAGCCACAGCGCGCAGATGCCGATCATGATCGGTGAAAACCACTTGCCGTACAGTCCGTCAGGTGAAAACTTCTCAGTGGCTTCGTGAAGGAATTCGCTGTTGGGTAACAGACCTGCTTCTGCAAACTCGTGAAAAGAATAAATGCTGACCTGGACCATGAAGAGCAGCAGAAAGATTCCGGTAACCTGAAAGAATCGTCTGACATTGATCAGGTGTGCGAACTTGGCCCAGCCAACCGCAAACAAGATTGCCGCAGCTAATCCAAGCAGTGCACCATTGATCAGGTTTGGATCTTTTACCTGCATCAGCATCAACGCCGTTTCCATTCCCTCGCGCGTGATCATCAGAAACGTAAACAGGAAGACGCCAAGCACTGCGGCTGTGCGCGAACTCTTTGAGGAAACCGCGTCTAATTTCTCGCGCATGCGTTGCTGGACTTTGGGTCCGTGACGCCACATGTGAATCACAAGTGTGCCCACCATCACCACCGCAATGGCGCCGAGCACTGCCTCACGCAGCGCTTCATTCGCGAAGAATTGATTGACGTAACCGCCAACGAAAGTGCCGAATATGTTCGTCACGGTTGTTTCTTCAACACCAGCGTTGAGGACATAAGCGAGTCCACCACTGGCCGCGAGGGCGAGGGCAATCGCCACGTAGACAGACGAATTGAGCCACTTTTGTTCGGATTTACGAAGGTAAGCAAGGATAACCGCCACCAGCAGGAATGATTCAAAGCCTTCGCGCATGACGATAATGAATGAGTTCAGCATGATGACGCCGGAGTATATCCTAGTTGAAAAGGGATTTCAATTTCGAAAACGCTGATCGGACGGATCATTAGAACGATCAATGCGGATCGGAGTAATTACTGGGGTGTGGTGGGGATGATGGCGAGATCGGCGCGTAAGAGGCCGAGCTTTGTGGTGCAGGTGATGCGGAGTGGAAGACGCTGGTGATCGTCGCTGATCCACATGCGGAATTGGTATTTGTCGGGTTGCTGATCGTCGGTGGTTAGTGACACTGCGATTGCAGGGACTTTTCGGTCGCCGATTTGGATCGTTTCGCGTTGCTGCGACTCCACAAAAAGGGTCTTTGGTTGGTTCTCCACAAGGACCGAGATCGCGCTTCGTTTTTTCGGCGTCAGGTTGAATGTCCGCAGCACGTAAAAGAACGAAACATAGTCGTGAGTGCCGACAGGTATTTCTATGCGCGTGCCTTTATCAGTCGTCGCGAGGCCGTTGTCCTGATTTATGGTGAGGGTCTGGTTCAGACGTCGCTGGCCTTCCGCAAGATTCATCACCGTGCGAAAAGGGAGCAGTGCCTTCGGTTCGACGTACGAGTCGATCTGATCTCGCGCGACGAAAAGCGCGGCGGCCGCGCCGGTGGTCTGCGCCGTAACTGTTAAATAAACACCATCGCGCTCGAAGTAACGCGAACGTCCACGCACCTGAAAAGTCGCGAGACCGAGCGGTGTGTTGTTGGTACCAATGAAGATCTGATAGTTGAGTTGCTCTCCAACTTTGAATGGGAGACTCTCACTCAACGCGGGTGGCGCAGCAGCAGGCGTCGGAAGAGGCGCCGCAACGATCCTGGGCGTCGGTGTTGGCGCAGCTTCGGGTGGTTTGACGAGCTCAGATCCAGCAAGTTCGGCAGTCAAATCGCCCGCTTTCACACGCGCACTCACGAGCACAGGTACATGCCGGTCGTCATCGGTGAAATTGATCTTCAAAGACCTGAGCGGTGAGTTAGCAACTTTCACTTGAGTAACAATCGTCCCAAACGAACCGACGTTTGTTCTGATCGTCTCTCTGCCGACCACTTTCAATTCCGCCTGATACTCGCCCGAGTCACCACGGACGGAAAAGGTGTAAACCTCGCCAACGGCAAGCGGAAGCGCACGGGCGCGATAGAACGCGGAGACGAAGTCGTACGTTCCGGGAAAACCCTTCTGCTTCGGCGGGATGGCTTCGTTACCGGCCGGTTGGTTGAAATCGTGGACCATGTCCGTGGACTTGATCGCGTCGCGCGGAGTTTCTTCGGCGCGAAACGGCAGTCCTGTTTGCGGATCGACGTATGTCGTGTAGTCGGTATTGATGGCGAAAAGCGCGACGTTGATGACGCCTGTGGTTTCAACGTGAGATCGGAGCTGGATCGCTTCGCGTCCAAAAAAAATTCCGCGCGAGACGACTTCAACCTCCACGTGCGCAGCGCTGGGGAAGTTTGAAAACGATACGTTATAGCTCAACCGTTCGCCCACGCGGTAAGGCGACTGCGAGAAAGCAAGCGGCGTTACTCCATCCTTTTCCTGAGCGAACAATGGAAAAACGGATGCGAGGAAGAGGATGAATAATGTGGAAATGAACGGGGGTTTCAAGCTGCGCTTCACCGTGGCATGATAATTTCAAATCAGTGGTTGGGCAAATAGCCCTGCCTGAAGATTTTACACGCTACCTTTATTAATCAGTTCCTTTCGTTAGTAAAGGCCCAATTTAGAGCGGCGCTTGTTGCATCTCTGTGACAATCGCTTGCGCGGCTGCGACCGGATCCGGCGCGCCTGTGATTGGTCTGCCGACCACAAGATAACTCGCACCTGCAGCGATAGCGGCAGCCGGCGTCGCGACTCGCTTTTGATCTTCTCCTTCGGACTCGTTTGTTGATGGTCGTATGCCGGGCGTGACCACGAGGAACTCCGGATTCGAGACCATGCCGCGGATGGTTTGTATCTCCTGTGGTGAAGCGACAACGCCATCAACTCCAGAATCTTTGGCCACCTGGACAAGACGCAGCACTGATTCGCCAGGCGTCGAATTCACGCCGATTTGCGAGAGGATGGTGGCGTCGATGCTGGTCAGAACGCTGATGGCGAGCACTCGCGCGCGTTTGCCGGTTTTTTCGGCGACTTCGTTAACGGAGTCGACGGCACGTTGCATCATCTCGCTACCGCCGCTTGCGTGAATCGTGAACAGGGAGACGCCGAGTTCGGCGGCCGCGCGTGCAGCGCCTGCGACCTGGTGCGGAATGTCGTGGAATTTGAGGTCGAGGAAAACTTTGGAATCGAGCGCGATGATGTCTCGGACGATTTGTGGTCCGGCGGACGTGAAGAGGGTGGAACCGATTTTGAACATGCCTGCGACGCTGTGAAGCTGTTTCACGAGGTCGAATGCTTTTGCGGGTGTGTCTACGTCGAGTGCGATGATGAGTTTTTCTTTCGCTGTCAATTTATCTCCTTTATCCACAGATTACACAGATAATTCTTTGGCACGGCAGCCTACGGCGGCGTCGAGGTTCGCGAATTTCTCACGAGCGAGAATCTTCGCGAGACCCTCGTTGATTTCGTTGGCGATGTTAGGTCCCTGGTAGATGAATCCCGTGTACAACTGCACCAGGCTTGCTCCGGCGCAAATTTTTTCCCAAGCGTCGCGAGCGGTGAAGATACCGCCGACGCCGATGAGCGGGGTGCGTCCACGCGTTAGTTCGTATAGCTGGGCAATCATTTGTGTCGACCGGGTTTTTAAAGGTTTGCCGCTGAGTCCGCCTTCGCCCGCCGCCGCGATTCGCTGTGGCTCAGTGCGCAGGTTGGCGCGACTGATCGTCGTATTGGTTGCGATGATGCCGTCGATCTGCAAATTCTCGATAACTTCGACGATAGTTTCGAGATCCTGGCGTTCGAGATCGGGTGAGAGTTTGACGAGGAGCGGCACGCGTTTTTGATGCCGTTGCTCGAGTTCGCGGCCACGTGCCTGAAGGGCCGACAGCAAAGCGGTTAGCTGTTGCGATTGCTGTAGCTCGCGCAGTTGCGGCGTGTTTGGTGAGCTGACGTTTACGGCGATGTAGTCGGCGACGTTGTAAACAATCTCGAAACTCGCCAGATAGTCTTCGGTAGCTTCTTCAAGCGGCGTGATTTTGCTTTTGCCGATACTGACACCAAGCACACACTCAGGCCGGTTATGCTCGACTCGCTTCGCAAACGCCGCGGCGCCTTCGTTATTGAATCCTGCCCGATTAATCAGTGCTTGATCTTCGGCGAGCCGAAACAGTCGTGGTCGTGGATTTCCCGGTTGTGGATGAAACGTGACCGTGCCTGCCTCGATAAACCCGAAGCCGAGCGCCGCGAGTGGTCGCAGGGCGATACCGTTTTTGTCGAAGCCGGCGGCGAGTCCGACAGGGTTCTGGAACAATAAGCCAAACCTGCTGATTGGATTCTGAGTCGCGCCGCCGGCGAGTAATTTTGTCGGCAGTAACGAAAGAGAATGTAAAGCGAATTCGTGAGCCGTCTCGGGCGGGAGACGGAAGAGGAGCGGGCGCAGCAGCGAGCGATAGACCATCCGTTTCAATACAAAGTATCAAGTAGTACACATAAAGCACAAATGGCAACTTGTCACGCCAGAAACTTCTTGTTAGTATCCGCGCACACACATGGATTTTGTCGAGAAAGCCCGCATCATGGATGGCCCGCGCATCAATCGCGCATTGGCTCGTCTTTCGTCCGAAATTGTCGAAGAAAATCATGGCGCCGGTGACTTGTTCCTGGTCGGAATCAGGCGACGCGGTGTTCCGCTCGCCGAACGCATGGCGCAGAAGATCGCGGACCTCGAAGGTTATCGTCCGCCCGTCGGCGTGCTCGACATCACTCTTTATCGCGACGACCTCTCGACTGTCGGCGCCAAGCCTGTTGTCAATCGAACAGATCTTCCCGGCGACATCGAGAATCGCAACATCGTCCTGATCGACGACGTTCTTTACACCGGCCGCACAATTCGCGCAGCGCTCGATCAACTAATCGACTTCGGCCGGCCACGCCGCGTGCAACTCGCCGTTTTGGTCGACCGAGGCAAAGAACATCGCGAGCTGCCGATTCAGGCTGATTACATCGGCAAACTCGTTCCTACAAAGAAAAGCGAGATCATCAAGGTGATGCTCCAGGAATTTGATGAGGAAGAGGGCGTGGTAATCGTCGAAAGGCCGTCCGAAACGGCGTAAGCGAAGCGGCCAACTGGCCGCTTTTTTTGTGTCAGACTAAAGCAATGGAGCAAACTTTCAACCGCCGCCACCTACTTGGTATCCGCGAACTCGAAGCAGGGGAAATCTCCCAACTGCTCGATACGGCCGAAACGTTTCGCGAAGTTTCCAAACGCCAGATCAAGAAAGTTCCGGCGCTCCGCGGCCGCACTGTCATCAATCTCTTCTTCGAACCGTCAACACGCACCAGGACGTCATTCGAAATCGCAGCGAAACGTCTGTCGGCGGATGCGGTCAACGTCAGTGTTTCGACCTCCAGCGTCAGCAAAGGCGAGACGTTGCTCGACACGGCACGGAATCTCGAAGCGATGGCGCCGGATTGCATAGTCATTCGTCATTCGATGGCCGGCGCGCCACAGCATCTCGCACGCATGACCAACGCGCCGATTGTTAACGCGGGCGATGGTTCTCACGAACATCCGACACAGGCGCTGCTCGACGCACTGACCATTCGTGAATACAAGGGCAAGTTTGAAGGTTTGAAAGTCGCTATTGTCGGCGACATCCTGCACTCACGCGTCGCGCGCTCGAATATCTATCTGCTCACGAAGATGGGCGCGAACGTTAGTGTCGGCGGTCCGGGTACACTCGTGCCGGAAGACTTTGCCGAACTCGTCGAAAGCGGACTGCGAATCGAAAGACATTTCGAAGACGCAATTGACGATGCCGACGTGGTGATGATTCTGCGGATTCAACGCGAACGTCAGGACGCCGCGTTCTTTCCGTCGATGCGTGAGTATGCGGTTCATTTCGGACTGCAACCGCGACACCTCGAGCGGGCCAAGCCGGATGCCATCGTGATGCATCCCGGTCCGATGAATCGTGGCGTTGAAATTTCTTCTGAAATCGCGGATGGCAGTCGGTCGTTGATTCTCGACCAGGTAACAAACGGAGTCGCTGTGCGCATGGCAGTGCTTTATCTGCTCGCCGGTGGCAGTCATCCGGAGGCGGTTGAGGAAACGCCACCGGCCAAAAATAAGAAACGCAAGGTAACTCGCGAATGAAGCTGCTGATTACAAATGGTTACGTGATCGACCCCGCGCAGCAGGTTAACGCCGGCGGTCGTAGCCTGCTCGTTGAAGACGGCCGCGTCGTCGGCTTGCTCGACCGCGGCGAGCCCGTGCCCGAACAGACGCACGTTATCGACGCCACCGGTTTGATCGTCGCGCCGGGCTTTATCGACATGCACACACATCTGCGCGAACCGGGACAGGAGTACAAGGAAACTGTCGCGAGCGGCGCGGCGGCGGCAGTCGCCGGTGGTTGGACCAGCATCTGCGCGATGCCGAATACAGATCCAATCAACGACAATCCAGCCGTCACAAAATTCATTGTCGAACAGGGCCAGTCAGCCCGACTCGCAAACGTCTTTCCCATCGGCGCAACCACAAAAGGAAGCAACGGTAAAGAGCTTGCGGAAATGGGCGAGATGAAAAACGCCGGGATTGTGGCGGTGTCCGATGACGGCCGGCCAGTGCCGACTTCCTCGATGATGCGCAGAGCGATGGAATACGCGCGCGGATTCGATTTGACGGTCGTCGATCACTGTCAGGATCAGTCGTTGAGCGCGGCCGGCGTGATGCACGAAGGGCGCTGGTCGCTGATTCTGGGATTGCGTGGCATGCCTGCTGCGGCGGAAGACGTCGACGTCGTGCGCGACTGCGTTCTCGCAAAACTCACCAAAGCAAAAGTTCACATCGCTCACGTCTCAACACGCGGCGCGCTCGAAGCAATCAGGCGTGCAAAACAGGATGGGCTCAACGTCACTTGCGAAGTGACGCCGCATCACTGGACTCTGACAGACGAAGCAGTGGCCGAGTACGACACGAACACGAAAATGAGTCCGCCGTTGCGGAGCAGGGAACACGTCGATGCCATTCTTGAAGGCATGAAGGACGGCACCATCGACGCGATCGCTACAGATCACGCGCCACATCACCTCGATGAAAAGGGTTTGGAATTTGATCAAGCGCCGTTTGGAATCATCGGTCTGGAAACCGCCGTTGGCCTCGCGTTTGAACTCGTGCACGCCGGATTGATCGACCTCGAACGAGTGGTAGAGATGTGTGCGGCGAATCCGGCCCGCATATTCGGTCTAAAAGATCGCGGGTCACTCAAACAGAACGCACACGCAGACATCACGTTGCTAGATCCAAACCTCGAATGGGTCTTCGATGTGAACAAGTCAAAATCGAAAAGCCGGAACACGCCTTTCCATGGTCGTCGCATGGTGGGCGCCGCGGTAGCCACGATCGTTGGCGGAAGAATCGTCTACCTTCACCCTGATTACGCGCGCATAAACGAACCCAAACAACGTCACGCCTCGGTCAACTAAGCGCCATCCACAGATTGCACAGATTAATTGCGTTTATCTGCGTAATCTGTGGATCGTCTTTAAAAACATTGCGTATCCGCAAGCCCCGCCCTAAAATGCTTCGGTCTTTAGTTCCCGGATAAATCCTGCTGGCTTTCAAAGCAGATTGGTTTTCTTTGTCGTACTCCCTCGCACGACAAAGTCGTCTTTTTCGTTTTCCCATAGGGAAGTTCCAGGAAACGCACATTAGAAGAACCCGAACGGAGGTCATCGATGAGGAGTAAGCTTTGCAGCCTTACCTGTATCGCCGCCCTTCTTCTGCTTGCACCTGTGTGTGTGGCTGACAGCAAAAGCTCAAACCGGATGCTTAAGCAACAAGAGCGCTATACATTGTCGCTGGAGTTGGAGTTTTCCAAGAAAGAACAAAACCCGTTGGAACAGGCGATTTCGGTCCTGTTTGATGTTGGGCCGAATGGGTACGCAACAGGTTTTCTGGTAGGTAATGGTCTCGTGATGACTGCTTACCACGTAATCTCCGGCAACCTGAGCTCTACTAAAAAAGTAATGCTCGGGTTTAAGGCGAGCGACGAGCTTGCGGTGAAAGTCTACGTTGACGGTTGTCGCGCCAAAGTGATCAGGGTCGATAAAGAGGCCGATCTGGCGCTACTCGAAATGTGTCGTAACTCCAAGAATGCTAAAGCTCCGATCTTTCAGACGGCTCCCGTCAAAGACGACAAGCTGTTTCTGATTGCGCGCCCGCATGGCGACAAAGTCGTGAGCCACGGCAGTTTTTATGGAAACTACATGCTCGGCACCCAGGAGTACTGGTCGGTGAAGATCGACAGTCGCGACGGTTTTTCCGGAAGTCCGGTTTACAACGATAAGGCCGAGGTGGTGGGTGTTTTCAGCGGCTACGACTGGTCGCAGAAACTGGCGTTGATCAGCCCGAGCATTCGTGCACAGAAACTGCTCGAGGACTACAACGCGACCGCGAAGCCGTAATCCGTATTATCCGTGGTTTATTAGTTGTTCGTGAGAGCGCGTCGCAGGTGCTTGCCGTGCATCTCCTTGATCACGTTCAGCTCAGGATGCTGAATTCTCAGCAGCTTGCGACCAGTGATCTGCACAGTCACCACGAGATAGTTAGCAAGTTGATTAGCCGCCAAACGCCAGCGCGGTAAAACCTGCTGTTCGAAGTTGAAGCCCGCACTTAGTCTGACGCGAATCTGGTCCGCAGGTGTCCAACGCTTTCCGGAGCTCTGTGCGCCGTGGTGTAGCAGAATCGCTTCCGGGACAAACATCAGACGCCAGTTTGATTTTGTGATTCGCCAGCACCACTCGTTGTCTTCGGCGTACATGTGAAAACGTTCGTTGAAGCCACCCACCTCTTCAATCACTTCGCGCTTCGCCAGAATCGCCGCGCCACCGAGCATCGGCACGCTTCGCTCACGATCGTGACTCCAGTGCCAACCCAGCAATAGTTCGCCTCTGAACCGGCGCGGCAGCAGACGATAGAGCCATAGCTGCGAAAGGATCGTGTGCCAGACGCATGGTGGATTGAAGAAGACACTTGTTTGCGTTGTGCCATCGGCGTTGAGCAGCTTTGGACCACACGCTCCAATCTTTGGATCTGAAGTCAGCTTTTGAAGTAGCGTATCGATCGTTCCCGGCCGCACTTCGGTGTCGAGGTTGAGCAGGAATACGAACGGCGAGTCTGTTAACGCAAAGGCCTGATTGTTGGCGGCGCCGAAGCCGCGATTTTCGGAGTTGAAGACGATTCGGAGTTGCTCGTGGGCAATCATTTGCGCCGCAACTTCACTCGCTTGCAATTCGGCGACGCTATCGTCAGACGAGGCGTTGTCGACGATTACGATTTCGTAGCTAACCTGAGGCGCTGAGCTAACGATCGTCTCGATGCAGCGAGTTAAAAGACTACCGCCGTTCCAGTTAATAATGATTATAGAGAGGTCATACGGCATCAGTCTTTTTGCTTTTTGTGGGTTACGAAACAAGATCCTTGGCCGCACTCTTAAATCCGTTCGCGTATTCGTGATAACGCAAACTCAGCAGTTCGCGCAAGATGCTGGGCACGCGGCTGAGCCTGCGGCGCTGCGGCAAGTTGGCGCGCACGTTCAAATGAAATGAATAATCGCCAACAAACGAAAGCGCTTTACGAGTGTCGTAATAGCCTGTGAATGCCAGCAGACGTTCTTCGAGTGTTTCCAGGATCTTGTACAAGTCAGCACTACTGTTTTGACGCTTTAACGCAGTCTCAAATTTCTCCAACCCGCGCGACTCAGGTTCTGTTTCGAGACGTGCCGGCGCTCCAATCTGTTGCCGCTCGTGTTGCCGGTACTGGATCAAAGGTTCGTCTATTGCAACGATATCCGCAACTGCGCCAATCGTCAGCGCGATCCAACCGTCGTGAATCATCGCTATTCCGTCGGGAATCGGCAGGCAAATGTTCGCGAACTTGGATCGAAACGCCATTGTTGCGCCAGTCACCGTCCAACCTGTTACCAGCACCTCCAGTGCGCGGCCGTTGCGTAGCAGTTTTTTCTTCTGGTCGTCGAAACCGATTTCGGTCCACATCCGGCGGTTAAGCGGCTTGAGCGACTCGTCGACGAGCTCTGCATCCGAAAAAAACACACCCGTTGATGGCTTGTTGAAAGCCTTTTCGATCAACTCCAGCTTGTCGCGACGCCAGACATCATCCTGATCGCTGAGTGCGATAACATCGCCGTTACACAGACCGATCGCCTTTTCAAAGTTTTTGACACTGCCAAGGTTTTTCTTGTTAAAGCTGAGCAAAACCGGAATCGCAGATTCTTTCGCAAACCTATCGAGCAGCGCGCGAGTTTCATCCGTCGATCCATCATCACAAACAACAATCTGATCCGGCTTCCGCGATTGCGCCGCGATACTTTCCAACTGCGCCGGCAAGAAATCCGCGCCGTTATAGGTACACATCGCGACCGAGATTCTCATGCCGTCATTCTATCCTGCAAATCCTGAAAAATCTTGTCTAGCCTTATCTAATAAACCGTTCGTTCCTGATGGCGTTCCTTCGATGCGAAACTAAATCTCGGTTCCGTGTTTTCGCCGTCCAACACCATCTTTGTTACGTACTCACCGACCGCTGGTCCATGTTTGAATCCGTGCCCCGATCCGCCGCCCACGAGCCATACATTCTCAACCCCCGGATGCCTATCAATCAGAAAATCGCCATTCGACGTGTTCTCATACTGACAGACGCGTGTCTCAGTAACCGGCGCGTTGGCGAGTCGTGGCAGCCGTCGCGAAACGTACTCGCGAACCGCATTCAACCCGGCGGCTGTGACCACGCGCTCACCCGTGTCGGGATCGAAATCGGGTCCGTGCGCGTCAATCGCGATCTTGAAACCACGTCCGTCGATATTCGGGAGCCCATAAACTAGATCGTTAAAATCAATCCAGGCCGGCAGCATACCCTGATTAAAACTTTCATCACCTGCGGGAACGCCAAAAAAGTAAACTTCCTGCCGCGTGATGTGAACCAAGTCACGAAGCAGCTCGGGAAAGACCTTTGGCAGCCATGGACCACAGGCAAATACAAAACGCTTCGCGACAATTTCGCTACCGGAGTTTGTTTGAACCGAATTTAACTTGCCATGTCCGGACGGTGACGTAATCGCCGCTTCGACGTAATCAACACCTTCAACTTGCGCCTGGGCCACGACTGCCTGAACCGCTCGTCGCGCCAGCAGGATACCCGAGTCAGGCTCGAGTATGCCCCACGAAACTGGTCCAACGTCCAGTTGCGGAAAACGCCGCACCAATTCATCATGGTCCAGCATCTCATAGTTTGCATTTATCCGTTGTAATGTTGCGAGCGTTGCTTCGCAGTACGGATCACGCTCGCGGGCAAGCCATAGCATGCCCGTTTTGCGAAACAGACTACCGGTTTTGCCGAAGAGTTGTTGCCAGAGACCAAAAGAGCGTTGTGCGGAGCGTGAATAAAGCTCGTCTGGTCCATAGCCCAGACGAATGATACGCGACTCGCCACCCGAGCTGGCACGGCTGTTACCCGGACCGTATGCATCAGCGAGCAACACCGACGCGCCTGCAAGGCGAAGCTGATAAGCCGTCCAGGAGCCAAACACTCCTGCTCCGATCACGGCAACATCGTAAGTCATTCTGTGCATTGTAGCTTACACGGCCCAATCCGGCTTTATCCGTTTAATCAGTGGCCCGACATTCTTTTGCAAAACCTAAAAGTTTCAATACGGGTTTCTTTTTGGAGGTCAATAAAATGCGCTTTGAGAGTTCTGTTCTGGCTGTCCTCGCCGTGCTTTGTTTCGCCGTCATGGCCCAATCGCAAACGAACAGAGACCTGTCGACCGATCAGCGAGTGCTGAGAGGAACTGAGTGGCGACTCGTCTCTCTCGGACCAGCCGGCGCCGAAGCAGACATCGTGGCCGGAACAACTGTCACACTAAAATTCGGCGAAGATGGTCGCGCAACCGGCTCGACGGGCTGCAATTCCTACGGTGGTACGTATCAAATTCGCGGCGACAACATTTCTTTCAGCCGCTTGATCAGCACGCGACGTGCGTGCCTGGACCAGAACGCAAACCAGCAGGAGCAGCGGTTCATCTCAGCGCTCGAAGCTGCAAACAGGTTTCGTCTGTCGGCGAACCGTCTCACGATCCTGTCGGATCGCGGGCGTAACACGCTCAATTTTGTTAATAATTCAGATTCCGGATCCGATGATGGACCACGCGAGGATCGCAGCGATCCGATAGCGGCGCTGCGCTCGTATTACGACGCCATCAATGCGCGCGACTATCGACGTGCGTATGGTTACTGGGAATCGCCGACCACTTCATTCGATCGATTTGCGAGTGGATTCGCCGACACGGATCGCGTACGCGTGCTGGTTGAACCGCCGGCTCGTCTTGATGGTGCAGCGGGCAGCATCTATGCGGAGATCTCGACGATTGTTGTCGCCACTACACGCGCCGGAATTGAACGTGTGTTTGCGGGTTGTTATACGATGCGTCGATCAAATGTGCAGGATCGAGGCTGGCTAATCTATCGTGGGGATGTTTCGCAGGTTCCCTCGAGTACAAGAATTTCGCGCATGCTTTCTCAGGCGTGTCGCAAGTGATTGAGTTGAAGTTACAACACAGGAGGAATATTCAATGCGCAGAAGTGTTTTGCTGATGATTGTTGCCGGGGTGATGTTGGTGAGTGCGTGTTCGGATCCGGCGGCCGACAAATCGAAAGCCGTTACCGGTGAAGCTACAAAGGTCGCCTCGCCGGCCGCAACTGTACAGGGACAGAAGTATGTGATCACGCCGCAGAATTCAAAGGTTGAGTTTATCGGATCGAAGGTTACCGGCAGTCACAATGGATCGTTTGGCGACTTCTCGGGACAAGTCGATTATGCCGGCACGCCGGAACAGAGCCGCGTGAGCATCACGATTAAGTCCGAGTCACTGACGACTGACACGCCTGATTTAACGAAACATTTGAAGACGGCCGACTTCTTCGACGTCGCGAAGTTCCCCGAAGCGACGTTTGTTTCGACGTCCATCAAACCCGGTGGAGAGAAAGGCGCTTCGCACACTGTGACCGGCAATCTCACGCTGCACGGTGTGACGAAGGCGGTTACATTTCCGGCCACGATCAGCGTGACGCCCGATGCCGCAACTGTCGACAGCACCTTCTCGATCAATCGCAAGGACTTCGGCATCAACTACGCCGGGCAGGCCGACAACCTGATCCGCGACGACGTCGTACTCAAACTCACCATTCGGGCCACCAAGTCCTAACCGAACGATCCACAGATTACACAGATTGTTTTATTAAATCTGTGTAATCTGTGGATGACTCTATGACAAAAGACTTATCCCGTTATCACCATCCGTTGACTGATTTGTTTCCCAAGGGAGATTGGGAGCAGTATCGACTCACGGATGAGCAGGTAAACTTCTATAAAGAGAACGGTTATCTCTCTGGAATCAAAATGCTCAACGAGACGCAGCTTGACGTGCTGCGTCGTGAGCTTGCTGAGATGGTGGATCCTGAGCATCCCGGCCACCATCTGTTTTACGAGTTCAACGCAAACGAATCCGCCGATCCAAACCAGATACTTTTTCACGCGCTCGGCGCCTGGCGCATAACTCTAGGCTTGCACGACCTCTTGTGGAATCCGGCTTTCGTTGTCGCTGCGGCTCAATTGCTCGATGGTCCAGTGCGCTTCTGGCACGACCAGATCTTCTACAAACCCGCGCATCATGGCGGCGTAGTCATCTGGCATCAGGATTACTCGTACTGGACCAGGACCACGCCCGTGGCTCATCTTTCGTGTTGGATCGGTCTCGACGATTCGACACGCGAAAACGGTTGCGTGCACTACGTTCCGGGAAGTCATCGTTGGCCACTGTTGCCGCGCGCGAGTTTCGCAAACCACATGGATGCCGTTCTCGACACGTTGACACCGGCGCAGCGCGAACAGTTCAAGCCCGTAGCGATTGAGCTACGCGCTGGTGAATGTTCGTTTCATCATCCGCTGATGGTGCATGGCTCGTATGCGAACGAAACCGCGCGGCCGCGACGTGCTGTTGTGATCAATGCATTTCGCGACGGTGTCGTCTCTGCTTCTGATGCGCCGCCACTCGAAGGTGTGCCCGCAATCCCTACAGGACAAAAAATGGACGGACAATTCTTTCCACTTCTGTTCGATCCTGATACTGCCACTAAAACGTAACAACGAAGTCGAAGAACTGCGACACGTGCGAAACCTATTGCGTGTCTAATGGATCCCATACTTTGTTTTGAAAGGGGATTCTGTAATGTCAGCAAAAGCAGGAGCATCACCAGGACGAAAGAAAGCTTCGAATCTTTTCAAAGAGGCGGAGTCTTTTTCGAGTTTTTCTGTGAACGACTTGCGCAAGGCGAAGGAGTTTTATGGAGATACGCTCGGACTGGAGATCAAAGAAACGCCGGAGGGACTTGAACTACATACAGGCAACAACGCCGTCTTCCTATATCCAAAACCAAACCATACCCCGGCATCTTTCACGGTTCTGAATTTTCACGTTGACGACATTGAAAAAGCGGTCGATGAACTCGATTCGCTCGGAGTGAAACTCGAACGCTACGATTTGCCTGACCTCAAGACTGACGCGCGTGGCATTGCTCGTGGTCCAAAGGGGCCGATAATCGCGTGGTTCAAGGATCCGTCAGGAAACATCCTTTCAGGCCTTGAAGATCGATAGATCATTAGCCACGGATGACACGGATCTAAATCTGGATTTTATCCGTGTTATCCGTGGCTCAATATTACCTTCGCCTAAAACTACGTATTTCCCCGAGCCCTCGCGCATTTTGCTGAGTCCGCACCCAGCGTGTTGTGCGAAACCCGCCCCTACAGCACGTGCTAAGACATTCAATCGTCTTTGTGTATTGGAGACGTACAGGTTGGACTCTTACTTCTTGGATAATCAGGGCAAACTCAGCGTGGCAGTGAAGTTGCTCGATGAGTTCCAGATGAGGGAGGGATTGAGCAATGCGTGATGATGAAGGAAGTGTTTGGAAAGGTTTGGTGGCAGGACTCGCCGGTGGTCTCCTGGCATCGTGGACCATGAATCAGTTTCAGGCCGCATGGACTCGCATACAGGAAGGATCTGAGAAGCCGCACGGCGCCCAGTCAATGCAACCAAGCGAAGGCTCCGACGGTAATCAGGACACAGCCGAACAGGACGACGCCACGGTCAAAGTCGCACAGGCAATTTCGACCGAGGTGTTTGGGCACGAGTTACAGCAGAGCGAGAAGAAACCTGCCGGTGCTGCTGTTCACTACGCTTTCGGAACCGTTTCCGGTGGGATGTATGGGGCGCTGGCTGAAGTAGTGCCGCAAGTCACGACGGGCGCGGGTGTTCCGTTTGGCGCTGCGTTCTGGTTGCTGGCTGATGAGATTTCGGTACCATTGCTCGGGTTCTCAAAGGGACCAACTGAATATCCGGTCTCGACGCACGCTTATGCGTTAGCTTCACATCTTGTTTATGGAGCGACGGCTGAATTGAGCCGTCGGGCGATACGACACGTTCTGTGAGTAGACTGACTTTCTTCTGTGACCTCGCAGAAGCAACGACACCGCTCCCGCATTTTTGGGAACACACAGTTGGCAGCGACCATGCTCGCATGGCGCTGCTATCTGACTGGCGGCGACAGCTGAAGCGAGCACACGACGAATTGGGGTTTCGCTACGTTCGCTTTCACGGGCTTCTGTCTGACGACATGGGCACGTTGACTCGCGATAAGGTTTACTCGTTTTTCAACTGCGATCAGATATTCGACTTCTTGTTGTCGATCGGCATGAAGCCATTCGTCGAGTTGAGCTTCATGCCAGGTGCGTTGGCTTCGGGTGGGAAAACTGTCTTCAGCTATCAAGCCAATGTGACGCCGCCCTCAGACTACAAAGAATGGTCCACGCTCATCGAGCGTTTGGTTTCTCATCTCATCGATCGTTACGGCGAGAGGGAAGTCAGTCAATGGTTCTTCGAAGTCTGGAACGAACCTAATCTGAAGATGTTTTGGAGCGGAAGCCAGCGCGAATACTTCAAGCTGTATCGTCACACTGTCGAAGCGCTGAAAAAAGTCTCGCCGTCGCTCAAGGTGGGCGGGCCGGCGACGGCGAAGAGCGAGTGGATAGAGGAGTTTGTTGATTTCTGCGAACGTAACGATGTTCCCTGCGACTTCGTCAGCACTCACCACTATCCAAACGATGGTTTTGAAAAAGACGGCGACATCGAGCTCCAGCTCTTCAAGAGTCAGCGCGGCATCATGCGCGAAGTCGCGCAGAACACTCGCAACCATTCGCGCAACCGGCCAGTCTATTACACCGAATGGAACTCGTCGTCCGTTCAGTGCGATCCACTGCGCGACGAGCCTTATGCGGCGGCATTTGCAGCTTCAACCATCCTCGAGGCGGCTGGACTTGTCGACGGTTACAGTTTCTGGACCTTCTCCGACATTTTTGAAGAGGTGCAACTTCCGTCGAAACCTTTTCACGGCGGCTTTGGACTGTTGACGTTGCACGGCATTCCCAAACCGTCGTATCGCGCGTTCGAGTTGTTTCATGCTCTCGGCGAAAGGCAATCGCTCGTCGATGGTTTGCACGAGACTGTCGATTGCTCTCTGATTCAGAAAGATTCGAGTATGACTCTGCTGCTAACGAATCACACCACGCCAGGTCATTCGATCGAAACCGAGGAGTTACATATTCGTCTCGACAATGCGCCTGAGCCGATTGCGGCGCGCATCGAACGCATCGACAAAGACCACGCAAACCCGAAACTGGTGTGGCAAGAAATGGGTGAGCCAGAGTATTTGAGTGATATGGATCTGCAACGCCTTGAAAAGGCTTCGCAACTGGTTGCTCAAAAACAGCCACTCAGTTTTCATGATGGCTCGATTTTTCTGAAAACGCGTTTGCCGCCACATGCGGTGGCTGCAATCACTATCGATTTCAAACAGCGCAGGGTGACGAAATGAAAGTATTGGAGCCGTCGCTGACAGATGAAGAACTCGACCGACTCGAACGCGACACGTTTAAGTACTTTGCCGACGAGGTAAACCTCGAGAACGGACTTATTCCTGACAGCACGCGGCGTGATGCTTATTCATCGATCGCCGCCGTCGGGTTTGCGTTGACTGCGTATCCAATCGCGGTCGAACGGAAATACATGGGCAGAGCCGAAGCCGTGAAGCGCATCCTGACTACGCTTCGTTTTTTTCACGACGCGCCCCAGGGTAAACAGAAGGATGCGACCGGATACCGTGGTTTCTATTATCACTTCCTCGACATGAAGACCGGACGTCGTGCCGGCAAGTCCGAGATCTCGACGATCGACACGACGTATCTGCTCGCAGGCGCGCTCACCGCGTCGTGTTATTTCAACGGTGACACTAAATCTGAGCATGAGATTCAGAGGCTCGCCGAAACGCTTTACCAGCGCGCCGATTGGCACTGGGCACAAAACGGTGCGCTCACCGTTTCACATGGTTGGCGCCCCGAAAGAGGCTTCATCAAGTATCGCTGGACCGGATACAGCGAAGCTTTGATTCTCTATGTGCTGGGTCTAGCCTCTCCGACTTTTCCGTTGCCGCCCGAGAGTTACGCAGCATGGACCAGAACTTATCAGTGGAAGAAGATCTACGGACACGAGTTTCTTTACGCCGGCCCACTCTTTATTCATCACCTGTCGCACATGTGGATCGACTTTCGCGGCATCCAGGACGAATACATGCGGGGCAAATCGATCAACTATTTCGAAAACAGCCGGCGGGCAATTTACGCGCAGCAGGCATACGCGATGCGGAATCCGAAGAAGTTTGCCGGTTACGATCGATTTCGATGGGGGATCACGGCGAGCGATGGTCCAGGGCCCGCGGAGCGACACGTTAATGGACGTCGCGTGCGCTTCTTCGATTACAAGGCGCGATCGATTCCGTATGGTCCTGACGACGGGACGCTGGCGCCGTGGGCTGTAGCGGCGTCGTTGCCATTCGCGCCCGAAGTCGTGTTGCCGTCGTTGCAGCGTCTCAACAAAGACTATCCGGAGATCACGAACGTTTACGGTTTCAAGTGTAGCTACAACCCGACGTTCAAGGCCGAGAAGGAGGGCGGTTGGGTTTCGAGTGGCTACTTCGGCCTGGACCAGGGACCGATCGTGATGATGATTGAGAATTACCGGACGGGCTTTATTTGGAGATTGATGCGGCGCTGTCCGCCCAGTGTCGAGGGACTGCGGCGCGCTGGTTTTAGTGGTGGCTGGTTAGGTAATACTATCTTGTAAATCCTGCAAATCCTGTCAGACAATCCCGTCGAGCCTTGCGACCGGCGATAATTCGAGCGGCTCAAGTCCTCTGCGAAAGATCCGCGCGCCGGTCGAGCCCTTCAGAATCGTCTCACCATTCTCAACGCGCAGTATCGCGCCCTCACGCAGTCCGACCACCGGCGTCGCATTCTCCTCGAGAAACTGAACGATGCGCTCCTCTCTTGTCTCACCCATGTGCTTTGAATTCGGATCCGGATCGAGATAGTGCGGGTTGATCTGAAACGACACGAGCCCGAGCGCATTAAACGACGGCGGCTCGACGATCGGCATGTCGTTGGTAGTCTTGATCGTCGGACACGCCATGTTTGAACCGGCGCTCGATCCTATGTACGGCATGCTCGCCTCAACTCTTTCGCGAATCACATCGATCAAATCGAATTCATAAAGCGTCTTCAACAATCGAAACGTATTGCCACCACCGATAAACATCGCATCAGCCTCTCTGACTGCCTGCACAGGATTCACGGCCTTGTGAATCGACGTCAGCTCGTATCCCATTTTCTGAAATCGCGCCTGCGCGCTCGCCGCATACTTATCTCGATCAAGCAACGCGAACGGCACGAATAGAACGTGTTTCACATCGCCGAGAAAGTCTCGAATCTCATGCTCGGCGTGATCGAGATAGCCACTACCATGCAGCGTCGAGTTACTGATCAGCAGCAAACGCTTTTTGTTGTTGTTCATCGAATCCTCACGCCGCATATTCGCACACCGATCTATTTAGAACAAAGCGAGTATAATCACTGCCATGGATGCACCTGGCGCAGTTCTTGATAGTTGGCGAGAGACGGCACAATACTGGACCAAATACGGCGACATGATCGCGAGGATGTTTGCGCCGCTCACCGAGGTGATGATCGATCGTGCCGGAATTCATGAAGGACAATCTGTGCTCGACGTGGCCGGCGGCGCGGGTGAACCGTCGCTTACGATTGCTGAAAGAGTTGGACCAAACGGCTCGGTGATGTGCACAGACGCGATCGCCGAGATGGTTGAAGCAGCTCGCAGGGAAGCGAACCGGCGCGGTTTGCAGAATGTTCAGTTTCAACAATGCACCGCCGATTCACTGCCTTTTCCTGAAAACTCATTCGACGTGGTGGTGAGCAGGCTGGGCGCGATGTTCTTTCCCGATTCACTGGGCGCGATGCGCGAGATGCTTCGCGTGTTGAAGCCAGGCGGTTCACTCACCTTTGCCGTCTGGTACAAGAGCGACGTCAATCCGTTTTGTTATCTCGTCTCCGGTGTGATGGACCAGCACATCAAAGCTCCCGCGCCTGATCCGAACGCGCCCAATGCGTTTCGTTTTGCTGAACCAGGCAAACTGGCGGACGTCATGAAACGAGCCGGTGCAATCGACGTCCGCGACGAGGTTGTAAAATTCGATATCGAAGCACCACTCACAGCGCTCGAATTCTGGACGATGCGCGCACAGACTTCAGACACCCTCCGCGAGAAACTCGCGAAACTACCCGCATCAGAACAAAGTCAGGTCGCCACAGAAGTACAACACGCAGTTGCGGAGTACTTTCCCGCCAACCAAATGAAGTTCCCGACCCAGATGCTTATCGCCACCGGAAAGAAACCCGACTAAATGGTCCGTGCGATCACACGCATCTACGGCGTTGTTTGTTACCTGGTTTTCCTGGCTACGTTTCTCTACCTGATTGGTTTTGTCGGCAACATCGTTGTGCCGAAATCGATCGACTCGGGAGGCCAACGAGCTTTCACCTCATCGCTACTCATCGACGTAATCGTGCTGATTCTGTTTGCAATGCAGCACAGCGTGATGGCTCGACCGGGATTCAAGCGAGTATGGACGATGCTTGTGCCTCAAGTGATCGAACGTAGTACTTACGTGTTACTTTCGAGTCTGGTGTTAGTCCTTCTCTTTTGGCAGTGGCGACCATTGCTCGCGCCGATTTGGGAAGTGCAGAATCCGGCGGGAACGGCGATTTTTCGAGCATCGTTCGCACTCGGCTGGGGCATCGTCGTGATGAGCACGATCTTAATCAATCAGTCAGACATGCTCGGTTTGCGACAAGTGCGACTCCAGGACCGCTACACTGACCTGGGGTTCCGCACACCGTCTCTCTATAAATTCACACGCCATCCAATCATGCTTGGATTCATCGTCGCCTTCTGGTCAACTCCGACGATGACACTCGGTCACCTGCTGTTTGCCGCCGTCACAACAGCCTACATCCTCATTGCAATTCAGCTCGAAGAACGCGACATGCAGGCAGATTATGGCGAGGTTTACGAAAACTACCGCCGCGACGTCTCTATGCTGATCCCGCTTCCGAAGAAAAACTAACGGCGCGCGCCAATCTGTGTAATCTGTGGATGCTGTCATACAATAGCCGTCATGCGACGGTCGTTTTTGGACCACAAGTGGGCGGGATACGTGGCAGCAGCGTTGAGTGTTGGCGTGCTGACGCTGTTGTTGAAGATCGTTGGCACACACGTCAATGCGACGACGGTTTCGCTCGCCCTCCTGCTGAACGTGCTCTTCATCGCGACTCGCTGGGGCAGTCTCCCGGCGTTGGCGGCCTCAATCCTCGCGATGCTTTGTTTCAACTTCTTCTTCCTCCCGCCTTTCGGGACGTTCACGATCGCCGCAACAGACAACTGGATCGCCCTGCTCGCTTTTCTCCTTACCGCCGTTACTGCCGGACAACTCTCCGGTAGCGCCAAGAAACGGGCCGAGGAAGCGGAAACTGGCAGACGCGAGATCGAACGTCTCTACGCCGAGCTACGCGATGCGTTTGGACGCGCCAGTCACGCCGAAGCCTTGCGGCAGAGTGAAAAACTGAAATCCGCGTTGCTCGACGCCGTCACACACGATCTGCGCACTCCGCTGACGTCGATAAAAGCCTCGATCACGACCCTCCTCGACGAAGTGCGTGGCCGTATCACCGGCGAGCCGCCGGTCGCGCTCGACGCTGAGTCGCGAGTCGAGATGATGGAAGTCATCGATGAAGAAAGTGATCGCCTGAGCCGCTTCATCAATGGATTGATTGAACTGGCGCGCATCGAAGCCGGCGAGTTGCACCTACGACGTCGTTGGGGTGTAGTCGATGAGATCATCTCCGCTGCGTTATCGCGGGCCGAGCCGATCACGCGACAACATCGCGTTGAGCTCGACATCGAGAATGAGTTGCCGGGCGTCCGCGTCGACGAACGCGCGGTCAGCGAAGTGGTTTACACTCTTGTCGATAACGCCGCAAAGTATTCACCAAAAGGCTCCGTGATCCGGATCGGCGCGCGGCGGGCAGGCGAAGAGTCAATACAGATGAGCGTGGAAGACGAGGGACCTGGCATTCCGAGCGATCTGCGCGAGCGAGTTTTTGATAAGTTCTTTCGCGCCACACGCGATGGCGACATTCGCAATCACCAGCCGACAGGAACCGGAATGGGCCTCGCCATCGCGAAGGGAATTGTGGAAGCTCACGAAGGAAGGATCTGGATCGAATCAGGACGCAACGGTAAGGGAACGCGCATAATGTTCACACTTCCGATTGGCGATGAGGACGTGGTTGAAGAAACACCGTACACGTCTGCGACTGTTGAAACGCGATGACTGATCAGCCACGCATTCTCGTCGTCGACGACGAGCCGCAACTGACACGCGTGCTGCGCACTGGATTGAAGTCGCGTGGCTACGACGTGCGCGCGGCGGCCGATGGTCTGGCTGGGCTCGAAGCATTCAACGATTGGCACCCTGATCTCGTCATTACTGATCTGGCGATGCCGAATGTTGATGGTTTGGAGTTGTGCCGGCGTCTGCGCGCGATTTCGCAGGTTCCGATCATCGTATTGTCTGCGAAAGGCGAAGAGAAGACGAAAGTGGAAGCCCTCGATCTCGGCGCCGACGATTTTGTCACCAAACCGTTTGGGATCGACGAGCTGCTCGCGCGCGTCAGGGCCTCACTGCGTCGTGCGAATGCTCCGCCGATAAACGAGGCGACCGCGACGGTTCTCGATTCGGGTGACTTTCATGTCGATCTCGAGTCGCGCGAGATCACCGTCAGCGGCAAAGCGATTCATCTCACGCCGAAAGAATTCGACCTGCTGGTCTATTTCATCAGACACTCCGGAAAGGTCCTTACTCATCGCACCCTGCTCGCCGCACTTTGGGGCGGCAACTACGTCGAACAGAACGAGTACCTGCGCGTTTTCGTCGGCAATCTGCGCAAGAAGATCGAGCCTGACGCAGCCACGCCACGCTACATCCTCACCGAGCCATGGATCGGTTACCGCTTCGATCCTGATCCACAGATTACACAGATTAAATAAAAGTCAATCTGCGTAAATAAAAGCCAATCTGCGAAATCTGTGGATCGTCTTTACAAACTTTTTATGAACCCTTTACGCCCTTTTTATGGGGCGAAGCGTAATTTGGGTTCATGAGTGAAGAACGAATGGGGCGAGGGTCGGGCGTTTGGGAGTGGTTGGCGGCCCTCGCGTGCTTTGTAATTGGCATCCTCTCGCTTGCGGTTGGTTTTGTGCTGACCACCGATCGATTGCTCGACGCACATCTTCATCCATCGCTGCACGCCCTAGGGATCGTCCTTCTCATCGTCGGCATTCCCGTCATCATTCTTGGCGGTCATTGCATGGACCTCGGCGAGGAAAGAAACAAGCACGTCGTGCTCGCGTTGAGTTTCTTGTCTGTCCTTTTTCTTTCCGCAAGCAAAACAGTCCAGGCGCAGCAAACCATATTCAATGTGCCGAGTACGGATGTGCTCGGCAGAGGCAAGGTTTACGCAGAGCTTGATGCGAGCGTAAAGCCGGTGGACGGCTCAGACGTCGCGAAGTTCTCGTCGTTTGTTCCACGCCTCGTGATTGGTGCTGGGAACAATGTCGAGTTTGGATTGAACCTGACCGGAAACATTCAACCCGGCCTCGATTCGACCACACTCGTGCCTGCAATCAAGTGGAAACCATTTCAACGTGAGAGCGGATGGGCCGTCGTCGTTGGCGACCACCTTTTCATTCCCGTCCGGAATCGTGGCTACAACGCCGGTAACTACGTTTACGCGGAATTCAGCAAAACCTTCAAACAGGGAACCAGAATCACATTTGGCGGCTTCGACTTTACGCGCGATGTAGTCGCGCCGGCGAATCGTGCTGGTGGACAGTTCGGTTTCGAACAGCCACTGAACAATAAGTTCACGTTTGCCGCCGATTGGTTCACCGGCAAACACAGCGCCGGCTATTTCACACCCGGAATAATTTTTAAAGCTGGTCCAAGAGTCACGGGTTACGCCGGATACTCGATCGGTAATCAGAACGCTTCGGGAGGCAATCACTTTTTACTGCTGGAGCTTGGTTACAACTTCAATTAGGGGAGCGGTCCGCAATGCACGACATGATTTTTATAGCGATGACGGTTGGGTTTTTTCTAGTAGCGATTGGTTATGTGCGCGCGTGCGAGAAGTTGCGGTAGGAGTGCACTGATGAGTCTCGAAACTCTGATCACCCTCGTTGTGTCGGCATTGTTACTAGTTTACCTGGCGTACGCGTTGTTGCGGGCGGAGAAGTTCTGAAAGTCTTTATGACGCTGAATGGTTGGTTACAAATTGCATTTTTCATAACCCTGATTTTGTTGGTGACAAAGCCTCTCGGCATCTTCATCACACACGTTTTCAATCGCGAACGGACATTTCTCGATCCCGTAGCAGGGCCAGTTGAACGTCTGATTTATCGACTTACACGGGTCGATGCAAACCGCGAAATGCGTTGGACCGAGTATGCAGTGTCGATGCTGCTCTTCAGCGCTGTTTCGATGCTCGTGCTTTACGCACTGCAAAGACTTCAGGGCTTTCTGCCGCTCAACCCGCAGCGCCTGCCGGGCGTCGATGCCACCGGCTTCGTGGGTTCGTCATTCAATACCGCGTCATCGTTCACGACCAACACCAACTGGCAGTCGTACGTGCCGGAAACGACGATGAGCTACTTCACCCAAATGGCGGGGCTTGCTTATCACAACTTCGTTTCCGCCGCAGTGGGAATCTCGCTCGCGATTGTTTTCATTCGCGGCATTGCGCGCCGGCAGATGGAGAGCATCGGGAATTTCTGGGTCGACATGACGCGCGCGACGCTCTGGGTGTTGCTGCCGTTTTGCATCGTCGGTTCGTTGTTCCTCGTGTCGCAGGGTGTAATTCAAAACCTGCGACCTTACGACACGGCGAAACTTGTCGATCCACAAACAAACCAAACCGAGCAACTGATCGCGCAAGGTCCGGTTGCGTCTCAGGAGTTCATCAAGCAGTGGGGCACAAACGGCGGCGGATTCTTCAACACCAACAGTGCTCATCCATTTGAGAACCCGACGCCGCTGACAAACCTGATCGCACTCTTCTCGATTTTTGCGATCTCAGCCGGACTGACTTGCACGCTCGGTCGCATGACCGGTTCACCAAAACACGGTTGGGCCGTCTGGTCTGCGATGGCGGTGCTCTTTCTGGCCGGCGTGCTGGTCGCTTACTGGAGCGAGGCGCGCGGTAATCCGCTTTTGACGGGAGCCGATCAAACAGTCACGGCACTGCAAGCGGGCGGCAACATGGAAGGCAAGGAAGTACGTTTTGGCATCGCGAATAGCGCGCTCTTTGCGACGGTTACGACTGACGCTTCGTGTGGTGCTGTTAACGCGATGCACGACTCGTTCACACCACTGGGCGGCATGATCCCGCTCGCCAACATCATGTTGAGCGAGGTGGTCTTCGGCGGAGTCGGCGCGGGACTTTACGGCATTCTGATCTTCATCGTCCTGTCGGTCTTCATTGCGGGATTGATGGTGGGCCGCACGCCTGAATACCTCGGTAAGAAGATTGAGTCTTACGAAGTGAAGATGGCGATGCTCGTCGTGCTCGTCTTTCCGCTCACGATTCTGGTGTTCACGGCAATCTCGGCGGTGTCGCCGTCATTCGGCACATCGCAATTGAACAATCCAGGTCCGCACGGGCTCGGCGAAATGCTTTACGCGTTCACTTCCGCTACGGGCAATAACGGATCTGCGTTCGCGGGGATCTCTGCAAACACGTACTGGTACAACACGGCGATTGGGTTCGCGATGCTTGTTGGTCGCTTCATGATGATCATTCCGATGCTGGCGATCGCCGGCAGTCTCGCGCGTAAGAAGATCGTACCGCCGTCGCTGGGCACGTTTCCCGTGACGACGCCGTTGTTCACGACGTTGCTGGTCAGCGTGATTGTGATTGTTGGAGCGTTGACGTTTTTCCCTGTGCTCAGTCTTGGGCCAATTGTCGAGGAGTTGTTGATGCGAGGGGGTAGTTAGACAGAGTTTTCATGAGTGCACAGTCAAAAAAAGCAATCTGGAACGCACAGATCGTCAAACGCGCGGTCGTCGATTCATTCGTCAAACTTCACCCGCGAAAGATGATGGGCAATCCGGTCATGTTTGTGGTTGAAGTCGGAAGCGTTCTCACCACCTTGCAATTGATCCGCGGCATTATCGCGCCGATTCCAAACGTAACGAATACAGGCTTCGAGTTGCAGATCACTCTTTGGCTTTGGTTCACCGTGCTCTTTGCGAACTTCGCGGAGGCGATGGCCGAAGGGCGCGGCAAAGCACAGGCCGACAATCTTCGCAAATCAAAAACAGAAACGATCGCACACAGAGTTATCGCAGGCACGCAAACGGAAGATGTACCCGCGCCCCACTTGCGCAAGGACGACATTGTGATCGTTTCCGCCGGTGAGTTTATTCCCGGCGACGGCGAGATTATTGAGGGCGTGGCCTCGGTCGATGAGTCGGCAATCACCGGTGAAAGCGCGCCCGTGATTCGCGAGGCCGGCGGGGATCGATCTGCTGTGACTGGCGGCACGCGCGTGCTTTCCGATCAGATCAAGGTGCGCATCACTTCGAATCCGGGCGAGACATTTATCGACCGCATGATCGCACTCGTCGAAGGCGCAGAACGCCAGAAAACACCGAATGAAATCGCGCTCAACATCCTGCTCGCCGGTCTCACAATTATCTTTCTGTTAGCCGTCGTAACGCTGCAACCGTTTGCGATCTACTCAAGCGCGCCGCAGACGATCTTTGTGCTCGTCTCGCTGCTTGTCTGTCTGATTCCGACGACGATTGGCGGGCTTCTGAGTGCGATCGGCATCGCGGGTATGGACCGCCTGATTCAACACAACGTGCTCGCGATGTCGGGACGCGCGGTGGAAGCCGCGGGCGATGTCAACACACTCCTGCTCGACAAGACCGGAACGATCACGCTCGGCAATCGACAGGCGACTGCGTTCATTCCGTTGCCGGGGGTCGATGAAACAGAACTGGCCGAAGCTGCGCAGTTGTCATCGCTTGCTGATGAAACTCCTGAAGGCCGGTCGATAGTCGTGCTCGCAAAAGAGAAGTACGGCTTGCGCGGACGTGAACTGACGCCGCTCGAAGCGACGTTTGTTCCGTTCACTGCGCAAACGCGCATGTCAGGTGTCGACTTCGATGGACTTGAAGTTCGCAAAGGCGCAGCAGACGCGATTCAGAAATACCTTGGGTTGAATGGCAACTATCTCACGAAGGATTTGAATGAGATCGTCACGCGGATCTCGCGCGAAGGCGGGACGCCGCTAGTGGTCGCGGACGATCGCCTCCCGCTTGGAGTGATTCAACTGAAAGACATCATCAAGGGCGGAATGGTCGAGCGGTTCAATCACATGCGCCAGATGGGCATTCGCACCGTGATGATTACCGGCGATAACCCGCTGACTGCCGCAACGATCGCGCGCGAAGCGGGTGTTGACGACTTTCTCGCCGAAGCGACGCCCGAAGACAAGATGGCGCTCATTAAGCGCGAGCAGGAAGGCGGAAAACTCGTCGCGATGACCGGCGATGGAACAAACGATGCGCCCGCGTTGGCCCAGGCAGATGTCGGCGTCGCGATGAACACCGGAACTCAGGCGGCCAAAGAAGCCGGCAACATGGTTGACCTTGATTCAAATCCGACGAAGCTGATCGAAATCGTGGAGATTGGGAAACAGTTGCTGATGACACGCGGCGCGCTGACGACGTTTTCGATTGCGAACGATGTAGCGAAGTACTTCGCGATCATTCCGGCGATGTTTGCGGTGGCGTTTCCCGTGCTGAACGCGCTGAACATCATGGGGTTACGTACGCCGCAGTCGGCGATTCTCTCAGCGGTGATCTTTAACGCACTGATCATTGTCGCGTTGATTCCACTCGCATTGCGTGGGGTTAAGTACCGGCCGATGAGTGCGGCGGCGTTGTTACGACGCAACCTGTTGATCTACGGGCTCGGTGGAATCGTCGTGCCGTTTATCGGGATCAAGATTATCGACGTCGTGATTCACACGTTGGGATTGGCTTAAATGAAAAATCTAATAACAGCGGTTTTGATGACCCTCGTGACGACGATCCTGCTTGGGCTCGCTTATCCGCTGGTAGTCACGGGTCTCGCGCAAGTGATCTTTCCGGATAAAGCAAACGGGCAACTTATCAAAAACCCGGATGGGGTGGTCATCGGTTCGCGTTTGATCGGCCAGCCATTTTCGTCGCCCGGTTACTTTCGCTCAAGACCGTCGGCGGCGGGCGCAAACGGTTACGACGCGAGCGCGTCATCGGGCTCAAACCTTGGCCCAACAAATCAGAAGCTGCTCGACCGTGTGAAAGCGGACGTGGAGAAGTTGCAGGCCGAGAATCCCGGCAAGCCGGTTCCGATCGATCTGGTGACGACCTCCGGCTCCGGTCTCGATCCACACATCTCGCCCGCCGCGGCTGAGTTTCAAGTACCGCGTGTCGCGCGCGAACGCAGCATGAGTGAAGACGAACTACGACAGATTGTCACCGCACACACCGAAGGCAGGCAGTTTGGCTTTCTCGGTGAGCCGAGAGTGAACGTGCTGGAGCTAAATATCGATCTCGATAACAGAAAACCGGTGAAACACTGATCCATGGTGGCTGAGCTGAAAAGACCAACTCCCGAAGCACTGCTTGCCAAACTTCAGGTTGGCGACAAAGCAACACTGCGCGTGTACATCGGTGCTGCTCCAGGTGTCGGCAAAACCTGGCAGATGCTCGAAGACGCGCACGCGTTACAGCGACAGGGTATCGATATCGTCGTCGCAGTGCTCGAAACTCACGGCCGCGCGGAAACTGCCGCACTCGCCGAGGGTCTCGAGCGTGTGCCGATGCGCGCAATTGAATATCGCGGTGTCACGCTGGAAGAGATGGACGTCGATGCAGTCGTCGAGCGCGATCCGCTGGTGGCGATCGTCGACGAGTTGGCCCACACAGACGTCCCCGGATCGAAGAACCGCAAACGCTACGAAGACGTTCTCGAACTTCTGCACCACGGCATCTCTGTCATCACAGCCGTAAACATCCAGCACATCGAATCGCTGAATGACGTCGTCGCCCGCACTACCGGCGTGCGTGTACGCGAGACCGTGCCCGACTTCTTCTTTCGCCGGGCAGACGAAGTGGTGAACGTGGATGTTTCTGTTGACACGCTACGCACGCGACTGCGCCAGGGAAAGATCTACGACGTCGAGAAAATCGAACAGTCTCTGAACAATTTCTTTCGCAAGGGAAACCTATCCGCCTTGCGCGAACTTGCGTTGCGGCAGGTGGCGCAGGACCAGGCGGCGCGCGCGCACGATTATCGCGAGCGCGAAGGTTTGGACCAGGCAGTGATTCCCGAAAAGGTCATGGTAGCGATTGCCTCGCGAGGCAGTGCCAAAAAGCTCCTGCGCACTGGTTCGCGCATCGCTGGACGGCTTGCGTCCGATTGGTACGCCGTCTACGTCGAGACGCCACGAGAGGAGATGGGACGAATCAAGCCTGAAGATTACGCGGCGTTGCAGGAAAACATTCAGTTTGCACAGGAGTTAGGTGCGCGCGTGGTGAAGCTAAAAGCGCGAAGTGTGGCGGACGCGCTGATCGATTTCGCACGCCGCGAAGGAATCACGCATGTGATCTTCGGACAAACTTCGCGCACACGCTGGGACATCATGCTGCACGGTTCGGTGATCAATCGGTTTCTTGATGAAGTTCGCGACGCAACGGTGCAAGTTGTGCCGGAAGATAAGGAGGCCACGGATCTTCACGGATAAACACGGATTGAATCAGTGTTCATCCGTGAGATCCGTGGCTAAAAATGACTCTTAGATCAAAGTTGCTGACAGGATATGCGGTTTTCATTGCGGCCCTCGTGGTGCTGGGGGCGTGGAGTGCCTGGCGCCTCCACGAAATGGGCAAGGTTTCGCGGCGCATTATCTCGGAAAACTACGACTCGGTGGTTGCGGCTCAGGAGATGAAGGAGAGTCTCGAACACCGCGATCGTGCTCGCTTCGATCAGAGCCTGCAAAAGGCCGCAAACAACATTACCGAACCTGGCGAGGCTGAGGCCATCGCCGCCATCCGGCGCGATCGCGACATATATTTCCAGCATTTTGACGCCATCGCCGCAGCTCAACTGCGTGCCGACTGCGAACATTTACTGCAACTGAATCAACGCGCGATGTTCCGCAAAGCTGAAGTCGCAGCGGGCGTGGCTCAACTCTGGTTCTATCGCACACTCCTGATTGCCGGAATCCTCGTAGTCGCAGGCATTTTTCTGGCGTTCTTGCTGGCGCGCAGGATTGTTGGACCACTACAACGTCTCACCGAAAACACCGTCAGAATTGCGAGCGGAGATCTCAACGCCCGAGTGGCAGTCGATTCGAATGACGAAGTTGGCGTGCTGGCTGCCGAATACAACCGCATGGCTGACAACCTGCGACAACTGCGCAATTCAGACAAGGGCAAGCTGCTCGTGGCCCAACAAACTACGGAAGCAGCAATCGACTCGCTCTTCGATCCCGTGATCGTCACCGACGCTGAAGGCCGTGTAACCAAACTCAATCCTGCCGCCGAGGAAATATTCGGTTCTGAAAACGAGAACCGCGGGATGCATGTGGGCGAAGTGGCGCGCGACGTGCGCATCGCGGGTGCAGTCGCGGAGACACTGCAATCACAGCGACCGGTGGCCGGCGATGGAATGTCGGCAGTTTTACCGCTCGCAGTCGCGGGTTCGGAACGAGCATTTCGAATGCGCACGACGCCCATGCGTGACAACGATCGTCATCTGCTCGGTGCGGTCACGCTGCTGGAAGATGTCACTCATTTACGGGAAATCGATCGACTCAAATCGGAATTTATTGCAACTGCGTCGCACGAGCTGCGCACGCCGCTGACGAGTGTGCAGATGGGTGTCTATTTGTTGCTGGAACGCGCGGCTGGTGAGCTGACGGAAAAACAGGTGGAGATTTTGAGTGCGTGTCGCGACGACTGTGAACGTCTCGACAAGTTGATGCGCGACTTGCTCGACGTCTCTCGCATCGAGGCCGGAGAAAGCAAGCCAAGCTTCGAGCCGATTAGAACGAGAGAATTGATTAATAGTGCGACAAAAGAATTGCGACCGCAGGTCGAATCGAAGGGATTGGATTTCAAAGTTGAGGCGCCGGTCGATCTGCCTTCAGTCAAGGCCGATCGATCGCAGGTGGAACGTGTGCTGGCCAACCTCGTCGTGAATGCAATGCGTTACACAAAACAAGGCGAGATAAGGATCAGTGTGCAACCGCGCGGAAACTCCGTCGCCGTTTCAGTTTCCGATACGGGCAGTGGCATTCCGCAGGAATACTTGCCGCATATCTTCGACAAGTTTGTGCAAGTGCCGGGCGCTGCGACCGGCGGTGCTGGATTGGGTCTGGCGATCTCGAGATTGATCGTCGAGGCGCACGGCGGACAGATAAGTGTGCAGTCGGAGCCAGACAAAGGCTCGACGTTCACGTTCACACTGCCCATCGCTGTCTCAGAAAGCCATCCACAGATTACACAGAAAAAATCTGCGTAATCTGTGGATGAAAAAGTTATGCGCGAAAGAATACTAATAATCGATGACGAAGAGAACATCAGGCGCATGATGCGGCTGACGCTCGAAGCTGCGGATTATGAAGTTGGAGAAGCCGACGATGGCTTGGAGGGTCTGCGTCTCTACGCTGATGGATCGCGCTGGGATGCCGTGGTCCTCGATCAAAAAATGCCGGGCATGGACGGCCTCGAAACGTTGCGCCAGATCAGGAGTCAAAACAACAACGCCCGTGTGGTGATGGCGACTGCATACGCCTCGATCGAGCTTGCAGTCGATGCAATGAAACTCGGCGCCACTGACTTTGTCCGCAAGCCGATGACCCCGAAGGTTCTGCGCAACGCTATCACTGCTGCCCTGTCGAAATCATCCGAGCAGGCTGTTTCGACCGCACAGGCCCCGCAACCACCGATCGAAACGATCACGATGAACGGCTACACGATTATCGACGACGACGAAGCTCCAGTTTTCGACGAGTTGCAGCGTCGCTTCATCGTGATCAGTCCTGACGGGCACAAGCACGAAGTCCTGGTCCAAGTCGATGCGGAGGTAATCGAGTACGTCGAGCGAATGATCGGCCGGCGACTGGCAGTCGTCAGCACTTTTTGGAAGGCACAGGCCCGCCGTCTGTTGAGCGATTTTTTGTGGAATGAACGTGGCCTGCCGCCGATGAATCGACTAGTTCTTAATAGTCTCGATCCTGACAGGTTGCCAGTTGCTGCCAGTTGGAAAGCGGAAGGGATGAAGGGATAACGTTAAATGGCGACTGCGATTAAGCGGTTACTGGTTGGAAGAGCACTGCGAACCGAACAAGCTGCGCACGAGCGTCTCTCAAAGAAGACAGCTTTAGCCGTTTTTTCTTCTGACGCGCTATCTTCCACAGCGTACGCAACCGAAGAAATCCTGCTCGTGTTGGCCGTTGCCGCTGCTTTCGGTCAGGCAGGCGCTTTTAAATACGTCATCCCAATTTCTGTCGGGATTGGCTTGCTGCTCGTTATCGTTGCAATCAGCTACCGGCAAACTATCCACGCCTATCCATCGGGCGGCGGCGCTTACATTGTTGCTAAAGAGAATCTGGGTACAAATGCCGGTTTGGTCGCTGGCGCGGCACTGCTGGTTGACTATGTGCTTACGGTTGCCGTTTCGATTGCAGCAGGTGTAGCGGCCCTCACCTCGATGATGCAAGGAACACGATACGCATGGTTGGACCAACACAAAGTCTTTCTCTGTCTGATTTTCATCGGTTTCATCGCGCTGGCCAACTTGCGGGGAGTAAGAGAATCAGGCGCGCTTTTCGCGGCGCCAACTTACGCATTCCTGATCAGTTTTCTCTTTATGATTGGTTATGGGCTCTTCAGCTATTACACCTATGGTGGGGCCGCACCGATTCCGGGCGCCGCTGAACTCAAGACCGCCGAGGGATACAAGCTTCAGCCCTTGACCCTCTTTCTGATACTGGGCGCTTTCTCTAACGGTTGCGCTGCGTTAACCGGTATCGAAGCCATCTCTAATGGTGTTCCCGCCTTCAAGAAGCCGGAGGCGAAGAATGCCGCGACAACGCTCGTCGTAATGGCAGCGCTGCTGACTACGATGTTCCTGGGAACGAGTGTGTTGGCCTATCTTTACGGCGTTCATCCACACGAGAGTGAAACAGTCATTTCTCAGTTTGCCCGAATCATGTTCACTGGTCCAATGGCCTGGTTCTACTACGTAGTGCAGATCACCACGGCGTTGATTCTGGTGCTCGCGGCTAACACCTCTTTTGCGGATTTTCCGCGGCTTGGCAGTTTACTCGCGCGCGATCGTTACCTACCGCGTCAGTTCGCAACGCGAGGCGACAAGTTGGTCTTCTCAAATGGAATTGTGATTCTGGCAGTGTTTGCCGGGATTCTTGTAATCGCCTTCGGAGGTGACACTAGCCGGTTAATTCCGCTGTACGCGGTTGGGGTCTTTCTCTCTTTTACTCTTTCACAGTCGGGGATGGTTCGGCATTGGCTCAGGGAGCGGGCGTCATCCAACAATATTAAGGCGCAAAAACAGCGCCAGGATGACATCCATTACACTCAGAGCACCGTCGATAAAGAGCCCATGCCTGATGCAGAACTGGAAGCGTCTGAGCAACGCGCATCGACCTTCGTTAACGACGAGGTTACCGACAGAACGCACTGGAAGAAATCCATCGTAGTCAACGCGCTAGGCGCCATTGCTACCTTCATTGTGCTCTGTGTGTTTATTGCGACAAAATTCATCCACGGCGCCTGGATAGTTGTAGTAGTTATTCCGCTACTCGTGTTCATGTTTCGCGCGATTCACAAACACTATGTGGGGGTGGCGAAACAATTATCCACCGAGGGACTCGGAGAGCTTCATCCGATCAAGCACACAGTTATCGTACCTATCTCAGGCATTCACCGCGGTGTAGTTAAGGCTCTTCAGTATGCCAGGTCTATTGCGCCGGACCATGTCCAGGCCGTCTATGTGGACTTCGATGAGGAGGCCACAGCAAAGTTACGTGAGAAATGGGAGCGTTGGGGAGCCGGAGTGAGGTTAGTGGTGCTTCCATCACCCTATCGCGAACTCACGCGTCCCCTGCTGCGCTACATCACTCGTCTCGACAAAAGGAATCACAATGATGTGGTTACTGTCTTGCTGCCGGAGTTCGTCCCTGCAAAGTGGTGGCAACACCTCTTACACAATCAGAGTTCACTTATGCTGAAAGGTGCACTCCTGTTTAAAGAGGGAGTAATCGTCATTAGCGTGCCTTATCACCTCAAGCAGTAGCCACAAAAAGCACAAAAGGCACAATAGGCACAAAAGTAAGAAATCTCGAATGAGATGAATTGCCTTATTTGTGCTTTATGTGCCTTTTGTGCTCTTTTGTGGCCATGAACGATCTTCTGGCGGCGCGTTCGCAGATGGCGATGTCGCTGGCCTTTCACATCATCTTTGCGGCGATCGGCATTGCGATGCCGCTTTTGATGATCATCGCCGAGTGGAAATGGCTCCGCAGCAAAGACGAGATCTATTTGACGCTCGCCAAGCGTTGGGCCAAAGGGACCGCAATACTCTTCGCGGTCGGCGCGGTTTCGGGCACAGTGCTTTCATTCGAGCTCGGTTTGTTGTGGCCCACGTTCATGGGTTATGCCGGCGCGATTATCGGCATGCCGTTTTCGCTCGAAGGGTTTGCGTTCTTCACTGAAGCGATATTTCTCGGCATCTATCTTTACGGCTGGAAGCGCGTTCGACCACGCGCGCATCTGTTTGCCGGAGTGATGGTCGCCGTTAGCGGCGCACTCTCAGGCATCTTTGTCGTCATCGCAAACGCGTGGATGAATGCGCCCACGGGCTTTCGACTCGTCGATGGCAAGCCGGTCGACATCGATCCGATCGCGGCGATGATGAATCCGGCTGCGTTCTCACAAACTCTTCACATGACTCTGGCCGCTTATGCGGCGACAGGATTCGCTGTCGCCGGTATTCATGCGTTTATGCTGGCACGCAATCGCGAGAGTCGCTTTCATCGAGCAGCGCTCTCGATCGCACTTGTTGTCGGCGGCGTGAGTGCGATCCTGCAGCCTTTAAGCGGTGACTCACTCGCGAAGTCGGTCGCACGCACGCAGCCGGTCAAACTCGCTGCCTTCGAAGGTCAGTTTCACACCGAGCAAGGCGCTGCTTTCCGCATTGGTGGCATTCCAGACGAAGCCGCAGGTGTGACGCGCTATGCGATCGAGATTCCATATCTCTTGAGTGTGCTCGCGTACGGCGATCCACACGCAGTAGTAAAAGGATTGAACGACTTTCCAGCGGATCAGCGCCCGCCGGTTGCAATCGTTCACATCTCGTTTCAGATCATGGTCGGTTGTGGCGTCGCGATGATGCTGATTGCACTCTGGGCCGCGTGGCGTTACGTGCGCGGACGACGAAAGCAGACGTGGCCTGATTCGAAATGGTTTCTGCGCGTGCTGGTTGCCGCGGCGCCACTCGGCTTCATCGCAGTCGAAACGGGTTGGGCCGTGACTGAAGTCGGAAGACAACCGTGGATCATTCACGGCGTGATGCGGACGAGCGAAGCCGTTACGCCGATGCCCGGGCTGGTGGTGCCGTTCTTAACGTTCACGGTGCTCTATTTCTTTCTGGCGGCGATCACGGTCTGGCTGTTGTTCCGGCAGGTCGTGTCGACAGATTCAACGGAGGTGCAGAAGACTGTCGCTTGAAACGATTATTGCCGGAGTGATGATCGCGTCACTCGTGCTTTACGCACTCCTGGGTGGGGCCGATTACGGTGGCGGCGTTTGGGATCTGTTTGCGTTTGGCCGTCGCGCGCGTCAGCAACGTTCGCTCATCGCGGAAGCACTCAGTCCCGTTTGGGAAGCGAATCACGTCTGGCTGATACTCGTCATCGTCATTCTTTTCACTGCGTTTCCACCCGCGTTTGCGGCGATCGCGACTGCTCTTCACATTCCCATCACTCTGCTGCTCATCGGTATTGTTTTGCGCGGCACTGCATTCACGTTTCGCACGTACGACGTGCAGCGTGATGACGTGCAACGACGTTGGAGTCTCGTCTTTTCGTCGGCGAGTATCATCACTCCGATTCTGTTGGG
The DNA here is from genome assembly GCA_036401595.1 of Pyrinomonadaceae bacterium. GTDB lineage: Bacteria > Acidobacteriota > Blastocatellia > Pyrinomonadales > Pyrinomonadaceae > PSRF01. The sequence continues at coordinate 50,022 of DASWUM010000018.1, forward strand.
AACAACCCTCGGTGCCATCGCTTCCGGAACGATTACGGTTGAAGACGACAAAGTTACAAGCGGGTTCTTTAACTCGTGGCTCGCGCCGTTTCCGATCGCAGTTGGATTTTTCGCACTCGCGTTGTTTGCGTTTCTCGCAGCAGTTTATCTGACACTCGAAACGCAGCAGCGAGACTTACAGGAGGACTTTAGAAAACGTGCGTTGGTGTCGGGTGTTGTAGTTGGGTTATTGGCCCTGACGGTTTTTCTGCTCGCAAAGATCGGAGCGCCGACCGTGCGCGCAGGCATCAGTCGCACGGTCTGGGCGCTCGGTTTACATTCCTTCACCGCTGTCTTTGCACTGAGCGCTTTCTACACGCTTTGGACCAGACGTTACCGGCTCGCGCGTCTCTTCGCCGCCGCACAGGTCACAATGATCCTGCTCGGCTGGGCATTTGCGCAGTATCCACATCTGGTTGAGCCTAACATCACCATCACTTCCGCGGCCGCGCCACGTATCACGCTCGAGCTATTATTCGCCGCTCTCATCGCCGGCGCGATACTGCTGTTTCCTTCGTATTACTACCTCTTCGTTATCTTCAAAGCGAAAACAGGAAGCTTGTCGAACGGTCAGCGGCAGGATAGACTCACTTCAGAACCCCCGCCTGAAACTAATCCCTAAGCCGTCTTCCCCGTGACAGTGTCCTGGTTTGCACGACTCAATGGCTGACTTTTCTTTCGCAGAACCGCAACGATTCAAGCACCACCGGACCTTGTCGCTAGGCCTGGCCTCATTGGCGTTTTGTATTGGTGGCGCGGCTTTGATGGGTTGGATCTTCGACGTCAGTGCACTCAAACGCATCCATCCCGCACTCGTCACGATGAAGGCAAACACCGCCATTTGTCTCATGCTCATGTCGATTGCTGTTTTTCTAATTCAAGACAGTTCCGCATCGAACACGAGACGCCGGATAGCGCTATTCCTGGCAGCGATAGTTGCGATCGTTGGACTGATCACTTTCACCGAGCACGTTTGGGGCTGGAACTCCGGTCTCGATCAATTCCTCTTTCACGAATCGGTGGCGGAAGCCGGTGAGTCGTTTCCCGGTCGGATGGGTGTCGCCTCGTCGCTCGATCTCATCTTCTTCGGCCTTGCCATTTCATTCATCAATGCACGATCGACGCGATGGTTTCGTGTCTCGACATTTTCGATACTGGCAATCCTCGCCATCACCCTGCTGGTTTTTCTTTACTACTTCTACGGCATCGAGCACGCCGAGCCGCTAGCCCGCTATTTCACTATCGCGATTCATACGGTCGTTGCCTTTGGGTTTCTGTGCGTCGCGATCCTGTTCGCACGCGCTGACCGCGATCTCGTTGCTGCACTGCTGGGAAATAGTCCCGGTGCGATCGTTGCGCGGCGCATGTTGCCGGCCTTTCTGGTGGTGATTCTCCTCGGCTGGATTCGAACGATCGCTCGATCGAACGGATGGATTAGCCAGGGCTTTGCAACGGCCACGTTTGTTTTGGCAATACTACTGCTGCTCGGAATTTTGATCTGGTTGACGGCACTCTCGCTCAATCGCACTGACAGGGAACGACGTCGTGTCGATTTGGCAAACCGGCGCGCGGAGAATCGTCTCGACGTGCTCTTTCGCGTGAGTGAGTTGATTCGAACGCTGCGCGATCCGTATGAGTTGTCGTACGCAGTGGCTGAGCAAGTTGGTATTCATCTCGACCTGCGGCGGTGCTTGTTCAACGAGACTGACGTCGAGCGGGATCTCGAGATCGTTCATTGCGATTACTGTGACGGCGTGGTCTCGGTTGCCGGCGAGCATCGGATTTCGGATTACAGCAGCGTCACGTCGAGCGAGATGCAGAAGGGCAAAACAGTCGTTAACTACGATTCAAAGATCGATCCGCGCACTGCCGCTGACTATCAGCGAGGTTACGAAGTGACCGGCGAGCGCGCGTACGTAGCCGTCCCGTTGATGCGCGAAGGACGCTGGGTGGCGTCGTTGTGGGCCAGTGTCGATCAGCCGCGCGAGTGGTCCAAAGAAGAAGTGGCGCTGTTGCAAACCGTCGCCGAGCGCGCCTGGACTGCGGTTGAAAAGCTGCGTGCCGAAGCAGAACGTGAGCGATTGCTTCAAAACGTTCAGGAAGCACGCGATGCGGCGGAGAAAGCTAATCAACTCAAAGATGAGTTCCTGGCGACGTTATCGCATGAGTTGCGCAACCCGTTGAACGTCATCCTCGGATACTCCGAGCTATTGCTACGAATGAAGGAGATCGAACAGTCGCCGCGACTGGTGCAGATGGGCGAAGCGCTGCGACGAAACGCGCTCTCGCAGTCGCAGTTGATAAACGATCTGCTCGACTTGTCACGTCTGCAACGAGGGAAGATTTCACTCAACCAGGAAACAGTTTCACTCCCTGCGATCATCGATAACGCTGTCGAAACCGTGCGCGCTGACGCGGCGACGAAGGGCGTCGAGATTCGCCTGCATGCGAACGAGCATCTCCTGTTGGTTGAAGGAGATCGACTGCGATTGCAGCAGATTGCGTGGAACATTCTCAATAATGCAGTGAAGTTTACGCCTGCAGGCGGGAGCATTGAGATCAGTTTGAATAACGAGGGCGATCGTGCGGCCCTCGTGATTGCGGATACAGGGCAGGGAATCGATCCGACCTTTCTGCCGCATGTCTTTGAGATGTTTCGTCAGGCGGATGGCAGTAATCGTCGCCGTCATGGTGGATTGGGCATTGGTCTCGCCCTCGTGCGGCAACTGGTTCAACTTCACGGCGGGACAATCAGCGCGGAGTCTGGCGGGCCAAACAAGGGTTCGTGTTTCACTGTGCGTTTGCCTCTGTTGCGCGAACCAGCGCCGCTTAGTGTTCCCGCACCGGCCGGCACCGAGCTGAGTGTGTTTGCGCAGATGAGTTTTCTGGTGCTCGACGATTCGGAAGACTCGATCATGATGATGACGGAGTTGCTGAAACTTGCCGGTGCACATGTGGTGACGGCGACGAATGGCGTCGATGCTTTGCAAATTGCGAGTGAGAATGAGTTTGATGTGATTCTCTCAGACATATCGATGCCCGAGATGGATGGGTTTGAGTTTTTGCGGCGACTGCGAAAGCTTGATGGCAGACTGGATGTGCCGGTCGTTGCCATCACCGGCTTCGGCCGCAGCGACGACATCGAACGCGCCCGCGCCGCGGGATTCTATTCACACATCACCAAGCCGTTGAGCTTGGAGGCACTGACAGCAGTGCTCGAAGAACTAATGAAGAACCGCAGTAATACGAGTGTCGATCACGACGTGAGCGCCGGTCGCGTTTTCTAGCCACAAAAAAGCACAAGAAAGAGTTAGTCACAAAAAGGCACAAAACGCACAAAATCATTATTGATCGAGGGCGCCCAGAAATCCTCACGAAGAAGAAAGGACGCCTACCCTTCTATAAAGTCTTTTGTGCCTTTTTGTGGCTAACTCTTTCTTCATGCTGCGAGGTAACGTTCGAGGACGCGCTGGAGTTCTTCGGGCTTAACTGGTTTTGAGACGTAATCATCCATGCCCGCGGCGATACAACGGGCACGGTCGCCTTCGAGCGCGTGTGCTGTCATGGCAATCACGGGCGTACGCTGCGACGTCGCTTCGTAACGTCGAATTTCCGCAGTCGCTTCGTAGCCATCCATCTCAGGCATCTGACAGTCCATCAGCACCAGATCGTAAGGAATACGCGCGAGCGCTTCGAGCACTTCGCGACCATTCGCGACCGCATCGGCGCGATAGCCGAGCTTCCGCAACTGCCGAATCGCGACTTTCTGATTAACCACATTGTCTTCGGCAATGAGAATGAGTTTGTTGGACGCTGGTTTGACTTCAATCTCCCGTACTCTTGTAGTGACCGCAACTTGTTCGACTTTCGTGACGTGTGGCGCTCGGACCACATTGGCAAGACACTCGAAAAGCGCTGACTGCCGTATAGGCTTAGCCAAATAGGCAGCAATGCCGATCTGCTGAGCTTCAGTTGAGCCGCCGCGATCGCCGTATGAGGTGAGCATCACGAGTGGCGTCGCGGCGATTACCGGATCGCTTTTGATTATGCGAGCGAGTTCGAAGCCGTCCATTCCCGGCATCATCAAATCGAGAATCGCGAGGTCGTAAGCTTCACCTGTCTGCACCGCCGATCGCAGCAATGCCAGCGCGCTCTTGCCCGATTCGGCTTCCGCGTATTTCACTCCGCGTGAACCGAGCTGGTGCGAAAGGATCTTCCGATTCGTCCGGTTATCGTCGACGATCAGAACACGAAGTCCTGCGAGGACGTTGAGGTCGAGGGGCAACGAATTAATCACTTCAGATTGTTTCTCGAATCTCGCCGTAAACCAGAAGACGGAGCCTTCGCCGGCCACACTTCTCAACCCGATCTGTCCACCCATCAGTTCAACAAGCTGCCGGGAAATTGCGAGGCCCAATCCAGTGCCACCGTACTTTCGTGTCGTCGAGCCGTCGGCCTGAATGAACGGCTGGAACAACCTCTTCTGCGCCGCTTCGCCGATGCCGATACCCGTGTCGGCCACACTGAAACGAATGACGACGTGCCTCGCGTTTTCGCTTTCCTTCTCTGCGCGGACGACGACTTCGCCTGACTCGGTGAACTTGATCGCATTCCCGATCAGGTTGGTGAGCACTTGTCGCAGCCGGCCCGGATCGCCGCGCAGTCCGACGGGCACGTCCTTGTAAATGAGCGAAACAAACTCCAGCTTCTTGTCGTGCGCGCGTGGAGCCAACAAGTCGATTGTTTCTTCGATCGCGTTGGTGAGCACGAAATCGAGCTCTTCGAATTGAAGCTTGCCGGCTTCGATCTTCGAGAAGTCGAGTACGTCGTTGATGATCGTCAACAGCATATCGCCGCTGGAACGAATCGTCTCGGCAAACTCACGCTGTTCGTTTGTCAATTCGGTATCGAGCAGGAGCCCGGTCATGCCGATGACGCCATTCATCGGCGTCCGGATTTCGTGACTCATGTTTGCCAGAAACTCCGACTTCAAGCGCGCGGATTCGAGGGCGGTGTTGTGTGCCTGGGCCAAGTCCTGCGTCGACTTTTCCATCTGGTTCTTGATCTTGTGACCGTAGACAGTCGCGCCGCAGACCATTAAGAGGACGAGTGCGGCAATTCCGTATTCAAAACGACGCAGTGATTCTGCGGAAGCGGTTTCCTGTTGCAGCAATCTTCCCTGGATCTGAGTTATGTCTTCTCGTAACTGAGAGAGCGAGGCCAGCAGGTTCGCGTATTTCTGATCCATCGTGGCCATACGTTTTCCGGCTGGACCAGGCTGATTCTGTCTGAAGTACGAGAAGATCAGTTCTGCTTCGGACGTCATCTGGTCCATCGAAGCGCCGACAGCGTCAAAGTGTTGCGTCAATAAGTTGACGTCTGATTGAGAGAATTCGAGTCCCTGATCCTTTCGATTGATCTGCGACAGGAGTTCACTCTTGGAATCGGTGAGGTGCTTGTTGAATATCTGGAGCGCGGCGGTCATTGCTTCGGATTCGGCGGTGACGTCATGCGAGTCGAAGACGTTGTTGCCGGGAGCGTTGACCGCGCAGGCGAGTTTGCCGAGCTCGTCCATGTCGTTCCGGCGCTCGGTCCATTGCTGACTTGCTTTCGCCGATCGTTCGTAGATGTGCAGTATCTGGTAGTTCAGAACGAGTGTCAGGAGCACGATGACAACGTCGAAAGCGGCCAGCAGGTAATAGACGCGGTGCCATTTGGGCGACGAGGATTTAGTGTATTTGAAGCGCATGAAAATTAGTCGATTTGTGATCGGATTTGAGGCACAACGCCTCACGAAAGAGGAATAAAGGAAGGGACTCACTCCGCACTCAGGTCGAAAACCCGCCTCTCGCTGGTCTCGGCACATTTTGTGCCAACAGGAAAATTTGTATCTCGGAACGTACTGTAGGGGCGGCCCTCCGTGGCCGCCCCTCCGCTGAATTCAAGACAGGGGCGGCCACGGAGGG
>DASWUM010000019.1:0-31235 GCA_036401595.1 Pyrinomonadaceae bacterium
TGAGCTAGCCGCTTTAACGGTTGGATTCCACGCAAGGGCGGCCACGGAGGGCCGCCCCTACAGTACGTTCCGCAGTATTCAGATCTTCTCAGCGATGTGCTGATCGATAATGTGGTCGGCGGCGCGATCGGAGATCGCGGCGATCGTCAACGATGGATTTGGACCAACTGCCCCAGGCATTACGGAACCATCAACAACATAAAGCCCGGGATATCCAAAAACCTCGCCATACGAATTAACCACACCATCATTCGTCGTGAATCCCATAGGACAACCACCCAACGGATGAGCAGTCAGCACCTGATGCAGATACTTGTAAGACGGAGTATCGACATACTTACCATTCAACGCACGCGCAATCGCGTCACCTGTATTTCGAACGCGATCGAAATACGCCTGCGACTTGTCCTGCGACCAGTCGCAGGCCAACAAGTTTCCTTTGAGTGACAACCGTCCGTTCGCAAAGTCGCGACCCATTGCAATCAGGGCGAGCGTACTCATCGTCGTCGTAGCAGGACCAAGCAGATTCGCGATCTCGGCGCTCAGATTTGCGTCGTTGTTTAGGCCAGTCCGGTACTTCGCCCGCATCTTGAGAAACTTGAGACCACGCACAACAGTTCCGGGCAAGCCCGACAACTCCGCAATCCAGCTAAACAAGTACGGAAGGCCGGCATCTTCCATGTAAAAGCCGCGACCCTTCGCTCCGTTTCCATCGAGACTGTCGCTCACACGAATCGCACTCGTGATCACTGGTCCAAGGCTCGGATCCAAACGACGCGGCACCATCTTTCCGTTCCGGCGCTCTTTACTATTAATCACGAACGACAGGAGATCGCCGTTTACAGAGAATCGCGAGCCGAGCATCTCGCGATTGATCGCGGGAAACGCAGCGAGATTTCGCATCAAGAGGTACGGCGAGCCAAATGTTCCCGCTGCGATGATTAGCCGCTTGCACCTGATCGTGAATCGTGGCGGTGGCGGACACTTGCCAGTTGTCGGATCGATCGTCTCAGGACTGTGACGAACAAACTCAACCTTGTATCCCGTTCCCTCCAAAGGACTCACCGCCTTCACTTCGCACAACGTTTGAACTTGTGCGGGATGAGGTTTTTGATGAATCGCCGCCGTGATGTACGTGTAGTCGAGCGTGTTCTTGCTGCCGTAGTTACACCCGATGTCACACTCGCCACACAGCCGGCAAGTCGAACGTGGCTGATCGCGTTTCGTGGTGACAGTGTGATAGTTCGGCTGCTGCTCTTGAATCTGAGCTCCCATGATTGGCGGGTTCGCCGGATCGTCTTCGTCGGGATTGCTGACATTCCGCGTCTTAAAACTGACAGCCAGATTCAGCGGCATCCATTTATGCGGTGAATCGTTGCCGAGTTGGATATTCCGGTCGACCTCCTGCATCGCCAACGTCTTTGGCGTCTGGTCGTAAGGCTGATGTGTGAGCGGATACTTCTGCACGTTCATCATCTTCTCGACGCGCTCGTAGTGAGGCTCGAGCTGTTCGTAAGTGATGGGCCATAAATCGTAGCCACCGTCGGGCCGGTCTTCTTTAAACCAACTCGGATCTTTGCGCAGATGGATGTTGGCATAGATCAGCGAGCCGCCTCCCAAACCACTCGACACCAGCGCACCCGATCTCTTGAACGACCAGATGTCGAAGAGTCCGAAGAGTCCCGAACTGGGATCCCAGAAGTTACGGCCCAGGTCATAAGGCTTGCGCGGAAAAGTATTGGGTGGATACGCCTTGCCGCGTTCCAGCAGGCAAACGCGCAATCCGGCTTCGGCCAGTCGATAGGCCATCACGGATCCTCCGAACCCTGAACCGATGATCACTGCGTCAAAGAAGTCGTTTTCTGAGGACATTGTTTTTCCGGTCTCGCAACTGTTGGACTTGGTGCGGAGCGAAGAAATAGTTGCCGTTGCGATAGCTAACTATCAGGTGATTGATCTGTGCGCGGCTATTAAATAGGTTTTACGAAAAAGTCACAAGAGTAACTCCGCAAAAGGCAGACATCCCGAGCAAGCCACTGCAAGACGCTTCAAGGCCCTTCGCCTTACCTTTCAGTCATCAATGAGAACTGTGTAAGGAGAGGTGGGACATGCGCGAATTGCGAAGACAAATCAAGGTCGTCAAACGGAATCAACGTCCCTCAGACGAACCGGCCGAGCCGAAAGTGATACACGTCGAAGTAAACGTGGGAATCACGGTAAAGGGTTGGATCGCCGAATTGAAAGAACGAAAGCAAAACGAGAGACGTTCGTTTGCGCCACTATTCAGTGTCAGTGGCGGCTGAAGCGAGGTCTATCCACAGATTGCGCAGATTAACACTATGAAGAATCTTCAGGTAAAGAAGGCACTCAGCGAAGGCGAGCGTGAAGCTTTGGATGAGATCTACCGCGAGCATCACCGGCGCGTGTATTCCATCTGTCTGAACATGACCCGGAACGCGTCGGAGTCTGAAGATCTCACGCATGAGGTTTTCATCAACGTGTTTCGTAAGATCGACAGCTTTCGCGGCGATGCGGCGTTTACAACCTGGCTGCATCGCGTCACTGTCAATCAGGTATTGATGCACTTTCGACGACGTAAGGTGCGTCCCGAAACGGTTGTGGAAGATGAGGAAGAACATGGTCCGGTCAACACGTTTTTGATCGATCCGCACCACAAACGAATTGCCGATGGAATCCTGCTATCGGAAGTAATGGAAAAATTACCGAAGGGATGCCGGGAAGTATTTGTCTTGCACGACATCGCGGGATTGGGGCATGACGAGATTGCTGCGTTGAAAGGACGATCGTCCGGCACGTCGAGGTCGCAGTTACATAAAGCGAGGGCGAGTTTACGTAAGTTCATAAATCAAACTGGTCCAATTGAGCAGTTTGCCGCCCAACCGATCCCGGTTGCCTGAGCGCCCGGTCACCAAATACATTAAGCTGGAGAGCTTATGTACGATTTGGTCATCATTGGTGCTGGTCCAGGTGGAATTGCTTTGGCCGCAGAAGGATATGCGTCTGGAATCGACTCGAATCAGATCCTGATCCTCGAAAAGTCTCACAATCATAACTGGGCCATCCGGCAGCTTTATCCCGAACAGAAGATTACCACCGCAAACTACAAGGGCTTTGAAGCCAAATGTGAGGGGCTGCTCTGTCTCTCAGACATGACGAAAGCGCAGACCATCGAATACTTCGACAAGGTAATTGCTGATTACAAGGTCAATATAAGGTACGACGCTGAGGTCTTTGGGATGGAGCGAGTGAGCGACGGTTTTCGCGTTAATACTTCAAGCGGAACGTTTGAAAGCAGAGTGCTTGGCGTCGCGATTGGTATTTTCGGACGGCCCAACAAACCGCGGGATTACACATTCCCGCCGGCACTTCGTCAAAGACTTCTTTTTGATATCACGTCTGTTCCGATTCGAAATGAGAGTGTGCTTGTTGTCGGCGGTGGTGATACTGCGGCGGAGTATGTTCAGTATCTGCATCCGGCTGGTAATCGAGTCACGCTTTCGTACCGGCAAGCGGAGTTTGTTCGTGTGAACGAGCAGAATCGCGCGTTGTTGTTATCGATGGAAGAGCGCAAAGATGTTGAAATACTCCGCAGTACAAACATCGCCAAGATCGAAGACGAGCAGGGCCGGCCGCGCGTTGTTTTCCGTGAAGAGACCGTGTCACCGCGTACGTTCGACCGTGTCATTTACGCGCTCGGAGGAACAACGCCAACGAATTTTCTGCGGACGTTGGGGATTGCGTTCAATGAACACGGACCGATTTTTGACGATGCCGGCGCGACGAATGTTGCCGGACTGTACCTGCTTGGCGACCTGGTGGTCGGGACCAAGGGTGGCTCGATCATCACGGCCTTCAACTCCGCAGTACACGCCATGAGACGCATCTGCGCTCAAGACCTTCACTGCCGTTAGGCCGGGTTCATGGCGAGGGATTTAGTCTTCGTTTGATAATACGTTCCGAAGGCGCAGGAGTGGCAGAGTACGCCCTGGTCCACGGTGTTCAGTTCGCGGCCGTCGTTGATTCCTTCGCCACATTCTGCACAAATTACTCGCGAGCGAGGATGGCCCGGTAAATCCATCTCGTTGACAGATATCTCGACAGCACTCGTTGAGAAAAGTTCATCGTCATCAGCTTCACGATACGTGATCATCTGACGGTCTTTCTTGCTCTCAATCTCAGGATGCATGCGGTTTGCAAGATCGCGGGATGATTCGCGCGCGACGATCCTGACTGCTTCACCGGTGTCGAGGTTCAGGAACGTGGCCGCGACTTTGCCGTAGTCGAGGAACTTGAGAGTTCTTTTGCCGAGACGCGTGCCGGTTACGGCGGCGACTGCGTCGGTCATGCAGCGATCGATCTCAACCCAGACGATCAGTTTCTTGCGATCGGCGCCGCGTGGGTCGTCGATTCCGAGGCGCTCACACCCGAGCAGCGCCATTCGCACGCCTAAAAATTGACCGGCACACAGATGACCGTGAGTCTGTTTGCATTGTTCCAGCAGCTCGTCGATTGATTCCATGATCTCTCCTCCGCATTCGGATAAGCATCTAACGGAACACCGCCCGCGACATCTTTCGACAATTTGCTCGTAGCCCGCCGCGTTTGCGCCGCCGTGGATCTGATCACGGACCCACCCGCTACCGCGGGCGGTACTGACCCCATCCAACAATGATCTCTGAATCTCACCTTACAAACAGGGATCGCACTTGGACGGGGTCAGTACCGCCCGCGGTAGCGGGTGGGTCGCACTCGGACTTCTACTTATCAAGCAATCGCGTGTGAGTGGGAGCAAGATTGCGAAAGAAAGATTGTAGGTAGCTATCTAATCTGACCGTGAATCTCGGGAGGTTGGATTGTGACTGTGATTTCGACATCGATCGAAGCACTGCGGAAGCACAAGCTTATTTTTGGCGTTGCCCTCGTAGCCCTCGGACTAATCTTCGTGGTGGTGAGAGCGAGGGAGCGGAAGAGCATTCAAGCGCCGCCCGGGCCACTCGAAGTGGACGTGGTCCAGGTTCAGGAACAGAACGTCCCAATCTATAGCGAATGGATCGGCACCACCGACGGCATGGTGAACGCCGACATTCGCAGCCAGGTATCTGGCTACCTCCTGCGCCGCAACTACACCGAAGGCGCCTTCGTTCGCACCGGCCAACTCCTTTTTGAAATCGATCCGCGCCCATTCGAAGCAGTCGTCAATCAAGCTAAAGCGGATCTGGCACGTGCAGAAGCGCAACTCGGACAGGCAGTGAGCCAGTTGGAACAGGCGCAAGCGCAGCTAGCTCAGTCCAATAGCGGTCTGCTCCAGGCCGAGGCTAATCAACGAAAGTCGCAGCTCGACGTCGACAAATTCGTCCCTCTGTTCGCGCAAAGAGCTGTGACTCAGCAAGACATGGACAATGCCGTTCAATCGAACGACGCCTCAAAAGCGCAAGTTGACGCCGCGCGTTCACAAATCCGTGCGAGCGCGGCAGCAGTCGCGAATGCAAACGCCTCGATCGTCGCAGCCAAAGCACAGGTCAACTCAGCCCAGGCTGTAGTGAAAACTGCGGAACTAAACCTCGGATTCACAAAGATCGTCTCGCCGATCGACGGCATCGTCGGTATCGCAGCCGCACAGGTCGGCGACCTCGTCAATCCAACCAGCGGCGTGCTGACAACCGTCTCGACGGTCGATCCGATTCGCGTTTACTTCACCGTCAGTGAGCAGGATTATCTCAATTACGTAAAACAGAATCCCACTGCGGCTCAGCGAAGCGCCGCCGAGAAACAGCTCGAGCTGGAATTGTATCTCGCCGACGGAAGTCTTTATCCACACAACGGCAAGTTCTACATCGCCGATCGACAGGTTGATACGCAAACCGGTTCGATCAGGATCGCCGGCGTCTTTCCAAATCCCGACAACATTCTGCGACCGGGCCAGTATGGGCGTGTGCGCGCGGCGACGAGCGTGCAAGAAAACGCTTTGCTGGTACCGCAACGAGCAGTCAATCAACTTCAGGGACTGTATCGCGTGGCCGTCGTCGGCAGCGACAACAAGGTTTCGATCCGAACGATCACTCCTGGTCCAACTGTCGGCCAAATGTGGGTAGTGCAGGACGGGCTGAAACCCGGTGAAACAGTGATGGTCGATGGCACGCAACGAGTCAGCTCAGGTGTAACGGTGAAGCCGCGTCCTTTTAATTCCACTCAACAACAGCAGGGTGACGAATGATTTCAGCGTTTTTTGTAAGGCGCCCGATCGTGGCGATGGCAATCGCTTTGTTGACCGTCATGATCGGCGTGCTGGCGATGACGCAGTTGCCGTTGGCCCAGTTTCCGCAAATCGTTCCACCTCAGATCAACGTTTCGACGACATTCACCGGCGCGGACGCGATCACGATCGAACAGTCAGTCTCGACTCCGATCGAGCAACAGATGAGTGGTGTGGATGGTTTGCTCTACATGCAATCCACCAACGCGAACGACGGCTCCGAAGCGTTGTCGGTTACGTTCGACATCAGCACCGATCCGAACATCGATCAGGTGAATGTTCAGAACCGCGTGTCGCAGGCGTTGTCGAGTCTGCCGCCGGACGTCAGTAATTTTGGTCTAACGCTGCGGAAGTCGGTTGGTTCACCTGTTTTACTGGTCTCCCTGTTTTCACCAAACAACAGCTACGACTCACTGTTTCTTGCCAACTACAACAACATCAACGTAGTCGACACAATTTTTCGTGTGCCCGGTGTCGGTGACGTACAGGTCTTCGGCTCGGCGCAGTACGCGATGCGCATCTGGGTGAAGCCCGACGTGCTGGCGAAGCTCGGCGTTTCCGTGACCGACATAACGAATGCGGTGCAGCAACAAAGCACTGTCAATCCCTCAGGACAGGTGGGCGCCGATCCCGCGCCTTCTGGAAGAGAGATGACTTACACGGTCCGAGCTCAGGGACGACTGCAAACTCCAGAAGAATTCGGACAGATCGTGGTGCTGGAAAAGCCTGACGGATCGATTGTGCGCATGAAAGACATCGCACGCATCGAGTTGGGCGGACTCACCTATCGACAGCGATCGCGCATGGGCGGTCAACCATCGTCGACAGTCGCCATCTATCAAGCTCCGGGTTCAAATGCGCTCGCGGTGGCGGCAGGTGTCAAAGCGGCGATGGCCGACCTGAAACGGCGCTTTCCGAGTGACCTGGATTACGCCGTCACGCTCGATACCACACAAGCAGTGACCGAAGGAATCAGCGAGATCGTAAAAACACTTCTCATTGCCGTGGTATTGGTGATTCTGGTTGTCTATGTGTTCCTGCAAAACTGGCGCGCGACTCTGATACCGATGATCGCTGTGCCGGTCTCGCTCATCGGTACGTTTGCCGTTTTTCCATTTCTTGGTTTCTCAATTAACACGCTTTCGCTGTTTGCTCTCGTACTGGCGATCGGTCTGGTGGTCGACGACGCGATCGTGGTTGTCGAAGCTGTCGAGCATCACATTGAAGAAGGTTTGAGTCCGCGCGAAGCAACACTACTGGCGATGAAGGAAGTTTCTGGTCCAGTGGTGGCGATCGCGTTGATTCTTTCATCAGTGTTCCTGCCGATTGGTCTGATGGGTGGCATTCAGGGCAGTTTGAACAAACAGTTTGCTTTTACGATCGCGATCGCTGTGCTGCTGTCAGCGTTTAATGCTTTGACTCTTTCTCCAGCGTTGGCTGCGCTGCTGCTACGGCCGAGAACCGAATCGAAAGGATTTATCAAGCGGCTGTTCGATGTATTTAACCGTGGCTTTGAATGGGTAACGCACGGATACGTGAACCTGAGTCATGCGCTGATCCGGAAGGCTTTGATTGCAGTTGTTATTTTGATTGGTTTCGCGGTGGCTGACGGATTGCTCGGATACCGGCTGCCGGCGAGTTTTATCCCGTCGGAGGACTACGGCTACGCATACATCAACGTTCAGTTGCCACCGGCGGCATCAATGGAACGCACCGACGCCGCACTGAGAAAAGTCGAAGACATTTTGTCGAAGTCTCAGGGCATCCAGTACTACACAACGATCAGTGGATTCAGTCTGCTCTCGCGCGTAACGACCAGTTATCAGGGCTTTTTCTTTGTAGCACTGAAGCCGTGGAAAGAACGCGACAGCCCGGAGCTTGAAGTCGACGGAATCGTCAAGACATTGAACGCGCAGATGGCCCAAAAGGTGCCGGAAGCTACGTGCCTGGCTTTTACGCCGCCATCGATTCCTGGTCTTGGTAATGCCGGCGGGTTTTCGATGTGGATTCAGGATCGTAGTGGCGGCACGCCTGAGTTTCTCGATCAGAACGTACAGAAGTTTCTCGCCGCCGTACGCGCGCGACCCGAGATCGGAAGTGCCAGCACGCAATTCAATTCTGCTATTCCTCAGATCTACGTCGACGTGGATCGCGACAAGGTGTTGAAGCAAGGCGTCGCAATTGCCGACGTGTATCAAACACTTCAGGTGTATCTCGGCGGATTGTTCATCAATCAATTCAATCGTTTCGGACGGCAGTGGCGCGTGTTCGTGCAGGGTGACGGTTCGGAACGAATGAGCGAGAACGACATCAAGGGCTACTACGTGCGCAACAACCAGGGAGCGATGGTCCCGCTTTCGGCTCTGGCGACTACGCGGCGAATCACTGGTCCTGAATACACGAACCGCTTCAATCTGTTTCGTGCCGCTCAAATAATCGGGAACGCGGCGCCGGGGTACAGTTCGGGCCAGGCGCTGAATGCTCTGGATGAAGTTGCGCGAACAACACTCCCGCCGGAGATTGGTTACGAGTGGGCCGATCTCTCGTACCAGGAAAAACGCGCTTCAGGCAGTGCGACGAGATCGTTTGCGCTCTCGATCGCGTTTGTATTCATCATTCTCGCAGCACTCTATGAGAGTTGGACGTTGCCGTTTTCGGTTCTGCTCTCGGTGCCGGTGGCAGTTTTAGGCGCTTTAGTCGGGCTCGTTCTGCGCGGGTACGATCTCAACGTCTATTCGCAGATCGGTCTGATTGTTCTCATC
Organism: Pyrinomonadaceae bacterium; assembly: GCA_036401595.1. Lineage (GTDB taxonomy): Bacteria > Acidobacteriota > Blastocatellia > Pyrinomonadales > Pyrinomonadaceae > PSRF01. The sequence continues at coordinate 9,037 of DASWUM010000019.1, forward strand.
GGACTGGCGGCGAAGAATGCAATTCTGATTGTCGAGTTTGCTCGCGACGAGCTGGCGAAAGGTCGTCCGCTCGTTGATGCAACCCTGGAGGGCGCGCGTCTACGTTTGCGACCGATATTAATGACGTCGTTCGCTTTCATTTTCGGATGTGTGCCTTTGTGGATTGCGTCTTCATCGGGCGCGGCGGGACGCCGAATTCTCGGAACGGTTGTAATTACCGGCATGCTTGCGGCGACGTGTATCGGGATCTTTTTGATTCCGGTCATCTTTTATTTAATCGAACGGTTTTTTACCGCGGATTCACACGGATAAACGCGGATATGAAGAAGGTATTGACGACAGCGTTAGTGGTTGGAATCGCGAGCGGTAATGCTTTCGCGCAATCGGCCGTGAGTGTGCCTCAGGAATTTCGTGGTGCTGCTTCGCCGGCTGACAACAACTCGATCGGAGACTTGAAATGGTTTGAAGTCTTCCAGGACGAGGAGCTTCAGAAACTGGTACGCACTGCGTTTGCTCAGAATTACGACTTGCGGCTCGCAGTCGCGCGTATCAATGCGGCGCGTGCAAATGTCGGGCTCGTCCGCTCCAACCAGTTCCCACAGTTTGAAGGCTCTGTGGATCTGACCACGACGCGAACATCTCAAAACTTCGGCGACACAGTCGCGGGGCTGAGTGGCAGGAAGCGATCCTTCGGCGAGGCATTTCTCAATCTGCTGACGTTTGAGATCGATCTGTTTGGACGCCGTCGCAACGAGACGAAGGCGGCGCGCGCGGACCTGCGGTCAACCGAAGAAGATCGCAAGACAGCGCAAGCGTTAGTTGTCAGCGACGTTGCTACAAACTACTTCTCACTTTTGGAGTTGGATGCGGAGCTGGACATCGCTAATCGTACACTCGCTGCTCGGCAGGAATCGCTGCGTTTGATCACGGCGCGCCAGCAAGGTGGACTCGCGACACTGCTTGATGTGCGTCAGGCGGAAGAGCTCGTCTATCAGGCGTCCCAAACAATACCCGCCACGCAACGCGCAATCGAGCAGACGGAGAACCAGATAAGTTTGCTTCTGGGAAATAACCCGAGCGCGATTCCACGTGGCGCTTCGCTCGTCGAACAAAAACAATTGCCGGAAGTGCCGGTGGGTTTGCCGTCCACGTTGTTGCAGCGCCGGCCCGATATCAGGTCAGCCGAACAACTCTTGCTTGCGCAGAATGCTCTCGTGAAAGCTGCGCGTGCCGCGTACTTTCCGACAATTAGTTTGACCGGCGTGTTTGGATTCCAGAGTGATTCGTTGTCGCGAATGTTTACCGGGCCAAGTAGAGCCTGGACATTTGTCCCGCAGGTCACGCAACCGATCTTTACTGCCGGGCGGTTAAAGTCGAATGTCGACTTTCAAAAGGCTCAGCGTGAATCTGCCATCGCACAATATCAGCAGACGATTCAAACAGCGTTCACGGAAGTGGCGAATGCTTTGTCGCAATACAAGCGCGTGCGAGAGATTCGTGCGCAACAGGAGCTGCTGGTTGCTTCGTTGCGCGATGCGTCGCGGCTTGCCCACCTGCGATACGAAGGTGGAGTCGACACACTCCTCAATGCGTTGGTTGTCGATACGGATTTATTCAGTGCCGAGTTGAGCCTCACACAAACACGACGCGACGAGCTGCTCTCGTTGGTCCAACTCTACCGGGCGCTCGGCGGCGGTTGGCAGTAGCCACAAAAAGCACAAAAGGCACAAAAAGCACAAAAACGATCAGCAAAGTTAAGCAGCAGAAGCTAATGATTTGTGTTCGACCGTCTGGGCTGTTGTCGCTATTAAGCGTCCTATTGTTTCAATTAGCGTGTCGATGTCTGTAGGTTTTGTCAGATACGCCTGCGCGCCGGCCGCCAATGCTTCACGTATGTCGCAGTCGTAAGCCGCTCCGGAGTAGAAAAGGATCGGCGTCGCCGGATCGCGCTCGCGTAGTTTCTTGCAAAGGGCGACGCCCGATCCACCCGGCATCCAGTTGTCCATAATGTAGAGATCGAATGGCATCACTTGAGCCAGCCGCAATGCTTCGTCATACCCTGCGGCGAGTACTACCTGGTAGTTTTCCATTCCCAGGACGGTAGCGACGAGTTCTCGAGTATCAAGGTTATCTTCGACGTAAAGAATATTTGGGGCGTGCATGTTAGAACTCCAGGGCTCTGCCAGGTAGTTGAAACCAGGGGAACACCACTTCTTAAGGAATGCGTGAACTGTATTTCCGCGCGCGAAATTCCTGCGGACGTTCCCGATGTGCTCGCGAAAGTGCTTCTTTAACACCGGCGGCATCGAAGTCAGCGGCGTAAACTGGTGTGCCCGGTTGTTGTCGCCACGACTCGTCGATCGTGCCTGCGTCGACACCATCAAACCCGAGCTCGTCGACAAGCCTTAAGACTTTTGCTTTATCGTTAGCGTAGTCGCCGGCAACGGGAAGAGCGATGCGTCCGGGCGTTCCTTTGGGCTGGCCTTTACTCAGCAGGTGTTCGGAATAGATGTTGTTGAATGCCTTCACGACAGGGCGGCCCAGTTGTTGAGATACCCAACGGCTCTCGGTCATCCCGTTTTCGATTGGATCGATGCGGCCGTCACGTTGTTGTGGATAGTAGTTTCCGGTATCGACGACGACGACTTCGTCGCCGACACCAGTAAATAAGTCATGCGGCAAATTCTTGATGTTCTTTTCGGGAATCGTGACGATCACTATCTCGCCGTTGTGCGCAGCTTCAGTTGGCGTACCGACCGACGCGCCGGTTTCAGCAGCGAGTGCCGCAAGTGTTTCCGGTCCGCGAGAGTTTGCAACCAGGACCTGATGGCCCAACTTTGTCAGTCTCCGTGTTAGATTGCCGCCGATGTGTCCGGCGCCGATGATTCCGATCTTCATGACGAGCACTCCTCGATACTAAAACGTAAATATCGTCGCAAACTCTGACCGCACGTTGTGAGTTGTGTAACTGGGAACGCCTCTGAATAGCGGCAGTCCACCAAAATCGAATGCGGAATGATTCGCCGCGCGAGTTCGGTAGTAACCTTCTTCAAACCCAAACGTCACCCAGTTATTCAACTTGTACTGAATGTTGCCGGAAAACAAATCGCTGCGACCACGTACAGGCGAGAACCGTCTCGCGTCGCGTGGGACTGCTTCATCGAAACCGTAAGAAACGAAAGCATTCCAACCCGAATTACGGCCTGCCGGATCTGCATCAAAGAGTCGCGAAAGTGGAAAGCCTAGCTGAACGAATCCGCCCTGGCCGCGTGCCGGTCGTTGCGGCGCGACTACCGGAACTCCATTCAACAGTCCAAACGCGACAGTGGACGCTCCGTCGATCGAAGCTGTGGTTGCGATTGAGCTCAGCCCCGACGTGTCGTTGAAGTTTGACAAGAGCTGGCCGCTGAGAAAGAAACGAAGATCTGAGCCGGCGTAATATTTCCCGACTAACGTTACGAAACGTGTCGGCAGTTGAAACTCCGCACTGTAACCATCGCTGTCGCTGCTGACTTCCGCGCCGCCGGGAAACGCAGCGCTAAACAGAGCCGGAACGTTTGCGGCGGTCACGATGGCTGTGCGGCGCGCATGCTCGAAGCTGAAGATGAGTTGCGCCGGCACAACGCCTTCTGCTTTATCAAGTTGCCATTGCAGCACGACCCTGCCTTGTGACGCGGGCCGGTTCGAGTCGGCGCCTTGTCTTTCGCCAAACCCTAACTGATCGGCAACGTTTGTCGGCACGTCGCCGAACGCCGGAAAGACGATTGCAAATTCCGGTTGAAGTTTCCATGATCGCGCACCTCCAAAGTTGTAGTTGAACCCGGTTCGGATTTGCGGCGCGCGCTCGTACGCAGCGCCGTAACCGATGCCGCCGAAGTTTGTGTTTTCGATTGTGTTCGGCAGCGTTGAAGAAACGAATGGGGTCCAGTCTTGACCGAATAGGGCAAACCCGGTGATCTTTTCATTGAAGCGTCGATCGATTCGTGCCCACGCCAGACGTAGCGACGGCTGACTCGATCGGATCGACGAGATGTTGCGATTGTTCACACGTGTGAAGTCACCTTCAAAATCGAATTCCAGACGGCCGGTGATGACTGTGTTCGGAGCCGGATCGAGCCACTCAAAATTGAGTCCGAGCCGAAGCGCACGAGCTTTCAGATGAAACTCTGGTGATCCATTCGGACCGGTATCAGCAGCCAAAAGTGGCAGCGGAAAATCATTGCCCTGCGGTGAAGATGAATCATGAATCACGCTTGTCTTGAAATAACCGTAGGGTTTAATACGCGCGCCCGAGCCAAGCTTGATATCCGGTATCAAACCCTCGCGTTGTGGCGGATCGATCGACAAGAGACGAATTGGAGCAACGGCCGGGATAAAAGTTGGCGGCGGCGATTTTGGCGTCGCGGTCTTCGCAGGCGCTTCGTTGATCGCAACCTTTTCACCTGTATTTGCGGTTGGTATTGCTGCTGGACCTCGCAGTGTCTCAAATTCAGCCGCGGAGATTAGACCTTTGTCTTTCAGTAAAGTTGCCAAACGATCCCGTTGCTGCGTTACGTCTCCGGCCGACACGATTGCTTGCGCGTCTTCCTTCGAAAGCACCCCTTTATTAACAAGCAGCGTTATCAACGGATCTTGCGCCGGATCGCGTGTGGGGCTGCTCGTTTGGGCATAAACATTTAACTGACTTGCCAGAGCCAAAAGCAAAATTGCGAGAACTTTCATAGTGAGTGAATTTTAGGTAGCGCTGTGATTACGATCTTTCTTAATGTTGCTGAAATTCTCAGTCACTTGCGCAGACAAACTAGCCACAAAAAGGCAAAAATCACAAAAGAAGTCGCTTCCTTCTTTCGTGATTTTTGTGCTTTTTTGTGGCTACTGGTTACATACCTCTTCGGAAGCTTCTCGGTGTGACTCCAGCGAAGCGGCGAAAAGATGTCGTAAAGTGACTCTGACTTGAGAAGCCGGAGCGGAGTGCGATCTCGGCGATGGGAAGAGTTGTGTCTCTCATCAATGTCCGCGCTCGCTCAATTCGTTGCTCCGCGATGTATTCGGTTGGCGTCATGCCGATTGATTGTTTGAACGCGCGTGAGAAGTGGAAGTAACTCATTCCGACTTCCTTCGCGACCACACGGAGTGCGATTCGTCCTTCCTGCTCGTTGGCCAGATGCTGATCGATCAGTTGCAGCGCTTTTCGCAAACGGTGCGGCGCCATTCCACCATGACCCAGGCGCACATCACGCAAAGAGCTGTAGTGTTTCAGCATTTGCAATGTCAGCGCCATTGCAAGCGAATCAGCGTAGAGCTTCCCGACCAGATTTGCTTCTTTCAACTCTTCCAAAAGCGACAACGCAATGTGCCTGATGTGATTCGACTGCACGCCGAGCTCGGGTTTGAACACGAGATCGCTGGCGCCGAGCTGAAAGTTCGCGGCTGTGGTCCTGACGAAAAATGGACGGAGATACAGCAACACAAAGTTGCGAGTCTCTGGACCAGTCGCCTCTGCCGTCCACGCTGTTTGTGCCGGAATGATTGCAGTTTGTCCGTTTTCGATCTCTGCGTAAAAGGAGTGATCGTCGACGTCGGCCTTGATGTACAACGGAGCGCCGAGATTCACGAGGATGCAATGTTGCTCGGAAACTGGCGCAACCAGTTCGAACTCGTGGAGTTGTAATTGGACGATGCGAATGTTTTGCCAGGCGCAGGCATCACTCGAGGCCACAATCGCTTCCGGATATGCGCTCGCGATGTCGTCGGTTGAAAGTGTTTGCCTGCGATTCTCTCGTTTAGCCGTGATCGGAGCACTGAACTTGTCTGTCAGGCTGATCTGGTTAACGATCGATCCGGGATAAGTCGTTGGCGCTGTAAGACCAATTTGTAGCATGGCACCCCTCTTCAGTGATCTGCGTTCCTGTCGACGCTGAAGATAGAAGAATGGTCGTTTTAGCCACACCCCCAAAAGTACAAACTTTCGCCCCCTCTTTCCTTCAGCAGTCACACCCCACTAAAGAGTTATACGCAACTAACCTATTGAGCACGTCCGACGTGCTGATTAAAACCAGATCAACGCTGCGCCTCGCAATTGAGCGCTGATCCTCGCAAAGCTGCAAAAGACGCGCTCCATCTTCGTTTCCTAGTCTCGAACTGCAAAGGAAACGAGCAATGAGATCACGAATTCGCTGGATAGCACTTGCAGTCATTGTTGTCATCGGTCTGGCCGCACAGTTCGTGAGGCCGGCGCTGGTGAATCCGCCGGTGATCGCCGACCTGAATGTGCCGGTTGAAGTGAAACAGGTCTTCAGCACCTCTTGTTACAACTGTCACTCGAACGAGACTCGTCTTTCGTGGTTCGACAGAATCGTGCCGGCCTACTGGCTCGTCGTGAAAGACGTCAAGAATGCGCGCGAGCATTTGAACTTTTCTGAAATGCAGCACGTGCAAGGTTCGGCCCAGCAGGATTTGCTCTTCGAGATTGCGAATCAAATGCAGGCGGGCGTCATGCCACCACGGAGTTATTCACTGCTACATCCCGAGTCAAAAGTAACGCCGGAGAAACTGCAGATCCTCAAACGCGATCTCGATCCATACCGGACCAGACCGGCAGCGAGTACCGCGCAATTTAGTGCTGTCATCGACGAGTATCAGAAGTGGGTTGGTGGACCACCGGCACAGGATGTTCGTCCCGCGCCAAATGGAATCCCGTTCATTCCCGATTACAAAGATTGGCGAGTGGTTGGTAGCTCAGAACGTTTTGACAACCAGACGATCAGGCTGATCCTTGGCAACGACGCGGCGATCAGTGCGATTGAAAACAACACCATCAACCCGTGGCCTGACGGCGCAATCCTGGCCAAGGTTGCGTGGGATCGGTTGACCGATGAATCGGGCTCGGCGCAACCGGGTCAGTTCAAACAAGTCGAATTCATGATCAAGGACAGCAAGAGATTCGCTTCGACGCTCGGCTGGGGATTCGCGCGTTGGCGAGGTGTGAATCTGCAACCGTTTGGCAGCGACGCCAATTTCGTCCAAGGCTGCGTGGATTGTCACACGCCGATGAGCAATCGCGATTTCGTGTTCACGGATCCGGTTAAACGCCGGACGCCGCTTCCGGAGACGCTTCCATACGATCCACTCGGATGGAGAGTGATTGCAGCGACTGTTAATTCAAAGGATTCGACGATGTCGACGCTGTTTGGAAATGACGCTGCGATTATGCACGCGCGGACAAATCCTAACGAGCCATATCCCGCTGGAGCATTTCTGGCTTTGATTACGTGGACGCAACAGGAAGACGCTCGCTGGTTTGGAGCGAAGGTTCCCGATGGTTTGAAGTCGGTGGAGTTCGTGACAGTTCAGACGCTCGACTCGAAACCGTCCTATTCATACGAGATGTATGCCGGTTCACCACTCGCCCTTGTGAACCAGGTCGACCGCGATTCCCGCATCAACGACATCGTGCACCGAAGGGCGTTGGTCATGCCGTAATTAGCCACAAACGTCACAAGAAGCCATTTTGAATTCAGCAAATAGAGACATCTTTGAGCAACGAACGATAAGACTGTCAATTTACGCGCTGCTATCGTGCCGGTGTTTGAAATCCCTAGCAAAAGGAAAAGAACCGATGGCCACTAACACATTACGACTCGCCGAGCAGGATGCGGCGGCACTAATAACAGATTTGAGCAATGAAGCAGTCTCGGAGATCTCGATCTCCTTGCGTCAACTGCTTGCCGACACGTTCGCGCTCTACATAAAGACAAAAAACTTTCATTGGCACCTGAGTGGCCCGCACTTTCGCGATTACCACCTGCTGCTCGATGAACATGCCGATCAGATCTTCTCAATCAGCGACGACATCGCGGAAAGAGCGCGCAAGATCGGCGGGACAACCATTCGCTCTATCAGCGACATAGCCAGAAACCAGCGTCTCAAGGACAACGATCAGGAATACGTCACTGCCGCAGAAATGCTTGGTGAACTCCGTGAGGACAATCGCAGGTTCATCCATTCGCTGCGTGCCACACATTCACTTTGCGACAAGTATGGCGACGTTGCCACCGCGAGTTTTATTGAAATTTGGATCGACCAGGCAGAGCGCCGACATTGGTTCCTGACGGAGATTGTGCGTGAGCTGTAACGCGGGAGCGGACCATGTGGCCGTTGGATATTTATCAGGAGGTGCTTATGAGCTCAACGCAGGCAATTGTTGACGACAAGCTGAACGTGGCCGTGCCGCGACCGCCGTTTCCGCCTTTCACGCGTGAGACTGCGATTCAGAAAGTTCGGCTGGCTGAAGACGGGTGGAATTCGCGCGATCCGGAAAAGGTGGCGCTGGCTTATTCGCCGGATTCACGCTGGCGAAACCGAGTCGAGTTTGCCAACGGTCGCGCGGAGATTATCGCGCTGCTGAAACGCAAGTGGTCGCGAGAATTGGATTATCGACTGATCAAAGAGTTGTGGGCGTTTGGCGCGAATCGCATCGCCGTTCGTTTTGCCTATGAGTGGCACGACGACGCACAGAATTGGTTTCGCTCGTATGGAAACGAGAACTGGGAATTTGATGACAACGGATTGATGCGTCGTCGTTTTGCTTGCATCAACGATTTACCGATCAAGGAATCGGAGCGCAAGTACTACTGGCCGCTCGGTCGTCGTCCCGACGATCATCCGGGTCTGAGTGACCTTGAACTATAGACGGAAAAATTTCGAGCGTGGGGGAAGCAGGAGACACCAGCATGGTCAAGACACTTGAACCAGTCACTCATGGGGCTAATTCTAATGGTTACCCCGGCACGCATTACGCAACTGTCGAGAAGCAACTTGCCATTACCGTCGACGGCGTGATCCAGGACGCATCAACCGATGAACTCTTGATCGACGTAATCAATCGTGCCCGAATCCAGTTGTCTCAGGTTTGCTATCACCCGCAACTCGGTCCCATTCAAACCTGCGACACATGCATGGTCGAGATTGACGGAAAGCTCGTCAGGGCGTGTGCCACCAGAGTCTCCCAGGGCATGAGTGTCGCTACAAACTCCGCGGCTGCGAGCGAGGCTCAACGAGAAGCATTCGATCGCATACTCAGCAATCATCTCCTTTACTGCACTGTCTGCGACAACAGCAACGGCAACTGCACCGTGCACAACACAACCAAGTTGTTGGGTATCGAGCATCAGAAAATTCCGTTTCATACGAAGCCATACGCGGTAGACAACACCAATCCTTTTTATCGTTACGATCCGAACCAGTGCATCCTGTGCGGCCGTTGCGTGGAGGCATGCCAGAACCTCGAAGTTAACGAAACGCTCTCGATCAACTGGGAAGATCCGCATCCGCGCGTGTTGTGGGACGGCGGCTCGACAATAGGTGAGTCGAGCTGTGTGTCGTGCGGTCATTGTGTGAGCGTTTGCCCGTGCAACGCGTTGATGGAAACATCGATGCTGGGCCATGCGGGGTTCTTGACTGGACTGCCGAAGCCAGCCCTCGAAGGCATGATCGATCTCGTTAAAGGCGTTGAGCCAGAGGTTGGTTTTGGACCGATCATGCGCGTTTCCGAAGCGGAGGAAGCGATGCGCGAGTCGCGCATTCGGCGCACGAAGACAGTCTGCACGTACTGCGGAGTGGGTTGCAGCTTCGACGTGTGGTCCAAGGATCGGCACATTCTCAAGATCGAACCACACGACGGGCCGGTAAACGGCGTCTCAACATGTATCAAAGGAAAATTTGCGTGGGATCACATCAATAGCGAAGACCGTTTGACGACGCCGCTCATTCGCGAGAACGGAGTTTTCCGGGAAGCGAGTTGGGAAGAAGCGTTAAGCCTGGTAGCTCGACGTTTCAATGAGATCAAAGCGGCCAATGGTCCGGACTCGATCGGCCTGATTTCATCTTCGAAGTGCACGAACGAAGAGAGCTTCCTGATGCAGAAGCTCGCGCGTGCGGTAGTTGGCACAAACAACATCGACAACTGCTCGCGTTATTGTCAATCACCTGCAACCACCGGATTGTTTCGAACAGTCGGTTACGGCGGCGACTCGGGTTCGTTCACGGACATCGCCGCGTCTGATCTAGTCCTGATCGTCGGCAGTAACACGGCCGAGAGTCATCCAGTGCTTGCCACACGCATCAAGCGTGCTCAAAAACTTCACGGTCAAAAGGTGATCGTTTCGGATCTGCGCGAAAACGAAATGGCGCGACGTGCCGATCTTTTTATCCATCCCGAACCCGGCACCGATCTGATCTGGTTGTCAGCCGTGACGCGCTACCTGATCGATAACGGCTTTGCAAAGACCGAATTCATTAACGCTTACGTAAACGGATTTGACGAGTATCGCAAAAGTCTCGAACCGTTCACGCTGGAGTTTGCCTCGGAACGCTGCCGCCTGCCGATCGAGACGCTGGAGAAGGTGGCCCGCATGATCGCGGAAGCGAAGTCAATGTGTATCTGCTGGGCCATGGGTGTCACGCAACACAGCATGGGTTCCGATACGTCGACAGCGATCTCGAATTTGCTGCTCGTCACCGGCAACTACATGCGGCCCGGCACCGGCGCGTATCCGCTGCGCGGACACAACAACGTGCAGGGAGCCAGCGACAACGGCTCAATGCCAAACAATTTTCCCGGTTATCAATCGGTCGACGATCCAGCGATTCGCACGCGCTTCGAAGATTACTGGAAAGTGAGTCTGCCAACGTCCACGGGTCTCGACAATCACCAGATGGTTGACGCTATTCATGCGGGCAAGCTCAAAGCCATGTACATCATCGGCGAGGAGATGAGCATCGTCGATTCGAATGCCAACTATGTTGACGATGCGTTCGCGAAACTCGAGTTCATGGTCATTCAGGAAATATTTTTCGGAGACGTTTGCCATTTTGCAGACGTGGTCCTGCCGGCGGCGCCGAGTCTGGAAAAAGATGGCACCTTTACCAGCAGTGAACGCCGCATTCAGCGTCTCTACGAAGTGTTTGAACCGCTCGAGGGATGCCGGCCTGACTGGCAGATCATTCGCGATGTCGCAAACCACATGAACGCGGGTTGGAAGTATGAGCATCCGTCCGAAGTGATGGCCGAGATCGCTGCGCTTACTCCGATGTTTGCCGGAGTCAGTTACGACCGACTTGAAGGATACAAATCTCTTCAATGGCCCGTGGCAGCCGACGGCAGAGATCAACCGTTGCTGTACACGAAAGAGTTTTTCTTTCCGGACGGCAAGGCGCGACTATTTCCGACGCAGTGGCACGAGCCGCAGGAGCAGCCTGACGCGGAGTTTGATCTACATGTCAACAACGGTCGACTGCTTGAGCATTTTCATGAGGGGAACCTTACGTATCGCACTGCGGGAATCAAGGGAAAGACGCCGGACACATTTGTTGAAGTCTCGCCGGAGTTGGCGGCAGAGCGAAAGCTCACGACCGGAAGTTGGGTCCAACTCACTTCGCGCTACGGAAAGCTTCGTCTGCGTGCCGTCGTGACGGATCGCGTTCGTGGCAAAGAGTTGTACGTGCCGATGAACTCGGTCGAGAGTCCGATCAACCGGTTGACGAGCAGCTTTACCGATCCGGTAACGCACACGCCCGCTTTCAAAGAAGTCGCGGTGAAGATGACTGTTTTGGGCGAAGTCGGCGAGAGTCCACTGCCCAGGACTAACTCGCGTTGGGGACACCCGACGCCCCAACGCGGCGTTGAAGTCGAACGCAAGTGGCGTCGTGCAGACTATCGAATACCAGGACCGAAACTCGTTCAGATTCAACCGCTGCGTGCGAGCTGATAAGGAGAAAGACTATGGCCCAACCAATACCTTTGACTCTGGCGCCTCGCAATCCGCAACACGAATTGGATGTGCGACTTGAAGCTGCGCCCGCAAAACATGCGGAGGCGATTTTGGCTGCTTACGAAGTCTTGCAGCTCATGCATGACAAGGGCGTTCTCGAGTTGATGCGCGGAACGTTGGGTGGCGGCGAACTGGTCGTACAGCAGGCAGTCGCTGTCGCCAGTGACGCGGCATCAATTCGCGCTTCACGCAATGCACTCCTTCTAATTAGGGCACTCGGGGAAATCGAACCGGAACTGCTCAGCGATCTTACGAGAGCGTTACCAAAAGCACTGGTCCAGGCGAATCGCGAAGAAGCAAAGCCGCCCGGTCTTTTCAAACTCCTGCGCACGTTTTTCAATGCGGACTTTCGACGCGGCCTCGCAGCCTTCAACGATCTCCTGGAAATGTTTGGAAAAAACTTGAGTAACAAGGTAAGGGAAAATGCGAACTAATAATCGATGGATCATTGCTGTTGCCGGGATATTCATGCAAATCGCTTTAGGCGCGGTCTACGCGTGGAGTGTTTTTCGAACGCCACTCGCGAATCAATTTCACTGGACGATTTCTGAAGTCACGTTGACGTTTACGATCAGTATCTTTGTGCTCGGAGTCGCGGCGTTCTTTGGCGGCTTGTGGCTCAATCGCAAAGGGCCGCGCGTCGTCGCGATCACGGGCGGCGTGCTTTACGGACTCGGAGTTTTTCTGGCGAGCTTTTCTGCCAACAAACTCTGGTGGTTGTATCTCAGTTATGGCGTGATCGGCGGACTGGGTCTTGGGTTTAGCTACATCGTTCCGGTGGCCGTGCTGGTCAAGTGGTTTCCCGATCGACGCGGACTGATTACTGGCATTGCGGTTGGCGGATTTGGAGCGGGCGCGTTAATTACCGCGCCGGTGGCAACGTACCTGATTCAAAGTGTGGGAGTGCTGAATACGTTTGCGTATCTTGGTGTGGCGTATCTGATCGTCACCGTTGTCACAGCGTTCTTCATGCAGAATCCGCCTGAGGGTTGGCGACCGGCTGGTTGGACGCCGACTGCCGCTGAGGTATCGCAACGTGCTGGAAGTGATTACACGCTGGGCGGCGCGCTGAGAACGTGGCAGTGGTACGCGTTATGGCTGTTACTTTTCCTGAACACGTTTGCGGGCATTTCAGTCATCTCGCAGGAGGCGCCGTTGTTTCAGGAGCTCGTCGGCGTGAGTGCGGTGGTGGCGGCGAGCATGGTTGGTGTGGCCAGCATTGGCAACGCGGTTGGCAGAGTGTTCTGGGCGTGGGTGTCGGATCTGATTACGAGACGTGCGACGTTTCTGGTGATGTTTCTGTTACAGGTATTGCTGTTCGTGTTGCTTGCCAACGCGCACATGGTTGGTGGGATGACAGTGCTGACTTTTGTCGTGCTGATGTGTTACGGGGGCGGCTTTGGCACGATGCCGGCATTCGCCGCGGATTACTTCGGCTCGAAGAATGTTGGGCCGATTTACGGGTTGATGTTGACGGCGTGGGGAACTGCGAGCGCCGTTGGACCATTGTTGATTGCGTATTTGCGGCAGAGCACCGGATCGTATGTTCGTCCGCTGCACATTATTGCTGGAGTGATGGCGGTTTCGGCGCTGCTGCCGTTATTGACGTCTCGTCCGAAAACGAAAGCTCGCAGCGAAGTTGCACCTGCGGAACCCGCACCCGTTCGGTCAAAAGCAGCGTAGCCACGGATGACACGGATAAAATCCGGATGTATATCCGTTTTATCCGTGGTTTACTTCAACACAATGGAAACCGATACTTTAGTCCAATAGATCCACCTCAATCCGATTGTATAGAGTGACGGCGGAGGTGCTGCTTTGGACGAAGCCAGACCCATTCGGATTCTGAGCGTTGAAGATCATCCCGTGTTTCGCGAGGGTTTGCGCACGATCATCGACTCTCAGCAGGACATGCTTTTCGTCGCACAAGCAACGAATGCCGTCGAAGCCATGTCTGAGTTTCGCCGTTGCCGCCCGGACATCACCCTCATGGACCTGCGTCTACCCGGCAGCGACGGCATTGACGCTCTGATTGGTATCCGCGGCGAGTTTCCCAGCGCCCGCGTCATCATGCTGACAACTTCCGATGGCGATGGCGAGATCCAGCGCGCGCTACGCGCCGGCGCCTTCGCCTACATTCTCAAGAGCATGCCAAAGAACGAACTGCTCGACGTCATCCGATCGGTTCATTCAGGCAAACGTCATGTTCCTCCCGACGTGGCGGCACGTCTCGCCGAACACCTCGGCGAAGAGAATCTCACCGATCGTGAAATGGACGTCTTGCGACTCATCCGAGACGGCTTTCGCAATAAGCAGATTGCCGACGAGCTTTCGATTGCGGAGACGACCGTCAACTTTCACATCAAGAACCTGGTAGATAAGCTTCAGGCCAACGATCGAACACATGCGGTGACAATCGCAATCAGACGCGGGTTACTTCAGGTGTGAATCGGCGTAATCTGTGGCTGAAGATTTCCTGAACACAATAGATCCCGGCACAGTAATAATCACTTCCGTCCCGGACGTTGCCGAAGTGACAAGAGTGAGCTTGCCACCAATGCGTGCGGCTCGTTCTCTCATTCCCGGTAAACCGAAATGATGAGCTTTCCCGTGACTCACTACAGTTGGATCAATACCGACGCCATTGTCTTTTACACTCACCGAAAGATCCTGTTCGTATCTCAGCTCAACTCGTAGCAAGGTCGCCTTCGAATGCACAATCGAATTGCGAATCGCTTCGTAACCAATCCGGAAGACTTCGTCGCGAACTATCGGATGCATATCCTTCGACTCGCCGACGACTACCAAATCAACCATCATCGACGGCGGAACTAATCCGTTCTGCGTGGCGCGCCGAAACGCCTCGGCCAGATCGTTTCTCTCCGTCGCAGAGGTGCGCAGGGAATCCAGTGCCGCGCGTCCTTCTTCAGTCGCCTGGTTCAGCCACTTGGACAACCGCTCCATCGCACGACGCATGTACTCGGCATCGGCTGACCTCTCCAGCGCGTCATCAGCAACCATCGTGCATCCCTGAATCGTCTGCAGGAACGTATCGTGAAGATCTCGCGCGATGCGAGTGCGTTCACCCAGTCGCTCATCAAATCTGAGGCTGATAGCGCGCGCGAGCTGTCGCACGCGGAGTCGATACAGACCAAACAGGATCAGCAGAACAGCGAATATGCATAGCAATCGAAACCAAATCGTTTGATACCAGGCAGGGGGGATGTTGAAGCTCAGCGTCGCGCCGGTTTCGTTCCAGACACCGTCGTTATTTGAAGCGATAACGTGAAACGTATAGTTTCCTGGTCCAAGATCGCTGTAGATGGCTTGGCGACGCGTGCCTGGTTCCTGCCAGTCGACGTCGAAACCGTCGAGCTTGTAACGAAACATTACCTTCTGCGGCAACACGAAGCTGAGTGCGGTGTAGTCGATTTCGAGACCGGTGGTCAGGGCTGGAAGACGCAGCTTTTCGACGGGCAAGTAACTCTTCCGATCAGCCACGATTCCTTCGATTACGACGAGCGGAGGCGTGTCGTTCTTGAATAGATTGTTGGGATCAACTGCCTGCACGGACAATCCATTCGAAAACCACAGTCGACCATCAGCCGTCCTGGTAGCCTTTGGTTGAGAAGGTGTGTTCCCGGGTCGCACGCCCTCTGGCGCTTCGAAGGTTGTGATCGCGACGCGATTGTCGGGATGATCCCACCATTTATCGAGTTCGGATTGCGCGATGCTCACGAGCCCGCAGTTTGTGTACAGCCACAGTGAACCGCGATCGTCCTTGATGATGCTGAATATCAAAGAGCAGGGCAGGCCGTTTTTAATTCCAAGATCCCGCACCTGCCCGTCTTTCCATCTGAATAGACCACCGTTCGTCGCCACCCAAACCGAGCCGGCGGATTCAGCCAGCAGATTATTGACGATGAGAGATCTCTCACGCTGTGGCAGCGACACGACTTGTAATTGTCCGTTGCGATAGTGCGCGATTTTATTGTCGCTGTAAGAACCCAGCCAGATGCCGCCCTCATTATCTGAGGCGAGCCATGACGCATATTGAATGTCAGTTACCGGAACCTCTTCCCGAACTTTTTGATCTTTGATTCGATACAGACGACGAGGAACTGTGTATGCGATCGCCCAGATGTTCTGGTCGAGATCTTCTGCAAGGCCAACGACGTGACCTCCAACTGCCAATGGCTGTCCGTCCGGCTGTGACACCTCGACGAACTTCCCGCGTTCGTAGGACATCAACTTGTCGTCTACGCCAAGCCACAAGCGGCCATTACGATCTTCGAACATTGCCGACACGGATTCTCCCGGCAATCCCTGGCCATTTTTGACGGAAGAGAACTCGCCGCTGCGAAGATTGTCGAGACTGTCTTTACCCGCAATCCAAAGCGAACCATCAGCCGAGGCGAGAACGGATCGAACGTTCGAGGCGGCGACACCTTCCTGGGCCGAGAAAGTTATCAGTGGGGTATTTCGAAAGAGGTCAACTCCGCCGTTGGTTGCTACCCAGAGGTTTCCCTCTCGATCCTGAAAGAAGCTGATCACAGAATCGCCGGACAGACCGTTCACGGCGCGGAAGTGATCCGCTTTCCCATTGTAAATGCGATAGAGGCCGTCAGCGTCTGTGCCGATCCAGAGCGCGCCGTCGCGATCCATGAACAGGCTCTGTGCGCTTATTTGAGAGCCGTCAAATCCGGGTACGGCATAGCTGGCCCACTTGCCGTCGGCGTAGTGACGCACACCCAGATGCGGGCCTTTGCCCTCGAGTGCAATCCAGATTGATCCGGATGGACCAGCGGCGATGTCGAGCACACCCGGATTGCCCTTCAAGTGTTTTAGTTCGTCTTCAAAGAAAGTCGCTGTCGAACCCGGACGCCAGCGCACCAGTGCGTATGCGCCGACCCATAAGCTACCCAAACTGTCTTCAGCCAATCCGACGCCGTACGTCACGGGAATGCCGTCTTCTTTTCCGTAACATTGGAGACTTTGATCGATAGCGCGACAAAGAGGTCCCTTTCCGTCAGTGATGCGATATCGAGTGACCCAGATGGTTCCTTCGTGGTCTTCAATGATGGTGCTGATGCCGATCGCAGTCGAGTAAGTGATCAGTTCGCCGTTCTTGAGGCGGCTTAGACCATAAGGCGTGCCGATCCAGAAACTGCCGTCGCGCGCCTTTCGCAACGAAGTGATTCGGACGTCGGGCAGAGGTTGACCGGAGGCTGTCGTTCCAGGAACAAATCGTAAGCCGTCGTAGCGGAGCAGACCTGCTTGGGTGCCGATCCAGATGTAGCCATCCGCAGACTGCGAGATTACGTTTGGGATGCTGTTGAAGATGCCGTCCTGCATTCGCCAGGCGGTGTGTCCGTACTGGGAAATGCGTCGATTCGGATCGAGTGCATGCGCTGAGCTGGTGGTGAGAAATAAGAGTAGACAGTGGAACAGAACGAACCACGAAAAATTGCGTTTGAGTCTGACGAACACAGTCATGTGATTGTCATAGATTGCGATCTGTGAACCATATTAAAAAGCTTACACCCCTGGGACCATCAAAATCATCAGGTTAGATCCTGTAGTTATCTCCAGGCGCCTCCTTGGAGTGCGGTGACTTGTCACCGCCTTGGTAAAAATACCAAAGCGCCAGGAAGTTGGCGCACTCCAAGGTGGTGCCCCGAAACAACAAACTGCAAATCAGAATGGATTGGAGCAAATAGACAACAGAAACCAGATATAGCTGTGTTTAGAGTGTGATTGAAAGGACAGAGCAAATGAAATTCTTCAGTTCGATACTAACTTTATTTCTAGGAGTAGTAATCATGGCACAAGTAGCATCAGCACAAACAGCACTTACCGTCGCACCCGACGCAGCAACGGATCCGCGTATCGACCCGCAAGTCCGCGCATTTCTCGCAGACGTCAATAAAGACAGCAGTCCGTTTTGGGAATTACCTGGACCACAGGTTCGAGCAACCCTCGCAGGACTGCAAGCAAAGACTCCAGTCGACGTTTCCGGAGTCACCATTTCGGAAAAGACAATCTCTGAAAAAAGTCAGAGCGTAAAGCTCTACATCGTGAAACCGGAGAAGGTGAGTGGAACTTTGCCGGTTCTTCTTTTCATCCACGGCGGCGTTTGGATCGCGGGCGACTTCAACAATCACAAACGCCTCGTTCGCGATCTGGTGGTTGGTTCGGGAGCGGCAGCAGTTTTTGTCGAGTACACACCGATACCTGACGCTGTCTTTCCGACGCAGGTAGAGCAGATCTACACCGCTGCAAAGTGGGTGGCCGCACATGGCGCGGAGATTGGTGTTGACGGAAGTCGAATGGCGGTCGCCGGAAATTCCGTGGGTGGCAATATGTCGGCGGCGTTAACCTTGATGGCAAAAGGACGCGGTGGTCCAAACATCCGTCTTCAAGTGCTGCTGATTCCCGCGACCGATACGAACTTCGAGACGGATTCGTATCGCAATTACGCCACCGGACGTTTCCTGCCGCGCGCTTTCATGGAATTTGGCTGGAACATTTATGCGCCGGATGAGAAGGCACGCAGAAATCCGTACGCGGCGCCGTTACAGGCGAGCATCGATCAACTTCGCGGACTTCCGCCCGCACTCGTGATCACTGCCGAGAACGATCCGCTGCGTGATGAAGGTGAGGCCTACGCGCGCAAGTTGAAGGAAGCTGGCGTTGAGGTGACTGCGACGCGTTACAACGGCATGATCCACGACTTTGTGTTGCTCAACGGAATTCGCAACGTTCCCGCCACGCAGGCCGCTTTGGATCAGGTTAGTGAAGCAATCCGCGTTGCGTTAAAGCCGTAAACGAACACTGCGCGCTCTAAAAAATTGAATGTGGCCCCACCGCCACATTCAGGATTCAGAATAACGCCGATCCAAATCCAGCAAGATCATCCACCGCCATTAGGCTGCGTGCGTCCTCTCGCAAAAGGCACGGAGCTTGCGCCTCGTAAATCCTTGTCGTTCCAACATTCAAAATTTTGGAAGCTCCAGGCGTATGAAGAAACTGTCCCTCAGCATAGTCGTACTTGCCGCCGTCATCACCTCAACCAGCAACGCACAAAAGAAAGTGAAGCCGTGGCAGGAGTGGTCGCGGAAGGAGGCGGAGACGATACTCAACGATTCGTCCTGGGGAAAGACGCAAACCGAGACTGACACGTCGGAGATGATGTTTCGTCCACAAGCTGCCCCTGATGCGCGAACGGGAAGGAGTAATGCCGACCCGACGCGTGACGAACGTGGTGGAGCGACTAATCAGGCGACCGATGTGAAGTATCGGATTCGTTTTCTTTCCGCCAAGCCGGTCCGGCAGGCGTTCGCACGGCTGATCGCTTTGGACCAACCGACTGAAGATCCGAAGGTCAAGTTGTACATGAATGATTTTGTGGAGCGTAAGTTTGATAACTGGATCGCGGTCGTTGTCGGGTTTGAGTCACGCGATCAAAGATTCTCGGCGGCTGCGCTGCAGGCGTTTGCGAGTGCGACCACGGCGTCGCTGAAGAACAATACGTATCTCGAGCGCAAAGATGGACGGCGTATCTATTTACATGTGTACCAGGCTCCGAGTACGGACGGATTAGGCGCGAAGTTCATCTTCTACCGAATCGTGGACGAACGACCTTTTCTGAATGACGGGAGCGGCGAAGTCAGGTTTGTGTCCGCAATCGCGAAGGTGAATCTAAACATGCGTTTCAAGGTCGGAGAGATGATGTACGACGGCAAGCTTGAGTACTAATCCCGACCCGCATAAATCCCGCCAACGGCAGGCGGATACTTCAGGTCCCTCGGAACGTACTGTAGGGGCGGCCCTCCGTGGCCGCCCCTGTGTCGAAATCAAACCGCGAGAATGCAAACGCAGGGGCGGCCACGGAGTGCCGCCCCTACAGTACGGTCCGAGCGACTTGAACAATCTCACACCGTCTCCACTGCGACGTCCGTAGGCACGGCGACGCGTGCGCCTCGCTGCCGCACAATCAAATCGAATGCAAAATAAACAAACGCGATCGCGCCGACGGCGAACACTGTATCCCCAATCATGCGCATCCAGCGCAGCGTTTGCATCAAGTCAGTCTGCAGAAACTCCGGACTGCGTGCCGACCAATAGCCGACCGAGACGGATTGATAAGTCTGCAGTAAGCCAACCGGGAGCAGACTCAAAACAATCTCCAGCATAAGTCCAATATTAATCGCCCAGAACGCGAGCCAGATTGGTCGATGCTTCCAAACGACTTCAGGCTTCATCGCGCGCAAGCAAAACAGCATTAACCCGAGCCCAAGCGTGCCGTAGACGCCGTAGAGCGCGCCGTGTGCGTGCACCGCCGTCGTGTTCAGTCCCTGCATGTAATAGAGCGCAATCGGTGGATTGATCATGAACCCAAAGATTCCGGCGCCGACCAGATTCCAAAACGCAACTGCGACGAAGAAATAAACCACCCACTTGTACTGCGCCAGCCACGCCCTCGCCTTCGCACGACGAATGTTCGCAACTGCTTCGTAGCCGACCAGCAGGAGCGGCACAATTTCGAGTGCACTGAAAACAGATCCGAGCGCGAGTGCGACTGTCGGTGTGCCGGCGAAGTAGAGATGATGCAGCGTGCCGATGATGCCGCCGGTCAAATAGATCGCGCCGGAAAGAAGTGATGCCCTGGCCGCACTCTCAGCGTGAATGACACCAAGCTTTGCAAACAGAAACGCGATCACCACGGTCGCAAAAACCTCGAAATAGCCTTCAACCCAAAGATGGACCACCCACCAGCGCCAGTACTCGACCACCGAAATGTGAGAACGCATTCCCCAAAACAGTCCCGGACTATAGAAGAGCGCGATGCCCGTAGTAGAAAGAAAATAGAGAACGATCAGCGACTTTGCGGTGCCTTTTTGTTTCAGCGCAGGAATGGCTGTGCGTGCGATCAGAAACAGCCACAAGAGCAGGCCGACGAAAAGAGCGGCTTGCCAAACTCTTCCCAGGTCAACGTACTCATATCCTTGATGTCCAAACCAGAACCAGAGACTGCCGGGAAGTTTGTGCATGACGGACATCCATTGTCCCGCCATAGAGCCCAACACGACGATCAAGAGTGCTCCGAAAAGAACATCGACACCGAGCTTCTGATACTTCGGTTCGTAGCCGCAAATGAATGGCGCGATAAAGAGACCGGCGGCCAGCCACGCGGTTGCGATCCAGAAAATACCGAGCTGCAAGTGCCACGTACGCGAAACGACGTAAGGTAGATACTGCGCGAGCGGAATGCCATAAAAACCCTGACCTTCGACGCCATAGTGCGCGGTCACCATACCCATCGCGATTTGCAGCAGGAACAACAGCGTGACGACGACGAAATACTTAACGGTGGCTCGCTGTGACGGTGACAGTTTCGCGCCGATCAGCGGATCTCGGTCCGGGATCTCCTGCGAAACTACTTCGCCCTCACCTTTGTTTGCGTAGAACCAGACCATCCAGCCGATGCCGGCGAGCAGCATGATCACGCTGACACCGGTCCAGATAATTGCGCTGCTCGTCGGAACGTTTCCCACCAAAGGTTCAGACGGAAAGTTACTCGTGTAAGAAATCGTGTTGTCCGGGCGATTGGCCGCCGACGCCCACGCGGTCCAGAAAAAGAAAGAGCTCAGTTGGCGAAGCTTTACCGGATCGGATTGCGCGTTCTTCTGAATCGCATAGTTGCTGCTGCCGTCCGTGAACAACGACGAGTAGTGTTTCAGATTCGATTCGAATGCCTGGGCTCGAATCGGTTCAATAGTCAAACGATCGCTCGCTGCGTCGTAATTATTCTTGCGCACGAGATCCTGAAGGCGTTGACGCAGGATTGCTTGCTGCTCGGAAGTGGCCTTGTCGTACGCTGCCGCAAAATCTTTTTGCGACCAGGTGTCGAGGATGAAGAGCGATTCACGGTGCAGGTAGTCCGCGGTCCAGTCGGGCGCGACGTATGAACCGTGGCCCCAGATCGAGCCCATTTCCATTCCGCCCATGGCCTGCCAAACATTCTGTCCGTCTCTAATGTCGTCGCCGGAGACGAGCACCTGTCCGTCAGTCGTGACGACCTCGCGCGGAATTGGTGGCGCCTGCCGAAATATTTCTGTGCCTACCCAGCCAAGCACGGCGAACGAACAGACAAAGATGGCAATAAAAACTATCCAAAGTTTCTTCATGAACAGTGGCTCCTGAGGAATTTCAATTTGGCATTCCGATCCTCACACCGCAGAGCAATGAGTGTGCCGACTCATTCTTGGATCGGGTCAGTACAGGGAGCGGTAGCGACCTGGTCAGTGATTAGGATGTGATATTTCCTAACGATTTTTGACAATGATGGTTGACCAGGTCGCTACC
>DASWUM010000020.1:0-148241 GCA_036401595.1 Pyrinomonadaceae bacterium
GCGGCCCTCCGTGGCCGCCCTCGGTTGAGCAAACAGAATTCAAGCGGCGACAACCTCGAGTTCGGCGAATACGATTTCAACAAAGGGCGGCCACGGAGGGCCGCCCCTACAGTACGTTCCACAATGTTCGATTGGCGACGAGGTTTTATCGGGGAACGATCCAGCGCCATTGCTGAGTCGACCATGGCTTTGCGCCAGGCAAGAGGTCGTGCACAGCTCTCACCACTTCAGGCCATTTGACGTCGTCGTAATCATCACCAGAGAGCCAGCCACCTGCCTTAACCTTTGGTAACCATGCCTCAATGTCGTTCTTCACGCTCGCATAGTCGTGGCGCGCATCCAGGTGGACCCAATCGAGCGATGCATTCGAGAACATGCGAGACGCGTTCACCGAATCCGCGACTATGAGCATAATCGCGTCGCCGTACCCGCATTCCAAAATGTTCTTGTGAAGCTCGCTTGCGAAAGTACCATCACCGCGGCTAACCGCCGCCTCGTGATAGTTCTTGCGTCGAGGTCCTTCCGGACCACTGCCACGGCATGTGTCAATCCCTATTATGGTAAAGGTCTTTCCGATTTGCTCCGAGACTTCCGCCAAAGAGCAAATGCTGCGACCGAGGTAAGTCCCGACTTCGACGAAAAAACTGTCTTCGGGAAAGTGACGCGCCGCCTCTTCCTGCGCAGATCGCCACTGAAACCAGCCGCTTATTTCGTGCCACTGCATATGTGAATCTTCATTAAGTGATCTCGACTAGTCAGAAAACACGTCCCGACTTCCCACTGAGGCGCGCAGCGCATGTCTCACCGCTGCGCGAGGATATAGTCGCGCCATTTCGAACGCCAGCCGAATCGAATCGATTCCGCGTCCGGCTCTAAGCCTTGACGCAGCTTCCGAAATCATTTGTTGCGTGGCGCGATCGGCGAAAGAACGTGAAGCCTGGTTACGACATTCCTCATCGGCACGCAGCGAGCGCGGTAGTCGAAGCCACTTATCACGGTGCAGCCGGTGTGCGCGACGATGCATTCGATCTGCTCGGAAAGAGAACTGTCCCGACGTTGGCGTCGGCTGGCGCCAAATCGCTACTGCGTGCTCAGTCGCCAGGACGGGATACAATTCGCTGATTCTTACCCATAGATCCCAGTCGTCAACACCTGCGGCTGACTCGTCGAGTAGACCTACGAGTTCCAGGCACGTGCGCCGAAAAATGACGGTCAGGCACGGGACGAAATTCCATTGCATCAATTCCCAGAAAACGTCTCCCTGCGGACATTCGTCCGGATAAGAGTCATCCTTTGGGCGACATTCCTCGTCGCCGTAGAGCGCACGGCCGTAAACCATTCCTGCTTCAGGATTCGCGTCAAGTAGTTTTACCTGCGCGTCGATTGAATTCGGAAGACGCAGGTCGTCATCATCCAAAAACCCTACGAACTCACTATCGCTCGCACGTAGTCCTTCATTTCTGGCGCCCGCAACGCCCCTGTTTGAATCCAGCCGCACGTATTTGATCTCGCGCAGCTTTTGGCAAACACTCGCCGTCTCGTCAGACGACGCATCGTCGACGACGATGGCCTCGACACTGGATCCGGCCTTCCGCGCGCTGTCCACGCACCGCTCCAGCAAATGTGGGCGATTAAAGGTTGGAATGATCAGACTGACTTTTGCCATCGGAAGGTTACTACCGGCTAGTGACGATTGGTGTCGCGCTTGTTCACCGCCAACAGTTCGGTGGTGCGTTCCGTTACTGTTGGCACTGGCTCGAAGTGACCTTCAGTCAAAAGATCTTTGGTTGTTTCAGTGCGAGAGAGGTCTGGTTGGCGTCGGGTTGGTAACTTCTCGTCCAGATCTTTCGCTTTCGCGAAGAGTATTACTGAAGCAAGCCCGCAAACGATCATGATGAGAACTCCAACCATCGCCAAGATTCCCAACATTCCCTTACTGATAAGCTTTTGGCCCATCAGAAACAGGAGCAGGCTAAGCAAACCAAAACCAAACACACACAACGCTGCAACTCCCAGCTTCTCGAGCCGTTCCTTTTGCGCCTGTTTGCTTCGATCTACTTTCGCGGGAAGCTGCTCGGATAATGAGAGCGCAGTCTTCTCGAGACTCAAGCCGCAAGCGCGACAGAAGTTCTGCTCGATCGAGTTTTGAGTGCCGCAGTTCGGACAAAACATCATCATCGCGAGAATCGTCGCACGATCAATGCGATGGGTAGACCAATACAAAACATGATCGTCAGTATGCCGATCGTGCGTCCTGTCAACGTCGCCGATCGTGGCGTAACGCGTGAAAGCGGCACCACCACGAAAGTCATGATCAAATACACTGCAATACCGTAAAGCAGTCCGAACTGAACCGGTCGTTCAATGAGAAACAACCACTTGCGACTTGCTAAATAGAAGACGACTGTCCAAATCGTCGCAATCAAGTAGTGCAGCACAAGGCCAATGAGCGCGCTCTTCATGCCGCCCTGAAATGCCGCCGGACCAAGCGCGCCGCTCGCTACGAATTGCAACACGCCAATCGGAGTAACGCCCGCTCGCAACCACGCCGTCAGACACGCTGCGCAGATGTCGAGTGTTCCAGCGATCAGCCCGCCCCAAAAAATTGGCTGAAAGTTCATCAGTATTCCTGTCTGTTAGAACGTTAGGCTACCGCAGGCGTAGCTGAATCTTTATACAACGCCGCGCCGGCAATTGTTGCAATAATTGAAGTGATCAAATGAATCGCGCCCACCTTGAGCCACAGCGCGTTCGAAAAGAATCCGAGCGGAATGAACTGTGCTGGTCCAGTCAGTGAAAACGCAATCCAGCCGACGATGCCTGCCAGCACCGCAGTCTTTGGGCCAGCACCAAAGAACGCACGCATCGTGACGTAGAACATCATCGCAGTGAAAGCGCGACCGAGTTCGAAGAACGCAAAGTAAACCATACTGGATCCGTGCGGTTCAGGCTCAGCCGCTCGCAAGCCATCGTAGACTGCTTTCCAGTCGGCCTTCGCGATGGTTTCGTGAATGAACCCATCCGTGAGAAACATTATGATCGCGGCGATCAAGCTGCCCACAATGAGTCGACCCCAATTGATCTTTGCCATGGTCTGCCTCCTTCATTGCCTCAAGAATTGTGAAAGCCACAAAGAAGCGCAAGAGATCTTTGCGCGGGTTGGACGGCGCGAATTATCCGCCGGATCGCGTGTGACTGGCAATGGGCCGATGAGGGCTTGAGCTGTCGAACATTTCAGGGTGTGTCGTCGAGGTCGTAATCAAACTCGTACGAGTGTTTGCCGTCAGCAATGATGATGTTCATCTTGCCACGCAGGCCGACGAGATCGTCTGTGCCGGTGTCAGGAATCACGATGATTGCAAGGTCTCCAACGCCGCGCGTCATCGTGGCGTTATGTTGTAGATAAAAGCTGCCGTTGCGGCCGTCGAGTGTGCCGGTGACTTTTTCGATTGCGACGTAACCGGCGGATCCTTTGACGCTGGGGCTGCTCGCCATCACCATTGTGCCTTTGCTCGTGCCGGCGAGATCGCCCTCGAATTGTTTGTCGATCGTCATGCGGCCGACAGGTGCGTCCGGACCTTCATCCTGCGGGTTTAGTTTCACTTCAAACGTTCCACTGGCTCGATTAGTCATAGATTTTCCTGTTTCACCTTGGCGTTCATTTGATTGTACTAATTATTTCTGCAATCGCGTGCCTGGCTTCGGGCATGGGGCCGAGCATCCAGTTGTGGACCATGTCTTTGTACTCACGGAAATTTATTTTCACACCTTCCGCGGTTGCGTTGTTCCAGAGTTTGCGACAATCAGGATACAGAATGTCGCGTGTACCGATGAACAACGTGATCGGTGCGAGGTTCTTCAAGCTACCGTACACCGGACTCACCAGATAACTCTTCGGATCCACATCGCGCGCATACACTGCGCCACCATACTTCAATCCTGCGACGCCGAGAAACGGATCGATACGATCAAACGCCGCGATTTCGGGATTCGAGAGGGTCGCGTCGAGCCAAGGCGAAAGCAACACAACGTGCGCCGGTTGATCGCAACCATCTTCGCGCAGCCGTTGTGCGAGTGCGAGACTGATGCCGCCACCCGATGAATCACCCATCAACGTGATATTTGCACTGCCTGCGCGCGCGGCAAGCTCACTGTAAATCGGAATCATCAGATCAAAGACGTCCGTGACGCAGTGCTCAGGCGCGTGTGGGTAGTTGGGCGCAATGACGGTGCAGTTCAACGCCTCAATCAGCTTCGACATCAGCGCCCAGTGCTGCGATGCAAAGCTGTTGACGTAAGCGCCACCGTGCAGGTAGATGACATGTTTCTCGCTCGCATTTTCTTTTGGCGCCAACGTCCAAACGAGATGCCCGTTGACTTCTCGTTTCGAGATGCGGTGCTTCCGATGCAGACGCTGTGAAGGCTCGGTGTAGGTCCGTTGTCCGTTCGCAACCCTCTCTTGCATGCGGTTCACGGTTCGCTTCATGCGAAGCACGTGCAGAACAACGTTAATCAGTCTCGCTTGAATACTAGGCATGCGACCGTCACCGGTACCAGGAGGCGATTGAATAACGCTCGCCGTGCGTTACGGGTGTGACTTCGTGTGTGGTTTCGGAGCGAAACGCGACTAGCATGCCCGGCTCGCTTAGTAGAGAAAAGCGCTCGCGGAGATTACTAAACTCGAGCGAGCCGCCGGAGTAGTCGCGATTCAAAAAGATCACTGTCGAGATCAGCCGTTGCTCCGTCTCAAGACGCGTCATACCGGTATTTCCATCCTGATGTGCGACGAAGAAGTCGCCTTCTCGATAGCGGAGAAACTGTGGATCCTCACATTCCCCCAGCGTGACCGCGAAATACTTTTCGATTGCGGCTTTGGATTGGAGCAGCTTGTTGATTACTAACGCGACAGTTTCACTCGATGGCGTAACACGAAACGTTCGGCGTACGGATTGATCGATCGTTCCTGAAACTGAAGTGCCGTAGACAGTCGCATCACTGCCTGCCGCAGCTTTCAACTCAGCGACAATTGCATCGCAAACAGAGGGCTCGAAGAATTGCGGGACAACAAAAAGATCTGGCCACGAGGTCGAAACAGGTGTTGTCATCGTGCGACAAAATACTTATTTGCCGGAACATTCGCCGGGCGAGAGTGTCTAAACGGGCATGATGTGTCCCCGGTTAAGTTTTTACGAACCCGATTACTCACTACATCTCTTCGTGCTGGATGTTGAGCCTCTGATACTAATCGTCGTACCGGCAGCGATCGGCGTAGTTCTCTGGAAAGTATTCGTCACTAACAGGACCACACCGCGAGGAAACGTGCTCTCACTCGGATTGGATGAAACCTCTGCAACTCCCACAGAATTGTACGGCCGCAAAATCCCCTGGAGAGCACTGTTCTTATATGCCAGCGTCGGAGTGACAACTTTTCAGTTCGGCGTCTTTATTTATGAAACCTTCTATTCGATTCAGGAGTGGTTTCTAAGCAAGAACATCTTCTAAGCCGCCGGCGCCGCACGACCAAAGCGTTCCTGCGATCGCGCGCGTGCCTTCGCTGCTTCCACTTCACGATCGCGCGGAGGAGCGTTTGTCACGAGTGAATCAAGCAGATCCTTAGCCGCCTGTGACACCTGCTCGACAGCCCGATTGAACACCTCTTCGTTTGTCTTCGAGGGCTTTGTAAAACCACTCAACTTCCGCACAAACTGTAACGACGACGCACGAATCTCTTCCTCCGTTGCGGGAGGCTTGAAATTATGAAGCACTTTGATATTTCGACACATGCTCTTTTTGTTGCCACCTTCACTAAAAACGTTGCGCTATTTTTACCTCAGGTAGCCGCTAATCCCAAAAGTGTGTGAGAGCGTAAGCCACCAGCCCAATAAACACACCGGTTGCAATGCCGACGCCGATGAGAGTCTTCTTGGTCTTGCTCATGCCTCTGCCTTCAACGTTCCGCACATCCGCATAGGCAATTTCGGTGCTGCTGCCGCTCTTGTCTTCAATTACGGTGAAACCGTTATCACTCGTACGCGTGATGCGTCCTCTCACTTCGGAACCACTCCGCAACTTGACCTTTACGTGTTCCTCATTTTTCTTTAAGCGGCTTTCAACTTCGGTTTTAACTTTGTCGGGTGTTTGATCGAGCTTCTTTTTCCCTTGGACCGCTGGTCCAAATGGAGTCAGAACGATCGCAAACGCGAGGGAAAGAGTTAATAGTCTTCTAGTCATGATAAGCCTCCTTGAAGGGACGGCACTCGCGTCCCTGGGTGAGTCGCAAAGAGTGATGGCTGCGAGTTGCCACCAACCAGAAAGGTCAATTGTTTTTACGCGTGAGGCGAGAGTCTATCACGTGTTCGAGGGCCCGCACGAGCAATGTTAGAACGGTCGCTCAAAACCAAAGAAGCCAGGGTCCATCAAGAACCAGTTAACCAATCCCGCGAGTAACCCGATTGCAAACACCACGAACACGATCACTTTTTCTTTCGTCGTGTTGGGCTTGCCTCCCATCCCGGGAAACAGCAATAAAAAAATTCCGCCGACGACGCCGAGCGGTGCAAACGCCGCCATCTTGATGTAGTAAACACCTTCAGTGCGCAACTGGTACCAACCGTAATAGATCATGCCGGCACACGCGATAATTAGAACTACAGCAAAAAGACGTGCTTTGAGCATTAGTCACTCCAATCTTTTATGGACGCTAAAATAAGAACGGTATCATCCGCCATTTAACTCTCTTCACATAATCGTTGTAGCCCTCGAGCTCTTGTTTGAGCATCGCTTCTTCGCCGATGCTGCGAACGGCAATCGTGACGATCAAAACGAGGCCCATGATCAAACCAAATACAGAACCCAACAGGAGCGGACTGGCGACAAACATTAGGACGGCGCCGGCGTACATCGGATGACGGACCACTCCGTACAATCCGTTTGAGATCACTTTCTGACCTCGTTCCTTCTGCATCTTCACGACGGGTGCTGCGAAAGTGTTTTCCCTGAGCGCCTCGAAGATTAGTGCGATCGAGACGACGAGCAACACAGTTCCCGCTGCTCGGAGCCAGAATGGAAACGCGGGGCTCCAGCCGAATCGTTTGGCGTCGAGCGGCATAATCGCAAACCAGACAAGGAAGTCAACAAAGAAGATTGACAGCAACACCTTGTCCCAGCTCTTCTGGGTCGGCTGTATCGGTGAGCCATACCGTTCCTTCAGCAGTGCCGGATCGTAGAAATAGAGGTATAGAAGTGTGGAGAAACACATCAGCAGGAAGATGATCGAGAACAGCCAGCCCTCGATCCAGCGCCAGTCACCGGCCAGGACAAACAGGATCACCGGGAAGAACACGAGATAAACAAAACTCCAAACCAGTTTCGAGACCGGAAAAGGGACATTCGTCGTCATAACCTGAGAAAATACAGTATTCACAGAACGTACTGTAGGGGCGGCCCTCCGTGGCCGCCCTCGGTTGAAAATCGGGTTCGCCAAACCCCGAGACCGCTGCTTCTTGAATCCCGTAACCAACCAAGGGCGGCCACGGAGGGCCGCCCCTACAGTACGTTCCATCGCGCCTGAGAAATTTCTTGTAACTTTTGCCGAACTCACGTGTTTTAGGAGACGTAGCGCAGCTTATGGCGAGCGAAGACGCAGAGTTCACCATGCTGTTTCAGGATTTCTACCCTAGCCTATGCCGCTTTCTGGAGTGTTTATTGGGAGGCCGCGCGCCGCTGGCGCAGGATTTGGCACAGGAGAGTTTCCTGCAACTGCATCGCACGGCATGGGGAACTATGCCGGTCGGTGAGGCGCGCTTCTGGCTCTATCGCGTCGCGCGCAACATGGCGATCAACGAGTTTCGCAAATCGCACACGCGCTACCGGCTGTTTGATCGAGTGGTCGAAGTCATGAGCCCACGAGCACGCAACCCGGAACAGGAATACGAAACACAGGAGCGGAAAACGCTGGTGCTGGAAATGTTACAGACTTTGCCTGAAGACCAACGCACCGCGCTGCTGCTGAGAGAGCAGGAACAGTTGAGCTATCGCGAGATTGGACAAGTACTGAACGTCTCCGAAAGCAAAGTGAAGGTCGACATTTTTCGCGCGCGAGCATCGCTGCGAGAACGTTGGAACAAGGTGTCAGGGCTTTCAAGATACGCAGGAGTTGGAAACTCGTAAATATGAACTGCAGCTTTACCGAAAAAATCTCGTCACTGATCGATGGTGAGTTAACAGCGGCTGAGGCACGCGAAGTCGAACGCCACCTGATTGGCTGTAATGACTGCCAGCAACTGCGCGCTGACTTTCTCAGTCTTCGCACACAGATCGCCGGCTACGAAACGTCGTTGCAGCCCGCAGTTCAGAAACGTGCGTTGAAGAAGATCCTCGGCACCGAACGCCCTGTTCCCGCGCGCCGGTTGGGTTGGAGTTTTGGTCCATCGGCAATCGCTTTCGCAACGCTCGTGATCGCGGCTGCAGTCATCGGTTTGCTCTTCTATCAGAGCTCAAAGAAGAGCGAAGGAGAATCACAACGGGTAGCACAGCAGACACAAAGTCCTTCTCCCGTGCCATCCGGTTCAGGCGAGCAAAGCAGGCAACAACCGCAAGCCACTCCCGAACCCGGTCGCGAACAACCACAACCGTCGCCGAATAAAGGTAACGACGAAACGCCGCGACGTCAGCCATCGAAGAAGATCGTCCGCGAACCGAAACCAGGCGAACAGTTTGCTGTGGTTCCCGCTCCGGTTCAGCCCGCCGAAACGCAGACGATTCGCTCCGCCGACGCGCAGACGTTGACTGCCATGCACTTCGAAAAATCGGAAACGCTGTTGCTCGCGTTCCGCAATGTGCGTCTTAACGAGCCGGGAGCAGCGAAGGAAGTGGGTTACGAACGAAAGCGCGCCCAACAGCTCGTTCTGCAAAACATGATGCTGCGTCGCGAGGCTGATGCCGGCGGCGACGTGCAGATTTCATCGCTGCTCGAAAGTCTTGAGCCGATACTGATCGATATCGCAAATCTTCCCGACCGCCCGGACGAAAACGCAGTGCGCGTGATTCGCCAGCGTGTCGAACGCAAAAACATCGTCCCGCTCTTGCGGGTTAACTCCACCGCGCTGGCCCGCGCGTTGGACTAAACGGTTCTTTTAACTCAGCGGTTTCACCTCAGAGACACAGGGAACAGAGATGCTATCTGCGTTTTTGATCACCGCTCGATCTCTGCGCTCGCTCTCAGGTTCTCTGTGTCTGTGCGGTGAACCGAGTAATGGTTAGAAATATTTATTTGATTAAGGACAACAAATCATCATGAAGCAACTGGTTCGTTTTCGCCCCCAAGTCAGAATCGGAGTAGTGCTGCTGGCCATCGCGAGTGCCATCACGTTCTCCGCGATTTATGCGCAGCGCAGTTACGGTTTCGACCAGGATCTCGGTAAGCTCAACCGCTTCGTCCAGAACAAAGGAAACACCGCCTCGATGCAGATCTTCCGCGAAGGCCGCGATCTCATCGAAGCGCAGAACTGGCAGCGAGCGGCTGAAAAATTCAACGACTTCATCAAGGGTTACCCAAAAGATAAAGATCTCGACGCCGCACTTTATTGGTATGGCTACGCGTTGCAAAAACAGGATCGAAAAGAGGATGCACGCAAACCACTCGTCGTGCTGATCAACCGATTTCCAAGCTCGAGTTGGCGCGAGGAAGCAAAGGCCCTGCTCGTCGTGCTCGGCTACAAGGCCGACGTGGACCAGGCGCTCACTAATGAAAATTGCGAGATCAAGATGCTCGCCTTGCAGAGTCTCTTCCAGGCCGATCAAGAAAGGGCCATCACCATCGCCACCGAAGCCATCAAAGCAAATCCGCAACAATGTCCGGGTTTCCCGGCAGCGGCAGTATCAATGCTCGGATCTCATGCCGGCTCGAGAGCCATTCCACTTCTCGTCGATATTGCGCGGACCAACCCCGATCAAAAACTTCGGCTCACTGCCATCAAGCGTTTAGGCGAACAGCGCTCGGATCAGGTAACCGACGCGCTCATCCAAATCTTCGACGCCGATCGGACCAGAGAAATCCGAGCGCAGATATTGCGCGCGTTGGTTGAAAGCCGCTCGCCTCGCGGTAGCGCTAAAGTGCTCGAAATCGCTCGCGCCAGTGATGACGTCGCCCTCCGTGTATATGCCATCCGTTTCATCGGCGAGCTCGAAGACTCCGCATCGCTTGACGAGTTGATTCGTATCTACGATGCCGACAAAACCAGAGAAATTCGGGCGCAGATACTGCGCGCACTCGCCGAGCGCGAGGACCAGCGCGCACGTACCAAGCTCTTCGAAATCGCACGGCAGGGCGACTCACCGGAAATGCGGCTCGAAGCAATTCGCCGTCTCGGCGATCATCAACGCATTTCGCTCGACGATCTGATGCAGCTCTATACGAGCGAATCAAATCTGCAAATCAAACAGGGACTGTTACGCGCGTTTGCAGACAACAACGATCCACGCGCACAGGCGAAATTGTTTGAGATCGCTCGCGGCAACGACCCGGTTGAGCTGCGCGGTTATGCAATTCGACAGCTCGGCGAGAAGGATGACGAGCCGACTGTCAATCAGCTCGTGTCGATGTACGATTCAGAGCAAAACCCACAAATGAAAATGTCGTTGATGCGTGCATTTGGCGATTCGAAGCAGAAAGTTGCTGTTCGCAAATTGATGTTGATCGCCCGCAACGATCCGTCAGTGGAAATGCGCAAGATAGCGGTCAGGTATCTGGGCGAGAGCAAAGATCCTGAAGCCCTGAAATTTCTTGAAGACCTTCTGAAATAAGGCCGATCAATCCGTCCACAGATTACACAGATTTCGTCTGCGTAATCTGTGGATTCACTCGGAGGAATTCCATGCGTTATTCAATGCTTCTCTTCCTGGCGATTATCGGCATTGCTTGTGCCGGTGGAAATCACAGCGCCCCTGTTACGACAGTCGCGGCCGCGGCTGCCGACGATCTGAAAACGCAGTCGCCCGACACCACGATACAAGGTTTTACTGCGGTGGAAGGCGCCGATCTCATGGCTCGTCTCGAGGCCGCACAATCGCGTGCACGCTCGCGTCAAACGCCTTACTGGTCGGCCTACACTTTTGACGTGCGACCAGGCATCGCTGTCGATCCTGCTATCCGTGAGTTTCATGGATCGATGAACACGATGGGCGACACGGTCGTGTTTGTCGGCACAAATTCAGCCGGCGTGACAGTGGAAACACGAAGTCTCGCGATCTTTCTGCTGCGTGAACCGGCGAGTAACCAAATCACGCGCCTGGAGGTTTACAACCTCGAACGCAAACGTGAGTACAGCGGCTATCCCGTCTACTGGCTCGGCCGTGCGAACAACGAGGAAAGTCTCAACTACATGCGCGCGCTTGCGGCAGCCTCGCCGCTCGATATGTTGAGCGAACGTGCGGTTCTCGGCATCGCGTTGCATGACGACGCTCGAGTCGCCGGTATGCTCAAGGGATTCGTCACCAGTTCGCCAAATCAGCGCATTCGTTCGAGCTCGGTTTACTGGCTAGGCCAGGTCGGCGGCGAAACGACATTCCTCGCGGGGCTCGTTCGCAGCGACACCGAAGACAAGAAGATCAGGCGCTCGGCAGCCCACGCGATTGGACAAAGTCGCGAGCGTGGAACAATACCGACCCTCCAGGGACTCTACGAGAGCGTGAAGGATGCCGAGATTCGTAGAAGTGTGATCTCAGCGGCCGGTAACAGTCTCGATGAACAGCCGGCCTGGACATTTCTGCTCGGTATCTCGAAGAACGATGCTGATTGGGAATCGCGCCGGACCGCTGTGCGTCAACTCGGAGATTTCAAGCGCGACGACACGGCCGACGAGTTGATGAAGATTTACAACAACGACGCCAACATCGAGGTGAAGCGCGCCGCGTTGCGTTCGCTTGCCGAAACTAAGAATCCGCGTGGTCAGGCGCGTCTGCTCGAGATCGCGCGCACCGAAACTAATCCTGAATTACGAAAGTCAGCGATTCGTGTGATGAGCGATCGCGGCGAAGCGGCAGTTGAGGATCTGCTGAAGTTGTTTGATTCGGAACAGTCGGCGGATGTCAGACGCTCAATTCTGCAAACGCTTTCGGACATCAAGAGCACGCGCGTCGAAGACAAGTTGTTTGAAGTTGCGAAGGGTAACGACACGCTCGACGTGCGGCGGCAGGCGATTCGACTACTCGGCGAACGCGCGAGCAAACGCAGCTTCGAGTTTCTGAGTGAGACTGCGCAGAGTAATGATGGAAATGCGGAAGTGCAGGTGCAGGCCGTGCGTGCGATCAGTGAGCGACGCGCCGAGGAATCCGTGCCGCTGCTGATCAAGATTGCGCGGACGCATCCGAATCAGCTCGTGCGCAAACAGGCAATTCGTTCGCTCGGCGAGTCGGGCGATCCGCGCGCGGTCGATTTCTTCAGGGAAGTGTTAACGAAATAAGCCGCAGATGAACGCAGATCTTCGCAGATCTGCGTTCATCCGTTAAATCCGCGGCTAAATACCTGCCAGGAGTTTCTTCCAACGCACCCATGCTTCGTCGCGTGCCTTCTTGTTTCCCTTCCACGCCGTTAAGTTTTTCTGATAATCCTCGGCGGCCTTATCGTCGGCGGCTTTGTCACCCTTGGGTTGCGGAGCTACCGGCTCAGGCGCCTCACCGGCGCGCATGAAACCATGTCCCGCACCTTCGTACGTAACTGGATCAAAAGTCTTCTTCAACTCAGTCATTGCTTCCGACGTCTTCGGCAAAGTGGCGTTGATGCGAGCATCGTTGCCGGCGTAGAAGCCGTAAACCGGAGCAGTGATCTTTGCGAGGGCTGCTTTGTCCGGAGTGCCATCGGCGGCGGCCGGCGCTGAACCATAAAACACAAACGCTGCTTTGATGTTTGGGTTGTTGGTGGCAAAACGGAACGATTGACTACCGCCCCAACAGTATCCTGTCACCACCACCTTGCCGTTCGACGCCGGAACTTTCGAGATGTAATCCGCAACGGCATTCAGGTCGGCAGTAATTTGATCCGGCGGAAGATCGCGGATCGCCTGGCCCACTCCATTACGATCGAGCGAACTCGTGCCACCACCGTTTGGTCCCATGCCCGAAAGCAGATCCGGTGCGATGGCAACGTAACCAGCTTCGGCTAGCTGGTCCGTCAAACTCTGCACCCAGTCGCTCATGCCGAAGATTTCATGAATGACGATCACTGCCGTCGCTTTGCTCTTATTCTCGGGATAGACCACGAAACTATTCACTTCGCGTGTGCCGTTCTTAATCTTCACCCACTCCTGGTGACGCGGCGACTTAGCCAAGCGCTGCTTGGCCCATTCCTGCGACTCATTCGGATCGGCCGCCGCCGCAGCCGGCGCGTTGTCGTTGTGGTGGTTCGCGTTCATGTCCTGTGCACAGGACGTTACCGAGCACAGGAGTACCAGCATAAACAAAGTGATCGTTGATCTCATTTTCCTCTCCCCGTTAGTTCTTTGATCTCACTTTTCAATATCGAAGTTGGCCCACTGGACCAGCGTCGTCTTCTTGTCTTTGGCCGCAGTCTCGACCACCACCACCTGAAGGTAGTAGTTGCCCGGTTCCAGATCTGCGGGCAAGTGCACTACACCGCCGCCGTAGAGACGCACCAGATCTGTTTGATTCGCAGCATTGATCGGAGTCTCCGGTCCCGTGAAAACAACCTTGCCATCGCGAAACAGCTTGGTCTGCACAACCAGATTCCGTAACGCACCACTCGAATTCGTGGCGTTGTAGACGATATAAGCGAAATGGACGTCCGAATTCTTCGTAAAGCGTCTCGTGCCGGGGTTGGCGAGCGCGAATCCCTTGCTGTCGGTTCCGAGCACGAGTCCTGAAACCGCGAGCCGGTTGTTACCCAGATTGGGAACCGCCACAAACTGTCCGGCGGAACCGATGTGCGATGAATTTTTGTCTCGGGCAGCAATACGCACCTGGTAAGCGCCCGCATTCTTGACGGGCATGTCGAAGGTAATGTTCATGCCGAAGCGCTTCGCCTGTTCGTAATCTTCGTCAGTCAAACTCACACTCGCACTCCGCGTGAGCTGCTGAACCACGGCGCCATTGTCTCCGAAGATCACACCGTGCAACTCGATCGAGCCCTCTCGCTTTCCATTGACCGAAGTAAAAGTCATGTCGGCGGCATCGAGGTAAACAAACGATCGAATCATCGAGCCCGCAATCTTGTCGTTTGCAAAAAATGACGTGATGTCGAGATTGATGTCCTGTTTTCCAAAAGGCGACATGAGCGCGAGGTTAGTGAGG
This sequence comes from Pyrinomonadaceae bacterium, assembly GCA_036401595.1. Classification (GTDB taxonomy): domain Bacteria; phylum Acidobacteriota; class Blastocatellia; order Pyrinomonadales; family Pyrinomonadaceae; genus PSRF01. The sequence continues at coordinate 14,305 of DASWUM010000020.1, forward strand.
TCGCGAACAGAGCGTCGATTCTTGTTTGCTTCTTCTTCACTCAACCCAAAGAAACCGAAACGCGTTCGCAAACTCATGCCGGAACGCTTCACCTTTGCCTTGATGTGATGGAACTTCCGGTTGAATGTCTCGTCAGTTGGTCGATAACCGATCAGGTAATAGCCGCTCTGATCTTCGAGGATGCGATCGAATTGAAAGCTGTTTGAGTTACGAACCTGAAAGCCGCCGGTTTGCCGCGCGATCATGTCTCCACCCTGGCGGCGGCTGAAAGCCAGTTTGGAACGAGACGACATCAAGGCGTTCATTTGGCCGGTAATCTGACGGAAATCGCCACCGAACGAATCTCTCGCTGAGATTCCAGTATCCGGAAGGCCCTGCGTGTCGACGGAATAAATAACGACCGACGACCGGATTGCTTTCTCGGCGATTTTTTGTAGGTACTGGGTGTAGTTGAGTGAAGAAGAGCCAACATTAGTAGCCGGGCTGAATTGGTCCAGGGTCAGTTCCTGCGACTCAACCGGTATGCTGTCTGAGAGCAGGACAAGCGATTTGCGTCCCGGCAACTCGCCCAAAGCGTCGACTACAAAACGCACAACCCTGAGACTACTCCCTAACGAACTCCCACACGGTGCTTGTAACGCGTCAAACTCTGCCGCAGAAGAGTAGTTATTGAAGGCTGGACCAACGCCACTCGGCGCAAACAGAAATTGGCCCACACGACTGCACGGATTCCACCTCACTTGCTCCATCGCGCGATTCAAAACCCGCCGATCATTTGTGAACTGTTGCAGCGCGCCTACTTCGCCGCTGGTGCGGATGATCGCTACCAGATCGTTAGGCTGCATTTGCTCCGCAAGAAACTTCTTTAACTCTCGTCTAACCAGGCCCATGCTCTCAGCCGAAAGACCAAGATCGTCGACCAGCAGTGCGATAGTGCGGCGCGGAACGTCGGCTTTTACAGGCGCAAAAGGCACGATGTCCGGACCTTTATCTCGCGCGATATTGACCGGTTGTGAACTCACGCCCGATACATTTGAAATGTAAGCGAAACTCGAAATCGCCTGCTTGCGGCCGTCTTCGTAGATCTCGAAATCGTCTGCCGTCAGATCCTTCACCAGTTTTCCGTCTTTGGTGACGACTGCATCAACCTGGACCAGGTTGGTGGTGATTTTGACAACGTCGCCGTCATCGTCGCCGGGTTTCTGCGGTTGGGGCGAGGGCGCAGGCTTAGTTTGGGCCAATACAGGCAACAAGACGCAGAACACTACCAGCAAAGCGAGGGATGTTCTTATCTTCATCGGGCAGTCTCCTATAACGAAATTGCGTTAGGGAGAGAGTTTTGGGGGTAACGGTGCGAAATACGAAATCCTCTAAAGTCTAAGGCAGAAGCCAAAAAGTACCAAATACAAAGCGACAAGGTGTATTATCTGCGCGCTCTGCCATCCTGATCAGGGAGAAAATAAAATGTCGAAATCTCTCCTCTTAATGTTATGTATCCTAACTGGTCTCTTAGTGCTCGCCTGTGCCAAATCGGCTGATACAAATCGTAATGTGGCGGCTCCAGCGGGCACGAACTCGTCTGCTCCAGCCAGTACGCCCGCGACAACTGCCGCTGCAGGTGACAAGATCGGCATCGCGGAATGCGATAGCTTCCTGACCGCGTACGACAATTGTGTTTCAACCAAAGTTCCCGAAGCGGTGCGCGCGCAGTACAAGACCGCCATCAACACCTGGCGCACGGAGTGGAAGAAACTCGCCGACAACCCGCAAACACGCGGAACACTCGCAACTGTTTGCAAGAATCAACTCGAAACTGCTCGCACGCAGGTCAAATCCTTCGGCTGCACTCTCTAACTCAATCTTCTTTGCGTCACAAAAAGGCACAAGATGGTTTTGTGCCTTTTTTGTGGCTCATTTCATTGTCATGATCGCGGCCCAGATCTCAAAGCCGTCCCAAAGGTTTTGCAGGCGAATATTCTCGTTCTCGGCGTGCTGGTTGTTGTCGTAATTAGCGATGGGCACAGAGATCGTCACGGTGCTGAGTCGCTCGGTGATGATTGAAAGTGGGAGACTGCCGCCGGACGTCGGCAACAAAACGATCTTGTCCTGTGAGGTTGATTGCACGGCGTCGATAACCGACTTCGAAATCGGCAAATCCATGCGCGTGCGGTCGGCGTTGTAACCACCCGCCCGAACGTTGACTCGTGCCAGCAACGGGTACTGTGCTCGCTCAGCGTCTGTCGGTTCGCGATCGGCAACGTAGTAACCCTGCTTGCGAATGTGCTCGATCAGTCGTTGTGTTTGTCGTGCTTGATCGTTTCCCTTTACCAGACGCAGATCTAGCACCGCCGTGGCAGTCGTCGGAATTACATTCCGAGCGAGGGCGCCAACATCACCACTCGCAAACCCATTGATGTTCAACGACGGCTGAGCGATCAACTCCAGTAACGACTTTCCGCCGCCCTCGGTGCGTTTGATCCCTAGCTGCTGCTTCAACTCTTCGTCGTATTGCGGCGCTTCGGCAATCGCGCGACGCTCTACTTCGCCGAGCGGCTCCGTGTCGGAATACCAGCCGTCGATCGTCACGCGTCCATCGTCATCTTTCATCGACGCTAACAAGCGCGCGAGCAAATTCGCCGGATTCGGCGACCAGTTTCCGTAGTGACCACTGTGCAACGGCCGCTTCGCGGCGTAGACCGTGAGATCGACATTCGTGTCGCCACGCGCTCCAAACACAACCTGCTTGCGACCGGACTGGTGCACTGGTCCATCGCCGATGATCCACGCGTCGGCCGCGAGCAGCTCCTTGTTGAGATTGATGATCTCGCCGAGATGCGGCGAACCGGCTTCTTCTTCACCTTCGAAAAAGAATTTGATGTTTGAGGTAAGCGGGATGCCTTTGTCTTTGAGGGCACTGAACGCGGTGAGAATCGCCATCACACCGGCTTTGTCGTCTGACGCTGAGCGAGCGTAGATGCGCCCCGCTCGGAATACAGGTTGCCACGGCAGGGTGTCGGTCCATTGCTTAGGGTCAGTTGGCTGACCATCGTAGTGCGCGTAGACGAGAATGGTCCGTTGCGCGCCCGGTGTTTTCCATTCGCCATAAACTGCGGGTGGTGTATTGGGAGTCGACGCTTCGAGCAGACGCGGATTTAGTCCCCGCTGCTTCATCATGTCGACGATGAAGTCTGCGTTGCGACGAATGTTCTGCGTGTCAGACGCAACATTCGGAATCGCCAGCAGCTCCATGAACTGTTTCAGGATCTGTTGCTCGTTGGCCTTGCGGTAATCACGCACTTTGTCTTGCGTGGTTTGGGCCAGGAGCGAAGACGGCAGAAGGATCAGAAAAAACAGGATGCGCAGCATGCGCCGGATTATAGCCACAGATAACACGGATTGAATACGGATCGCGAGCATGAGGCTACAGATCCGGTTTTAAAATCCGCGCAAATCCGCGTTTACGGTTTTACAACGCCGCCGTTATCGAGGGCTGTGTAAACATCGGCTGAGAACAGTCCGAGCCACGGATCTGATTTCGGTGTCAGAAAGAGATTCGCATAGACCTTCTCATTCAGCTTAGCGACGTCATTGCGCACAGGGTCTTTCAGCAACCAGACATAAAGCTTCGTGTGCATCAGGTATTCATTGCGAACTGTGTCGAGTGCAATCAACTCCCGAAACCTGTTCAGGAGGCGGGCCAACTCTTCGTCGCTGAGCGCTGGATTCTGACGCTTGATCAAAGCGATGCTGCGGTCGTCGAGAACGGCATCTGATGAATGGAGCTCCGCAATCTTATTCCAGGCTGCTTCATCGGTAATCTTTCCCAATTCCACTGAGGCCGTGGTCATCGCACCCAGGATCGATCTCTCGGTTCTTGCCTTGGTCACGGCAAGTGACGTGATGCTGATCGCTTCTCCATTTGCGTCTTTTTCGAGGCGGAAACCTGCGGGCTTCTTGCCGCCGATCGTCTCCGTATCTTTGAACCAGGCGACACTGATCCGGTTGTGTTGCTCTTCGTAAAACGCGCGCTTCAAAAGGTCTCTTTGCTGATCGTTCTTTCCTGCCAGTGATTTGAAGAGCGCTTCCGCGTTTGCAAGACCGCGCAGAAAAGCCTGTGGTCCATACAAACCGGGCAGCGCTTCGATCGGACGAGCTTCAGAGTCGAGAATGTAATGAATGCTGTTGCCGGTCAACGTACGCTCGAGTTTGCGCCCGTCTCCAAAATCGATCGTGATGATCGGGACCGGGCGCACTGACTCCCAGTGCAGCACAAACTTCTCTCGGAGAACGTCTGCAACTTCGGCGTTGGGGTAGAGCACGGTGCGAAAGAACCTGCTGTTCGCGCAGCTAAACTCGTCGGTCAGCTTTCCTAAAAGACGCAAAGAGAGGATTGGTTTGCTGCTGGTTGCCGAAGCCTTTTTTGCGGCATCGAGATCCGTGTACCAGTAAAGACCCGCGATGTAGCTGTTCTTCTGTTGTGCGACGGTATCGAGAGCCGTCGTTATTCGGTGCCACTGTTCGTTCGAGGCTGCGGTCGGGTTGGCGATGTGCGCTTTGATCTCCTCGGCGTACTGCGCCCGCAACGCTTGTAGGCCAGCCGGACCAAGCGACCGCAATTCTTCGATTGCTGCGGCATCTCCGGAAACAGCTTTGCGGGCCAGGGCCTCAACAGGCTCAGTTGCAAAGGAAATTTGGGCAGAAACGAGGACGAACAGGAGTAACGACAGGATCTTCATCGGGACCTCCAGAGAATTGGCGGTTGGAGGTCGTCCCACGGGGTTTGGTTGCCTTACGAGGTTTTAGCCACGGATGAACGCGGATTACTTCTTCATCAAGTCGAGCACGGCTGAGGTCGTCGCTTTTACTCCAGTCCGCAAGGTCGGCTCGGGGACGGGGGCGAAGAGGGCCGAGTGCAGACCCGGCAGCGCGACACCTGATTCCCTGCTCTGCTTGACCTTCACGGGGTCTGAAGCGCCGAGCCAGAAGATCGTGGTGGGGATCTTACGGTCGAGGCTGAAATAGCTGAAGTCTTCACTCGCCATCATCGGCGGCATCTGCACCACATTCTCGTCGCCTAGCGCTTGCTTGAACACGCCGACGAGACGTTCGAGTAACTGCGGATCGTTGTACGTTGACCCCGTTCCTTCAGCGATTTTTACAATCGGCGCACGATCTTCAGGAATGCCTGCCGTCGCTGCAACACCTTTAGCGATCCGCTCGATCGCCGCCAGCACGCGTTTCCTGACTTCCTCTTTGTAAGTGCGCACCGTCAGTTGCAGATTTACTTCGTCAGGAATGATGTTGTAACGCGTGCCGCCGTGAATCGATCCGACAGTGACCACGGCCGGATCGAGTGGCGAATTCTCACGACTTACTATTGTTTGTAAAGCCATGACGACTTGGGCCGCCACTACGATCGGATCTTTAGCTAACTCCGGCGCGGAGCCATGACCACCAATGCCTCTGATCTTAATGTCGATCGACGTCGCACTCGCCATCGCATAACCAGGCGTGTAACCAACCTTGCCGGTTTCGAGTTCGGGTTTGTCGTGCAACGCGATCGCGAAATCAGGTCTCGGGAAATTGTTGTAAACGTTGTCGCGCAACATCGCATTTGCGCCGTCGCCGGTTTCTTCGGCCGGTTGGGCCAGCATCACCAGCGTGCCACTCCAACGACTCTTCAACTCCGTCAACATCTTCGCGCTGCCGAGAAAACTCGTCATGTGCATGTCGTGACCACACGCATGCATCACGTTTACTTCGAGGCCCGCGTCGTTCTTAGTCTTCACGCTGCTCGCGTAGGCAAGACCTGTTTTTTCCTCAACCGGGAGGGCGTCGAGCTCGGTTCTGAATAGCACCGTCGGCCCCGGTCCATTTTTCATCACTCCGACGACGCCGTAGCCAACCCACTGCTCATTTTGAAACTTGCCGATGCGTTCGGTAACTGTAAAGCCGAGTTTGCGCAACTCTCCGGCCACAAAGGCCGCAGTCTTTTCCTCGCGATGAGACAACTCTGGCGCCGTGTGGAGATTTCTGTAAGTAGTCAACCACGACGCCATGTCACGATCGATCATGGCGTCGAGCGATTGTGCGTTGACATTTACGGCCACCACGGCAAGAGCCGCGATTACGAGGAAAATTTTGCGCATATTTTCTTGAGCTCACTGATTCTGGCGAGATGATAATCGTCGTGTTCCGCCTGGAAAAATAACATATCGACGAGCCGCATCTGTTGATTTAATCGCGGGTGCAGCGCAGAACGGGCAAAAAGATCGGCGTCAAGACTCTCGAGACGGTCGACGAGCTCGAGCCTGGCGGCGCGGAACGCCGTCAGGATTGACGCAACTGGAACGTCGTTGTGGCTGGCTTCGAACGTCTTGCGATTCGACATGTCGGCGGCGTGCAGCGTTGTGTTGCCGGCGAGATACTCGTCGACACGCTGCGACACGAGACTTTCGAGATCGAGCAGATGGCCGGCGTTTTCCTGCATCGACCAGCGGCCGTCAACTTGTGCGATCAGTGTTTCGGGTTTGAGACCGCTGAACAGATCTTCGAGGCGTGCGGGTGTGCCGCGCACGCGCTCGATCATTTCGGGATAAATACCGGCGGGAAAATCAAACCTAAAGCTACGATCGGTCCATTTAATTCTTTGCATTGAGAGTAGATCCTATCCACAGATTTCACAGATTCTATCTTAATCAATCTGTGTAATCTGTGGATTCTACTCTTATTGAGCTTCGCTTGGCTGCGTGAGGCTGAACCAGTTGCCGGAATTGTCTTTGAAAACTGCTTCGATGCCGTATGGTCGCTCGGCGGGTTCGGAGACGAATTGCACGCCTTTGGCTTTCAGCTCCTCGTAGGTGCCGCGACAATCGTCGGTATTGAAGACGCCTGCGCCCATCACACCTTTCGCCATGATTCCGCGTAGCTGGTTCGACGTCTCTTCGTCCATCAGCATACCGGGCTTTGGTTCGAGGAGGACGATCTCGAAGTTTGGATCGTCGTTCGTGCACATCGTCAACCAACGAAAGTCCGCGCCCACCATTGCGTCGGTGTGCACGCGGAAACCCAGCTTGTCGCGATAAAACTCGAGCGCTTCGGCCTGATTGTTAACAAAAATTGTGGCGTGAGACATCCTGCGGATCATATCGGTTCTCTCCTATGAAAAGTTGAGGAGAGGATACCCGTTTCGATGAGAGACTGCTTCTTGAAAATTGCTTTCTAGCTGCAGATTTGCACGGTTCAGACTAATTTGTGCATGACGAGGAAGCAGCCGGGGATTTGGCGTTTGGCTTGTGCTCGTTCGCGATAGGTCACTGGAGCATGACCGACGCAGCGGTGAAAGAGCGTGCTGAACGAGCCGAGGCTTTGAAAGCCGACTTCGAAACAGACGTCTGTCACGCGCAGTTCGTCTTCACTGAGCAACTCCTTCGCTTTTTCAATGCGACGATGGATGAGGTATTGATGCGGAGTCTGGTTGAAAGCCTGCCGGAACAACCGCAGGAAGTGATAACGCGAAAAGCAGGCTTTCTCTGAAATCTGGTCGAGATTCAGCGGATGGTCGTAGCAGTGATCGATGAAATCACGCGCTCGACCAAGCCGCTGAAGCGTTTCGAGATCCGGCAGAGTATCGATTCTTCTGACCATAGTTACGGTTTGGGCGGTAACGGCTTCTGCAACGCCGCGTTAATGAATTCAGTTAACCCGGCATCACTGTTGTTATGTCGAAACTTATAATAGGTCGACATCTGCGTTAGCCACTCGTTACGACTCTGCTGTGTTTTTGGATCAGTTCCCGCCGATGCGATTGCGCGCGCGTAAGCGTCGACAATGCGGTCCATCACGACTCCCAACTTCTCGAGCGCGGCCTTACTTGCCGGCGTCTCGGGCTTGTCGGCAAAGTCTTTTTGATAAGCCGCTGACAACGTCTTGTAAGGACCGGATTCATAAGCTACGGCCAGGAAGTAATAGGTCGAAGGAGTCTTCTTGATATCACTTTCATACTGCGCCGCTTTGAGCAGTGGATCGATTGCCTGTTCGGGCGATGTTTTGAGTGTCAGGTAACCGACAGCATAGTTGAGATAAGCGAGCGTATCGTCCTTACCTTTGAATGGCGCCCACTCAGTCGGCGTCTTGCCTGACTCGATCGCCTGAATCGCAGTGCGCGCGTAGTCGAGGGCCGTGGCGTTGAACTGCTCGTTCTTTGAAGACGAAGCGATATAACCAGCGTAGCCGAGGTCTATCTGGGCACGCAGATAATTCGGTTCGTCTGACAGAATTTTGGCGCCCGTACTGTAGGCTTCTGCGAATTTCTTCTCGTTGATGTAAATCGGCAGGTTCCGCTTACGCTCATCGCGTTCGTAAGCCGCCGTCCACTTCGACAGATAATCGGTGTACTGGTCTTTGTCTTTGTTGTACTTGGTTAGATAGTCCCGGGCAGCCTGATAGGCAAGGGCGGGATTCGGGACGCGATTGTCGACGAACCGTTTGTAGATTTCGATCTTGACCGGATCGTCCGTCTCCTGGGCAAACACTATCGATTGCCTTGAGCCCACCGCCAAAAGCGTAAGCCCCAGCACGGCCGACAACATTAACCTGGGGGCCAATCTCTTTCCTGGCAACTTCATATCAACTCTCCTCCGCTCCGTCTCGTCCGAACACCTGAGGCCTTAGACGCTCGCACGCCCGCTAAGGGTTTTATCAGCGTGAGGTTATAATCATTATGTTTTCATACAGCATGATAGGGAAACTAAATGACCGGCACAACCGATACACGTCCTGAAAATATCAAATTCTCGGGCCGCATTCTATTCTTAACTGACGAGACCGCCCTGATACGCCAGCAGCTCGAAGCCACCGGCGACGCCGCGACCGCGCTCGAAGCCGATCTCGCGGCACGTCTGCTCAACGGCGACCTGCCGTTAATGAGCAATATCTCCACCGACGAAATCACACCCGGATGGGTCTGTTTCTACTATGACGAAACACTCGGGCAATACGTTTATGTCGGCATGCGCGAAAGCGCGGTCAAGAAAGACGAAGTGAAAAACGGCGGCTTTGCCGTCGTCGTTTCCGGACTTTCAAAGGGCTGCGGCTCTTCGCGCGAGACAGCTCCTTACGCCGAGAAGGCAGCCGGCATCCAGCTTGTGATTGCAAAAAGTATCGAGAAGATTTACGGACAGAACTCACAAAACATCGGTCTGTTGACGTCAACCGATTTTGGATTGATCGAACGCATCCGACGCGGCGAAGAGATTCCGCTCTCGGAGTTCACCAAAGGTCTGGATCCGATCTCGCAGGACATCGTCACTCATGGCGGACTGTTCAACTACAACAAGGCGCGGCTGTCAGGGAAAGTTTCTCCGCCGCCGATCGAAACCGCGCCGCGTCCGATGACGATCGTCGAAAAGATTATCGCGCGTCATGCGTTTGTGACCGCCGGCAAGATCGGTATTCCCACGGTGAAGCCCGGCGATGCGTTGTTTGCGCTAGCCGACGTTCGATTCTCACATGAATACGTCACGCCGATGGCTGAGTCGCTGTTCAAACATGCGCTTGGGCCAGACGCACGCGTCTCGTCGCCCGAGTCGGTGTTTGCCTTCCGCGATCACCTGACTTTTCTCGGGCGTGTGATGTCGCCGAAGCATCGTGAAATGGGTCTGCTGGAGAAGGCCGAAGGTTTGGCGACCACGCAGCAGAGTTTTACCGAACAACAGAACATCCGTCTCTACGGGGAGAGTCCCGAAGGTGGTTCCGAAGCTATCTGTCACAACGCCGTCGTTGAGGATCTCGCACTGCCCGGACAGATCGTCATCGGCACTGATTCGCACACGTGCATGGCCGGCGTGCTCGGCTGCTTCGCTTTTGGCGTCGGCTCAACCGACATGGCGAACGCGTGGTACACGAAAGACATTCGCATTCGTGTTCCTGAGACGGTGCGTTACGTGCTGAAAGGAAAGAAGCGCGAAGACGTCGCGGCGAAAGACGTGATGCTCTTCATACTCGCTTCGGAGTACATGAAGTCGAGCAAAGGCATCGGCAAAGTGCTCGAGTTTGCCGGCGAGGACTTGAAGAACTGGCCCATGGACGAACGAGCGACGCTGACAAATATGGCCGTCGAGGCCGGCGGCACAACCGGCATCATTGAACCCGACGAAGTCACGCTCGATTACGTCGTGCAAACACGCGGGCTCGACGCCGACGAAGTTCGTAAAGGATTTATCTACAGCGACGAGGATGCCGAGTACGCGGCCGTCTTCGAGATCGATCTGGACGAGATTGGTCCGATGGTGGCCACGCCGGGCGATCCGCGAAACGGAATTCCGATTGAGGATCTCGACGAGGTTCGCATTGACGCCGCTTACGGCGGTTCATGTACCGGCGGCAAGATGGCCGACATGGATATGTATGCCGAGGTGCTGGAAAACGCCCTCGCGAATGGCAAACGAGTGGCCGAAGGTGTGCACCTGTACATTCAGTTTGGCTCGCAGAAAATCAAGCAATACGCACGGCAGCGAGGCTATATCGACATCTTCGAACGCGCCGGCGCTGAGCTGATCGACCCCTCGTGCGGCGCTTGTATCAATGCCGGCCCGGGCGCCTCGCCTTCGGCGGAAACCGTCACCGTCAGCGCCCAGAATCGAAATTTTCCAGGCCGCAGTGGCCCCGGCAAGCTCTACCTCGCCTCACCCTACGTAGTCGCCGCCTCCGCGATCGCCGGCAAGATCGTCGATCCCAAGGAGATCTAGCCACGGATTAAACGGATCCGTGGCTGATTTTCACTGAAACTTTTCGCCCTCGCCCTGCACTAACCTACCGAGAGAGACGATGAGTGCATTCGCGGGAACTCTGATGAACAGTTCAGCAGACCTTGTCACTCGCGTATGCCAGGGTGACGCCGAAGCCTTTCGTCTGATTTTTGAAAGGTATTCGCGGCCCGTCATCAGTTTCATCTATGACATGGTTAACGACCGCGGGCTGGCCGAAGAGCTGACGCAGGAGACTTTCGTCCGCGCTTTCCGTGCGATTCATACGATGCGCACGGAAACGAAACTCTCCACCTGGCTCTTCGGCATCGCGCGAAACGTCGCGCGCGAATCGCTTCGGGCACGCGCCCGCGCCAACAGTCACGTCGATCTCGCGGATAAATCGGTTATGGATTTGAGCGACAACAAACCGGTGCCAGTCGATGGATTGCTGAGCAAGGAGTTGAACGAACTGATCCGGCGCTCCCTCGCCGCACTCGACGAAGACAAGCGGCTGGTATTCACGCTCAAGGTGCTGCACCAATGCAGTTACGAAGAGATTGCAACGATCACGGGGTTTTCAATGGCAAAGTTGAAGACTGATTTGCATCGCGCTCGCGCCGAGATGAGAAAGCGAATCAGTCCCTACGCTGGAGTTGGTTATGAAGTGTGAAGTTTGTTTAGAGTCTTTGGAAGAATATCTCGACGGCGAACTCGCCGCGGAGACGAGCGAGCAGATCGATGCACATTTGATTACGTGCAGCGAATGCTCGACGAGTTTTGCAACGCTCAACGCGGAACAGGAGATCTTCGCGCGTTACGATCGTGAGATCGAAGTATCGCCGTTCATGTGGACCAGGGTCGCGGCCCACACGGTTTCCGAAAGCAATATCGCAAAACGCGGTTGGTTGGCGACTCTTATTAGAAGACCATCGCTCGCAAGTGCTATCGCACTGTCGCTGATCGTGGCTTTAATCGGAGGCGTTTACTTTTTAACGAAGCATAAATCTCCCGATTCAACCATAGCGACGACTCCTTCACAGATCCCAAGCCCAAATCCGGTTCGTGAATCCGTCCAATCCGCGGCCCCTAAACGTGAAGTGATCGCATCGCAAAAGAAACAGGCATCCCGAGTTCAACCGCCGGTCGTCGTTCACGTACCAACTGATCAATCCGATGTGTTGTCATCTGACACTGGCTATCTCGATATCGACGATCAGGACACCGCCAAGCACATCGAACAAACTCAGATTCTTTTGCGCTCGATCAAGAACGTCGCCATCGCTGACGGCGACGACGAAATCGACGTCACTTACGACAAAGCACTCTCGCGTCGCCTGCTGAATGAAAACGTCGTGCTCCGGCGCGACGCCGAGATGAAGGCAAAATTTCCTACTAAAACGTTGCTCGCCGATCTGGAGCCATTCCTGATCGACATCGCAAACCTGCCCGACCACGCGAAGGCTGAAGATGTGCGTGTGATCAAGGAGCGGGTGCAAAAAACCGAGATTGTAGCGGCATTAGTCGACTATCAGGACCGGGGCACAATCATCGTCAAAGAATAGAGGCTAAATCCATGTTGAAGAACCTTACAGCGAATACGGCAACCGCAATGACGCGCGCCCGGTTTGTACTGATCACTCTCTTAATCACCTTGATGGCTGGTGTAGCCAGTGCGCAGGGGCAGCGCGCCGCCTCCCAATCAAGTTCGGCAAGTTCGGCAAGTTCGTCCAACCGCAATCAAAGCGACGCCACTACAGTGTTTCGCAGCGCGCGTGACCTTATCACCGACGGTGAGTGGGCCAAGGCTCAGGCGGAGTTTGATAAGTACGTAAATCAATATCCGAACGAGAAGAACGTCGACGCCGCGCTCTACTGGCTCGCCTACACGCAACAGCGATTGGCTGAGTATGACCGAGCCCGCACGACGCTCGAGCGCCTGCTGGAAAAGTATCCCAACACCGCGTGGAAAGACGACGCGCGCGTCCTCTTGGCCCAGGTGCCGGGTTATGCAGCAAAAGCAGCAGCCTCCGATGAACTGCTTCAGCAATTAAGAGTCGCCACCACCATTACACCGAAATTTGAAAGCGCTTATGTTCTTGCTCCCGGTGCACCGGTAGACGTAACACCTGCCCAGGCTCAAGCAATTGCAAAGACAGTTTGGTCTGTCGATGAAGCCAGTAACTCGGCCGACGATGACGATCCGTGTGAATTCAAGATCGTCGTGTTGCAAGCCCTGTTTCAAACCGATGTCCAGCGCGGCATCATGGCCGCGACTGAATGGCTCAAGCCAGGTTCGACGCAAACCGTGCGTTGCAAAGGCGCCGCATTGGCTCTGCTCGGCCGCAACGGCGGCAAGTCAGTGACGCCAGTATTACTCGGCGTAGCGCGCAGTGAACCGGATCTGAAACTGCGAGCGCGTGCAATCTCCGCACTCGGCGCCAGCAACGACGACAGCGTTGTCGATGCACTCCGTGACTTCGCCCTCAATTCACCGGAAAACGATATCGTCGAAGCATCGCTCTACGCCTTGAGTAGACACACCGGCGAACGTGCGATCGCAGTGCTGAGCGATATCGCAATCAGCGGTAAGACAACTCCGCAACGAAAGCTCGCCATCTCGAGCATTGCGACTCGACCTGGCGAACCTGCTGTCGACGCGCTACTGCGGATTTATGACGCAGATCAGACTGTGGAGATTCGCCGCACCGTTATCTCCGGCTTCGGAAATCGCAAGAGTGAACGAGCAGGCGCCAAACTCTTCGACATCGCGCGCGGCTCAGACACTATCGAACTTCGCAAAGCAGCCATTAGTGCGATTTCGCGACGCGGCGGAGACAAGGCAATCGAGTTTCTGCTCAGTCTGTACGACACCGAGAAGAACGAGGAGTTGAGAGATCAGATTATTAGTGCGCTGGGTTACGGCAGCAACGTGTACGTCACCACTCCTGTGGCAGTTGGCTCAGGACAAGGTCTCGGCTACGGCGTGGGCAGCGGCAGTTCAAATAGCAGGATGAATGACCAGCGTGTGATTCAGAAATTTATCGAGATCGCGCGGGATCAGAAGGCTCCGATGGAACGCCGCAAACGCGCCATCGGCTGGCTGAGCCGCAGTAAAGATCCCTCAGTGCTTAAGTTTCTTGAGGACTTGTTGAAATAAATGGCAGCCACGAAACGTCTAAGGATCAGGATTATGATTCGAAGAAACATAATCTCAGTAGTAATCGTTCTGGCTTTAAGCGCCGTTGCATTAGGGCAAACCAGGAACTTTACGCCCGTAGACGGCGCCAATCTCAAGGCCAAAATCGACGGCGCCATCATCGCCGGCAAGGCGAATACACCAAATGGTCGATTTTGGATCGGTTATCAATTCGAAGTTCGACCCGGTGTCGCGATAGATTTTGAGTTAGTCGACAGTGCCGGCGGTGTTTATATGTCGATGGACGGAACCTCCATGATGTTCGATCCGCGTCACGAAACACGAGAACTCGGGCTGTTTCTGCTCTACGACACACAGAACGACTCATTCACGCGAGCAGAAGTCTACAATCTGCGCCGCAATCGCGAATTCAGCAGCTATCCCGTCTACTGGGCCGGACACATCACGAACGAAGAGAGCTTGAACTATCTGAAGTCGATCGTGGATTCGCCTGCGCCGGAGATAAACCGGCTCTCCGAACGCGCAACGTTCGCCATTGCCCTGCACGACGATGCGCGCGTCGATCCGATACTCATGGAAATGGTCCGCAGACCAGTCGCCGATCCGATGCGCTCGCGAGCCATTTACTGGCTTGGGAACACCGGTGAGAGTGCGGCCAAAAATACTTTCTTCACCGAGATCGTTCGTAACAACCAGGAAAGCACTGAGGCTCGTAACTCGGCGATGTCGGGGCTGGCAATGAGCCGCTCGGCCGCCACCCTCCCGCTTCTGCAGAACCTGTTTGAGACGATGACCACGCGGGAATTGAAGCGCCGCGCCCTCGGCGGCATGGCTCGGAACGACAACAGCGATGCTGCGGCAACGTACCTCATCAGAGTTGCCGAAACTGAAAAGGATCTCGAGTTGCGCAAGAGCGCCATCTCGAGTCTCGGGCGTATTGCAGGTCAAAAAAGTCTAGGAGCCCTAACTAACACTCTCGACAACGATGTCGATCTCGAAATCCAGAAGCAGGCAGTAATTGTCATTGGACGTCGTGCGAAAGATGAAGCAATCCCAATTCTGATTCGCACAGCCCGGAACCATCCAAAAATGCCCGTCCGAAAACTGGCCATTCAGATGCTCGGACAAACTGGAGATGAACGCGCCGTCGCGTTCTTCAGAGAACTTTTGAGCAAGGATTAAAGTAATGAGCAGTTCATTTCACAATATCAACACCTTGAGAGAGGCGGCGATCACACTCCTACGTGAAGTGGAATCGCTTGCCAGTCAGCAGGAACCGCCAACTTCCCAGCGGCTCGGGCTTCAGGAAGAGGTGCAGCGATATGAAAGCGAACTAATTCGCGATGCACTTCACCGCACGCGCGGCAATCAGCGACGTGCGGCTAAGCTTTTGGGCGTGAAGGTTACGACGCTCAATTGCAAGATCAAGCGACTCGGGCTCCAGCAGGTAGCCGCACAGGATCTTCCGGACTTGAACCAGGATAGCCAGGAGATAGCCTGTCCATCCTGAAAGGAATCTGCGTAATCTGTGGAGAAGACCTTCTCAACGCGTTGAGAGTTCGGCCACGATCTCTCTCACTGCCGCGCGCGCTTCTTCAACTTCTTCCGGCTTAAATGAAACGGCGCCGACTACGGCGTGACCGCCGCCACCGTACCGTTCGCAGATCTTTGCGATGTTGTGCGTGCGTGGGACGGGCGCCCAGGGATTCGAACCCACCGAGATCTTCGTGCGTAGCACCCCGCGTGTAAGCGCGACGGAATAGGTCGCCTCGGGATGCAGGTAGTAGGGAATGAACTTGTTGAAGCCTTCGTAACCCTCGTCAATCAGATCAAACTGGACCACGCCGTTTGCGCTCTTCGCTTTCCTGCGCACAGTTTCGAGCGTCTCGAGATGTTGTTTGAGAATGGGCTGGAAACGGCGCTGCACTTCCGCACTCGTCGCCACTTCTTCGAGCGACTGCACTGTAAGCTGCCGAATGATTTGTTCGATGAATGAATCGTCGGGATCGGCTTCGATCACCTGCATTAGTTGCAACGCCGGCTCTTTCAACTCGACGCACTGCGCGGGCGACTCGTAAAGCGCGCCGTCGATGACGTGAGCCCAGTGGACCAAAGACGCGATCGGTTCCGGGTTGAATCCAAATCGCTCGTGAGCGACGTCGGCAATAAACTCCGTGCACGACTTCCTTTCGGGATCGAGAAACTTCCTGCCTGACTTATCGGCGCGAAAGTGTGCTTCGTCTTCAGGCGTCAAAAACGCCGACTCATGATGATCGAACCACCACGTCAGTTTCTCGGAAGCAGCGTATTTGAAATCAACGATGGCATTCTCGTCTGAATCGAACATGGCGAGGTCAAACAAGTTGCCGGGCCGATGAAGCAGACCTTTGTATCTGACCTCCGCTTCCGGATGGATGCGTTCTTTGTAAAAACGCGTGAAGGTAGCCGCCGAAGCGACGCCGTCGAAACAGTGACCGTGATAAAGGACGCGAAGGTTCATTTAAGATCAGTATTTGGCCGCAGATTTACGCAGATAAACGCGAATCAGATCCGCGTTCATCAGCGCAAATCCGCGGCTCAAAATAGGGTTCAATTTCTACAAGGCTGGATGACTGTAGCAGTTGCCGCACCCACCTTTGACGCAATGAATTTATCCACCTCGTCTTCGATCAATTCGCCGTTTACGACAAACGCCTTTTCGGTCAGCACGTCACCGGTCGCAGCGAGCTTGGCCGGCTCGAGGAAGATGTTCCACGGCGAGCCCCAGTTTCGCTTATCACCGGTTAGCTGCCGGTATTTGTAATGCGGCGTCGTCTCTTTGTCTTCGCGTGATTCCGATTCGGAGTAAACCGGATACGGCGGACCATCTTTACCGAAAAAGCTATTCACATCGTCGATCTTGGCATATTCACTCACGCCGATCACCTGAAAGCCCTGGGCTTTGTACTTGTCGTACAACTTGGCCGCAATCGGAGCTTCGTTACGCCAGTTACCGCACCACGGAGCGAAGTACACAACCATCACCAGCTTCTTGCCGGCGACAAGTTTGCGCAGTTCTTCTTCTTTGTCTGTAGTTACATTCGGGAGTGTCCAGTTTTTGTAGTTCACCGTTTGCTCAGTCAGCGGCGAGTATTCGTGGCCAGCCTGCGCACGAGCGATTGACGGTGAAATAACGAATGCGAGAACAGCGAGGAGGATTACGAGTTTCTTCATGGTACTACTCCATCAAACTACTATTGGTTAGTTAGCAGCGCTCGCGGTCGCAGGCGTCTCAGCCAGCAGCGGCTTGACGAGTGCTTCCCACGAGGCTTTGTCACGGGCGCCAATTACCTTCTGACGAATCCGACCCTGGCGATCAATTAGATAAGTGGTCGGCAAAACCGACTGCGCGAATTTTACCTTGGCATCACTACCACCAAGCAAGACCTGATACTCAAACTTCGCGACTTCCTGCTGGTACGTATTTACACCCGCGGCATCGTCGTCGAGTGACGCGCCAACAATTTTCAAGCCCTGCGGCTGGAGATCATGCTGCAACGAGTTGAGGGCCGGGATTTCTTCACGGCAGGGAATGCAATAGGTGGCCCAGAAATTCAGGAGGACGACCTGACCTTGCAATTCTTTCAAACGAAACGGTTGGCCCGCGAGTGTTTGAAACTCGACATCGGGCGCCGGTTGGAAGTCTGTGGTTGTGCTTGCGGTTGTAGTCTCTTTGACCGGCGGTGGGAACCAGCGGTCTAACAACCCCTCCGCATTCGGGATCCAAGCCACGACTTTCCTGCTGGCCAGCAACGTTGACTGGCCACTCATCACAAGCAGGCCCACCAGAATCAACACTACCCCGGAAAAAACTTCAACCTTGTGCAGGTGCCTTCGGAAACCTTTGTAGAAACTCAGAAACTGATTGATGCTAAGGCCTGTCAACAGAAACGGCACCGCAAGTCCGGCAGAATAAAACGCCGAAAGCACAAGACCACTGCGCCAACCGCCGCTCGTTGCTGCGAGACCGATGATGCCGCCGAGTATTGGACCAATGCACGGAGTCCAACCCGCCGCGAACGCCATGCCCAACGCAGCAGACCCAAAAATGCCGCGCGGCTTATCGTCTGAGAAGAAGCGTGTGTCTTTGTAGAGTGCGGAAATCTTGAGCAGTCCAATCAGTTGCAGACCAAACGCGATGATTACGAGACCGCCGATTATTCGCACCCACGGATTGCTCGTGATCGCCGCCCCAACCAATCCCGCCGTCGTACCGAGTATCAGAAAAATAACTGACAGCCCGGCGTTGAAGGCGAGCGAGTTGATGATGACAGCGCGCTTGCTGCTGGTTCCCTCTTTAAGGCCGTCGATGCTGACGCCCGAGATCAGTGAGATATAACCCGGCACGAGAGGCAACACGCACGGCGAGAGAAACGAGAGCACTCCCGCGGCAAATGAAATCCCAATCCGAAATAATGTAATGCCCTGACCGTCCATAAAACTTTTGCGCCTTTTTGTGGCTTACTTTTCTTCGACGAGCTTCTTAATCAGCTCGCCCAACAACTGAATTTCTTCCTCGCTACCGCCCAGTGAGATGTAACGCACGACGCCCTTGCGATCGATCAGGAACGAGGTTGGAATCGAAAACACTCCATAGTTGAACTCGTTCTTGTTCGAGTCTGAAACCAGAAACCCATACGGCAGCCGGTTACGCGTCCGGAAATTACGCAGATAAACCAGCTCTTGCTCGGGTGTCAATTCGTGGCTGTCGCCGTGTCCATAGTACTTCGTCACGCCCAGGATCACGAGTCCTTTGCCCTTGTATTCGTTGTGCCAGCGCGACAGGTTTGGAAGCGTATATCGGCATGGCCCACACCACGTCGCCCAAAAGTCCAGCAACACCACCTGACCACGCAAATCGCTCAGCTTTACTGGCTGCTGCTCGATCCAGTTGTCTGCCTCAAGCTCGGGCAACGGCGACTTTGCGGAAACTAAACTGTCGTCGAAAAGCTGATCCAAATTCAACGCCGGATCAACCCGCGCCAATCGTATCGTCGCATCCTTGTAGAGGTTCGCCGACGGCAACTGAATCGCGATGCGTCGCAACTCGATCAGCGCCGCAACTGCCATGTCCTTCTGATTTGTTTTGAGATACGAGTCGGCAAGTAGCACGGTCGACTTCAACAACATCTCATCGCGCCGAAAGACTTCGCCGTTTTTCAACTCGACAAACTTCTTCGACGCGTCGAGCATTTGCTTCGCGTGCGCCGTCATCGACGGATAATCCTTCGCACGCAAATACGCATCGGTGATCAGCAGTTCCATGCGATAACGATCGTCGGCGCTTTGTGGTTGATGGCGAACGTATGCCTCGACTGCGGAGTTTGCTTCGGGAAGCAGATCTTTCTTAACAGCGTAAAGAACAACCACGTTCCGGGCCGCTTGTGCCTTCTGCCCGTCGGGATCGTCTTTCAAGAGCTGACGCATCGTGGCGAGGGCTGCGTCAGCATCGCCAGCGAGATGATGAAGCATGCCGAGGTAATACAGGTCATCCGCTTTTAGAGATGAACGCAACTGAAGTGTCGCCGCATTTTTGACGGCGAGATCGCGCTGCTCTTTTTTTGTAGTGGCTTCGAGCTTTGGATCGTACGGCAGTTTCTGCTTGTTGAATTCCTGGTATTTTCGTCCCAAATATCCGTTGGCATCTTCGAAGAGTGCCTGAGCGGAGCGGTTGTCTGCTTTCGAATCCGACTTGCCGTCCGGAGCTAACGCCTGGGCGAACGTCGAGGCGGACACGAACAGAACAAGGAATAGAACTCTTAAAATCATCTTAAAACGGTTTGCGAGCTAAAACGATCGGGACTAAAGGGAGCCAATAACGGCGAAGTCGCGCCTGCCACGATTGCTTCCGTAATCAACTCGGCGGTCAAAGGCGCGAGTAGGATTCCGTTTCGGTAATGCCCGGTTGCATAAAAGAGCCCGTCAATTTCACCACAAGCACCCAGCACAGGCAAACCGTCAGCGGGCCGCGGCCGCAGTCCCGCCCAAGTGTCGATGACCGGCAAAGTCGCGACCGCAGGCGAGATTTCGAGGGCATTTTGGAGTATTGAGCTGATTCCGCCCGCAGTTATGCGTTTGGCGAAGCCCGCGTTCTCACTTGTGGAGCCGGCAAGCAAACGGCCGTCACGGCGGGGCACGAGGTAACCACGCGGACTGTAAATCACGTGTCGCGTTAACTGCGGTTTCGACTCGAGACAGATCATCTGGCCCCGCACCGGTTGCAGCACCGGATCCGGACAACCGGAGGACCGCAGCAGAAGACTGGACCACGTTCCGGCGGCAACGACGATTGAGTCGCAAGTGATCGTGCCGCGACTTGTCTGCACGCCAGTGACTCGGCTTTCATTGCGCCGTTGCGCCGTTGCGGGAGAAATTCTTCGCTCGATCACCAGCGACTCGACATTCGTTTCAGTCAGAATTTCCACACCGAAATGGCTGACGCTGTTCGCGAGTGCCGCAAGCAAGCGACGATTTTCAACTTGAATGTCGTTCGGGAAGCGCAGCGCGCCAAAGGCAGACTCGGAGATGCAGGGCTCGAGCTCGCGTGCTTCGGCTGAGGTCAACAACTCGACCTCAAGACCTGCATGCGTCTGCCAGCGGTATCGCTTTTCGATTTCTTCGTGATCGTGTTCGTTGAGTGCGAGATAGAGTGTGCCGGTGGTGTCGAGCTCAACGTCGACGCCTGTCTCTTCGTGCAGCGCGTGGGCGAACGAAGGATAGAGATCTCGACTCCGGCAGGCGAGTTTGAAGAAATCGTCTTCAGCGTCGGCTTCGACCTGTGGCAACAGCATACCGGCCGCCGCAAACGATGCTTCCGCGCCGAGTGTGCCGCGCTCGATCAGACAGACTTCGCGTACGCCGCGCAGCGCCAGTCCGCGCGCGATTGCCAAACCAATAACGCCGCCACCGATGATGACGACGTCTGCACTTCCTTTGCTATAGGCCATTTGGTTACTATCGAACTATGCATCCTATCACACTGATTCCAGGCGATGGCATTGGCCCCGAAGTCGCCTCCAACGTAGTTAGAATCATCGAAGCCTCGGGCGTGGAAGTTCAATGGGAAACCCATTACGCAGGCGCGCAGGCGCTCGAAAAATTCGGCGAAACACTACCGAAGGACCTGCTCGATTCGATTATCCGCAACAAGGTCGCGCTCAAGGGACCAATCACGACTCCCGTCGGCAAAGGCTTCACGTCAGTCAACGTCGGTTTGCGTAAGACGCTGGATCTTTATGCGAACCTGCGGCCGGTGCGCGCGTTGCCGAACGTGCCATGTCGTTATCCGGAGCTCGATCTCATCGTCGTGCGTGAGAACACGGAGAGTTTGTACGCGGGATTGGAACACGTCGTGGTGCCGGGCGTCGTCGAGAGTTTGAAGATCATTACGGAGAAAGCATCAACGCGTATTGCGCGCTTCGCTTTCGAGCATGCAACGAAGGAGTCGCGGAAGAAAATCACTGCGGTGCACAAAGCGAACATCATGAAGCTGTCGGATGGCTTGTTTCTCGACTGCTTCCGCAAGGTCAGCGTTGACTATCCCGATATCATTGCCGACGACAAGATTGTCGACAATGCGTGCATGCAGCTCGTGATGCGGCCGGAACAGTTTGACGTGATGCTGCTCGAGAATCTTTACGGCGACATCGTTTCGGATCTGTGTGCGGGACTCGTTGGTGGGCTTGGTCTGGTGCCGGGAGCGAATATCGGTGAGAAGGGTGCGGTGTTTGAGGCAGTGCACGGTTCGGCGCCCGATATCGCGGGGCAGGGCATCGCGAATCCGACGGCGCTGTTGCAATCAGGGATTTTGATGTTGCGCTACATTGGCGAACGCGAGGCGGCCGATCGAGTTGAGAAGGCGATGCTTACCGTTTTTGAAGAAGGAAAGGTGCGCACACGCGACATCGGCGGAACCGCGAAGACCGCGGAGTTTGCGGACGCGATTATTCAGAAGATGGTTTAGATCCGCGTCTTATCCGCGTTCATCCGCGGCTCATTAACTGCTCGATTTCTTCGGCCTGCTTGGGGACTTTGGTTGTCAAAACCTTCGGCCCGTTGCTCGTGCAGAGCACGTCATCCTCGATCCGTACACCAATCCCAAGATACTGTTCCGGGACATCCTTGCTATCCGGTGAAATATAGATCCCGGGCTCGACAGTCATCACGACTCCAGGTTCGAGCGCGCGTGACTCCTTGCCGAAGTAGTAACGTCCGACATCATGCACGTCGATGCCAAGCATGTGCCCCAGACCGTGCATGTAAAACTTCTCGTACTTCTTCTCTTTGATCAGCTCGTCCGTCTTGCCTTGCAGCAATCCCAGCTCGACCATGCCCTCGGTCAACACCTCGATCGAATGCTGTTTCAACTGGTCGTGCGTGACGCCCGGCCGCACCATCTCGACACACGAAATCTGCGCTTTCAACACGAGGTCGTAGACTTCACGCTGCGGCTTTGTGTAGCGACCGTTGATCGGAAAAGTACGCGTGATATCGGAAGCGTAACCCTTGTACTCCGCACCCGCATCGACCAGTAACAACTCCCCGTCGCGCAGTTGGCCATCGTTGTTGATGTAATGAAGCACCGTCGCATTTGGACCACCACCGATGATCGACGTGTATGCCGGACCAGCCGCACCGTGACGACGGAAGACCTGCTCGATCAACGCCTCGAGTTCGTACTCCTGCATACCCGGCCGCACTGCCTTCATCGCTTCACAGTGAGCTTCGGCAGCGATGTCGGCCGCGGTCTGCATGATCTCCAGCTCGTCAGCGCTCTTTAGCACGCGCATCTCGTGGACGATCGTTGCCGGATCGATAATCGTTTGCGGTGGATTGACAGGCTTGCGATTCAGCGAGCGCATGCGCGCGATCTCGTTGATGATCCGGTTGTCGAGATCCTGGTCCACACCGAGACGGTAATAAAGCACGTCGGCGCCATCGAGAAAGTCAGTCAGCTTCGACCCAAACTCTTCAATCGGAAAGGCATCCTCGGCCCCAAACTCACTCTTCGCGCCATCAACACCGGCGCGCCGTCCGTCCCAAATCTCTCGCTCCGGATCTCTTGGACGCACAAACAACGTGTATTTCTTGTCGCCGTCCAGTTTGATAACGGCGAGCGCATCCGGCTCTTCAAAGCCGGTCAGGTAGAAAAAGTCTGAGTCCTGACGAAAGCGATAGTGGGTGTCGTTTGAGCGGCGGGTGTCGTGCGCGCCCGGAATAATCGCGACAGACTTCGGCGCCATGCGCCGCAGAAACTCCTTGAGCTGTGGTCTGATCATTAAAAGCCTCTCCTTGCCACAAAAAGGCACAAAAGTCGCAAAAGATTGGGATTTGCATTGTACCCGACCGGTCAACAGATAGATAATCAGTCGACAGACCAATGAGCACGCAAACGCTTCCAGCTACACAAACACGCGAGATTGCTTCCGTCGATCCTTCGACGGGCAAAGAGAACGGACGTGGTCCTTTAATGGATGCCGGCGACGTGGCGGCAGCAGTTAGCAGAGGCCGGGCGGCACAGCCTGCGTGGTCCAAACTTTCGTATCGAGAGCGCGGTCGCTTCATTCTGCGCGCTCGTGAAATTGTCCTGAACCAACTCGAAGAGATCGCGAAATTGATCTCACGCGAAACGGGCAAGCCTGTTACTGAAGCAATCGCAATGGAGATCGTTCCCACGCTCGATCTCATGCATTACTTCGCCACCAATACAAAGAAACTGCTCGATCGCAGTCGCATCGGTCTGGGCCAGTACAATTTCATGGCCCGTTCATCCTACATCGTTTACAAACCTCTCGGAGTTGTCGGCATCATTTCGCCGTGGAACTTCCCATGGGCCACACCGCTCGACGAAGTCGTGATGGCGCTCATGGCCGGCAATGCTGTCGTCGTGAAGCCGAGTGAGTTTACGCCACTCACCGCGCTGAAGATTGAAAACGTCTTCAAGCAGGCTCAACTACCGGAGGATCTGGTCCAGGTCGTCACCGGCGACGGTTCAACGGGCGCCGCGCTCGTCGAGGCCGGTGTCAACAAAGTCATGTTCACCGGCAGCGTCAACACCGGTAAGCGCGTCGCGGAAGCAGCGGCAAAACATCTGACTCCGGTGGTGCTCGAACTCGGCGGCAAGGATCCGATGGTCGTGCTCGAAGATGCGAATCTTGAAAACGCAGCCCGCGCCGCGATCTGGGGCGCGTTCTGCAATTCCGGACAGGCGTGTGCGTCGATCGAACGTTGCTACGTGCATGAATCGATCGCCGGCAAGTTCACCGAACTCGTCGTTAAAGAGACGCGACTGCTCAAACAAGACAAAGCCTCGACCGATGCGATCGACATCGGCGCAATGACTAATGAAAAACAGTTGCTGATCGTCGAAGATCACGTCGCCGACGCCGTCGCGCGTGGCGCGAACGTGCGCACAGGCGGCCATCGTTTGAATGGCACTGGCGGTTGGTTTCACGAACCAACGGTTCTGACCGGCGTGGACCAGTCGATGAAAGTGATGCGTGACGAGACGTTTGGTCCCGTCCTGCCGATCATGACGTTCAAGACCGATGAAGAGGCAGTTCGCCTGGCAAACGACAGTATTTACGGTTTGACCGCAAGCGTCTTCACCAGCGACATCGGACGTGGAAAACGGCTGGCCGAACTGATCGACGCCGGTACGGTGATGGTCAACGAAGTTGTCTACACCCACGCCGTAGCGCAAACGCCATGGGGCGGCGTCAAGCAGAGCGGTTATGGGCGCACGCACGGCCGGCTGGGACTACTCGAACTCGTCAGCGCACAGCACATTCACGTCTACTCGATGCCGCGCCTCGCAGACGTCTGGTGGTTTCCCTACTCGAAACAGGCCGGCGTGATGTTTCGTGACTTCGCCCGGCGCTTTACGACCGGCTCACTTCTCCAAACATCGTTGCTCTTACCTCAGATAATTCGACGTCTTTTCGAGCCCCGAACCCCTCGAAAATAAGTCCACGGCTAACAACTATTCCCGATAGTATTCCGAACGTCGATGGTGCTATACTGCGGCTCCTCCCATACTACCGCGATTCGTAACCCACTTTAGCCCTGTGATTCGGAGGATTTCCGTGAAGAAAATTCATGCCTTACTAATGATCGCGATTCTTTTTAGCGTTACCTCAATGCCCCTGATGGTCCAGGCCCAAAGCGATACCGCACTCCAGCATCGGGCTGAGGTTAGCTATCCGATGAAGTTTGACAAGACACCCAAGCCGCTGCGCGAAATGTTTGATACCGGCGAGAAACCGGAACCGGCTCGCGCCGGCAAGGATTTTGAACCGGGCCGGCCGTCGCCAGTTGGAAATAGCAACAAGCCGTTTGTCGATCCCCTCGCCGATAAGAGCGTCGGCCTGCCGTCTGCTCTGGCTGAGATCAAAGCGTCCATCAACGGCACGCCTGTCGATCCCGCCGCTCGTGTGGCGCCGCCGGACACTACCGGCGACGTTGGACCAAATCATTATGTGCAGTGGGTCAACCTGCGTTACTCGATTTATACGTTGACCAGAAATGCAAACAACGAGATCACTGCATTCAATCCCGTTGCCGGATTTCCGAAAAACGGAAACGTCGTGTGGCAGGGTTTTGGCGGTCGCTGCCAGACAGACAACGACGGTGATCCGATTGTTCAATACGATCAGTTGGCCGACCGTTGGATACTGACCCAGTTCGCCGTGTCGGGCACGCCGTACACTCAGTGTGTCGCCGTTTCGACGACTCCTGATCCGACCGGGACGTACTTCCGCTACTCGTTCTCTTACAACAAGAGCTTCAACGACTATCCGAAGATGGGCGTGTGGCCGGATGCGTATTACATCAGTTACAACATGTTTCGAAATGGCCGGACCTTCACCGGCAACACTGTGTGCGCTTTCGAACGCGCTCAGATGCTGATCGGTGGCGCCGCACGACAAGCCTGCGTCAACACGACTGCAGGCGCTAGTCTCGAACCGTCGGATCTGGAGGGCACGACACTACCACCGGCCGGTTCCCCAAACCTGTTGATGAGCATTACCAGTTCGGCAGTTCAATTTTGGCGATTCTCCGTCAACTGGACCGCGGGCACCGGAACACTAACTGGCCCAACTAACGTCGCGGGGGTTGCTGCCTTCAGTAGAGCGTGCGGCGGCGGCGTTTGCATTCCGCAACCTGGAACCACAACACAACTCGATTCGCTCGCGGATCGATTGATGTATCGACTCAGTTATCGAAACTTCGGCGATCACGAGGCGCTGGTGATTAACCATTCGGTGACCAGTGGCTCTGGCGTTGGCGTTCGCTGGTATGAGTTGCGAAACGCAGCGGGCCAGACTTTTGGCTCTGCAGCGCCCGTGCTTTTCCAACAGGGAACGTTTGCCCCGACCAACGATTTCCGTTGGATGGGAAGCGCTGCGATGGACAAGACCGGTGGCATCGCTATCGGTTACAACATCTCGAGCTCGTCGATTGTGCCGAGCATTCGTTACGCCTATCGTGGTCCTTCCGATCCGGCAGGAACGATCGGCAATGAGACATCGATCCTGGTGGGAAGTGGCTCGCAAAACGGAAACCTGACACGCTGGGGTGACTACAGCACCATCAGCGTCGACCCGGTTGACGGCTGCACGATGGTCTTCACGACGCAGTTCCAGCCTATTACCGGCAACTTCAACTGGAGCACGTTTATCCACAGCTTCAAGCTTTCGACCTGCAACTAGAACGCAGATTAACGCGGATGAGGACGGATTTTGTGCCGTTTTCATCCGCGTAGATCTGTGTGCTAGGATCTGCGGCTCGTGTCACTCTGGAAGAACTACATGTACCGGCGCGAGCGCTGGTACCACCAACGCGATAACAACCGCCTCGTGCGCCCTTTTGAATGGGGCCTTGAGTACATCGTCGACCATGTAAATGGCGACGACCCGCGCGAATTATTCCGCAAACACACCGCCGACGTGATGACGGCAAGCGACGACTTTTACGCTTTGCCGCCGATAACCGATTACCGTCTCGAAGACGATCAGTTGACCTGGACGAGCGCTGTGCATACTCCGTCGGCTGAAAACAACGTCGCGCATGGTCGTTTCTTTCCAGCCAAAGCGAAAACCGGAAAAGGTCCTCGCAATGCTGTGGTGGTGTTGCCGCAATGGAACGCGCAGCCTGAAAGCCACGTGGAAGCGTGCCGGATCTTCAACATGATCGGCATGTCGGCGTTGCGTTTGACGCTTCCCTATCATCTGCAACGCAAGCCACCCGAGATCGAGCGCGCCGATCATCTCGTGAGCGCCAACATCGGACGCACGATTCAATCGATGCGTCAGGCGGTGCTGGATACTCGTGCAGCAGTGCAGTGGTTAAAAGGGGAGGGCTACGAACGCGTCGGTATTCTCGGCACCAGCGTCGGCTCGTGCATTGCCTTTCTCGCTTTTGCTCACGAGCCCGATTTGAATGCGGGAGCCTTTAATCACGTTTCGGGTTATGTCGCAGATGTGGTCTGGCACGGGTTATCGACAGCGCACGTGCGGGCGGGTTTTGGAGAACAGTTGACGCTGGATGAACTGCGGAACTACTGGGCGCCGATTAGCCCGTTACCATTCATGCCTCGTGTCGCAGAGATGGGCCAGCGGCCGATTCGATTCATCGTGGCGCGCTACGATCTGACTTTTCCACTCGATCTCTCACGCGAAGCAATCGCCGAGGCGCAGCGACAAAAACTTCCTCTCGACATCGTCTGGCTTCCCTGCGGACACTACACCACCGGCGAACTTCCGTGGAAAGCAATCGACGCCTGGAAGATCGCGACCTTCTTCCGAAAACAATTCAAATAATCTTTTCATGCCTTTTCGTAGCTCACTTGGCTAACGGAAATACAGGCTCAATATCCACCGGCACAGTCTTCAGCTTATCGAATGCCTGCTGCATCGAAGGGCGAATCACCGCAAACTTATCCAGGATCGCTTTCGCCTTATCGTAAGAACCTTCCGCTTCGAGCGTCAGCAGATCGTGCGTGAGTTTTGTCACGCCGTCTTTGATCTTCGCGTGATCGACGCTGAACGTCCCTTTTGCTTCGTTGAACTTTATCGCACCCTCATCAGTGAGATAGTTGAACTGCATGGCAACGCCACGTCCGTGTGCCTCCGTAATGCCGAAACGCACTGAGCGAAACATGCTCGCGAGATAAGTCGTGTAAAGCGTCCGCTCCATACTCTTCTCGATGATGCCGTGGTCGATCATGTACTGAAGCGCCCACAATCCAGTCATGTCGGCCTTCGCTTCTTCAATCGCCGAGTAGAGTTCCTTCAACTGCTTGCGCACCGTTGTTTCCTGTCCATTCACGGTAATGTTGTGTGGTCCAAGCCCGTGCATAAGTTCGTGACAAAGAATGTGCGTGAAGAAAGAATCGAAAGCGAGCGTTGATTGCTCTGCAGGGTCGAGAACCACTTTCGAGATCGGAATCAGCGTCTTGTTGAACTTCGCATCCTGCACGTTCTTCAGCATGACGCGCTTCGAGCCCTTTTCCTTCACCACGCGCTCGTCGTTCGGCAGGTTGAACGCGGCGGTTTGCACACCACTGTTCCCCTCGCCCGACCCGAAGACTTCATTGACCACGCGAATCGGCGAAGCGGCGCCGAGTTTCGGGTTCCGGTAGCGCGGATCGATTGGCAGGTTGTTTTCCAACTCCTGCAAGTGTGCGCTGAACTTCGCAAGCTTTGCGGTCTCGGCATCGTCGCGCAAGGTGACGTAAGCTTCGAAAGCCGCTTTGTAACTGAACAGTTCGTCTTCGTACGTTTCGTATGGACCGATAGTGACGTCGATGGGCGAATCGAGATCCATCCAGGCGACGTCGCTCTCGTAATAGTCGTCCGAGCTGAACGCATCTGCTCGTTTGCTCAGAAAATTCTTCAAAGTCGCGTTAGTTGTCAGAGCCGCCGCTTCGCGCAATAACGCTGCCGCCGGCATCAAATACTCTTTGTAAGCTTCACTGTAAGGAACGATAGTCAGCTTGCGATCTGGCCCGCGCCGAATCAGGTAAAAGAAGCCGGTGGCCTTTTGCTTGTCAGTCTCGGAGAGTCCCTGGACCCATGATTCAAACTCATCCTTCGACATGTCGTCAGGATAGTAGTTGGCATTCAGAGGCTTCACGCGTGGCACACCGTCGATGAATGGCTCGTTCTCGTCGAGGCGCGACCATGGGCCGTCGTTGATGTAGAAATAGTGAAGACGCTGCCGTCCGACTGCGGATTTATCGGCTTGAAGTTTCTTCTCGAGCGCGTCGTTCCCACTCCAAACCTGACGCAGAAACAGCGGATCGAGCAGCTTTGCCGCCGCGATGATCTTGCTGAGCGCGAGCCGATCTTTCGGCGTGAGCTTCGCGGTGTTGGCCGTCAGCGTAGTCGGCGCAAAGCGCGCGATCTTGCGCGCTAGTTCCGGATCGCCGCCGGTCTGTTTTTGAGCGGTCAGAGTTGTGGAGAGCAGTGACATTGTGACAACGAGTGCGATGAATAGTTTCATACAGTTTAGAATTGACTGAAGATTTCGCTCACCTGACATGAAAAGCCAGGGAGGGCCGGCGTCGTTAACGTTTCATCCTCTCCCAGCGTCTCCTCAGGAATCAAAGATGAGCCCTGATTAATATATCTCTCGATTGCCTTGTTCTTCAGATCGATGATCCAGTACTCCGGCACGCCATGTTTACCGTAGAGTTGAAGCTTCGCTATCCGATCGCGACGAATATTCGACGAACCGGGCGAGAGGATCTCGACCACTAGAGTTGGAGGCCCGTGCACGCGGTCATTCTTAACAAGCGTGTCGCGAACGTCGTGACTAAAAAAGACCAGATCGGGAATGACCCCGCTGTAGTTGCTGAGAATTACTCCCGGACCCGGAGCAAGTGTCCCGACGGGATTAATTTTCAGGAAGCTCCAAATCAACCCGGTAAGGTTCACTAACACTACTTGATGTGTGAGGCCTGGTGAGCAGGACACAAATAGTTCTCCTTCTATAATTTCGTAGCGATAGCCTTCTCTGTAAGGCATCACGTCCCAATCGGCAATGGTGAGAGGTTTTAGTTTGGTAGTCATAACGCTCCGATGTTTGTGAGTTGGCGCGAGTTTACCATACCTATAACGCCTGGCGGTTCTTCAGAATCCTGACGAACGACGCTGAACGCAGCTCCGGCAACGTCAATCCGGATAATTCGATCGCTTCGGCTTCGGTGATTGCGCCGCAGTTAATCGCGCGCAGGAAATAGTTAAGTAATCCCTGGCCCGTAGCGGCGTCGTCAAAGACGTCGCCGACGAGCGTGGCCTTTGCGGCTTTCTCGACAAAGTTCTTCAACCGTTCAGACGCGGCCTCGAGACTCTCGAGAAAGAATGCATAAACGGCGGCATAACGCGTCGGCAGTTGCGCGGGATGGAGATCCCATCCCTGGTAAAAAGCAGTTGTGAGTGAATGCTGAACGTGACCGTAATGCAGCCGCCAGGCGCGATGGACCACTTCCCTGTTCTCTTCGATCTGTGCGGCCGTCAACGGCGCGCCGCCCTCAGCGAAACGATGTGGCGCAACGGGCATGATGTTGGTCGCACCATCGGAAAGCCAGATGCCGGTACCGGCAAACGACACTTGCATCATGTTCTTCGCGAAATCACACGCGGGATGCAGCATGTGCTGGTGAGCCGCAGTGATGTTGCAGCCGGCAGTGTAGTCGTAAGTGCCAAAGTGTGCCGCAACGCAACGACCCTGCGCGGCAGCAAGCAACAACGGCAGATTGATCTGTCCGCGATGATTGATGATCGACTGCGTCGTTTCGATCATCATCTCGAATTTCAAACTACCCTCTGCGAGATCGGTCTGCGCTTCGAGTTGCGCAAGCAGCGTGACGAGTGCCGACACCTGTTCCGGAATCGTGATCTTCGGCAACGTCACGACGAAGTTGTCGGGCAGAGAACCTTTGTTTAGATCGACGAGCGTCGAGACAAAAATCTCGAGCGTGCGAAAGCTGCGAGCACGCAGCTCTTCGTTGAACGGCTTGATGCGAATCCCGATAAACGGCGGCAAGCTTCCAGTCTTGTTTCCTTCGGCCGTTTCAGCAGCAGCGGAGACGGCATGACCGTCTTCTTCCTCGTCAGGACGATTTCCGTATCCATCTTCAAAATCGATGCGAAAGTCTTCAACCGGTTCGCGCTGAAGCTTTTCAATGACGCGACGGTAGATTGTGTACGCCAGCCACGCCCCTTTATTTTCCTTGCGCGCACGCTCGGGATCGCTCTTCAAAAACGTAACCAGATCGTTCGCTTCGTCGATCGAGTCGGGAAGCTCCTCTACGCCGGGCAGTTCAATCGCGCGCGCAAAGCTCAGAAAATCAGGCGCAAACTGATCCAACGAACGCCGGGCAAGCGAGCCAAGGCGCTTGGCTGTATCAGACTTGAATAGGTGCGCGCCCCCATAAACCGTGTGCACGGGCTGTCGGTGTCCGGTTTCACCCGGATAATGACGTGTAAACTCTTCGTTCGCCTGGCGCAGCCGGTCGGTGAGTGCATCGAGAGAGCTGTCGGAAGAAGGTGTCATGATCGTCCTCACATTAGACAAAACGCACATTTTCTCGTTGTGCTTTTTGTGCCTTTTTGTGGCTAACTGATTTTTGTGGCCCCTAGTCTAACAGACCCTAAATAGTTTATTGACACAGCCTCGCCCGCTTCGTTATTTTTGCAGTTGAGCCTTCCCGCGGGTTCGCCCCAATTCTTCACCTTAGTTTCGACAATTAAACCGGAGAAGTTTATGAAACCGATTCTGCTTGTTTTGGGCTGTGCTCTCGTCCTTCTGGCGCAACCCGCCGGCGCGAAGCCGCAAACGTCAACAGAACCCGCGAAGCACGGCGGCAAGATTGAAACCAAGTACGACGGCTTCAACTACGAGACCGTAATGCGCCTCCAAAAAATGAAGGTCAATTGCGACGGTTTGAAAGACACGTTCAAAGATGCGTGCGTGAGTATCGAGGTGGCGTTGCATTGTCCGGGAACGCAGGTCAACTACGTGGGCCACGTGACGATACAAGTAGTTTTCGAAAATAAAGACTGGGTTCATCTTCATCCGCCGGACCAGAGAAATCTTACGGTGGTAACCGACACCGAAACGCTGCGACTCGGACGTATGAGTCCCGTGAGCGCGAATCGGCCTGGCACGTGGCAAACGAAGATCGAAGTTTTAGAAGCGAAGATTCCGTACGCAACCTTCAAGAAGATCGCGCTCTCGCAATCGGTTGGAATTCAGGTGGGAACCAGCGCAGTAGAATTACGTGAAAAGAATCGCGCCGCGTTACGCGATCTGAACAACCGCGTGATTCTGCCCGCAACCAGTGCCAGCACATCGAACTGAGTTCTAGTGGCACACTTGCCACAGCTTGATCGCTTCGATCGGTCGCACGAGCATCAGGATTTGCAGCAGCAAGCTATCGTGAATCCAAAAAGTCAAAACCAGTTCCACTAGCAGAAATACAATCAACGATCGCCAAAAGCCTAATCGACGAGCAACGAGAAACCCCACCAGCGCGCAGGCGAGATCGCCGAGTGAGTTGACGATCGTGTCTCCTTCATAACCCAGTGCGGCGGTCTCGGTGCGGTACTTGTTGATTACGAAGCTCGTGTTCTCAAAAACTTCCCACGTGCTCTCCAGCAACAGCGCCAGCCAAAATTGCCATGAACCGGACAACCGCTTGAACAGCAACAACATCAGCCAGAAGAATAGAAACCCATGCAGGATGTGTGTGAGGCTGTAAGGATCGAGCAACTGCTGAGAGGTATTCGAGCTACACCAATCACTAATCCAGATCGCGAAGCGCCCACACGAACAAATAAAACTCCGCCCCTCAACTCGCAACAACACGATCATCGCGAGCAAGACCACTATCGCTGCGACAATGAGCTTTGGCTTACTGGTTTTGTTTGAAGTATGCAACGACGTGAGCCCGGTTGAAGTACCACCAGTTGATTGCTGTCCAAAAGATAGTCCGAACCATCAAGCCAATTACAGAAGACGGTCGGAAATTTGGAGCGTCCTCACTGGAGAACAATACAATCGTGTTTACGATCAATGCGAACGACCAAAGCGTTAACAGCGCAAGCAAAACATACCTTGCGGCATTATCACCAACCCAAGCCCAAACGCTCGCAGCCATAATAAAAAGCGGAAGACCAATGGAGATCATCACCGCGTACAGTGGCAATTCCAGCTCGCTATTCCGTATCGAAAGCAAAAATGTCAGCAATGGAATCGAGCCCAGGACAAGAAAGTCGATGCCTGTGAGGATGTACAGCCCCAGAGGTTTTTCAATTCTTCTTTTTGGAGTCTGGACTTGTTCCAATGTCAGTTTAGCTTCTGGCTGCTTTGGCGTTGCAACTCTTTCTCAAAAGCATTTTGAGTGTCTTCGATGAACTGCTTGTATCCCTTGCTGTCGACAAATGGATTTGGTTTTTGACCCTGTTCCACCAGTTTGGACTTGGTGGCGAGATCGAAGAAGTTTCCATGTGGAGCAAGGAACACATCACAATGCAGACTCTTTAGCACTTGAAAGGTTCGGCGGTAATCTTCGACGATGTTGGGGTAACTCGGGTTGTTGACCAGCTTGTAACCTGGAGCCGTGGTGCTACCCGCGAAGACGACATCGTATCGCTGCTTGTCTTCCTTCACGGTCGTGGTCCAAGTCGTATTTCCTTTCGTGTGACCCGGCGTCAGGCGAGCGACCATTGTGACGCCACCCAATTCGACCTTGTCGCCGTCGCGCAAAATACGATCTGCTTTCACTGGTTCATAAGCGAATCGATCGCCGAAGTTTGGATCGCCTTTGCCGCCAGCAGCAAGCAGCGCGGCATCCGCCTCACTCGTCATCAACTTTGCGCCTGTCAGTCGTTTCAACTGGGCGAGGCCGCCGGCATGATCGTAGTGCGCGTGGCTATTGATCAGGATCTTCACATCCTCCAGACGAAAGCCAAGCTGAACGAGGTTCTGCTGAATCTGCGGGACAGTTTCGAGAAAGCCGCTATCGAGCAGAATGTGTCCTTTAGAAGTGACAATCAGATACGAGGCGATGTCCGAAGCGCCAACGTAATAGATGTTTCCGATGATGCGAAACGGTTTGACCGGTTGATTCCAAGATCGACTCGTCTCATCCGCTTGAGCGAAGCCGTTCGTCGAACACAGCAAAATGAAGAGAAGGCAAAGAAGGGTCGCACGCATGGTCGCTGATAGTAGCGCGTGGATCACTTACTGACAAAGTTATAACTGATGATTCCAGCCGCTTTTACCGTGCGATCTGAGATTTTCGTTGGAGAGTGACGCGACTGGCATGCGGCCTTGATGGATGGTTCCACTAACAACGGAGGGCCTTCAATAGCGTTGGCCCAAATGGTGCGGCCCTCTTCATCGATGACGATTTTTACCCGCACCACGCCGGCGATTTTCTTCGCCTTTGCTTCTTCCGGGTAAGCAGGTTTTGGCAGGCTAATCGCTTTTCCGCAAAGCAGTGCGTCGAAGTTAGCGCGAGTCCCGACCTCGGGCTGAGGCCGATCGGGCGTGACACAATCCTTTAGTCTCTGCGCGTCTGGGTCGTCAGGCGGGTGACCGCCCGTTTGAGCATCAGTTCGTTGCCCGATCGTCAGGTTAACAATCAGCGTGATCACGAAGAGGATGTGGAGGAGAATTTTCATACGCGATCGCTTTACGGCGATTGCGTGAGGAAGTCTTCAATCAAACGACGGTCGTTTTCTTCTTTGATTCTGGTGAACAGTTTCGTCCCCAGTTTCCTGATCGTCGCGGGCTTATCGAACGGCAAGCGATCGTACATCTGCCCGCCACTAAAATGACACGGCATGCACTTCGATTGGAAGATTGGCTTTAACTGCGTTTCGAAATCCACCCGCGCTTTGACGGTTGAAGGTGTCACTACAGTCGCAGAGGCAACTTCCGGCCAGCGAGCGAACTTAACCGTCCCACCGGACTCAACCAGCAACAACCCGATCGCAATTAAGATCAGAACAACCCGCATACTCCCTAATGTTACTCCTTAAATCGGAGCAGTAAATAACAAAAAGTGACGAGTCGTTGCTGCCGGGTTGTGAAATGATGAACAACCCAGGTAGGGGGAGTCTTTCTATCACGCCGCCAAAGCGTCGGCTTGCATGAATTGTTACGGCATACGCTGGTATTGTGCAGCCCAATCCTTGAGCACCTTAATTCTTGCACTGGTGAATTCTGACCAACAATTTAACCTGGCGTCTTCTCTTATCATCTCTTTGAAGTTCATCTCTGCTGTAAAAGCACAAGAGTCTTCTACGAATCTTCGCCAGGTGATTTGAGATTTTTTTAGCAACGCCGCCGCGGCGGGGCGGTTTCTTGTTGAGAGGCTCTGATACAAAGGTTTGTAGGCGGAATTGAGATTTTTGTCGAGTTTGTCGTAGAGACAGACACGAACAGCATCCATTGTCAGTCCGGCCTGCTCGCAGTCCTGTGCGTTGACGGTGAACCCGACCGCGAGCATGAAGATGAAGGCAAAAGCAAAATTTTTCATATGCGCTCCCTTATTAAAAATCGGAATTAACCCCGTTTTGCCTGCGAAGGAATTGTTATGCCGGCGGCTAACGTATGAGGTTGTAAACATCTTTATCGGAAACAAGGAAAGCACGGCCAAGTCCGATAAACTTCATATCATGGAACCGAATCTCTGAGTTGACTCTGCTCCAGGTCTTTCCGCCATCTGTTGTTTCGTAGAGAAATCTATTGTCTCCGAGCGCCCAGCCGTGCTCCGCGTTGTCAAAGTGCATGGCTGTAAAAAGCTCCCATCCCGCTTCTTTAGTCGCCATCTGCTCTGGAGACATAACATCACACCAGTGTCGTCCGCCGTCGACACTCCTGATGACACCACCATCTTCATAGCCGATCCAAATCACTTTGAAGTCAAGCATGGCAAGAGTCAGTGGACTGATAGCATAGTCTTGCTCCACATACTCCCTGCGCACACAGCTTTTATTGAGTTCACTCGAATTCCAGGTAACACCACCGTCATTGCTGCGATAGATAGCGAGATTGCCTAAGGCGATGCCTTGTTTCTCATTCGCGAATTGAATTCGCCTGATCCGGCCCCAGACGCCGTCGTTTAGAGACTTCTGCCACGTCTTCCCACCATCGGCGGTGTGAAAAATGGCTTCCACCAGCACGCGTTTTCCCGTTACATCTTTGGTATTGTTGGGAACTCCAAACTTCAGTTCTTCTTTCGTCTGATCGCGGTAAAGGCCACCTGCAAGCCATCCGGACTTTCCGTCTGCAAGAAAGTACAACGATCTGATCTCGCCATTTGGGCCCTCGAGTGGCGACGACTCATGGATCCAGGTGCGGCCACCGTCTTCAGTCTTATAGAGCCTGGAAAAGGAAAAGCTCCAACCAACCGCGGCATTGGTGAAGTGGTAACCAAGAATTAGTTCATCACCCGGAGTGTGATAGATCTCCTGCCAATTCTTGCCCCCATCGACCGATTGCCACAGGATTTTTTGAGTGCTTAGCCAGCAGACCTGTTCATTCACACAATCGATCGAGAAATCGGGACGATCAGTGAGCGGCAGTTCGCCAACCTTCGATAGTCCCGGAGTGCTCGTGTTGCTTTCATTTTGGGTTGCAGATGACGCTGAATTACTCGAGTCCTTCGAGATTGTAGTGCCGGCGTTCGAGCAACCAGCAAAACAAAGCACACAGCTCATCAGCAACCCAATGATTCTCGTCATCACATTGTTAGGCTCATGTTTATGTGCCTGATGGCGCCAGAGTTAATCACAGCGACCTTCGTCAAATCGTGGTTGCCCACAGTGGACAATCTTCGCAACTTTTTTGCGACGCTACCGATAGAGATGCTCAGTTTCTTGCGACGGTGCCAGAAGTCGATGTAGGCATATAGTCGATTCGAGTCTGCGGAACCTTTAACGTAACCAATGTCAATCGTTCTCAAATAACAACGACACTCTCGGTCGCGGGCGGGATATTGTGCATATCAAGAAGTGGTCTGGCGTCTGGCATAATAAGATTCCGCGGAATTGGTTCTCGACGCCAGAACCGTTGAAATACCTGTGGGCCACTCTCACCCGTCTCGATAGCATTGATTAGATAGCGGAAATCAGCCAGGAAAAATCGCGTATAGGCAACATCAAGCTCAACCGGTAGGTCGGGCTCAACCTCGCCCACCAAAGTTCTCCCTATCTCGGCTGCTTCATACTCATGGTCGTAAATGAGCTGAACATCGCGTGAGAAGAGTTCTTGACCGCGTCGTAACACAAGTGCGTTAGCCCGCTTTACGCGCTCGTTCATGCCGGCGATTTGAGTCATGTGACCAAATAGATGGGCGACAGTGAACCAGAGCGCAAAGGGCGATGCGCTTTGAGGAAAGAGGGTTATCGTATGCCCTTCAAAGACTCCTATGAATCGGGCTTGATCAGAAGGAGGTACGGCGTCGAGAGTTGTCACCCCTAACCGTTCCACATACAAGCGTAACCGAGTCAGTTTTGCTGGAAACTCAGAACGACTTAGAAAATCATCCATCGATAAAGTTCTCTCAAATAGAAGTGAACGGACTTAAATTAAACCATCCAGCAGCGCTTCGAAAACTAATTCGAGCGTTGTTCAAGGCGGTGCAATACGTCAAGTCAAACCCTGACAACGGTAACGCGCTCATCGGCTACGAAGGCCGTTTAATTATATTGAACTGCGAGTTGAAAGGCAGCGTTTTTTGAATCAAATGCGGTCCACCCAAGCAAAACTTCTGAATTGTTTATGTGCGATGACAACGATTTTCCTCAGCTGTCTCGGTCCACATTGGCTGGCCCAGGAACTGTCCAAAGATCTTCCCGGGCGAGAGTGGAGAGATATGGTCGGTACGGATCTTTGGGGCAGCGACTGTAAGCCCGCTGAGAATCCCAAGGATGGTGCCCGCATTTGCAGGGGAGTCGAAGGTTATTCGCTCCTGATTAAAGGTGATGAGGTTGAGCGGGGGCTTTTCTTAGCGAAACCGGAAATTTATTTGATTGCCCCGAATGGACGACACTATCCGCTGCGCTACTGGAATACCAGCGATCCCAAATATGAGGGGCTTCACCGTTCTGCATTATGGCTAATAGTAAATACGCCCAGAAAAACTATTACTCTTACATTCACCTTGAAAGTTGCGCAGAGGCAAGACTATTCGTACAGCGATTCTTACGACGTCATCGTAAGAGTTTCTCCAACTCCTGTTTGCATTGTTGGAAGCGTCGCCGGCAGTTCCACGTCGGCTGGTGAAAGTGTCGGGATCTCAAGCACTCCACGCGGACGACCCTGTCTAAACCTGAATGAGTACGAAAAGCGGGATTGGTTTCTTACCGCGCGAAGACTGGCAAACGAAGGACAGATCAATGCTGCGAGGCGCTCGCTGAGGAGAGTTCGCGAACCTTCTGAACGCTTCATAGTGTATCGCGAAATGGCGAGCAGTCAGTTCAAGGCAGGTAATTCGGAAGCTGCTCGACGGATACTAATCGGAGCGCGCGCGGAGGCGCTCAAAAGTCATTTTCGTGAGGGCCTAAACTACACACTGAGTAATGTCGTTAGCGGTCTGACAGAGTCGGGATTCTACGATGCCGCAAAAGCAGACATCAGGCTCTTTCCTGATGCCGACAGGGTGCAAATGTATTTAACTGTTGCCTTCATCCAAGGCGAACGAAACGATCTCAATGCGGCCAAGAAAACCTTTCAAGAAGCAATTCAACGCGAAGTGAGGAAAAACGGTCCACACGCTGATTGGAGACTATATGAAATCGGTATGGCCCAAGCGCGTATGGGACTGCTCGACGAAGCAAGAAAAACCGCTTCAATGATCCGTGATCCTTCACCTCGGCAGATGCTTGAAACCAGTATTAGGGAACGATCGGCAAAACCAGAATAGTTACGATTGTTATCATCCACGCCTGACGGCCGCTCGCTACCAGGACTTTACGCAAAAATCTACTTACTGAATAGTGCGTAGTTGTTGAAAGGATGGTGGTAGCCCGGCTAGCGAGTCGGGTTGAATGACTTGTTGGATTTCGTCGGTAGATTCTAAATGCTCTTGCCATTACGCCCTTCGCTAAAATAGCGGTCGACGACGGCGACCAGATTTCGTAAATTCTCTTCGGTGCGAATCTGAGAATCCACTAGCGCATTGATTTTGACATTGACGTCATTGAATCCAACGTGCGTCACGCTGGCGAGGCGCGCGACGATCTCCCCAGTTTGGGCGACTACCTGGTCAGTTCGAGCTTGCGATTCCTGTAATTGCTGAATGTCGGAAGCAAACTGCGCTTGCTGCTCCACGATAAAGGCCATCTTTTTTTCGATTTCTTCGTTACTCATCATGAGGATCTCCTGTACTAATTGCAGAGAGTGTAACGAAGAGTCACGTTAAGACCAAGCGTCGGCGTGAAATGAGTAGTTGGGCCGCACAGGGATCGAATCGAAATCACCAGGCGGTAGTTTTTCCATACGCCGTGACTGGCACTATAGTTTGGCCGGAAGTGCGAATTGGAAGTTAATCGTGGCCGAAAGTACAGACCTTCAGGACGAGTAATTGTTCCTTTCACAATCCGCGAAGTCACAGAGCTATACTCTCACCCATGCCTTATAGACTTCAGCCGGATTTCCAAGCCCAAAGACTCGAAGAGAATGTCGAGCCGGATCGAACTATACCCAAAGCAGGGCCTTTCGGCGCTCAACTGTCCAAGGCTATAAGCTGCAGTTCTAACTACAGGCTCCGTACAAAAGAGGAACATATGAAGAGAATGTTGCTTTCGCTACTCGTGCTTTTGATATCAACAAACGCTTGGGCGCAACCGCCGCTCGATGCATTCATTGCCGGCTATGCCAAGGCACACAATTTCAATGGCACGATCCTGGTCCAAAAGAACGACAAAGTCATTTACTCGAGCAGTTTCGGACTGGCGAACTTTCGCTTCGATGTTCCCAATACGGTGCAGACCAAATATCGCATCGCTTCGATCACAAAGGTGTTCACTTCGGTTCTCGTCTTGCAGCTTCAAGAGCAAGGACTGCTTGATCTCAATAAGACCATCAAGACGTACCTACCCGACTACACCGGCCCTGCCGCTGACAAGGTGACCCTGCATCAACTGCTGAATCACACATCCGGTATCGAAAATATGGACAAGGTGAAGAGCGCAGACGAGGCAATAAGAATTGGCCTGCCGGCGTACCAGTTGCCACACACCGCTGACCAACTGTTGACCCAGTTCGCCAGCGGCGCGTTGGTGCATACGCCCGGCACCGTGTTCGATTATAACAACGCCGACTACATCATTCTGGGCAAAATCATCGAGCGTGTATCCGGTAAGACCTACGATCAGGTCCTGAAAGCCCAGATCCTGCAACCGCTGGAAATGATGGACACCGGCATGCCGTATCAGCACAACATCATCCACGGCCTGGCCGATACCTATTTCTTTCGCGAGGACCTCGGCACCCTCGTACCCGACCTGCCCCACTATCCAGAAAACTGGTACGCCGCCGGCGGCCTGTACTCGACAGTCAATGACCTGCTGAAATTTTCCAACGCACTGTTCGGTGAGAAGCTGCTGAAAAGGGACTCACTCACTCGCATGATCAAACCGGGGCTCGACGACTATGGCTATGGACTGTGGTCGTATGAGACCAAAATAGGCGGCAAGAAATATCGCGTCGTTAAGCGGCCAGGGCAGATTATGGGCGCGCAGAGTCAGCTTTATCACTTTATGGACGCAGCGGTGACGGTGATCATGCTGAGCAACACGGGAACTACCGATCTCGACCAGTTCGTAGCGGAGATCGGTAAGCGAGTCGTTAACAATCCTTAGCAGCGGAGCCAAGCCCCGGTCTTGCACCGAAGGGATTGCCTGAAAACAAGCGGGCTAAAATCCTGATTATGGACCTAAGGTTGGCCGCAATGTTTGGAACTAAATAGAAAGTTGGTAGCGCATACGGGACAATCTTCGCAACTTTTTCCTGTCGCCATCGGCAGAAATGCTCAGGTTCTTGCAACAGCTGAGAGAGGCGGTCTAGTCCGGCAAGTCGAAATCGACCTCAAAGCCATTTTTAGAGGCATAGATTAATAACCCTATTTAGGCAAGTTCAATGAATGAGCGCAGAACGTCTTGGGCCAGCACATGTTGTTCCAAGACGAGACGCTTAAACTCTTCAAGCTTGCCATCAGGGATTTTGAGTCTAGCGACACATTGAAGTTCGCTCATTGCTCTTACTTCCGGTTCTTATCTCAAGACGTTGGATATCTAGCCGCGCCGCCTAACGACCTGACGTTAACCTGCGGGCGCACCAGCGCCAGTCAGTTTCAAGGTCCGGTTAGCCAGCCGCCTCCCACATGTGCGATGAGGTCCGGTTCGGCCAGCAGAACGTTGCGCATGAAATAGGACAGGTCAGCACAGAACGCCAGGAAACCCTCCTCGCCCACAGTTATCTGACCGTCAAACGCGACGTAGGCACCAGACTCGAGAATCAAAGCGCAATCAGGACGCCGGTCATCACGCGTGTCGGCCATCCGTTTCTTGAGTGAATCCACCGACGCGAAACCTTTGAATCCGACGGCAACCATCGGGATCCTCGAGACGCTCGGTCCAACCTCACTGAAACCCGAGGTTGGATCGATCTGGAGGTGCCTCCGCCATTTGCGTCGGAGCGGGTGCAACTTAGCCGTTGTTTCCTCGACTTGCGACCACTGAGCAGCTAAGTCCGACTTGACCTCTCCGACGCAAGCGACCGACTCCGCGAGATAGAGGCGCTCGCCTCCTCCTGGCGCGGGAAAGCTTGCGAAAAACGGGAACTCCACGACGACATCGAGCTGGCCGGTGGTCAGACCAGCTGCGTCTGCGATTGCACCACTGCCGAAACGGTATGGCAAAGGAAAGACACGCTCGAGAAACTCCCGCACGAGGGTCTCCCGCTCGCCTCCCTTTGCAGCGTTTGGAAGGAGGGCGGATGCCCTGTGATGGGCCATTAGGATCTCGCGAATCCCGCGCAAGCGAGCTCTGAGGGCTTCGTTCACGAACTTCTCCGTCTGGGCTAACGTTGCGCTTCACCGGCTCGCCCACGCAACTACTAATAAAGGCTACTCACCGGCGAGTCCGCTGCAAGCGCTTGTTCGGCGCTGCGTGAAAACATCGGCGCAAGACAATGGCAAAGCCGCCCCTTACTTTCGACCGCGTTGTCCATGACACGCTCCATATCTTTTTCCAGAGCCACAGGGGCAACGTTCCTTACGCCGGACGCGAGGAATCCAAGCTGGCGAAGCCGCCTCCTTCTCACGCACTTTTGCCAGCTTGGTAAAACGACCATATACGGGTCGACCAGGCTGAGCTGCGTTTATGAAATCTGGAACGAAAGCTTCATCGGTCGGTATAGACGTATTGAACCACAACTCAATCTCTCGAGTTTCGTCATGAGGAATTATTATCCCGCTAACTTGCATTCCTATTGTTTGCCCTTCTCTTTCGGAGGAAGCCTCTCTTAGTAAACCAGCGGCCATCTCAGCCACAGTCTTCGCCGGCTTTTGATTCTTCAAGGCAGCCTCAATACGAATGGCCCGTCTCTCCCGAAGTGCCTGCCACGCACCGATCCTTTGAACGCATATTGAGGTTTGCGAAGTGGGGTCGGCCACCTTCCATCGCATAATTCGAAATTCTTTCCACGCCTCAGGACTGTCAATTCGGGTTTCGAAGTCCTGAAAGTTGCTAATTAACGCTAATCGACTTATTGGGGGTCGTTCATTTGTGACGCCCGCAATCAATATTGTGAGTCGTTGTTGCCGTGAGGACATTGGCATGATTGCAGGATGGCTGCCAAAGGTAGTTGCTGCCTCTCGTGCGAGACCGCTCGGAATACCAAGATACGTTGGGTCACCTGCAGCGGCGCGCACTGCGCTCTTAAGGATCCAATCTCGTGTAACGAAAGTTCGATCTTGTGAATAGGCTAGTCCGGCGTATGCGACTCCGAAACGACCATCTCTCGTATGCACCGCCAGAAGCTTGTTGGAATGCTCAGTGACAGGAATTCCCGCCTCAGTTAAACGCTGATCCGCCAAAACAATTGTGTACGAAGGGCCTTGTATGCTCAGTGCTAGTGTCATGAATCTCTGTATTAATTCGAAAGCGCCGAACTTTGTGCATCTTGATCTGGATAAGATCGCGAAGTGTTCTTTAGCAGTTCCTTTTCCTTCCTTATAAACCAGCGGTCACGTTTCGGTAATCCGTCTGTCCATAGCGCTTTTGACTTATCAAACAAACTTTCTCTATTATCCGCTTCCGAATAAAATCGGCTTTGCGAGGACTCAATGCGGGTCCGCCGGACTTCTGACGACCTTCTCTACTCGGTTCAAGACGTGCTTGTAAATCATCGACGTTTCAAAGTGCTTATGTCCTGAATTCGGTTATTGAATATGAGATTCATCAGCGCCTGAGGAACGTTTCGAGAACGATATGCAATTGCTAACACCGGTTCACCAGCACTGTCAATAGCACCTCATCACACAACGTCACCACAGAGGGATGGCTGCTTGATCGAACGACACATTCCCAGATCGAAATTATTCAGCTTGCGGGATCTAGAAGGAACGATTGTGGAGTTCTGATAAATTAGTGCGTCTGTCCCAAACCGACCGCGTCTGATCTCAAACAATCAGATTGACATGATAGTTGTCGCGAAGTCATACCTTCCTCAAAGCTGAAGGAGTTTTTCTTTCTGCTGAGGCTTGAGTGTCCTTGCAAT
Source organism: Pyrinomonadaceae bacterium (assembly GCA_036401595.1). Taxonomy (GTDB): domain Bacteria; phylum Acidobacteriota; class Blastocatellia; order Pyrinomonadales; family Pyrinomonadaceae; genus PSRF01. Next base: position 58,051 of record DASWUM010000020.1, read on the forward strand.
TACTAACACGAGTTGGCAAAAAGAAAAGGCCGCTGGAGTTAATTCTAGCGACCTTCGTCATATCGTGGTAGCGCATACGGGACTCGAACCCGTGGTCTCTGCCTTGAGAGGGCAGCGTGTTAGCCGACTACACCAATGCGCCGCAGCGGACTGGCATTATAGGTTTGCCGCAGGGCGGTTCGCAAGCTACAGGTGACGCCATCTGCATAATCTGCGGATAACCGTAAATTTGCTATACTGCACGCGCTTCAAGCTAGCTGATCCCCACGAACGTGACTAATTAGTCGTCTATGCCAAAATCCGGAGTTGTTGGCGGGCACAAAGCGCGAGAACTTCACCTCCCCTTTTCTTACTTTTCCTGCAAACGGAGCTTGCTATGAAGATCGTTGTGTTGCGGGAGACACAAGAGGGTGAGGCACGCGTGGCGCTCATGCCTGAGTCGGTCAAGAAACTCGTCGCGCTCGGTGCTGTGGTCCAGGTCGAGAGCCGCGCAGGACTGAACGCCGCGCGCACCGATGACGAGTATCGCGAAGCCGGCGCCGAAATAAGTGCTGACCGGGAAGCGTTGCTGGCTGACGCCGACGTTCTTCCGGTTGTAAATCGTCCTACGGCCAACGACTTCGCACGGCTCAAGAAAGGCGCTGTCGTCATCGGCTTTTTGCGACCACTCGACGAACCCGTCGCGCTTCTGCCCGCAGTCGATCGCGGTATCACGACTTTCTCAGTCGAACTCATTCCGCGAATCACGCGCGCACAGGCAATGGACGCGCTCTCGTCAATGGCGACCGTCGCTGGTTACAAAGCCGTGCTGATCGGAGCTACTCACATTCCGCGCATGTTTCCACTCTTGATGACTGCTGCCGGCACTGTGCCGCCTGCGCGTGTTCTCGTGCTCGGCGCGGGTGTCGCAGGCTTACAGGCGATCGCGACTGCCCGACGGCTCGGAGCAGTTGTCGAAGGCTACGACGTGCGTGCTGCCGCGGGTGAACAGGTGAAATCGCTGGGCGCCACGTTTCTCGAAGTCGATCTCGGTGGAATCAAAACTGAAGACGCAGGTGGTTACGCAGTCGAGCTTTCAGACGAGGCGATGAATCGTGGCCGCGCGTTGATTGCCGAGCACGCCAAGAGCGCCGATGTCATCGTCACGACCGCACAGGTGCCGGGCCGAAAAGCTCCATTGCTCATCACTGAAGAAGCAGTAAATGGAATGAAGCGCGGCTCGATCGTTATCGATCTTGCCGGCGCGACCGGTGGCAACTGCGCGTTCAGCCAGGCAGACGTAGTCGTTGAACGCGATGGCGTAACGATCATGGCGCCCACGAATCTGGCGGCAACGGTTCCGGTTCACGCCAGTCAGCTTTACTCGCGCAACCTCACCTCATTCCTGACGCCGCTGATCAAAGATGGACAATTGCAGATCGACATGAAGGACGACGTAGTTGGACCATCGTGCGTCACGCACAACGGCGAGGTCGTTAACCAGCGCGTCGCAGCGGCATTGCAGGCTCAACCAGGTTAGGAGCGAAACTCGGATGTCATCAGATGCATTAATCTCTGCGCTTTACGTGTTCGCGCTCGCAGCGTTTCTGGGCTACCAGGTGATCTCGCGTGTGCCGCCGCTGCTGCACACGCCTTTGATGTCGGCGACGAATGCAATCTCGGGTATTTCTCTCGTCGGTTCGATCGTCACGGCCGGTGCGCGCTACAACACAGTCAGCACGATTCTCGGTTTCATCGCAGTTGTTTGCTCGACCACAAACGTCGTCGGCGGTTTTGTGATCACAGATCGCATGTTGAAGATGTTCAAGCGGAAAGAGATTGCCAAGAAGGAATAGCCACAGATCTCACGGATGCAAACCTACTTCATCGAACTCAGCTACCTGCTCGCTTCAATCTTCTTCATCCTCGGATTGAAGGGAATGAGCCATCCCGAAACGGCGAAGCGCGGTATGCACCTCGCCGAGTTTGGCATGTTGATGGCGATCATCGGCACGCTGATGCATCACGAGATCGTCACCTACACGTGGATTCTCGCCGGTCTCGCAGTAGGTTCTGTTGTCGGACTCGCGATGGGCTTGTGGGTGCCGATGACGGCGATGCCGCAACGAACCGCGCTCTCACACGCGTTCGGCGCTTTCGCCGCAGCACTCGTCGGTATTTCCGAGTTTTATCGAGTCTATTCGGCGGGCGGCCATCTCGAGAAGATCACGATGGGCGCGCTCGGTTTCGAAGTGATGCTCGGTGCGCTCACAACTACCGGGAGCCTCCTCGCATTCGCAAAACTTCAGGGACTCGTACGCGGCACGCCGATGACCTACAAGGGCCAGAATGTTTTCAACATGGTCCTGCTCGCCGTCACGATTGGAATCTTTGTCTATCTCGTCTTCTTCCCGGCTTCGATGCCGCTCTTTTTCACGATGGTAGGTTTCGCATTCATCTTCGGACTGTTGCTGGTGATGCCAATCGGATCGGCTGACATGCCGGTCGTTATGTCGCTGCTGAACTCGTACGCCGGTCTCGCTTCGGCAGCAACTGGATTCGTCCTTTCAAACAAAGTGCTGATCATCGCGGGCACGCTCGACGGTTTTTCCGGATTCATACTCTCGATCTTGATGTGCCGGGCGATGAATCGCTCGATGACGAATGTTCTGTTCGGTGCGTTTGGAAGTGTGACCACTGCCGCAGCGGGCGGCGAGCAGCATGGAACGATGCGCGAGGTTGGACTTGAAGACATCGCCACGCAACTCGCTTACGCGAACAAAGTCGTCTTCGTGCCGGGTTATGGTCTTGCGACCGCGCAGGCACAACACGCAGTGCGCGAACTCGCAGATGTGCTCGAGAAACGCGGCGTCACAGTCAAATACGGAATTCATCCGGTCGCAGGGCGAATGCCGGGACACATGAACGTTTTGCTTGCCGAAGCGAACGTCCCTTATTCGTCGCTGTACGAGCTCGAGCAAATCAATCCTGAATTTCCGAGCACTGATGTTGCAGTCGTGATCGGCGCAAACGACGTCGTCAATCCTGACGCGCGCGACAATCCCGGCAGCCCGATTGCCGGCATGCCGATTCTTGAAGTTGATCGATCGAAGTCAGTGGTCGTCTTGAAGCGTGGCCAGGGCAAAGGTTTTTCCGGTCTCGAGAACCCTTTGTTTTTTAAGCCCGTAACAGGCATGCTCTATGGCGATGCGAAAGACACGTTGACTCGACTCGTTCAAGCCGTGCAACACGCATAGCCACAAAAGGCACAAGAAACACAATTTTCTGGAGACTGCATGCGAAGATTCTTAACCGCACTTGTATTGGCGAGCGCACTCGTCACTACGCTTCCTGTAACCCACGCCCAACGCGCTGCTGCTGTTAAATCAAAAAAGATTGGCTCGTCTGTAATCACGCAACGTGGCGTCGACACGATTGCCGCCAATCAAATGAGAGACTATTTGACCTTCATCGCCTCCGACGAAATGGAGGGACGCGATACGCCGTCTCGCGGACTCGACACTACCGCGAAGTTCCTCGCGATGAATCTCACGCGTTGGAACTTCAAACCGGCCGGCGACAACGGCACCTTTTTTCAACGCATTGAGCTGAATCGCAATCGAGCCGACAGCGGTCAAACAAAAGTCGAGCTCAACGGCAAAGCATTAACGGCGGGAACGGATTTTCTTCCGGGAAGCGGCTCTGGAAATGTTTCGGGACAACTGGTCTTCGCAGGCTCAGGTTGGTTTGTTAAGTCGAAAGACATTGACGCTTACAAGGGTATCGATCCAAGAGGACGAATTGTGGTGATCGCCGGAGTTCCAAACATGCCCCCCCGCGGCGTAGCGCGTGCCGACTATGGCAAGTACGGCGAAGAATCGATGAACCCGAGTGATTACGCGCGCAGCAAGGGTGTTGTCGGATTGATTTACATAGCTGATTCTCAATACGTCACAAACTGGCAACGCAATCGTGCGCGCATGGAGCGCGGCTCGACAGTCGTCGCGAGGTTTCAAACGCAGTCCACCACGCCCGTTTTGCCGTCAATCGTGATCACTCCCGAGACTGCAACGGCACTCTTCGCTGGCGAAGCACAAACACTTTCTGAATCGACACAACCGTTCCTGTTGAGCGAGCAGAAGAAAGTCAGCATGAACATTGCCAACAGCAATCAGATCATTCCCACGCAGAACGTCGTCGCTGTTTGGGAAGGCAGCGATCCGACTCTGAAGGCTGAATACGTCGCGCTGGGCGCACATTACGATCACGTTGGCAGCGGCTGTCCGCCGTCCGGCACCGACACAATTTGCAATGGCGCGGATGACGACGGTTCGGGTACGACTGCTCTGCTCGCGATGGCCGAGGCACTCTCCAAGGCGCCGGCGCGTCCGAAACGTTCGGTGTTGTTTGTCTGGCATTGCGGCGAAGAAAAAGGCTTGTGGGGCTCGCGCTACTTCACCGAGTATCCGACTGTGCCACTCAATCAGATCGTGGCGCAAATCAATATCGATATGATCGGACGAAGCAAGAAGGAAGGCGACACAAACTCGCGCAACTCTGAGCTAACCGGACCGGATGCGGTTTACCTGATTGGCTCAACGATGATGAGCACCGAGCTTGGTGAGCTTGTCAATAACGTCAACAAGTCGTACCTGAATATTACCTTTGATACGAAGTACGACGATCCGAAGGATCCAAACCGGTTCTTCTTCCGAAGCGATCATTACAACTACGCGCGCAAAGGGATTCCGATCATCTTCTTCTTTGATGGCGTGCACGAAGACTATCATCGTCCCGGAGACACGGCTGACAAGATCGACTACCAGAAGATGGAGAAGATCACGCGCACGGTTTACATGACGTTGTGGGAGATTGGAAACAGGCCGGCGCGATTGAAGGTGGATAAGCCGCTGCCGGCTCAGATAACAGGTAGCACGGATTAACGCGGATTTTTAAGAACGATTAACTGTCGGTAAGCTTCGGCGCGTGAGAGACCTAACTCACGCGCCGCTTTCTTTAGGGCGGCGCGGTGGTCGAGGCCGTCCTGTTCGTACTTGTCGACCAGGGTCGCGATGCTCATTTCCGGCTTACTCGCGACGCCGATCACGTTGCGATCGATCAGCACCACGATTTCTCCGCGAATATCGCTCTTCTGATCCGCATAATCGGCGGCCAGTTCGCTCAAACGTCCACGCCTGATCTCCTCGTGAAGTTTTGTCAGTTCCCTAGCGACGACGGCTTCTCGTTCGCCTAAAACTTCGAGTGCATCCTTGAGTGTTGCCGCGAGTCGATGTGGCGCTTCGTAGAAGATCAGTGTACCCGGCACTGATTGCAGCTCACTTAGGCGTGTTCGACGTGCGTTCGTCCGCGAGGGAAGAAAGCCCGCGAAGAAAAACTCATCAGTCGGCAGGCCGGCCGCGATCAATGCAGAGATTAGTGCGCTTGGACCAGGCACTGGCACCACCGTGATGTCCTTTTCAATCGCCGCTCGAACAAGACGAAAGCCAGGATCGCTGATGGACGGCGTGCCCGCGTCGGAAACAACCGCGATATTGTTGCCCTGTTGCAACTGCTCGACTAGCTGCGTCGCGCGTTGTTGCTCGTTGTGATCGTGATAGCTGAGCGTTTTGGTTTTGATGCCGTAGTGATTGAGGAGTTTGTTTGTATGTCGCGTGTCTTCGCAGGCGATCAGATCGACGTCCTTGAGGATCTGCACTGCGCGGTGCGTGATGTCTGCAAGATTGCCGATAGGAGTCGCGACGAGATACAGGGTTCCAGGCATGGAGACATATTAAGAGATAAAAGGCCCCGGCGTAGAGCCGAGGCCTTTGGCAGGATTGACCAGCAGGTTACAAGCGGAAGTCAGATGCAGGTTAGTACCGAGGGAATGGAATTCGTCTCCACCAATCGTTGTTACGATTGTTGTTGCGATTGTTATCGCGGTCGCGTCGATAATCGTCGTTACGTCGATAGTCGTCGTCGCGGCCATAACCGCCGTAGCCAAAGCCATAGACGCTGCTGATGTAGCGCAACTCCTGTTGGATCTGCGACCACTCTGACGCGGTGCGGCTGTCGAAGCCACGACGTGAAAAGCGATCGAGGTCGTCAGCTTCCTGCAGCACTCTGCGAGCTTCGTTCGAGCTGCGGTTCAAATCGCGACCGTTGCCGACTCGCGATTTCAGATCGCCCACGGCGTTGCGAAACTGGTGGACCTGGTTGTTGATGTCGTCTTCCCGGCGAGAGCCATTGGCGCGGCTGTGATCGAGCGCACGATCCATGTCGCGCTCGAAATCTTTCGCTAAACGATCGAGACGGTTTACCGAGTCGCGAATTCCGCGATCGTCGTAACGTCCGTTGTTGCGATCATCGGGGTAGCGATCGGGATACCGATCCTGGGGGTAGCGTCCCCACTGCGCGGCCGCTGCGGCGGGCAGGCAGAGAGCCAGGATTGCCGCAGCGAACAATGAAAATTTCAGTGTGTGTCGGTTCGTCATTTTCTGTAAATCTCCTCGGTAGTTCCTCGGGCCGACTTCATCGCGTGTGCCCGATGTCGATGCCGCGTGCTTGGCAAGTGTCGTGCCTTTTCAGAAATCGCCGTATTTTGAAGAGTAATTGTCGATCTAGCGCGAAAAGGTGCAGCGCGTAACGGAAAACGTTGTGAGTTCAACGCCACGGCAGAAGAGAAGGTCGCTAATCGTAACTGGCGATGTGGTACGTACTGTAGGGGCGGCCCTCCGTGGCCGCCCCTGCGTCGAACTCTTTCTTTAATGCTTGTTGTGTTGGTCGAGGAGGATCGTGAGGTGCCGTCGCATGTCGGCTTCGTGGAGGGTGTGTTTGTGCCCTGCGAACCTCCACGCCGGCACACCATTGGTGGATTTGACTAACAACAACTCATCACCCGCATTCTTGATCCCGAGATGACGAATGCTCGCACACGCGAGACCGCCGCCACGCACCACCCCATCACTCGGCGTCCGCGGCCATCCGGCTTCAACATACAACGTGCGAATACCGTATGTGAGCGTGAGCTGGTGCCCGACCATCGTCGAATTTCCGGTGCGAAACCGGTGCCCCGGCTGAGTCGAAATCTGAATACTGGCGCCGCCGCGATTCGCATCTCCAGCCAGCGTCGTGAACTCGCCAATCAGCCAATCAACTCCAGCCTTCCGCAGCAGGTCGTTCGAATTTCGCAGCGACAAATAGTCGGCGATATCGCGGCGGCCGGCCTGGCGCGCCTGCCGCTCCGCCTCCATCAATGCCAACGCCCATGCTTCATCAAGTTCGCTCATATTTGCTCGGCGATGGTATCATGAGCGCCGAATTGTCCCCCCACATCCCAGATACGGAACCATCGGAATGAGCCCATCATATCGAGCCATAAAAAGCCTCTTGACCGTGATCCCGGCGGTTGGGCTGTTTCTCTTTTTGAACGCAAACCCGTTTGCACAGTCAACCAAACTGCCGGCGCCGACGAGTCATATCAATGATTTTGCCGGCGTCATCGATGCCGAGACCAAGGGTCGACTGGAAAATCTCCTGCAACGTCTGAAGGAGAAAAGCAGCATCGAGCTCTACGTGGCCACAGTTGACAGCACCGGCGCTCAGGAAGTCTCGGCATTCTCGAGCCAACTCGCGCGCGATTGGAATATCGCCACTCAGACTGCGAAGACCAAGAGTTTGCTGCTCGTCGTGTCAGCCGCGTCGAAGACCTCGTTCACACGATTCAGCCGTGCAGCGCAACTGGCACTGCCTGACGGCGTGCTGGGTGAAATGAATTTTCGAATGCAAACTCCTTTGACCGAAGGTCGTTTTGCGGAAGCAGTAAACAGCGGCGTTTATGTCCTGGCAAATGCAGTCGCGGAAAAGGTCGGCTTCAAGGTTTCCGATCTCGAGTCGCCGGTTGCGGCAAACACAACTGAAGTTGTGCCTGATTCGACTCAACCGGTACTCGTGAGCGCGAAGACTGAACAGAAGACTCGACCGCGAGTCGTGACTGATACTCCCAAAGCCGAGGCGACTCCGCCCGCTGATCCGCCGCGCACGGATCCGACGCCAACGGAAACGCCCACTTCCGAGCCAACACCAAGCGAATCACCCAAGTCGGAACCAAAGTCTGATCCCACGCCGTCCGAGTCAACGGCGACAGAGGCTGTTGCTACACCAAAGATCGAGAAGTCAAACACGACGCGTATAAAGCCGACCGCTGCAGCAACCAAAACCAAAACTCCGGTCGTAAAGAAAACTCCCGAACAAATCAAGGAGGAAGAGCTCGACGAAATCGATGAAGTCGAACTCACCCTCACCAAGCCGCTGCCGGAACGCGCCGCTAAGTTGAAAGAATTCCTCGATACACATCCCACTTCAAAAGCCAGACCGCGAGCTATCGAACTCCTAATCAGCACGCACGCTGCACTCGGCGATCAGAAGCTGAAAAACGGCGACACCGCCGGCGGCATCGATCAACTAATGCGTGCGATCGACGAGGCTGACGTTTCTATTACCGACAAACTGTTCTCAGGAGTGATCGCGCAGATTCCGATGAACCTGTATTTGCGCGGGGAGCGTGAGGCTGCGTTTAAGGCTGCACAGAACGTCGAACAAAAATTTGGAAGTAATCCGAAACGTCTGCTTGAGGTAGCGGCCTTCTATCTCGGAGCCGAACGCGCAGGTGACACTGTTCGCGTCGGAGAGAACGCGGTCAAACTCGCTCCCGATCTGGCCGAGGCACATCGCATTCTCGCGATCGGCCTGCATCTCTCATTGCGACTCGACGAAGCGGCGGTTGAGTACAAGAAAACGCTCGAGCTCGATCCGACGTCGAAGGTCTCGCGTGTCAGTCTCGCCGATCTTTATCGCGCTTCCGGCAAGGCGGAAGACGCGCTGGCACTCTACAACGAGCAACTCGCCGCCGATCCAAAAGACCGAGCAGCCCGCGCCGGAAAAGTGATCTCGTTGTTGGAACTCGCGCGACCAGACGAAGCGACCGCCGCGCTCGAAGCAGCGTTCGCAAGCGACCAGCGCAACTTGCCCCTCCTCGCCGGCACTGCCTATTGGTTCGCTGCACATGACAACTACGAAAAGGCTTTCGAGCTGGCGCGCCGAGCAATTGCGATCGAGCCTCGTTACACGTGGGCGCAGATTGCTTTGAGTCGTGCGTATCTCGGCTTGAAGAGCCCGCTCGATGCGGAACGCGCAATCCGCTTTGCACGGCAGTACGGAAAGTTTCCGACACTTAACTACGAGCTCGCGAACGTGCTGGCCTCAATGGGTCTTTACGATGAAGCCAGCGACGCTCTGCGTGAGGCGTTCACGATCAAAGACGATCAGATTCAGACTTACCTCGCCGGAACTGTCTTGTCGCGCGATTCAGGATTTATCGAATTGTTGGGACCCGAGAGGCGAGCCAGTATTTACCAGCCGACGTCAGCCGACAAACCTGCGAATGCGAAGACGCTGAAAGCGTTGCTGGCTTTCAATACCGCGCTCACACCCGGCGACAACGAGAAGATCAACGAGTCAGTAGCAATTGAAGCTGCCAAGGATTTTGCTTCCGGCGCCGACAGCATGCGCACGTTTCGCCAAATGTACGCAGCGAATCGGCTGCTGCGAAATGGAATCGGAGCGACAACGGCGCTCGAGTTTATCGCTGCGGCGCGAGCGAGTTCGGACGAAGCGCTGAAAGTTCCCGTACTGACGTTAGCTGTACAGGCTGAAGAGTATCGAGACATGCGTGCGAGTGCGATTTCTACAGGCAATGTGCCCGACGTAGCGCCGGCGCCGCGGGAAGCGCTGGCGAACATTTTCAAGGGTCGATTAGAAGATCTCGAAGGCTGGGCGCTCTTCAGCCAGGAAAAGTATCCGGAAGCAATCGCGCACCTGAAACAAGCTTCGGAGATTTTGCCTGGCCAAACTCCCGCGTGGCGCAATGCGCTGTGGCATCTCGGAGTCGCACTCGAGCAATCAGGACAGAACGAACAGGCGCTCGAAGCCTACATCAAGAGTTACAGCGGCGGGCGTGTCGAGTCGGTTCGACGTTCGGTAATCGAGAAGCTCTACAAGAAGATTAATGGCTCGCTCGACGGTCTCGACCAGCGTATCGGAATGGCTGCGCTCGGCGTCGATGCGTCAACGCCGGCGTCGACCCCTAAACCTGACTCAACTACTGCGACCACGACACAACCGGCTACAACGCCTGATCCAGCGCCCGCTGAAACCCCGAAGTCCGAACCCACACCAACGCCGGCGCCCGCTTCGTCTGAACCGGCACAGCCAACGTCCGACGAGTCGCTGAAGAGCGCCGCGTCACGCTTGCGCTCGACCATTAAGATCACCGGACGAATTATCGATAAGAATCAAACCGGAATGGCGAATGTGACGGTAGTTTTGATCAGTCCTTCCGGTACCGTGCTGGCAACGACGACTGATAAGGAAGGCTATTACTCCTTCAAAGTAGCTCCGTCGCAAAAGACGTATCGCATCCTGCCATCACTGGACGGCTATGGATTCAGTCCTTTCGATCGAACACTGCCAACGTTGTTTGAGGATTTGAAGGGGATCGACTTCGTAGGTTCTAAGCAATAGTTAGCCGCGGATGAACGCAGAAAAACGCGGATCAGAAAAGAAAAATTCTGATCCGCGTCATCTGCGTTTATCCGCGGCTACTTATTTATTGTTGTTCTCTGAACCGCCGCTGACCGGTTTACCATCGGCATCGAACAGTTCAACTTTCCCATACTTCGCCAGCACGTCGCGCGCCTTCGAAGCATCACCAACTGCGACAACTTGCAGGTGGCTCAAGTCCAAATACTTCTGCGCGGCAGTCTGAACGTCAGCTGCGGTGATCGCTGCAACTTTCTGCGGAAAGGTGTCCCAGTAATCAGCCGGCAGGTTGTAGAGCTTCTGCGTGATGATGTTCTGCAACAGCGTTCCCGGTTGCTCGAGCGAGAGCGCAAAACTGCCGACGATCGCTCGCTTGGCGTTGTCCAACTCTTCCGCGGGCACGGTCTCAGTTCGCATGCGATTGAGCTCGTACATAAACTCTTTCATCGCACCTTCAGTAACGTCAGTTCTGACTTCAGAGCTGGCGCCCCATGTACCACGATAACGCGAACTGCTGAAGTTGCTGTACGCACCGTAGGTGTAGCCTTTGTCTTCACGGAGGTTCAGGAAAAGCCGTCCTGATGGACCACCGCCAAACACTCGGTCAGCCAACAACACAGCAAAGTAATCCGGACTCGTTCGTTCGATACCGAGTGTGCCGAGCTGAATCACCGTCTGCACCGAGCCGGGTCGATCGATCAGGTAAATACGCGAATCTGCCTGCACCGGCGCTTGCGGAACGCTCGCAACCGGAACGTCGGCCTTCTGCCAGTCACCAAACGCTTTCTCGATCCGCGGCAGGATGTCCTTCATCGTGACATCGCCGACAACGGCGAGAATCGCGTTGTTGGGACGATAGTAAGTCGAGTGGAACTGAGCGAGATCTTTGCTGGTCAGCTTCTTGAGCGACTCCGCCGGTGGCGAAACCAACGACGCCGGGTGGCCGGTGCCGTAAATCGCGCGCTGGAACTGTTCCGCTGCGAGAAACTGCGGAATCGATCGTTGAAACTGAAGTTGGGCCAGAGTACGAGTCTTGTATTTGCCAACTTCCGCTTCCGGGAAAGTCGGATTGCGAGCCACGTCCGCGAACAAGTCCATCGTCTGGTCCAGGTTCTCGACCAAACCACTGGTGGTGACTACGCTCGTCAACGACGAGAGACCGGAGTTCGCAGTGAGCGTTGCGCCGATGGCATCAACCTGCTCAGCGATGTCTTTGCTCGAACGCTTTGTCGTTCCCTCTCGCAAGAGCGCTGCCGTGAAACTCGAAAGGCCACGATAGTCGGCATTGTCAGACAAGCCGCCGCTCAACACCACGAGCTGCATGTTGAAAGTCGGCACCTTGTGCATCGGCAGCACAATGACCTGCAAACCATTCTTCAGTGTTGCTTCCTCAGCGCGAGGAAGTTTTACTTTCAACACGTCTTTGTTAACTGGCGCCTTGCCTTTGATCACGGCGCCTTTGGTTGTTTGTCCGCCCTGACCGGCTGGCGTTCCCTGGCTGAAAGCCAGAGACGACGTAAGCATTATCAGGACGAGCGCGACTGCAAAACTATTCTTCATGATTCTCATCTGCTTAACTCCTTTACTGTCCTGATGCGCCGGTTGCGGGTTTTGCCTTCGCCTTCGGCATGGTGATGACAACGGTGCGGTTGGTGTCGACCAGATACTTATTGGCAACACGCTGCACGTCGTCTTTCGTTACCGCTGCGACTTTATCGAGTCGCGCATTAATCAATGCCGGCTCGTTGTAATAGACAGTGTACTGGCCCAGCGTGATCGCTCGCGTGAGAGCGCTCTGCAAACCGTTGATCAGATTTCGTCGCGTGGTGTTCTTTGCTTTCTGAAGTTCCCAGTCAGCAATCGGTTCTTTCTTCAGACGATCCATCTCAGCGTAGATCGTCGCTTCGATGTCTTCAGTCTTGACTCCCGGTCTGAGGGTCGCGTTGGTGTACAACGCACCGACGCCGCGCTTCTCATCCATGAAACCACCGACACCCGTAACCATCTCTTTTTCTTTGACCATCTTCTGATAGAGACGCGAGCTCTGGCCGCCCTGTAACACGGCCGCCAACACCTGCAACGCGTAGAAGTCAGCAGTGTTGCCCGGCACGGCTTTGAATGCGAGATCGACGCGTGGCGCGCGTGCGAGCTGATCGTCAACATTCGCGCGACGTTCTGCTTTCTGCTCCGGCTCAGTCATGTCGACTGACGGCGGATCGGGCTGGCGTGCAATGCCCTCGAAGTTGCTGCGAATCTTCGCGAGCGCTTCGGCAGTCTTGAAGTCGCCGACGAGGACGAGCACCGCATTGTTCGGGGCGTAGTACATCTTGAAGAACGCGGCGACGTCTTCGACACTTGCTGCATTCAGATCTTCCATCGAACCGATCGTTGTATGCTTGTAAGCGAAGTTGTCGTAGAGCAGTTCCTGTTGGATCTCGCCGCTCTTGCCGTATGCCTGGTTATCGACGCCGAGGCGGCGCTCTTCCTGAACGGCGTTGCGCTGGTTGTCGAGGTTATCTTTCGTTATCGCGAGGCTCTTCATGCGATCGGATTCAAGAAAGAGACCGAGATCGATTTGGTTCGCAGGCAGGATCTCGAAATAGTTCGTGCGGTCTTCGTTGGTGGTGCCGTTCATGTTGCCGCCGTTGTTGAAAACAAGCATGAAGTGTTCACCGGAGCCAACATTCTCGGAGCCCTTGAACATCATGTGTTCAAAGAGATGCGCAAAACCGGTACGACCCTGACGTTCGTTGCGCGAACCGACGTTGTAAGTGATGGAAACGGCCACCACAGGCGCGGAGTGATCCTCAACAGTGATCACTCGCAGGCCGTTCTTTAAAGTGGTCTCTTTGAAATCAACTCGCACGTTGCGAGGGCCCTGTGCCTGGGCGGAAACGACTGCGAGCGCGCAGACAAACAGTGGGGACAAAAACTTAGACACGCGTCTCATTGAATCAACTCCTTTGGATGTGGATGATGTCTCGGTCGAAGGTTTCAGGACTTACTACTTCCGCGTAGCTCGGACTGTATTCGCTGGCTGGGGCAGTGTCAAGCGAGGGAAGGCATCCACAGATTACGCAGATTCCAGCCAACCGCCCGTGGCTTCTTACCATCCAAAGTCCTCGACTGTATAATCGTCGCAACAGAATGCCATGAAAAGTATAAAGCTCATCTTCCCCAGCGTTATGGCGGCTTTTGCCGTGCTCGCGCTGGCCCTCGCAGTTAAGTCGCAGCAGCCCGCGCCTCAACAAGCCGCCAGCCGTTATGACATCACGAACTACCGCATTGAGGCCCAAATCATTCCCGATCAACACATGCTTCGGGCGGGTGCGGACGTCACTTTTGTGCCGCTGGATGCGACTCGTTCCGTCGTTTTCGAGCTTAATGGTTCGCTGAAAGTCACGAACATCGAGAAGGATGGTAAGGAACTGTCCGGATTTGTGCAGGACGCCGTCGGCGTCGGATCGTTGGGTCCGAGCGTGCGCGTCGACCTGGGCCAGGTAATGCCGGCCAATCAGCCCATCACTCTTCGCATTCGCTGGGAAGGCGCACTGGTTTCGCCGGAAGGCGGTCCGCTCGCGACTAAACGACTGGCTTACGTAGGCAACGAGGGTTCTTACCTGATGTATGCCTCGCGCTGGTTTCCGTTTCACGACTACGCCGCTGACCGCGCGACTTCCGATATAACGTTTATCGTTCCGTCAGGCTTGCAGGTCGCAGGCACCAGCGACGATCCGATCGTGGCGCAACCGGCTCCGAAAGAGGGCGCGGTTCGCTATCGCTTCGTGCATCGCCAGCCGGTGCTAATCGGTAACTTCGCGGCGGGTTTGTACATCAACAAGAACCTGCGTTACGCGAATTACGATCTTCAGTTGTATGCAATGCCAGGCAGTGAGAAACGGCTCGAGGCGTTTGCCGAGCTGACCGGTCGCGTGCTTGAGTTTTATACAAAGAAATATGGCGCTCCGCTTTTTGGAAAGCGCCTGGTGATCGTTCAAATCGACGACGAGAGTCTCGATACTTACTCGGGTCCGGGAATCGTTTACCTGTCGAGCAAGATGTTCGACACCACGCGGCCCGTGCCGGAAGAGAAGATCGAGCGCGAGCTTGCTTATCAATGGTGGGGCCAAAGCGTTGGCCTGAAGTCATTTGACGACGCGTGGCTGTCGCAGGGACTGGCGGAATGGAGTGCGTTCGCGTTTCGTGAAAACACACTGACTGCCGGTGGTCTCGACGCCGCCCAGCGCGAACAACAGGAACGTGCGCTGACGTTTGAACAAACAGCATCGATTGCTCGTGCGCCGAGTGCGCTCGACGATCAGTCAGCAGCTTACCAGTCGATCGTCTTCTATAAAGGCTCGATGATTTTCCGCATGTTGCGAGAGACGATTGGGCGTGAAGACTTTGATCGATTGCTGGCGTCGTTCCTCGACACCTACAAAGGCAAGAACGCGTCGATCGACGACTTCGAAAAACTCGCCACAAAGATCTCGCAACAGAACCTTCGTTACTTCTTTGCGCAGTGGGTTGAAGGTACGGGCGTGCCGGAGTTCACCGTCGATTATCAAATCATTCGCACACGCTCGGGCAAGTTTCGCACGCGCGGCACAGTGAAACAGAATCTCGAAACGCTGCGCATGCCGGTCGAGTTGCTGTTACGAGCCGAGGGCGACAACCAGCAGAAAACGGTTCGGATTGAAGGCCGCAGTGAGGATTTCGATTTTGAATCGAATGGACAGCCGATTGAAGTGGTTGTCGATCCGAACAACAAGATTCTGCGGATGTCGGATGACCTGCGGGTGTCGATCATTGCGCGACGCGGCATCGAGCAGATGAAGGAAGGCATTTACGCCGAAGCGCAGCAGCAGTTTGAAGCGGCGCTGAAACTCGATCGCTCGAATTCGTGGGTGTATTACAACCTCGGACTGCTGTTTCTCGAACAGCGCAACTGGCAGCAGGCGCTCGACAATCTCGAGGCGTCGCTCATTGGTAATCTGAAGCCGTCGTGGATCGAAGTGTGGGCCCACATCAAACGGGGCAATGCTTACGATGCGAAGGGTGAACGAACACGTGCGGTAGCGGAATATCAGAAAGCGGTGCAGTCAGGAATCGATTACGACAACGCCCAGGCAATCGCGAAGAAATACCTGGCCACACCGTACGATCCCAAAGCAGACCAAACGGCTGCGGTTTCTCCGGGTAACTAATCCGCGTTTATCCGCGTAAATCCGCGGCTAAAATACAGATCTTGTGCTTCTCGGCAGTGCGGATCATCTCGTCGCGATCGAACATGAGGGTCTTGCCGGCAGTGATGCAGAGACAGGTTGCGCCGGCTTCAATCATCGCCTCAACCGTCGGCACCCCAACCACCGGCACATCAAAACGCATATCCTGATTCGGCTTCGCGACCTTCACCACCGTCAACCGGCCTTTAACTAATTCCCCCGCGCGACGGATCGTCTCGTCCGTTCCTTCCATCGCCTCGATCGCTACACACGCTTTCCCGCGAACCACAATCGTCTGACCGAGATCGAGTCGCGCAATCTCGCGCGCGATCTCGAGTCCGTATTCAATGTCTTCGCGTTCCTGTTTTGACGGTTCGCGACGCGTTAGCGTCCCGCTCTGCGGTAACGAATCCTGTAAAAAACAAGTCGAATCGACGAGTTCGATTCCCTCACTCTGCAACTCCGAGGCAATCGCGCCGATCAGCGAGTCGGTGTTTCGCCGGGGCAGCTTCAGGAGCACTTTCAGCATGCGCGCATCCGGAACCGCGCGACTGAAGATCTGAACGTGCTTCACTTGTCCGGCCATGATGGCCTTCTCGACGCCCTCTTCCTTGAAGAAGCGAATCATCCGCCCAAGCTGACCAATGCCGACCCACTTGACGCGCTCGGCGCGCTGATCCATCTCCGGATCGGTCTCTTCACGGATCGCAGCAACCACCATCGGCACACCCGATTGGCGGGCGCCTTCAACAACCATGAAGGGAAACTTGCCGTTACCCGCAATCAACCCGAATTTCATTTGGTGACGCCGCGATCGGACTTCTCGATGAAACGCAGCAGGTCTGAGACTTCAGCAGAGTCTTTGATCTCTTCCTTGATGCGCTCGACTGCCTGAGTGGTGTTTAGCTTGGCGGAAAGCAGCAGGTGGAAAGCGTGGTGCAGAGCGTCGATGGCCGCACGAGAGTAGCCGCGACGCTTCATACCGGTGATATTCAGCCCGTAACACTTCGCGTGATTACCAACCGTGAGAGCAAAAGGCAATGCATCTTTGACGACGACGGAGTAACCACCGATGTAAGCCTCTTTGCCGACGCGGCAAAACTGGTGCACACCCGAATAGGCGCCGATGTTGGCGCGATCTTCGATGATTACGTGTCCGGCGAGTGTGGCTGCGTTAGCCATGATGACGCCATCGCCGATCACACAATCGTGCGCAACGTGTGCCTGAGCCATGATCAGGCAATCGTCGCCGATCTTAGTGAGCATGCCGCCGCCGGCTGTGCCTCTGTGAATCGTTACGAATTCACGAATCTTGTTGCGTGCGCCAATACGTGTTTCAGAAGGTTCGCCTTTGTACTTCAGATCCTGTGAGGCAAGGCCGATCGAGACGAAGGGAAAAACTTGAGTGCTCGGGCCGATTGAGGTGTGACCGTCGACGACGCAGTGTGATTCGAGTCGAACGCCGTCGCCAAGCTCAACATCATCGCCGACGATGCAATATGGTCCAATGAAGCAGTCGTAGCCGATTCGGGCGCCCGGACTCACAACCGCAGTTGGATGAATCGAAGTCGGGTGTGTGGCAGCGGACATGAATTGCTAAGACCTATTCCCTCGGAGCGACAACACTCATGATCTCGGCGTCGGCGGCAATCTGGCCGTCAACCTTTGCCTCACCCCGCATGCGCTGAATGCGCGAACCAATGCGCAGGGCCGTAACTTCGAGAACCAGAGTATCGCCTGGCACAACCGGGCGACGAAAACGCGCTTCTTTGATGCCGGTGAACAAAACCAGTTTCTGATCGCGATCTTCGATTTCGCGCAAGGCCAGCACCGCACCGACCTGGGCCAGGGCTTCAACCACGAGCACACCCGGCATCACGGGCGCGCCTGGAAAGTGACCCTGAAAATACGGCTCGTTAATACTGACCTGCTTTATTCCTACGATTCTTTCGCGAGGCACTAACTCCACGATGCGATCGACGAGGAGAAACGGATAGCGGTGCGGCAGGAGTTTCTGAATTGCCAGTGAATCGAGGACTGTTTCCATTTTCATTAGCCACAAAAAAGCACAAAAAGCACAAAAGGATAGTTCGTGCTGTTTGTGCCTTTTGAGAACCTATTCTGGTGGCGTAGTCGATGACGCTGCGGTAACAGGATTCTTGCTGTTGAACTCAGCGATGAACGCGCGTGTGATGTCGATCTTGTCGTCGGCGAAGAGCAAAGGCACTTGAGTGGCATCGATGATCACGTTGATGCCACGCGCCTTGGCAAACGCTTCGAGCGCTCGGCCGATTTCTTCCTGCAACGGTGTAAAGAGCTCCTGGCGGCGACGATTGTAAGCGGCCTGTGCGTCCTCGCCCTTACGCTGAATATCTTTCTTCAACTGCTCGAGCTGATCGATCTTCGCCTGTAGCGATTTTTGATCGATAGGCGTTCCCTCGGGTGCATCGCGCAACTTGCCGATCTCTGTCTCGAGCGCCGCCGCTCTATTCTGCATCTGAGTGAGCTCGTTTTTGGCCGCACTAAACTCGCCGTTGAGTTTCGTCACTACAGTATTGAACTTGCCGATGCCGGTTTTCTGATCCAGAAAGAGATCCGTGTAGATGACCGCCATCTTGCTCATCGGCAAAGCTACTGTTGCCGGCGGAGCAGCGGTGGGGGTCGGCGTGGGCTGAGCAGCGCCAGCCGGCCGTTGCTGTTGCGCGCTCACTGAGGTGACAAAAGCCACGACAAGCAAAGCGCTTAGTGGAAACAAGAAATGTCTGATCATGGTGTCTTCACCATTCTGATAGGTCCTATAACTGAATATAGGACCTATTCAACCTGGTACCAACTACGGTTGCGGTACTGACGCTGTGGCCGGGTTCTTACTGTTGAAATCGCTGATAAAGGCTTTCGTGATATCGATGCTGTCGGCTGCATAGACGACCGGCACCTGGCTGCCATCAACGATCACAGTGATACCGCGCGCTTTGGCAAAAGCTTCTAGCGCTTTACCGATATCCTGCTGCAACGGCGTGAAGATCTCCTGACGGCGCTTTGCATAAGCCGCTTCGGCGTCCTCGCCTTTACGCTTAAACTCGGTGTTCAACTGCGCGAGCTGATCTCGCTTGGTCCGCAGAGCATTTGGATCGGCGACGTTCTGAGTGTCCTCAATCTCTTTGCTGAGCGTGTTGATTCTGGTCTGGAGGCCTTGCAATTCGGCCTGGCGTGGCTGGAACTCTCGATTGAGCGTGCCAAGCAGACTATTGAATCTGGCAATGCCTGCTTTCGGATCCAAAAACGCGTCCGAATAGATCATGGCCATTTTGCTGTCCGGGACAGCCACGGTTTGCGGCGCTGTTGCTGGGGGAGCTGCGGGTGTTGCCGCTGGTCTCGTCTGTGCTGAAACGCAAATTACAGTAGCCGTCAGCATGGCGACCGCAGCGATAATGCGAGCTATCTTCATGACTTTCTTGTAGTACTCCTTACGTTGAGGGCAGTTGGACAAACCCTTTAGTTGTTCGTCCAGCCACCAATGGTTGGCTCAGGCGATCAGAAGGTACGCCCGACACTAAAGCGAATGACTTTCTTTTTTTCGTTAAAGAAGAACGGAAACCCGTCAATGAATTGGTTTGCCCGGGCATTCGGATTATACGCAAAGATCAGGCGAAACGGTACATTGATGACCGGTACCTGAACTCTGACCTCCATACCCAGGCTCGACCGGTAGTCGCCGATACTGTCAAACAAACTCTGCGACAGCTTGACCACGCTGTTGGTCTGCGCCTCACCTCGCAGGAAGACCGGCTGAAATCCCGGCGGCAGGAAGGTCAATGGATCGAGACCATCGAGCTTCTGCGCGGCGTCGATTTCGGTCTGAGATACGATACGACCGTCACGAGCCACGAGCGCTCCGCCTCCAGGCACCGTACCCAGATTGTTGTTATTACACAGCGCCAGGTTGCTCAAATTCACCGCCACTGGGACCGGGAACCGACCGCAGTTCAGGAAGCCCACTGTTCCGAGGAACGGCTGGTCAGTAAGGAACTCGCTGGAGAACGACTGATCGTTTTTGCTTCTTAGATTGAATGCCGTTCCGATGTCGGCGAATGCCGCAAGACTGACAGCGTCGCTGATGATGGGAATTCTATACTCGAAGTTTCCGAGTATCTGCGTGTCGCCGCCAACTGAGGTGAACGACCGTGGTAATCCAGCAACGTTGTTGCCGCTTGAGCCTGTGAAAACTCCAATTTGCGCCGCTGATGCCGGTATCCCGGTTACCACTTGAGGCGTTCCCGAGAAGTTTGAAGCAACCACAACGTTTCGCGAAGTGATGAACGTATCTACCGGCGCAATCGGGCTGATCGAACGCACGTTGTAACCGCGAATCGTGAATTCGTCACCCAGGAAGAAGCGCTCGAAGATCGGCACACCGTCGACAAACGCGAGCGACTGTGCGTCTCTGACTTTTGACGTCGTCGCAAAGCTGCCGACAGTTCCGGTGATGATGCGGAAACCGAAGACTTCAGGGTGCTGCGATTTCTTACGTCGCATCGGGAAAAACTGGGTGTAGGAAAGCGTTGGCTGATACGTGCGCACGTCGCCGCCAAGACCCGCTAATGCTACAGCGAACGAGAGCTCGCGCCCCTTGGTCGGATCGACACTCGCGTTGCGCGTGTCGTACGAGAACGTCAACGTGCCGCGGCTCGTCAGAATGTTGGGCTGTTTGTAGATAACCGGAATAAATGCGGAAGGATTGTTCGGATCCGAGTTAGATGCGGGATCCTTCACGCTCGACAACGAGATCTGATACGAAGCGCCGATGCGCGAGAACTGCGTAAACCGTCGCTTGCGATAAAACTCCGATAACGGGGCGCTCACGTAGATCGACCCGCCGTATGAATCTCTGGTAAAGAGATTCTCTTCGTTGATGTCGTTGAAACTAAATCCCTGGTTCAGCAGGTCTGTCTGCGCGCCGATGTTTTGCGACAGAAACGTTCCTTCGCCAAAGAACTTCTGCGAGAACGCGAACACCGAGAAGCCGGCGCTGATCGGCCGGTCTTTGATGTACGGCTCGGTAAACGAGAACTGGAACGAACGCTGGCGATTACCAGCCGCGAGGTTGAACGACAACACTTCGCCGCGTCCGAGCAGGTTGTTCGTTGAGTATTCAAGACCGAAGAACGAACCGCCGATACCCGAGATGCCGCCGTTGAATGAAATCTGCTGGCGGCCGCGTTCACTCACCTTGAGCGAGAGATCAACCGTCGCTTCTTCATCGTTCGTGCGGCGATCGACGTCTTTGTCTTTGTCGATTGGATTGAAGTAACCGAGCTGGTTCAGTTTGACGACCGAGTATTCCCAGTAGACGTCGTTGTAAATATCGCCTTCGTTGATGAGCACTTCACGACGCAACACGTTGTCGCGCGTGAACGTGTTGCCGACGAATTCCAGACGGCGGAGGGTGAACTGCTTCCCTTCTTCGATCGTGACAGTGAAGTCGACGACGCCTTCGTTCGGATTTGCCGGATTGTCTTTGAAAGTTGGGACTGGTTCAGCGGTGTATTCGATGAATCCCTGCTGACCGTAAAACTTCTTGAGGTTTTCAAACAGGCCCTTGCTGACCTTTTCACCGTCGGCGATGTCGCCTTTGTTCAGACCGATTACTGCTCTGATTTGCGCCTCGGAAAAGATCGAGTTCCCCTCGACTTTGAATTCGCCGAGTCGATAAACCTTGCCTTCAACGATCGGCACCGTCACGCGCAAACCTTCGTCAACCGACGACAGGAACGGCAGCGGCAGGATCGGGAAACCGGTACGACGCCGGCCGACACCTTCAACACGAGGCTCTCCGTGTCGCGCCTGGAGGTAACCTTTCGAACGCATGTAGTTGTCGACGAGACGCAGGTCAACGTCCAGTTTCTCGCGGTCGAGAATGTCTGAACCTTTGAAGCGAGTGATCAGACCCGCCTCTTTCACGTACTTCATCGCGCCGCGCAGTGCGCCGTCGCTGAAGACCGTGTTGCCTTCAAACTGGATGTCGACTACACGAACACGGTCGCCTTCGTTGACGTCGAAGGTGATCGCCAGCGAAGTGGCTGAAACTTCTTCAGTGCGTTCTTCGACAGTCGCATTCGGATGTCCACCTGCTGCGAGCAGCTCTTTAATAACTCGCATCGCATTGCGGACCTTCACCGGATCGTAAATGCTCTCTTTTGAAACACCGACACGTCGCTCACGAAAAGCCTTGAGAATGTCAGACTCCGGCACACTCTTGAGACCTTCAAACGTGAGATCGCGAATAATCGGCAGTTCTTTGACTTCGAAGATGATGTTGACGCCGCCACGTGGACCGTTTTCAGTCAGCACACGAGTGGCAGTCTTGTCGAAGAATGTTAGCGACAGAAGTGTTTGGTAGTCGCGTTGAACCTGTTCGACGTTGTAAGGATCACCGGGTCGCGTCTGGATGTAATAAAGGATGTCATCCTTACGCAGACGACGATTGCCGATGATGTCAACGCTTTCGACGATTCGTTGTGGCTGAGTTTGCTGGGCCAAAACCCGTCCCGGACTTACGAAGGTTGCGGTGATTCCAGCCAAGAGGCTCAAAAAGAAGAGCCAAAACGCGCGATATGAGTGCATAGGCACCAATTCCCTCAAGAGTTCTTACCGGGCCTCAGAAACTTCGGGGAGCTTATGAGTGCTGAACTGGTTACGAAGACAGACTCTTTGATTCACTGTCGGAATTGCCAGTTGCCAGCTTTTGAGTAGCAAAGCGGCGCATTATAAGCGAATTAAAAAGAGAATGCCACACGGGGGAGAACACTACAAAAGGCACAAAACACCCCAAGCAATTACTCTGCTTTTGTGTTTTTGTGCCTTTTGTGGCTATCAGTGAATCAGTAACGCGTCATCCGCGGCTTCCACGCCCTCGGGCCGGAAATCCAGCTCCTGACCATTCAGATAAACTTCAACAATGGTCGAGCCTTCGAGTTGGCCCTGAATCAACGCCTCTGACAGGGGATCTTCCACGTATTTTTGCAAAGCACGTCGAATTGGTCGCGCGCCGTATAAACGGTCGGCGCAGGTCTTGTCGACAATCCAACGCTTGGCTTCAGCCGTCAACTTAATCTCAAAACCGTGCCGGGTCATTGTCTTGTTGATCTGATCGAGTTGCAATTGGACGACTTCAAGCAGTTCGTTGTCGAGCAACTGGTCGAAAATAATGATCTCGTCAAGACGATTGATGAACTCGGGATTGAAAGTTTGTCGCACTGACGACATCACCATCTCTTCAACTTTTTCACGACTGGCATCGCTGTTTGCCTGGAAACCGAGCGTTCCCTTCTTCTGAATGAAGCGGGCGCCGATGTTCGAGGTCATGATGATGATCGTGTTCTTGAAGTCGACGGTGTTACCGAGCGCGTCAGTCAGGATACCGTCTTCAAACACCTGCAGCAGGATGTTGAAGATATCCGGATGTGCTTTCTCGATCTCGTCAAACAACAAAACTGAATAAGGCGAACGCTTGATGCGTTCAGTTAACTGGCCGCCTTCTTCGTGGCCGACATAACCCGGCGGCGAGCCAATCAACTTGGAGACCGAATGCTTCTCCATGAACTCCGACATGTCGAAGCGGATTAGCGCGCGCTCGCTGCTGAACAGGAACTGCGCGAGCGAGCGAGCCACTTCAGTTTTACCAACTCCGGTTGGACCAAGAAACAGGAACGAACCCACGGGTCGTAACGGATTCTTTAGTCCCGCACGCGAACGTCTGATCGCGCGCGCGAGGGCAGAAATTGCCGGACGTTGCGAAATGACGCGCTTGTGAAGCTCGATCTCAATTCGCAGCAGCTTCTGCGTCTCTTCTTCTTTCAACGAGTTAACCGGAATGCCGGTCCAACGCGCGATCACGTCTTCAACATCGTCGCGCGTCACTTCGGCGGAAACGAGCGCATCTTCGTGATGAACGCGCAGGCTCGAAGGGTCGCCGTAAGAACGCGACCATTCATTCAATTCGTTCCAGTCTGCGAGATTTCCCTGTTCGCGCCGCACGCGCAGCTTCACGCGCGCCCCCGCCTCGTCGATTACGTCGATGGCTTTGTCAGGCAGAAAACGATCGGGAATGTAGCGATGCGACTGGTAAACAGCGGCTTGCAGCGCTTCGTCAGTGTAACGAACCTGATGAAAACTCTCGTAACGTTCGCGCACACCATCGAGAATGCTGACTGCTTCAGCTTCCGACGGAGGCGGAACTTTTACTGCCTGAAAACGACGTTCAAGCGAGCGATCCTTCTCGATCGACTTGCGAAACTCCGCGGGTGTCGTTGCGCCGATGCACTGAATCTCACCACGCGACAACGCCGGCTTCAGAATGTTTGCGGCGTCGAGTGAACCTTCCGCAGAGCCTGCGCCGACAAGCGTGTGTAATTCGTCGATGAAGACGATGTACTGCGGGTTCTCAACCAACTCGCGCATGATCTGTTTGAGACGTTCTTCAAACTGGCCGCGGTACTTCGTGCCCGCGACGATCAACGAGAGATCGAGTGAAAGTATTCGTTTGTGTTCGAGGAACGACGGAACATCGCCGCGCACGATTCGCTGGGCGAGTCCTTCGACGATCGCGGTCTTGCCGACACCCGGTTCGCCGATAAGCACCGGATTGTTCTTCGTGCGGCGGCAGAGAATCTGCACCACGCGTTCGATCTCTGCTTCACGACCGATCAACGGATCGAGCTTGTCGTTGGCAGCATCGTCGGTCAGGTCGCGTGAAAACTCGACGAGATGCGGCGTGTCTTTCTTTTGCGAAGTTCTGGAGTCAGCGCCGGATTGGCGTGCAATCTCGTCGCGAACGGCATTCAATCGCAACCCGCGCTCGTAAAGAATCTCCGCGGCCATCGAACGCTCTTCACGAAGCAGACCGAGCAGCAAATGCTCGGTGCCGATGTGACGATGTTGCAGCCGGTCGCTTTCCTCGTGCGCGTAAGCGAGAACGTGTTTGGTTTCCGGCGCCAGGGGCAGTTCGACTGAAGTGGAAATCTTTTCGCGCAGGAGAGTTCGTCCCTCAATCTCCTTGCGAATCGACTCGATTGAAACCTGTGCGCGTGGAAAAAAGCGCCCCGTGAGGGTCTTATCTTCACGCATCAGGCCCAGCAAAAGGTGCTCTGGCTCGATGGCCGGAGCGCCGAACTGTGACGCTTCGTAGCGCGCGAAGAAGATTACCCGGCGCGCTTTTTCAGTATAGCGTTCGAACATCTTGGTTTCTGTAAAACGTCCTTATAATTACTTTGCCGGGAGACGATGCGGCAAACTGTTCGCGCATTATAACCTATGAATGTAAAAGTCCTAAAGAAACGTTTATTTCAGTCGCGTACATCCGCGGCTACTACTCTGCCGCTTTCAAGCACCAGCGAACGATCACACAACTTCGCCAAACTCTGACTGTGTGTGGCAATTATCGTAATTGCTGCGTGTTTGTGAGCATAACCAACGAGTGTGTGACCGATCTGGTTGCTGATTGCGTCGTCGAGGTTACCTGTCGGTTCGTCAGCAAGTAACAACTTCGGCTCGGTAATAAGGGCTCTTACGACCGCCACACGTTGTTGCTCGCCGCCCGAAAGATGTGAAATCGGGTGTTCAGCCCGGTCGCCCAGGCCTGTTTCCTGCAAAAATTCCAGCGCGCGCTCAAACGCCCGCTTCCTGTTCCGGCGAGCGATCAACAACGGCAACGCGACATTCTCAACTGCTGAAAGGTCCGGCAAAAGGTAATGAAACTGGAAAACAAACCCGATCTGATGACCCGCCGCACTCGCCCCATCAACAGTGATCGTCCCGTGATCCGGCGCTTCGAGACCGCCCAGCAAATGCAGCAGTGTCGATTTTCCTGAACCTGACGGCCCGGTAATCGAGATGCTTTCACCGTCGGCCGCAGCAAAGTTGACGCCCCGCAGCACGTCGATACGTTCGCCATTCGGCGCTGTAAAACTCTTTCGCAGATCGACGACGTTGATCATGAATCACGCAAAGCCTCGACGGGTTGCAGTCGCGATGCCGCACGCGCCGGATAGATTGTCGCCAGCACACTCAGCACAAAAGCCACGAGCGCCGCGACAATCATCTCGCTCGGTTTCGGAATCAGAGGCACATTGCTGATCGAGTAAACATCGGCGGGCAGGCTCACAACCTGGTAGTGATTTCCGATCACGCATAAAACGTAACCAAGTCCAACGCCGGCGATCGCGCCAATCAGTCCGATGACCGCGCCTTCGATGACGAAGATGAGCATCAGGCTTCCACGCGTCGCGCTGAGTGCTTTCAGGATCGCGATGTCTCGACGTCGCTCGACGACGACGAGAATCAACATCGTGGTGATGTTCAGCGTGCCGATCGCGATGATGAGTCCGATGATGAACAAACCCATGCGACGTTCGAGTGCGAGTGCTGAGAACAGCGGTTGGTTTGCTTGTTGCCAGTCGACGATCGTGTAAGTGTTGCCGAGCGCTTTCGAAACGTTTGCATTCACAACGCGTACGTTGTCGACGTCCTTTACTTGCACACTCAACGCCGAAGCAGCGTGATTGTTTCCGGCGAACGTGGCGGCGGTTTCCAGTGAGACGTAGATCCACGTTGAGTCGTACTCAAACAAACCCGATCGAAAAATTCCTGCAACTCGCAAACGTCTGGTTGAAATACCAGCGCTTTCGTTCACCGGTATCACGTGCAACAAGTCGCCCACCGAAACTCCGATGCGCGCGGCGAGATCCGCGCCAACAACTGCGTTTGGTATCGAAGGCTCAGTCGCAGCAGCGAAGAGTGGTCCATACGAACCCTCGCGTAGCCACTGTCCTTCTGTTAACTGCGGCGCATCTTTCTCAATGCCACGAATAACTCCGTACGCGGAACCCTTCGATCCGCGTGCCAACACGCCGTCGTAAGTTGTCGCCGAAGCGCTGACAACACCTTCGACCTGCTTAACCTGACTCTCGAGCTCGGCGTAATTTTCAAGCGGACGTCCGTCGCTGCGTAACACGCTCAGATGCGCAGTGCCCTGCAAGATCTTGTCGCGCATCTCATCGCGAAATCCGTTCGACAAAGCAAACGCGACGATCAGCGCAGCCACACCCATGCAGATGCCGAGTATCGCAGCGATCGAAGTCGCACGCGCGAGCCGTCGTTTATGACGCGATCGGAGATAACGAAAGGCGAGAAATACTTCGTACGGCATCCGTGTTTATCCGTGAAATCCGTGGCAAACTACGGTTTAGAAGGTGGACACTTCGTCGTGTCTTCAGGCCTGTTCTCAGGCAACAACCGACTCAGGTTTGGATTGTCGCGCGCGCTCGGATCGCCTTGCCAACTGATCTCATAAATCGTGTCGTCCACGCGCCGGAAACTAAAATGCTTATCCAGTTCGACGATCAACGGGATCTCATCGCGCTGCCAGCCACACGGTAACCACCACCGCGGATCGGTATCGATGAACACGCGCCGCCGGTGATTAAGATGATTCTGAATAATTGAAAAAAGTTTATCGCCGGGCCAGCCACCGCCTGTGCCAATCGTCCTCCAACGACCCGAACCGATTGCGGCCCAGTAGTGCACCGCGATCGTCTGCGCGCCTGAAATCATAATCGCATCAAGCGGCACGTTTTCGAGCCGGTGCCTGTATTCCTTGCTCATCGCGCGTCGCTGAATGAACTCATAACTAACCGGATGTATGAAAATAGCAAAGGTGATCGCGGCGGCAGCGATCACCGAGACGCACACGACAAACGCACGGCGCTCAGTCTTCAGTGGCCGCCGTGCCAGCCGCAGCAACCAGTAAGCACCGAGCGGCACAATACCCGGCAGACCGGTCAGAAAATAACGCCAGTTTACCGTTGTGCTGTAGTTGAAAAACAGCAGCACGTTCGCGAAGAACGCGACCAGCCATAACAACAGCATCGGCGAGAGACGATTCTTGCGCCACTCGAGAATCGGAGCAAACGGAATCGTCAGGAAGACGAGTGGAGCGCTGATGAAATAGAAGATGACGTAAGGACGAATATTGGCGAGCGAAACCGGATGTCGCGCCGACTCATCACGCATCGATTCGCGCCAGCCATGCCAAATCCATCGGTAGTTTTCGTCGGTGATGAACCAGTAACCAAACCAGCCGAGTGCCAGCGCCACAAAAACAACGAGGGAAGCCGCCACGAGCAAAATCTCTCGCCGCTGAAATTTCCATCCCAACACAAACGGCGCTACGACGAGCCACGGCGCGTAGAACCCGATCGTTTCGCGGAGGTTGACTCCGAGTCCCATCAATCCGGCGCCAACCAACACGAGCCAGAACTTTCGCTGCTGCACGCCGCGCAAATGAATAATGAGCGACGTCGCCAGGATCAACACCGACGGAACGTCAGTCATCACCTGGCCGCCGTAAAGAACAAACACCGGCGAGAAAGCGATCAGCAGTGCGGCGGTCGTCGCAGTTTGCAGTGACCCACTGATGTCACGCGCAAGAATCCAGCAGGCAATCACCGCGAATGGCGTTTGTGCGACGACGGCGTACTTAAAAATCAAATACGCACTTTCAGGTTTGACCCCGAAGAGCGCGCGGCCAATCAGAAAGAGAAAGTGATTCGTGAAGATGAAGAGATTCCGACCGAGAGCCATCGACGACGGATATCCATCGAGCGAGAGCATGGTGTAGTCCATGCCGTCCCAGTCGCCGATAAACGGATCGACAAAATAGAGAACGAGCGCGAGTGCGATAAGCGCAGGCGGCAGCCACCACTTCCATGCACGCCAAAATGCGGCTGCAGTACGTGGTTCCGGCCTTTCAGCAGCGTTTGTCGTCAGGAGTATTTGGATCAACGAGTTGAGCTTTGACCGGTGCATCCGGCCGCTTCACCATCTTTACGCGATTTCCCTGCGCATTGTACTCAACTTCGTCCATGATGTTGTAGATGAGGAGCACCCCTCGACCGGAAGTGCGAAACAGGTTTTCCGGATCACACGGATCCGGAATCTCGTGAACGTTGAATCCCTCGCCTTCGTCTTCGACAGTAAAACTCGCTTCTTTCTCCGACAACTCCGCAGTGATCTTCACCAGCTTCTTCAGATCGTTCTTGTTGCCGTGTTTGACTGCGTTAACAAACGCTTCGTCGAGCGCGATGAAAAGATTTGAACGTTCGGGACGAATCAAACCGAGCTTTGCGACGCGCTCTTGAAGAAATTCCAGCACCCCATTCATGAGGGCGAGATCGCTGGGAAGTTCAAATTCGATCTTCTCGTGAACGTGGGTAAAGTTGCCGTTGTCGTCGCTGGTACGAAGTTTGTGCGAGAGCGTTTGTTCGACTATTTCGCGCAGCTCGTCGCGGTCGTAAGGAAGCCGCAGATAGTTTGCCGCGCCCATTTTGAAAGCCTTAATGACGCCGGGGACGTTTTCGCCGAGCGGTGTAACGAGATGTTTGCGGTGCAGTTCGCTGATTGGTTCGCCGTTGACTTCGGCTTCAGACAAGTCGCTGATGATGAGATCAAAGCTGTCCAGGTCGTCTCGACGAAGCGCCTTTGCCCGTTCGCCGGTCACAACCACCTCGTGACCCAACTTACCGAGAGCCTGTTGAAGCAGAACACGCAGCTCATCGTTATTATCCACGATGAGAATCCGGCGTTTATCCATCAGGCTCCAATCTATCTAAAACTTGTTTGAGGAGAGATACCGCGCTTGTCTGTACGAAAACCTATCGCCTATCGTTCGAAATATATCACGTACATGATTGAAGGATTAAACGGATTTGCGCGATGCTCGTAATCCTGCTAATCATGTGAATCCTGAAATCCTGTCCGGTAATGGCTAAACCAGGCAAACTGCAAACATTTCTTGAATACTCTGCTGCCAAATCCGTCCTGGCCGGGTTTGGAATTTTGCCTGCTCGGCTCGCGCTCCGCATCGGTCGCAGCCTCGGCAAGGTGGCGTACGCTATCGCCGGTGATCTCCGGCGCACGGGCGCGACCAACCTCCGGCTCGCTTTTCCTGAAAAAACTGAGGAAGAACGCGGCCAGTTGCTGCGCGAATGTTTCGATAATCTTGGGCGTTTACTTGGCTTTTTCAGCCAGTTCTCAACGAAATCGCGTGAAGAACTCAAACAACTCATTGAGCCACAGGGAATCGAAAACCTCGTCGCCGCCAAGAGTGTTCGCGGTAACCGTTTGATACTTTTCACTGGTCATCTGGGCGCGTGGGAGTTAACCAGTTTCGGTCTGTCGGTGTTCGATCATCCATTTACGTTTCTGGTGCGCCGTCTCGACAATCCACGCATCGAGCTGTTCGTGGATCGGATCCGGAAAAGGTTCGGCAACAAGACAATCGACAAACTTTCCGCGGCGCGTTCGATGCTGAAAATCCTTCGCTCGGGGGAAACGCCGCTCGGCCTGCTTCCCGACTTGAACACACTCGACGACGAAGCGATTTTTATCGATTTTTTCGGAGTTCCGGCGGCGACGACGTTTGTAGTCGCGAAGCTGGCGGTCCGTACTGGCACTCCGCTCGTTCCTGTCTTTGCGCCGTGGAGTGAAGAAAAAGGTAAGTATTTGCTGATTGTCGAGCCGCCGATTCCGGCTGACTGCACCGGTGACGAAGAGGCCGACGTGCGACAGCTAACGATCAAACTGACCGAGCGTATCGAGAACCGGATCAGACAGTATCCCGGTCAATGGCTCTGGATTCACAAACGTTGGAAAACACGCCCGCCCGGAGAACCAAAGATTTATTAGCCACGGATGAACACGGATTGTTTCTGATCCGTGTTTGATCCGTGAAAATCCTCGGGCCTATACTGCTTTGGATATGCACACGCGAGTCGCTCGGGCGTATGAATTCGCCGACCTCTCGGACTATTCTTTTGGCGACCGCCTGAAGATTCACGCCGCGGATGCGGTGTTTTTTCTCCTGATCAACTTGATCGGACTGACGGCTCGGTTCGAAGTCATCGGTTGGGAGAATCACGAGAAAGCCCAGGAAAATGGCGGACTACCGATTTATGTCTTCTGGCACGACCGCATTTTTCTGACAACGTACTGGTGGCGCAAACGACGCATCGTGGTGATGACGTCGAAAAGTTTTGACGGCGAGTACATCGCGCGCTTTATTCAGCGGTTTGGCTATGGCGCGGTGCGAGGCTCGAGCACGCGCGGCGCCGTCGGCGCGATTGTCGAGATGGCGCGACTCATGCGTGCGGGTTGTACGACAGCGTTCACGATCGACGGGCCGAAAGGTCCACGCTACGTCGCAAAAATGGGCGCGGTGTTGCTGGCGAAGAAGTCCGGTCATCCAATCGTGCCCGTCACGATGTCGCTCGATCGTTACTGGACGACGCCGAGCTGGGACCAGTTTCAGATTCCGAAGCCGTTCACGCGCGCTCGCGTCTACGTGGCGCCGCCAATCTACGTTCCGGCGGACGCCGACGACGACCTGCTGGCGGCAAAACGCGACGAGCTGCAGCAAACTCTGGACGACTTGAATCATCAGAGCGAAGAGTGGCGCAACTCTCTCCGCTAAAAATCTGTGTAATCTGTGGATTATGTGAGGTATTGGTTAATGAAATCGATAATTGCTTCCGTTCTATGTCTGGTTCTTATTGGCATCGCGAGCGCGCAGGGCCAGCTTAAACCACCCACCGAGTCAGTGATGGATCGCTTCCTTCGCTACGTGAAGATCGATACGCAGTCGCAGGAAGATCAAACGACCACGCCCAGCACGCGGAAACAACTCAACCTCGCTAATCTGCTGGCGAAGGAACTGACGGCCCTCGGAGCGGAGAATGTTCGCGTCAGCGAGTTTGGAATTGTCTACGCGACCGTGCCCGGAAATCTTGCTGATAACTCCAAAGTGCCGGTGGTCGGCCTGATCGCGCACATGGACACGTCGCCGGCAGTCTCCGGTGAAAACGTCAATCCGGTCATTCACAAGAACTACCAGGGAGGTGACATCACTTTGCCGAAAGACCCGACGCAGGTGATCACAGTCGAAAAGAATCCCGTTCTCAAGACGCTGATCGGCGACGACATCATCACTGCGGATGGGACGACACTGCTCGGGTCTGACGACAAATCAGGCTGCGCCGAGATCATGACGATGATCGACATCCTGCGCCAAAACCCACAGATCAAACACGGAACACTTGCTATTGCTTTCACTCCTGACGAAGAAGTCGGCACAGGCATCGAGAAGTTTGACGTGAAAGGCTTCGGCGCCAAAGTGGCTTACACCGTAGACGGCGAAGAGCTCGGCGAGATCAGCGACGAGACGTGGAGCGCACGCACCGCGACCGTCACATTTCAGGGCAAGAGCACGCATCCCGGCACTGCCAAGGGAATCATGATCAATGCGATGTACGCCATCGCTGATTACCTCAATCGTTTTCCGCATGATATGTTGCCCGAGACTACTGAAGGCCGCGTGGGCTTTGTTCATCCATACGCGGGCGTGATCGACGTCGAGAGTTCGAACCTGAAGATTTTGCTGCGCGACTTTGACATGAGTGGTCTCGATGCGAAAGAGAAGTTGCTGCGCGACATGGTGGCGCAAACGGCAGCGAAGTATCCCGAAGTGAAGATCATGATCGAGGTCAAAGAGAATTACAAGAACATGAAGGAAATGCTGAAGAACTTTCCTGAGTTGACGACGAACGCAATGGAAGCTGCGAAACGGGCAGGCTTGAAGCCGTTTCTGAAACCGATTCGCGGTGGGACGGACGGATCGCGTTTGACGTTCCAGGGATTGCCGACGCCGAACCTTTTTACCGGCGGCGGAAATTTCCACGGCAAGCTTGAGTTCAACTCGCGAAAGGGGCTGGAGAAGTCGACGGAGACGCTCGTTAATTTGGTCCAGATCTTTGCTGAGAAGAGTTAGGCCACAGATTACACGGAAGAAACGGATTTTATGACTCATGCCGGCTATGTGGCGCTGATCGGTCGGCCGAATGCCGGTAAATCGACACTGCTGAATCAACTCGTGGGGCAGAAGATTGCAGCGGTTTCGGATAAACCGCAGACGACGCGATTCAGGATTCAGGGTGTAATCACGAAGCCTGAAGGGCAGATCGTTTTCGTCGATACGCCCGGCGTTCATCAGCCAGGTTACGAGCTCAACCGCCGCATGATGGCAGCCGTGCAGGACGCACTCATGGGCGTTGACCTCGTCTGTCTGATTCGCGATGCGTCTGTTTCAACCGGCAACGGCGACCGCTTCGTGCTCGACCTCGTGAAGCGATCCAGCAAGCCGTCACTCCTGTTGTTAAATAAGATCGATAAACTCGAAGATAAATCAGAGCTATTACCCTTAATTGATTGGTACAGCAAAGAACACGACTGGCGCGAGGTCGTTCCGATCTCAGCACTCAAGCAAGATCAGACAGACGTGCTCATCGATAGCTGTTTGCGAAATCTTCCCGAAGGCGAGCCAATCTTCGCGGAAGACGAGCTGACAGACCAGTCGCTGCGTGTGCTCGTCGCGGAAATCGTTCGCGAGAAGGTTTTGCGCGCGACGGCAGATGAAATTCCTTACGTTACTGCCGTCGTCACGGAGAAGTTCGAAGAAGTTCGCGAAGACTTCTCTCGCATCTACTGCGTCATTGTCGTTGAGCGAGGTTCGCAAAAGAAGATCATCATCGGCAAAGGCGCCAGTCGTTTGAAAGAAATCGGCATCGAGGCGCGCGAGGAGATCGAGCACTTGCTGGGACACCGCTGTCATCTCGAGCTGTTTGTGAAAGTCGAAGCAGACTGGCGCAACAAAGACCAATTGCTCGACGAGTATGGCTTGAGTGGAAATTGAGTGGGGCGAAAGAAAAGCCTGAGCGGTGGTACGCGCTCGACGTCGATCTCGAACCGGCGGCGTGCGAGGCTGTTGAGTACGCATTGATGGAGGCCGGCGCACTCGGAACAGAGACTGGCGACGAATCAGATGGGCTGGTGCGGATCGTCGCTTACTTTGCTGAAACTCCCGACCGCGAGCGTGTTCGCAACGAGCTGTTTGAAGCTTTGCGCATTTACGAACTGCCGTCGTCCTCGGTGCGTGATATGAACATGCGCGAAGTCGCGCAGCACGATTGGCTCGAAGAGTGGAAGCAGAACTGGCAGCCGGTTGAAATTGGCCGCTTCATCATTGCGCCGCCGTGGTCCAATCTGGGCGAGGTGCATGATCGATTGATCATTCGCATCGAGCCGGGCATGGCGTTTGGCACCGGCACTCACGAAACCACGCGCCTTTGTCTCGCTGCGATTCAGAAACACTTCGCGGGCGGTAGTTTTCTCGACGTCGGCACCGGCACCGGGATTCTCGCGATAGCGGCCGCGAAACTCTTTCCTGAAGCCCATACCGAAGCGTGCGACACTGACGAAACCGCGATCGAAATCGCGCGTGAGAACGCCACGGCGAATGGCGTAGCGCAGATCGACTTCTGGGTGGGCTCAGTTAAAGAGTCGACTGCTTCCGCCGATCTTGTTTGTGCGAATCTCACTGCCGATGTGATTACTCAGATCATGCCGGCGCTTGTTGGCGTGACGTGTGGCAAGCTAATCCTCTCGGGAATACTCGAGACGCAGGTCGAGATGGTCCAGGCAGCACTGCACGACAACGGTATCGATGAATTCGAAACAGAGCAGGACGGCGAGTGGGTGGCGTTTATCGTCTAGGGATTGTCTAGGGACCGTCTAAGCCTATGACTCGTCGAAGATTTCATGCCCCGCCGGATGCTTTCAAGCAGCAGACCGTGACGCTTGGCACTGACGAAGCGCGTCACTTGCGCGAAGTGCTGCGGCTGAAAACGGGCGATGAGGTTTACGTTTTCGACGGGCGCGGGCGTGAGTTTCGTTGCGTCGTAGTAACGAGCAGGCGCGACACCGCGGAGTTGCGAATCGAAGCCGAAATCGAGCCTGCAAAACCTGAGTCACACTTGCAACTTAATTTGTGCGTCGCGTTGCTGAAGGGCGATAAGTTTGATCTCGTCGTGCAGAAAGCGACTGAGCTCGGCGTGACGAAAATAACGCCGCTCATCACTCGGTACGCCGACATTCATCTCCGCGACGCCGCTGATGCAACAAAGCGCGTTGTGCGGTGGCAACGTATCGCCGTTGAGGCGGCGAAGCAGTCGGGAAGGGCTTTTGTGCCGGAAATCAGCCTGCCGGTGCAGTTCGAGTCAGTCCTGGACGCGAACGGTTTAGGCGTGATGTTCTCCGAACGTGGCGGTGAATCATTCGAAAACCTGACGAGACAACCCACCTCGCAATCAGTGACAGCGCTCGTCGGTTCCGAAGGCGGTTGGTCTGACGAAGAAATCGAAACCGCACGGGCACGGAATTTCCATGTAATCACGCTCGGCGGCCGCATTTTGCGCGCCGAAACCGCTGCAATTACAGTCACTGTGCTTATGCAACATCACTTCGGAGATCTCAAATGAAGATTTCTCGCGCAACGGCGCAAAGGCGCAACGCTAAAACCTTCGTTGCGCCGTGGCGCCGTTGCGGGAGAAATCTGCTTTACGCCGTTGACCCGCACGCATAATCGGCTCAAAATAGCGTCATTAATCGCCGGAACAAAGAACTGAAAGGGCTCGTTTGAATCGTCATAATGGCAATCAGCAAAGATATCGCAGTCGAAAATGCCCGTAACGACCTCGCGAGTCGTCTAAAGATCAACGCCAGCGACGTCACAGAGAAATCAGTTGAAGACGCCGACTTCCCCGATATGGCGCTCGGCGCCGCGGAAGACGACGAGATGAGCGGCCAGATGATCACGCGAGGCTGGCGCATCAAGCTCGAAGCCCAGGGGCAAGCCTTCGAATACCGCGCCGACAAGAACCAGGTCAGAGCCTACAAGTTTAAGGGCAAGAATTATCGGATCTAACGATCGGTCTAAGAGGTACCACCATGAACCGCAACAACATTTTCATTCACATCGCGCTCGCGCTCGTCCTCATTCTCGTAGCCGCTTTCGCAGGCCAACTGAGCCGCTGGCGAAAACAATGGAAATCCCAAATGCGGATCGTGCCCGCCGAAGAAAAGAAAAAGGCAATGACCGTCGAAGACATCTCGCTCAGCGAGACGCAGAGCTTCGGCGCGCCGGAAATCCTCGTCAAATTCAAGACCGGCATTAGCCAGGACGCCATCGACCGGTTAACAGCACAACGTCACGACCGCGTCGAGGATCGATTCGAGAACGCCGAGGGTTGGGATGCGATTGACGACCTCGACAACACGGATGCAGCTACCCTCGTGAAGGAATACCAACAGCTTCCGGAAGTTGAGTACGCAGAACCGAATTATGAGATCAATCTCGACGAAGCGACCGCAGGTCCGCTCGTCCCGATTCTGCCGCACGATCCACAGTTCAACGATCAGTGGGCGTTAGCCAATTCGGGACAGCGCGGCGGCAAGAAAGGCGCCGACATCAGCGCCACAACCGCATGGGCCAAAACTACAGGCAGCGACGAAGTCGTGGTTGCAGTGCTCGATACGGGTGTCGATTACAACCATGAGGACCTGACAGAAAACATGTGGCGGCGTCCGGAAAAAATGGAGCCGTACCACGATAAGGAATTGGGAACGATTGACGACGAGTTTGGTTTCAACGCGATCGACACCAGCGCGGATCCGATGGACGACAACGGCCATGGCACTCACTGCGCCGGCATCATCGGAGCTGAAGGTGAGAACGATCTCGGTATCGCAGGTGTGAACTGGAAAGTTCAGATCATGCCGCTGAAGTTTATGAACGCGAGTGGCTCGGGAAGCACCAAGGATGCGATCGAGGCGATCAATTACGTGATCGAGCGAAAGAAGGCCGGCGTGAATGTTCGTATCATCAGCGCGAGCTGGGGATCGACGCAGAAGTCACGCGCGCTTGGTGACGTCATTCGCAAAGCTTACGAGAACGATATTCTGTTCGTCGCCGCGGCTGGCAATTCGACCGTCGACAACGATCGGACGCCGCACTATCCGTCGAGTTACGACAGTCCGAACGTGATCAGCGTGGCGGCATTGGACCGTAACGATGCGTTGGCTTCGTTCTCGAATTGGGGTGCGAAGAGTGTTGCGATTGCAGCGCCTGGCGTCGATATCCTGAGCACGTGGCTGGATAATCAGTACGAAGAGAAATCGGGAACGTCGATGGCGACGCCGGTTGTCTCTGGTGTGGCAGCGCTCGTACTCGCCGAGCATCCGAACATGTCAGTTAATGAGTTGAAAAAGAAATTGCTTACTTCGGTTGATCCAGTTGCCGCGCTGAAAGGAAAGACCGTCACTGCCGGGAGAATTAACGCTTCAAAAGCTCTCGCAGACTAAATCCGCTTTCATCCGTGTTATCCGCGGTTAATAAGCCTCGGATAACACGGATTTAAGGCTGATTCAGTTTCTTCCTGCCTTCGATCGCTTCTTTATAAGCACCGCCCCGCACGTCGCCGATCTTGATTGCCTCGTCGAACAACTTAGCCGCCTCGGCAGGGTTGTCCATAAACGCATTGATCCGCGCCATCGACTCAAACGCGCGCGACATAATCGCCTTGTCCGTTTCGGGTGATGACGCCGCCACTGCCAAACGATACTGGCCCAACGCACGATTCAAACGTTCGTCACGCACGTGTTCGTCAGTCGCATCTGTGGCCGCCAGGCTCGCCGTCTGCGCAAGCGCGAAGAAGATACGCGGCTCGCGCGGATAGTCCTTCAACATCTCACGCAAACGCGCTTCGGCTTCGTTGTAATCCTTGTTTCGGAGCGTGTCTTCGACCGCCGATAAATCGCGGACGAGTGCCGCTTCCCTGCCGCTGTTGCCTTCGATCGAGGTGTTGAGATCTGACTGCGATCTGCGTGCGGCGGTACGAGCCTCGCGCGCCGCAGTTGCTCTCTGCACCGGCTCCGCATACTCCGACGGACGCTTGGCTTCACGCACCGGATCGAACGAAGCAATCATGTCCGGAAAGAAGTTTGCGAGATCAAATCCTGCGCTCTCGATTCCTTTCAACTGATCGGCAAAGTAAAACGAAAGCACTGCGCCCTTCTCGTACTCCTCGGCCAAACGCGCTACGGTTTCGTCCTGGATCGCTTTCACCTCATCTTGCGCTGCTTTCGCAATCGCAGATTTGTCAGCTTCCGTCTTCGCAGCCGCGAGTCGCGCGCGCGAGTCGCGCGCAAGGAACTCGAGCCGTCGCATCTCTTCGTAACGCGCGTCGGCCGCCGTTACAAGCGATCGACTGACGCTGAGAAACACATCCGGACTAACTTGTGAGCCTGCTTTCTGTCGTTCGTTCAGGAGCTGTTTGACTTGTTCGCGCCGGGTGGCGATGTCTTTGTTGAATCTCAGCACGAGCGCGTCGATGACGTATTGGAGATACGCGCGACGCAGCTCAGACGAACTCGGATTCGTTCCTTCAGGCACGACAGTGTAGTAATCGTCGCCGATGATGCGAAAGTTGATCGCGCCCGGTGCGGCGAGCAGATCCGGCAGGATGAAGAACCGGCGTTCTTTCTGCCGGAAGCTGTACATCTTTTGCTTGCTCTTCTTGTTTGGATTTTTGACTTCAATGCGGTCGGTTGACGACGTGATCGGTCTGGTGTGCAGGTACGTCAGCAGCGACCGGACCATCTCGGTTGTCGGCGTACGCAGCCGATCGCCTTCGGCCTGATACGCGCGTACGTAGCCAATCATCTGATCGTCAATTCCTGAACGACGATAAAACTCCTGCACGAGCGGCGCGAAGTCGAGCACTTCCAAAAGTCCAGCCGGCAAATCCTCGGAACGTTCGGGTGCGTCGAGAGTCGGTGTTTGGCCGAGCGCGAGGGCGAGCGAAACATAACGCGCTGCCTGATCGGCTGGAGTCGCCGGAGATGGCAGTTTGTTTCGGTCATAGAAAGTCTTCAGCCGCGTGCGCAGATCCGGATCGAGATTCGCGAGATCTTTTCGCAGCTTCATTCGAAACGTAGTCGGCGCTCGTCCCGAATCAAATCCGGCGACGTCCAATGCAGCCATCATCACGATGAGCCGGGGGTCGGCCTGGAAGTCGACGCCATATTCAGACACTTCAAAAGTGGCGCCAGGTCGCTGTTGAACGGGTTGCGAGGAAACAACTCCGGCAGACAAAACTGTAATCAGGAGGATCAGTAAATATCGCTTCAAATCCGTGTTACTCCGTGGAAATCTGTGGCTTTTTTCGACTGCGGTAAGCACGCAACGCGCGTAATGTTAGCGGATAAGCCACTAGCGAACAAACGAACGAGAGCGCCATCGCTCCCACCGAAAAGGGCCACACAACGTTGTTCCAGCTTTGCACAAAGAGCAGCTGGTAATAATCACCCGAAAAGATCCGTGGGTTCTTCAGGAGCTCGAGCCCCTCGTCTGGGATGCGCAAAGGCCTGCCAAGGATGAATGCGCCCACCGAATAAGACGCAATAATTATCGGGACGAGCGTCAGAAACGGGTTGTTGACAAAGGTGCCGGTGTAGATCGCGATCTTATTGAAACGGAACAGGAAGGCGATGGCGGTCGCCATGATCGTGTGCAGGCCGAGGAATGGTGAGAAGGCGATAAAGACGCCGATTGAAAAAGCAAGCGCCGTCCGCTCTGGTGGGTCGTCAATCGCAAGCAGACGGCGAAATGCAGCACGAAACATCAGTTATTTAGCCACGGATCAGTGTTATCCGTGGCTTATTTACTCAAAACTCTTCAACGCTTCTGCTTCGTTGTCGTAAGAATCGAAAACGGTCAGCAGTTTCGTAATCACCAACAGATTCTGAATTCGATCCGTCAGATTCAGCAACTTAAGCTGGCCACCCTGGCGGCTAACGGTCGTGTAATTGGCAATCAACTCGCCGATGCCGCTCGAGTCGATGTACTTTACTCCAGCGAGATTCAACAGGAGCTTCGTTTTGCCCTGGTCCGCGAGCTTCCTGACGGACTCACGCAACGCAACACTGCTATCGCCGATTCTTACTTCACCACTCAAATCGAGGATGGTGACGTCTCCCGCTTGTCGTTCCTTCAGATCGAGCTCAGCCATGGCTTTCTCCGTTCGAAAGATTAGTGCACTTACTTAAAGCTATTGAGTGCTTCTGGTTCGCTTTCGTAAACGTCGAAGACAGTCAGGAGTTTCGTGATCGTCAACAAATCCTGAAGTTTTTGAGTGAGATTGAGCAGCTTGAGCTGGCCCGCCTCTTTATTGATCGCCGTGTAACTCGAAACCAGTTCGCCGATGCCGCTCGAATCAATGTAACTCACTCCGGCAAGGTTCAGCAGAATCCGCTTCTTACCCTCTTCGAGCAATCGCCGGATCGCGGTGCGCAAGGCCACACTGCCTTCACCAATCGTAATCTTTCCGCTCATGTCAAGAACGGTCACATCTCCGGCTTGACGCTCGTTGATATTCAACTCAGCCATTTCAGAAATCTCCTTTATGCAATTGCGAATTAACGTCGCTTGAGCATGCGCACCGTTGTACCACCGCCGGGTCTGATCGACCAGTCGACTTCGTCCATAAAACTGCGCATGAAAAAAATGCCCCGGCCAGAAGTTTTTAAGATGTTCTCTTGGGCTGTTGGATCTGGGACTGCCTCAGGGTGGAACCCTTGACCCTGGTCGTGCACGCTGATTACAACAGCGTCAGGCGAGCTTATCAAAATGATATCTACGGTTTTTTCCTCATCTTGACGATTGCCATGAAGCACTGCATTGGTCACGGCTTCGCGCACAGCCATGTCAATTCCAAACGCAGCGTCATCACTGATGCCTGAACGGCCAACAAAATCGGCAACCGCGGCGGCCGCGGTGGCAACCGTGTCAATGCGGCTGGGCAAACTTAGCTCGGTCGTCTCTAACACAGACTTCACAGACTTTTATCAGGAGTTTGAGGGTTTAACATGCTGAGCGAGGCGCTGTCAAGAAACCAAGCCACGGATTTGACGGATCTGCAGAGAGATAAACACAGATCCGATTCGAATCCGTTTTTCAATCCGTGTAATCTGTGGTTCAAACCAGAAAGCCGAGGCTTTTCACAGCGCGATCAAGCTCTTCCAAGTTGAGTGGCTTGCTGAGGTAAATGTTGCAGCCGGTTTCGAGGGCGGCTTCTTCCATGCCGTAAACATCGTAGGCCGTGATCGCGATTATCGGTGTTTGTTTGTCATCCGGTTCGAGCCGGCGAAAATTGCGGATGGTCTCCAAACCGTCAAGAACGGGCATGTTCAGATCGACGATGAGCAGACTGGGATGATAGCGTTTTGCCAAATCAAGCGCCTGCTGGCCGTCTTCGGCCTCAAAAACGCGGTATCCTTTTAATTCAAAGGCACGCTTGAGCATAATGCGGGTGTCGACCGAATCTTCGGCAACCAGTACAGTCGGATAGAGTATTGCAGACACAGCGTCGTAGTCCGGGATCCTTCCCTGAGCTGGAGTAGACATCGTATTTTCGGGGGATCCCGCACTTGAGGGGAACTTGCGTCGTTCGGGACTGGCGTATTTATAGCATAGGGAGGACTCCAATGTCCCTCCGGCGCACATAAGTGACACATCATGAGAATAATTCCGGGACGTTCAGTTAACGGTCGTTTGCGGTTACCAGGCGACAAATCTATTTCGCATCGGGCGGCACTCATCGCGGCGCTCGCGCACGGCAGATCGGAGATTTCAAACTTTTCGACCGCCCGCGATTGTGCGTCGACGCTTGGCTGTTTGCGGTCGCTTGGCGTTTCGATCCATTTCAATGACGACCGGATCGTTGTCGAGGGTAATCACGAGCTGGTCGCGCCGCGCGAGCCGTTGGACTGCGGGAATAGTGGGTCAACGTTGCGAATACTGGCTGGGGTTCTGGCGGGGCATGATTTCACGTCGGAGTTGATTGGAGATGAGTCGCTGAGCTCGCGGCCGATGCGGCGGATTATTGAGCCGCTCGAGCTGATGGGAGCTAGGATTGAGTCGAGAGATGGAAGAGCGCCGTTGATTGTGCATGGGGTGAAGGAGCCGGCGCCGATTACGTATCAGTTGCCTGTGGCAAGTGCGCAGGTTAAGTCGGCGGTTTTGTTTGCGGGGTTGAATGCACGTGGGCGGACGAGTGTGATCGAAACCACACCGTCACGAGATCATACTGAGAGGTTGTTCAATGGGTTTGGGGTAGAGCTGGTAATACAAAGAGCGAGTTCGACGCAGGGGCGGCCACAGAGTGCCGCCCCTACAGTACGTGCCGAGACGACCATTACGATTGAGGGGCCGGCGCGTTTTGAGGGAGGGGCGATTAGGGTTCCGGGTGATGTTTCGTCGGCGGCGTATTTTGTGGCGGCGGCGATGTTGTTGCCACAATCGGAATTGACGATTGAGCGTGTTGGTTTGAATCCGACGAGGGCCGCGTTTCTGTCTGAGCTCAGCTCGTGGGGCGCTGACATTGAAACTACGGATGTGCAGGAGGAACGCAACGAGCCATACGGAACGATCAACGTTCGTGGTGGGATGAGCGGTGTTGCCACAAACCGGACCTTAGGCCAAGCGATGATTCCTTCGCTGATCGACGAACTGCCGCTACTCGCTGTCGTCGGCTCGCAGATCGAGGGCGGCATTCAGATCCGCGACGCTAGTGAGTTGCGCCTGAAGGAAAGTGATCGCCTCGCGACGACCGCTGCAAACCTGCGCGCGATGGGAGCAGAAGTGGAAGAGTTTCCCGACGGGCTGTCGGTTTCCGGTCCGACAAAACTGCGCGGCGCTTTGCTCGACTCGCACGGCGATCACCGGATCGCGATGGCTTTCGCAGTCGCGGCCCTGCTTGCTGAAGGAGAGTCGGAGATCTCAGGCGCCGAATGCGTCGCAATTTCCTTCCCCGAATTCTTCCCACTACTCGAATCACTCGTCAGGCAATGAAACAAACGATCGTAATCACCGGCTTCATGGGTTGCGGCAAGAGCAGAGTGGCTCGCGAGCTCGCGCGGCGACTCAACGTCGAGATGATCGATCTGGATGAGCGAATTACGGCGAGCGAGGGACGAACCCCAGCACAGCTAATCACCGAATCTGGTGAGCACGCGTTTCGCGCTGTGGAGACTAATACGCTGCGTGAGCTTTTAGAAACGAACGCCGCCGGAGTTGTCGCTCTCGGCGGCGGCGCCTGGATTGAAAGCGCAAATCGCGCTCTGATCGATCAGTACCGTTGTCTCAGCGTTTGGCTCGACGCGCCGTTCGCAGTCTGTTGGGAACGAATCTCGGCCTCAGCCGACGAGCGTCCGCTCGGAAAAACGATCGACGAGGCCGAAGCTCGGTACAACGCGCGCAAACCGATCTACGCGCTCGCAAAGATTCAGATCCCGGTCACCGGCACTGAAAGTGTGGACCAACTGGTCTCACTCATTGAGGTCCATGTATCCACAGATTACACAGATTAAATCTGCGTAATCTGTGGATTGCCCCCCCTCTCAAAACTTGTACTTCAACGCAAACTGCATCTGTCGCGACGATCCTGAATCGCCGGTCGGAAAGCGCGTGTTGGTGATAACACCAAAAGCCGTGCTGCCAACCTGAGCGGTTCGTCCGGGTTGTCCGAAGTTGGCGTGGTTGAACACGTCAAAGACTTCCCAGCGAAATTCGATCATCTGGCGTTCTGACAGCTTCGTACGCTTGATCAAAGACAAGTCGGTGTTGTGGAAGCTTGGTCCGATGATTACGTTTCGTCCCATGCTGCCAAAGTGGTAAATGGTCTTTCCGCTTATGAACTGAACCGGCAACACGACGGTCGCGCCCGACGGACACGAACCACCGGGACGCGGATCGCAAACGAGGTTTGGAAACCACTGCACACCGATCCCGGTCGGCGCCGCGGTCGGTGAAATCATGACCGGCCCGGTAACGTCAGGACGAAGTGTGGCGAGACCCGTCAACGAGTTTGCATTCGCGGCGGGTATGGCTCCGATTGCCCCAGCATTACCAGCCAACAGCGTGACGGGATTTCCGCCCTGTGATTGCTCGATGAACGAGAACTGCCATCCTTCTTTCAGTTGATTGCCTTTGAACGGCAGTTCGTACAAGCCGCTGATCACAAACCGGTGACGAACGTCGAAGTCTGACAAGCCGCGGTCGCCAAGCAGGTTGTAGCTATCCTGCAAGGT
Source organism: Pyrinomonadaceae bacterium (assembly GCA_036401595.1). Lineage (GTDB taxonomy): Bacteria > Acidobacteriota > Blastocatellia > Pyrinomonadales > Pyrinomonadaceae > PSRF01. The sequence goes on from DASWUM010000020.1 coordinate 101,946, forward strand.
CACGCCTTGCGAGCTTTGCGAGTTGTAATCAATCGACTTCGAGAAGGTGTACGACGCGTTGAACTGAAGCCCCTTGCCCATGCGCTTGGTGGCGGTGACCCAAAGAGCGTTGTAGTTCGAGTTGCCTGTACCTTCGCGGAACGTGATGTTCAGGAGCGGCAGTCCTGGAGCGATTGGGCTGCTTGCCGCCAACGTCGGGAAACGGCGCACCGGATTGAGTGCGGCGTTCAGAAACGTTTGATTCAAGTTACGAGTGAGCCGCAGGTGCGTGCCCTTCGATCCAAAGTAACCGACAGTTACGGCCAGTCCCTGTTGCACCTCGCGCTGTACGTTCAGGTTCCACGACTGGACGTAACCGTTATCGAATTCCGGATCCGACGAGCTCGGCGAAACGGTGGAGCCCGGTACGGCGTTACAACCAACGTTACAGGTAGCGTTTGAGAGTTGCGTAGTCGTATTCGCCGGCAGCGCTACGGTTACTGCAAACGGCGGGTTTGCCGCGTTGCCAGTTACGAGATTGGTAACCGGTTGGTCGGCCAGAATCGCATAGGCGCCGCGGATTGACGTCTTACCATCCTTGAACGGATCCCAGGCAAAACCAATACGCGGTTGAAAATTCTGTGCGTTGGTGTGATAGACCGGTGCGATGCCGTTATTCACTCGCACCAGTGAATTAATTTCCGGCACGTAATCGACGAAGCGGTCGAATCGTTCTGTCGGAGACATCAGCCAGTCGTAACGGAAGCCAAGCTCAAACGTAAGATTCGAGCGCACCTTGTAATTGTCCTGCACAAAAACTCCGAGCGCGCCCTGTGCGATGGCAGAGGAAACGTCGCCGAGTGTCACCGTGAAAGTATTCGCAGTGCCGGCGAGAAACGCCGCCATGTTCGCGAAGGCAAAGCTGCCGGTGTCTTTGGCAGTGTTGTTGTTAAAAAAGCGCCGCACTTCACCGCCAAACCTGAAGGAGTGGTTACCACGCAAATAGCTGAGCGTGTCAGACACGACGTAAGTGGTGTCTGAACGTCCCTGCGGAAATCCGGTTGGCCCGCCGAAATTCAGACCAGTGCCGGTAATCGCCATTTGCGGCAGTCCGAGCGGTTCGTTAACGCCATTCTTGATTCCAAAATCGAGCGGGTTAAATTGGGCGTTCGGCGTGAAGGCGATGTGGATTCGATTGAAACCAAACCGCGCTTCATTCACAACTGCGGAACCGAAAGTGTGTGTTTCGTTGAGTGTGAAGATCTGACGGCGCGACTGGCGAGTGTCGCCAAAGCCCGGGATTGAGTTTCCCTGTAGCGTGGGCTCACCGCGTTCGTCCCGTTGAATGGCGTAGTACAGATGCAGCCGATCTTTATCGCTGAAGTTATGGCTGACATCCGTGGTCCATTGATCGATATTAACCGGCGCCGTAGCTGAACCGGCAAAACCGTTCGTGCCCACGTTTGGAGTTGGAATCAACGGCAGGAGCTGTTTGATTACCGAATCCGAGACTGCCGCGCGCTGTGCGAGGGTGGGAACAGTCACACCTGAAATCGTCAAGCCCTGTCGTTGTCGCGTGCCTTCGTAACTGAAGTAGAAGAATGTTTTGTTCTCGCCTTTGTAGCCAAACACCGGGCCGCCCTGACCGAAGTGCGGCAGGTTCACTGGTCCGCCGATATTGAAACCAAACTGGTTTCGTTTGAATGGCGCCGGTTGAGTGGTGCGTTCAAAGAAATTGCGAGCATCGAAGTAGTCGTTGCGCAGAAACTCGAAAAGCTCACCGTGATAGTCGTTCGATCCGGAACGAGTGGCGATGTTCACGATCGCTCCGGAGTTGCGGCCATACTCGGCACTGAAGGTCGAGTTGTCAGCCTTGAACTCCTGAACCGTGTTGATTGACGGTTGGAACGTGATTTGGTTCTGGACCATGTCGTTGAGATTAATGCCGTTGATCATGAAGTTGACGGTGTCTTCACGGTTGCCGGCGGTGTTAATGGCAAACGAGCCCTGACCGCGGAGGGGCGCTGTCAGGAACCCATTTTGCGGTGGGGTGACGGAACCTGGAATGAGCAGTCCGAGATCCACGAAATGCCGCCCATTTAGCGGGACCTCCTGAACTGTTCGCTGATTGATGACTGTGCCGACGGAAGTGGTGGTGGTCTCGATCACGGGCACGTCCGAAGAGACGAGCACCTGTTCGGAGATCGCGCCGACGTCCATCTGAAAATTCTGGACCACGATCTTGGCGACTTCGAGAGTCACCTGATCGGCAAGTCCTGTTTTGAATCCCTGAAGTCTGACCTCGATGCTGTAAACGCCTACCGGCAAGGCAGCGACCTGGTAATTACCGGAGCTGTCGGTTTGGGTAGTGCGTTCAGTCGAGGTGTTTCTGTTTTTGACAACCACAGTTGCGTTCGGCAACACGGCGCCTTTGGAATCGGTGACGGTGCCCTGAACTGTCGCGGTCGATTGGCCCAATGCTGAGGAAGTCGCAAGGAGAGCGGCTATAAGCACTAAGAAAGGAACGATTCTTTTGCCGAGCATATTATCCTCCAAAGAAAGACGGGCGATTTGGTTAAGGGAAGGTGAATAAACCTCCTAAGCAATGAGAGTGCCGTAGAAGTGGACCACGCGCTGCGAAATTCCTTAGGAAAATCGAATGTTCGCTAGTGGACACGATCCAAAAACGACAAGGCCGATCCGAAAATGCAGAACCGTGGAACTGAGCGCGTCTACCACCGCACCAAAAATTCTCTCAGCGTCTCGTACATCTCATCGAACGAGTCCGCACAAAACAGTACCGCCTGGAAGTGCGTTGGGTCGTACGCATTGTTCGCCGCCGCATCGAGATTCAGCGGTCGCAACTCTGCCTTGTGCATCTCCGCGAGCTCTCCGGCTGAGGATAGCAGGCCCGTTCCGTAAGCCTTAATCCCACCGTTTTCACGCAACACACCAAACTCAATCGTGAACCAGTAGACACGCGCGAGCCGATCGAGGTCGCTTGCATCAGTCGTCCGGCTCACAGCTTCGCCAAACAGCCGGTTCAGCTCCGCGAGACGAGTGCTCGCCAGGGTCACCGCATGACCAATGATTTCATGCGCGACGTCCGGTTCGGGGGTGTAGAGCGGTGTGGAATGGTGTCGGATGTACTGCGTCGACAAAAACACACCGCGTGCGAGCGACTCGAGGAAAATCCGTGGCTCGACGAGGCCTGCCACAGGCTCGAGTCGGAAGCCGCTAATCGCTTCCACCTTCCGACTCACTTCATCCAACTGCGGAATGCGATCTACATCGAACGCGAGCCGGTCGATACATTCGAGATACTCGGCGCAGGCATGCTCGCGATGCGCCGGTCCGAGCGCTTCCCAAATAGTTTTCCAGACACCGTGTTCGAGCTCGGTATATGGCGCGGCGGGAATTGGTGAACCAGGCTGATAGGTCATCGCAATCTGAGCGATTGCATTACGGCGGGCACGATACTCATGATCTCGAAAACCTGGATGATCCGGATCGAGATGTACCAGTCGGATATCGACATGGTCCAGTAAGACAGTTTGCGTTTCACTTGCTGTAATCATTTCTGGTTCACCTTTCATGACACAAAAAAACCGGCCACCAATCCGCCTGGGATTGATGGCCGGTTTAGGAATCTTGTCTTTTGCGCTACATCGTCAACGCGCGTCGACAGCCCATCGCCTGACCGTCCCTCCCAGTGGAGAGCGGGCCGTAATAATAATAGTGGCGATAGAAGCTTCGACTCATAACTCGTCCGGCATTATAGGCAACAGATCCGCGTAAATCAAGATTTGATCCGCGTCATCCGCGTTTCAAAACTTCAAAGTTTGCCGCGATTTGAGGAAATCCGCCCACGGATCGCCCTTTTTCTTCAACAGTTCCACTACGTTCGTAATGGTGAAATCCTTGATCTTCACGCCTTTCTCGACCTGCTTCCACGTGAGCGGCATCGACACCGTCGCTCCGGGTTTGGCGCGTGCGGTGAAGACTGCCGCCAAGCTCTTGCCCCGCGCGTTCTGCATCCAGTCGACGTAAACCTGCGTACTCTTGCGCTTCGCAATCGTCCTCTCGACGGTTGCAATCTTCGGTGCACGCTGCGCTACTTCACTCGCAAACAGTCGCGCAAACTCCGCCACTTTGTCGTATTCATTTGCCGGCTTTAGTGGCACATAGATGTGAATGCCGGAGGATCCGGAAGTTTTCGGGAACGCCTGCAGACCGATCTCATCGGCGACTTGCTTCACCACAAGCGCAACCTGAATCACGTTCTCCCACGGCGCACTCTTCGGATCGAGATCGATTGCAATCCAATCAGGCTTGTCGAGACGTTTGATCGTCGAGTGCCACGGATGCTGTTCGATCGTGCCGAGATTCACGAAGTGCAGCAACGACGCAGTCGTGGAGTAAACGCCGTAGTCCAGTTGCCTGCCCTCCTGATTCGTGAGCCGCGCGGTCTTGATGTACGCCGGCGCGCTCTCAAGGTCCTGCTGAAAAAACATCGGCGCTTTGATGCCGCGAGGATAGCGCTGGAGAATTGCCGGCCGGTCCTGCAGAAACGGCATGATGCGATCGGCGACGTGCAGGTAGTAGCTAAGCAGATCAAACTTCGTGAGTTTCTCGTCGGGCCAGTAAATACGGTCCAGGCTCGTAACTGACACTTGTTCGCGTCCGACTTTGACGATCAGGTCGCCTTTGGGACGGTCCAGGCTAAGAAACTCATCAACTGTGACAACAGTGCCACCTTTTTGACGAGTTCGTTTAACTTCAGACACCTTGATCTGGTCTTTTGCCATGGTCGATTACCTTAGCTTTGGAGGTTCACGATGCGAACGATAATTCTTGGCCTCATCTTAGCAACACTCCCCGGCGTCCTGCTGCACACTCCAGCAGCCACGGTAACCTACAATCTGGATGCCAGCCAGAGTAAATTTATGGCCCACGCAAACCGTAGCGGGCTGCTCTGGTTCAAGGGACATAGTCATCACCTCGCAGCGAGCGATTTCAGCGGACGAGTCGAGCTTACACCCGATTCGATTACACCCGCATCTTTGCTGCTGGTAGTGAAAGCCGCTTCGTTGCATGAGACAGGCGCCGACTTCACCGAACCGCAGAAACAGATCATCAACAAAGAGCTAAAAGACATCGTGCTGCTTCCGGATAAGTATCCGGATATTACTTTTCAGAGCACGAATGTGACGGCAAAGATGTCTGCGGCTAGTCGCTACGACGTAAAAATCGACGGCAATCTAACGCTGCACGGCGTTACCAAAAGAATTATGATTCCGGCAGTCGTCACGCTTGAAGGAAACAATCTGCGCGCGGTGGGTGAGTTCAAAATCGATCGCGATGATTTCAATGTGAAAGCGACGTCTGCGTTTCACGGTATGGTGAGAGTTGATGACGATATCAAGTTTGAGTTTGATATCGTGGGCCACAGATAACGCGGATCAAATCCGTGTTATCCGTGGCTCATAAAGGTTAGCTTACAGCAACGTTGGGTTGTGGTGTCGCAGCGTCAGTCTTGACTGTTTCGGCTGGAACGTAATAAAGAATCCGGCCGCAGTTATCACAGGTCATGATGTCTTCCCCGCGACGAATTTCAGACATCACCTGTGGTCGCAGCGACATGAAGCAGGCTGTGCACGAACGATTGCGCGCTTCCGCAACTGCCACACCGTCACGAATGCGAGCTTTGATTCGTGAGTACTGACTGCTCATCGGTTTCGGCAACGCGGCAAACACTTCTTCACGTTCTTTACGAGCCGCCTCTAACCGGCTTCCGATCGTGCCCGTTTCGTCGTCGAAAGCTTTCAAACGCGCTTCACGATCCGAGTTCAGGCTGGCAATCTCGTCGGCTCGCTCAGTCAATGCTGCTTGTGCCTGGTCGAGCGTCTCCATTTGTTCGAGGATTTGTGTCTCCAGCGCGGAGATTTGTTTGCGGGCGGCATCGGCTTCACGAATCGCAGCAGTGTATTCGTCCTGCTTTTTCGACGCCTGTAAGTTTCGTTCAGCTCTCTCGGCCCGGCCCCGTTGTTCGACGACCTCGTTTTCCAGTCGCGCGCGATTGTGTTTGGCCTCGTCGCGGCGATTTTCCAGTGCTCTAATTTCAAAGGCGCGCTGATCGAACTCTCCTTCGATCTCAGCGCGCCTTTCGGGTATCGCTTCCTGGTCTTTTTCTAGTTTTCGTATGGTCGTATCAAGATTCTGCAAAGCGATTAACTTCTGCAATTCCGCTTTCACTTATTCACTCCTTAAAAGATCAGGACTAAAAATGACGTGTTTCATGGTTTACCGATCATCACATAACCACAGCGTTTGACGCAAGTATCCACAGATTACACAGATGAATTCTGCGTAATCTGTGGATGGAACTTCTGTTAAGCGAGTTAGATTGGGCCCTGGACGCCGCGAACTCTTATTCGTGGAGTCACGCGGATGCGGGGCATCTGGACGTTGATCGTCGGGATGGAGGGGATGACGATGTTGGGCATCCTGACGTCGATGTCGATGTCGGGAATCGTCGGAATCTCGATCCGCGGAATCACGATGCGACGTCCGATCTGCGGATTACCCATCGTTCCCATTCCCACGCCTTCGCGCGGTGTCACGCGGATGGTTTGCTGCGACTTGTTGCGAATGATCGTGAGCGTAACGTCGCCCTCTTTCTTACGATTGACCGCGCGCGAGATGTCACCCGGAGAATCCACTGCTTCACCATCGACCGCTGTAATCACGTCACCGGCTTTGACGCCTGCTTTCGCCGCTGGACTATCGTCGCTGACTGACGTCACGAGCGCGCCTTTGCCGTCGGCGATACCGAAATAGTCGGCGAGTTGTTTCGTGAGTGACATCGTGCTCACGCCGATACGACGGCTGTTGTTCAGGAAGAACGTCATGTCTCCCTGATCGGGCATAGGTGTCGCCCACTTGAAGTTTTTAAAATCGGGACCTTCCCACTTGAACACCCGTGGTCCGTCGCCGAGCAGGTTCTGGGCCATGTTTGTGTTACTGCGTTTGCCGATGGTGGCAGTGAGTTCCTGTTCGCTTCCGCCGCGACTGATCGCTAATTTCACTGACTGGTCTGGCGACAACTCCGAGACGATGCGATTGAGCTTACGAACACTCGAGATGTTCTCGCCGTCGAGCCGCAGGATAACGTCGTCCTTTCGTAAACCTGCTTTCTCGGCCGGACTGTCTTTGACGATTTGCGTGATGCCGACGCCACGCACCTGGTTCACGTGATAGCGGCCCATGTTCTCGCGGCTGATGTTTTCGGCGTAGACGCCGAGGAAGCCATTGCCGTCAATAAAGAATGAGAAGTTCTGGTCAAGTACATCGTCAGGCGGTTCAGGAGGCGCGGGCGGTGCAGATTGCGCCAACGCGACTCCTGCGGTCAGAATTAGAGCAAGCAGGAGACCGATAGGATATTTTACTTTCATTTTCGAGTTTCCTCCGGAAGAGTTTGACCCGTACACGTCTCAGGAAACGCCCGGTTCCAAAAAATATTTAGCCGCGGATTAAACGGATCGATAGAGTTCGGACTGGCCGCTGAGTTCGTAGGCGATTTTTCCTTCGGAATGAGCCATGTCGAGGTGGGCGACGGCTTCGGAAACCGACAAAAACCGGTGTACATCGTCGGCGGTGGGAAACATTTTGAGCGCGACGTCCCATGCAGTGACGCCATTCTTAGTGGTCAATCCAATGACCTGTGACTGCCGGTCCTGAAAGGCCCGGAAGTAACGATGGAACAACTCTTCAAAATCTCGTATGGGTTCTCCATGTCCACCGTAGACGAGCGTCGGCGAGAGAGATCTCAAACGCGCCAAACTCACCATGTACTCAGCGAGCGACGGAAAGCGCCGTGAAGGATCAATCGGGTCAGGCGACAACACCGGATTCGGCGTGATCCGCTTCAACACACAATCGCCGGCAATCACCGTGCGATCCGCTTCGCGAAGAAATGAGCATGACCCCGGCGTGTGCCCGGGCGTGTGCAGAATGCGCAGACTGCCCGATTCAAACTCAAGTTCCGCATCATCCCAAAGCGACGTATATTCATTGTCGCCAAGCGAGTCAGAATACCTGCGCATGTACTCGTAGAGCTCACGCATGCGTTCGATCTCCTGGTCGGGCACGCCCGCGCGCACCAGCAGCATACGATGTTCTTCGTGTTGCAGACGGCTGTGAGCGTGGCCCGTCTCCCAGTTGTGAACGAACACCTCCGCATTCTTTGCTTCATCACGCAAAGACTTCGCGAGGCCACAATGATCTTCGTGTGCGTGAGTGAGTACGATGCGGCGCAGATCGGAAACGAGAAAACCCGCGTTGCGCAAACCGGCGCGCAACGCCTCGATGGTTTCCTTCGTCTTCGGCCCGGTATCGATGATCGTCAACGGATCTTCAGCGATCAGATAGACGTTTACCGGGCCAATATAAAAAGGCGTGGGCAGTGAAATGGGGACGACGCGCACCAGTGCTTTTCTTTGCTTTTCTCTAAGTGCTTTTGTGCTTTCTGTGGCTAATAGATCCACTTGTTGGCAGCGATCATATCGTCCGCGATGCGCTGACGCGCAGCAATCGTGTTCATCGGCTGCAGCTTCGTGAACCGTCGCAGCGCGGCGAGCAACGTTCGCAGCTCATCGCCTTCCGACATTCCCGCTAGAGTGCTCTTCGCTCGTGTTTCAATTCGTCCGACGGCGTCGTTGCAGAAAACGCGCGTCATGTCGAGATAACGGGCAGCGGCAGTTTCACCTTCGGACGCAGCGAGTTTGCGCGCGCGCAGGATTGCAGTCTCCATCGCGTACGTGTCCATAATAATGTCGGCGATGCCCATCAAAATCTCCTGCTGATCGCCAAGCTTCATCATGTACTTCTGCGCGGCAGTCCCAAGCGTCATCAACGCGACTTTCTTCGCGTTCGTGGCCAGCTTCTGTTCTGCTGCGAGGAGCGTTTCGTCGTCGTCAAAACCACCCATTTGCGGCGACAGCACCTCATCCATCAAAGCCTGTGCAGCCGGAAGCAGCGCCAGGTTTCCACTCAACGCACTCTTCATTAAGCGTCCTGGAATCAACATGCGGTTGATTTCGTTGGTGCCTTCGAAGATGCGATTGATGCGCGAGTCGCGATAGGCGCGCTCAGCGGGATAGTCTGCTGAGTAGCCATAGCCACCATAGATCTGCACCATCTCATCGACGACAAAATCGCAGTACTCCGAGAGTGCCACCTTAATGATCGAACATTCGGCGGCGTACTCTTCGATCGCGCGCAGGCGCGCATCCATGTCTCTTGAATCAACAGCGCCGACACCCGCTTCGATCATTCCGAGCGTGCGATAGATCATCGACTCGCCAATCCACGTGCGAATCGCCTGTTCGGCAAGCTTGGCTTTAATCGCGCCGAACGACGAGATTGATTTGCCGAACTGGTGTCGCTCATTGGCATAGCGGACTGACTCATGGACCATCAACTTCATGCCGCCGACGCACATCGCGCCCAGCTTGAAGCGACCAATGTTCAGCACGTTAAAAGCGATCTTGTGACCTTTGCCGACTTCGCCGAGCAGGTTCTCGACCGGCGTCCGCACATCAGAAAGCACGAGCGCCGTCGTGCTCGAACCCTTGATGCCCATCTTGTGCTCTTCGGCGCCCGAGGTCAGTCCCGGCTGGCGTTCGACGATGAACGCACTGAATTTGTCGCCATCGACTTTGGCAAAGACGATAAAGATGTCGGCGAAGCCGCCGTTGGTGATCCACATCTTCTCGCCGTTCAAAATGTATTCTTTGCCGTCGTCACTCAAACGCGCCGTGGCTTTCGCCGCCATCGCGTCGGAACCCGAGCCCGCTTCGGTGAGTGCGTAAGCGGTGATCAACTCGCCGCTCGCAATCTTCGGCAGGTATTTCTGTTTCGCAGCGTCCGTGGCGAAGTAAACGATTGGCAACAGTCCGATACCGCTCTCGGCGCCGAGCGTCGTGGCGAACGAAGCCGAGCGTCCGATGTTCTCGCCGATGAGCGCGCCGCTGGTTTGGTCGAGACCGAGGCCGCCAAATTCTTCCGGTATGTTGGCGCCGATCAAACCGAGTTCAGCCGCTTTGCCGACTAGCTCGCGCGACAGTTTCCAGTCGTGCTTCTCGAGCTCGTCAATGCGCGTCACCACTTCGTTGTCGACAAACTGCCGCGTGGTATCGGCTATCATGCGATGCTCGTCAGTGAAATCTTCAGGCGTGAAGATCTCCTCTGGAGTTCGCTCTTCGATCAGGAATGCGCCACCTTTAATTATTTTCTTCTGTTCGGCTACGGCTGACATCGATTCTGTCTCCTTTTCAAAATCCGTTTAAATATCCGTGTTATCCGTGGCTAAATTCTTTCCAGAATTCCCGCGGCGCCCATTCCACCACCGACGCACATCGTCACCATTCCATATCTTCCATTGCGACGCTCAAGCTCGCGCAGGATGCTCGCCGTCAACTTCGCCCCTGTGCATCCGAGCGGATGACCCAACGCAATCGCACCGCCATTGACGTTTACCTTATCCGGATCCAGGCCCAACGTCTTGATCACAGCGATCGACTGCGCCGCAAACGCTTCGTTTAGTTCGATTACATCGATATCGTTCAGCGTCAGACCGGCAAGCTTCAACGCCTTCGGAATCGCGAACACTGGTCCAATACCCATTTCTTCGGGCGGACACCCGGCAGTCGCGTAAGCAATGAAACGCGCCATCGGCTTGGCGCCGAGTTCACGTGCGCGCGAGTCAGACATCACGATCGCCGCCGCTGCGCCGTCAGACATCTGCGACGCGTTGCCGGCCGTGATCGTTCCTTTCACGTGGAAAGCCGGCCTGAGTTTTGCCAAACCTTCCGCCGATGTATCGCGTCTGACACCTTCGTCTCGATCAAACACAACTTCACGCCGCTGCTTCTTACCCTTCTCATCCAACTCTTCCAACACGACGTGTAACGGTACGACTTCATCCTTAAACTTGTCCGCATCGAGCGCCGCCGCCGCGCGCGCGTGCGAGCGAAACGCAAACTCATCCTGCTGTTCGCGCGTCACTTCATACTTGCGCGCAACGTTCTCAGTCGCGAGGCCCATGCTCAGGTAGAAGTCAGGATAATGATCGACGAGATACGGATTCGGCCGGATGATGTGACCACCCATCGGGATCATCGACATCGTTTCCAAACCACCCGCAACGATCACATCCGCGCCACCGCTCTTAATCCGGTCCGCCGCCATCGCGATCGACTGCAAACCCGACGAACAGAAACGATTGATCGTCATCGCGCTCGTCTCGACCGGCAGACCCGCGCGAATGGCGGCTGAACGAGCAACATTCATCCCCTGCTCCGCCTCCGGCATCGCGCAACCCATAATCACGTCTTCAATCTCCGACGCTTCGAGTCCCGGCACACGCGCCAGCGCTTCCTTGATCACAGTCCCACCCATCTCATCGGGCCGCGTGGTTCTCAACGTCCCCTTCGGCGCTTTCCCGACCGCCGTCCGAACCGCCGACACAATCACTGCTTCTCTCATAATTGACCCCAATCCGTGTAAATCTTGCTCTTAGATCCGTTTTATCCGTGGCCTAATTCCGTAGCGGCTTCCCAGTCTTCAACATGTGCGCAATCCGCTCCTGCGTCTTTCGCATTCCCACCAACTTCAAAAACGCCTCGCGTTCGAGATCCAACAAATACTGCTCAGAAACACGCGTCGGATGATTCAAATCGCCGCCCGTCAAAATGCGCGCGAGCTGCGTTCCAATCTCAGCATCGTGATCCGAAATATACCCCGCCCGCTTCATCTGATGAATCCCGAGTTTCAAAGTCGCGAGCGCAGGGTCACCCAACGCCAGAATATCCTTGCGCTGCTGCGGCTGCACATAACCACTCGCCGCCAGAGCCAACACTTCCTTCTTTGCATCTGCGATCAAACGATCGGCGTTCATCGAGATCGAATCGTCCTTCGTCAGAAAGCCCAGCGACCTCGCTTCTTCCGCGGACGTTGCGACCTTTGCGAGCGCGATCGTCTCAAACGCGCGCTTCACAAAGGGAAACGGATCCGCGTCGTCAACACCCTTCGGAATCGAGTCCATCACGCGCAGCAACATTTCCTTCGTGCCGCCACCCGCAGGAATAATTCCGACACCAACTTCAACCAGCCCGATGTAAGTCTCTGCCGCCGCTCTCACGCGATCGCCGTGCAAAACCATTTCGCAGCCGCCGCCAAACACCATCTGAAACGGCGCTACGACCACGGGCTTCGGCGAGTAGCGCAAACTCATCGTTGCCGCCTGAAAGACGCGTCCCATCATGTCGAGCTCTTCCCAGTTTTCTTCCTGGGCTTCCATCAACATCAACATGATGTTGGCGCCGACGCAGAAGTTGACGCCCTGATTGCCGACGACGAGTCCGACAAAGTTTTTCTCAACTTCGCCGAGCGAATACTTCAACATCTGAAGCGTGTCGCCGCCAATCGCGTTCATCTTCGAGTGAAACTCAAGACACGCGACGCCGTCGCCGATGTCGATCAGCGACGCGCCGGCATTTTTCTTGACGATGCCGGTGCGGTCTTTGATCGATTTCAGAACCAGAACTCCCGGAGAATCCGGAAGCTGAACATACTTACCGCTCGCAAAATCAAAGTAAAACTGTTGCGCGTCTTCTTTCTTGTAGAACGACTTCGCACCCGACGCCAGCATCTGTTCGACGTTCGCCGGCACAGTCATTCCTTCTTCTTTCATCCGCGCCACTGACTTCTCGACGCCGATCGCATCCCAAACTTCAAACGGTCCTAACTCCCATCCGAAACCCCAGCGCATCGCGCGATCGACTTCGACCACCGTGTCGGCGATTTCGGGAATGCGTTTGGCCGCGTAAGTGAGTGTCTTTGAAAGCGTCTTCCAGAGAAAAGCTCCGGCGCGATCCTTGCCCCAGGTCAGCGCCTTGATGCGCTCCGGCAGATCTTCGATGTTCTTCGCCACGTCGAGCGAAGGGAGCTTCACTTTCTCGGAAGGGCGATAGTCGATCGTGGCGGTGTCGAGCGTCCAAATTTCGCGTTTGTCGCCTTCGCCTTTCTGTTTCTTGTAAAAGCCGGCTTTGGTTTTGTTGCCGAGCAAGCCGCGTTGGACCATCGTGGCGAGCACTGGCGGCACGACAAACATCTCGCGCTCTTCGTCTTCGGGCAGTGCGTCGTAAAGGTTCTTGATGACGTGGGTAAAGACGTCGAGACCAACCAAATCAAAAGTGCGGAAGGTGGCGGACTTTGGACGGCCCACGGCGGGTCCGGTCATCTTGTCGACTTCTTCGATCGAGTAGCCATCCTCGAGCATCGTCTTGATGGTGTAGAGCGCGCCGAAAGTTCCGATGCGATTAGCAATGAAGTTGGGACGATCCTTCGCGGGCACGACGCCTTTGCCGAGACGCTGATCAAGGAACCCGTACAGGAAGCACGAGACTTCCGGCTTGGTCCATTCGGTGCGAATAATTTCGACGAGATGCAGGTAGCGTGGCGGATTGAAGAAGTGAACGCCGAGAAAGTGTTGCTTGAAGTCGTCCGAGCGACCTTCGGCCAGCAAGTGAATCGGAATGCCGCTGGTGTTTGAAGCGACGATAGAGCCGGGGCGTCGATGTTGTTCGACACGCTCGAACAGTGAGCGCTTGATGTCGAGGTTTTCGACGACGGCTTCGATGATCAGATCGCAGTCTTTAATCTTTGCGAGATCGTCGTCGAAATTACCAGCGGTAACCAGCGCGGCATTCTCCGGCACAAAGAATGCGGCCGGCTTTGCTTTCACCGCCGCTTCCAATCCACCGCGCGCAATGCGATTTCTAACCTGCCCACTCTCAAGGCTTAGCCCCTTCGCCTGTTCCTCGGGCGTCAACTCGCGCGGCGGTATATCGAGCAACAGCGTCGGCACGCCCGCATTCGCCAGGTGGGCGGCAATCTGCGCCCCCATCGTCCCCGCCCCCAACACCGCCGCCTTCTCAATCCGCATCATCAATTCCTCCCGACACTCCCACCATTTGATTACCCGGCATAATACTGAATGAACGCTCATTCAGCAAGGTATTGGCGCGGTTCGGGAAAATCGAGTTAGCCGAAACGATTTAACGTCGAAATCGCATATCAGTTGAGACGCCAGAAAGGGCAAGGCGTGAGGGCCTATAGACATATGGGCTATCAAATTCCGTTCGCAGGAGGGACTAAATGGCCTGTTTCATTACTGGGGACAACCATCGGTGGCCCGATAGAAAGATCCCCTACGCAATAAGTAGCGACCTTTCCCTCGACAAGCACAATATCATCCTCCGCGCGATCAAAATATGGAACGATTCGACAGTAATAAGCCTGGAACCACTTAGTGAAGAACAAGATTATGTTTTTTTTGTTCAAGGGCCTGACTGTAACAGTCCGGTTGGCAAGCAAGGAAATAGACAGGAAATAACGTGCAGCTTCGGGCAAGAATCATCAATAGTGCATGAAATCGGTCATGCAGTGGGTTTGTGGCACGAACAATCAAGGACCGATCGCGACCTGTTCATCGTTGTTCACCAGGAAAATGTCTGTCCTGGGGAGGCGCACAATTTTGAGAAGCACGTAGATGATGGCCTTCTGATTGGGCCTTACGACTACGCATCCATCATGCATTACAGTTCGCGTGGCCGCGCTGTTGATTGGAGACCGGGCAGTGTGATTGCGTCACAAAGGTGTCAGGAAGGACCCGCTATCGCTGTTTATCATGATCGACTCCACATGGTGCACCTTGGCGAGTCGTCAAACGATCTCTGGTGGTCAAACTTCGATGGACAAATATGGAGGGGCGCGACCGGGAGACCCGGAAACACCCGCATCCCAGGGCAAAAGAGCAAGTTCACACCTGCACTTGCCGTCTTTAACGACCGTTTGCACATGGTCCATCTGGGAAACTCGTCCAACGACATCTGGTGGTCGATTTTCGATGGGGCCAAGTGGAGAAAACCCGATGGCACTGAGGGCAATGAGCGCATCCCAGGGCAAAAGAGCCAGTCCACACCGGCACTTGCCGTCTTTAACGACCGTTTGCACATGGTCCATCTGGGAGACTCATCAAAAGACATTTGGTGGTCCATCTATGACGGCGTGTCGTGGAAAAAATCGAACGGCTCAGACGGAAACGAACGCATCCCAGATCAGAAAAGCCAAGCGTCCCCTGCCCTTGCCGTGTTTGAAGATCGATTGCACATGGTCCACTTAGGGAATTCCTCAAACGACATCTGGTGGTCGATGTACGACGGCGTGTCTTGGAAAAAGGCCGACGGCACTGACGGGAACGAGCGCATCCCAGATCAGAAAAGCAAGGTATCTCCGGCCCTTGCCGTCTTTAATGCCCAAATGCACATGGCCCATCTCGGAGATTCGTCCACCGATATTTGGCATTCCAAGTACCAAAATGGCGAATGGAGTGCGAACTCCCGCACATATAACGGCAAGAGTAAGGCTAGTCCCGTAATGGCCCCGTTATTAAGAAACGTCTACATGCTTCATGCCGGCGAATCGTCGTCGAGGATTTATCACACACTGCACGACACTAGCCAACTAGTGCTAGTACCGCCGGCGGGAATCGACATCGGCTTGGACAATTTGAGCGCCGAGGATATCCGGGCTGTAGGGGAGGTTTACCTGTGACGACTGCGCAGCGTGAACCGAAGCGCTTTCTTCGTCCTCTTCGGAAAGTGGAAACTCATCATTGCTCGCGCTGCGTCGGTAAGAACATTCCGCGCACGGGCATCTCGTGAGGCGCCGGCGGATGCTTCATTTTGTTTCACCTAGTGGTGTTCCTGATCATAGATCGCGGGACATAACCCGAAAAGCTCCGAACAACTTGTCGAAAAGAGTCTTCCTTTGCGTCAGGATCTTAGCCTCCACCCGGATCGAGCCAGGTGGTGCGTTGGAAAGAGAACTAACGTCAAAATCAGGAGGGAGATCGACGCGCACACGATAGAACAAGTCGAGCGCAGTGATTTCGCGTACCTTCGCCTGCACCGAGCGTGTCTTCGCTGCTGCGCCATACGCGCCAAGATCTATGTCGACTATCTGCTCCACACGCACGGCGGCCGCCTCGCCTTGCTGGAGGTAAGCTTCGCCATACGAGTGGCCCGAAGATTCCGTCGTCTTCAGTGTCAGACTCACACGCACGGCGTCCTGATATTCGACCAGACGAAGAGTCACCAACAAAAGGATGAGCAGGGCAGCGACAACCGGGATTGCGAAACCCAACACTTTGGGCGGCTCGTCCGGCATCAACGTATCTTTGACTTGAGCACGGCGACGGTTTCCGAAATTCGCCGCGCTGTTCGTTGTCGCTCCGGTTGTCTCCTGACGTGTTGTCATCGTTATTTGAATTACCGAAGGTCAAGCTGGTTTCGCACCAGACTGTAATAACTACCGCGACTACCCACGAGCTCTTCGTGTGTGCCCACTTCCACTACTTCACCCCTGTCAACGAGGATGATCTGGTCTGCATGTCTGACCGTGCTCATCCGGTGGGCAATCACGACCGCGGTTTTCCCGCGCATGACTTCATGCAGGCGAGCCACGATGACGCTCTCTGTTTCAGCATCGAGGGCACTGGTGGCCTCATCGAAGAACACATACTTCGGATCTTTGTAGAGCGCCCGCGCGATGAGTATGCGTTGCGCCTGGCCGCGACTAATGCCAACACCATCGCGGCCGATGCGTGTTTCATAACCAAGTGGAAGCGACTCGAGAAACTGATCAATCTCGGCCAGCCGCGCGACCTCAATCACGCGCTTCATATCGACCAGCTCATCGGCTACTGCGATGTTTCTCGATACCGTGTCGGAAAAGATGTAGCCGTCCTGCATCACGATGCCGCAGAGTCCGCGCCACTGGCGGTGCGAGACGTCGCTGAGGTTTACGTCGCCGAGTAAAATCTCGCCGCCGTCCGGCGCGTAGAACTTGAGTATTAGCCTGAGCAGCGTTGTCTTGCCGCTTCCGCTTCTGCCGACGATAGCGGTCGTCTTACCGGCGGGTATCGTGAAGCTCAGGTTGCGGAAGAGATTGTTTCTGCTTGTACCGCCATACCCGAACGACACGTTCTTGAACTGGATGTCCGAACGCTCGCCAGGTTGCACGGCGGTCGACGAGTCTTCTTCGTCGCTTATCTCGTGAATCTCTTTGGCGCGCAGGTAACTCAGGACGGCTTCATGACTCTGCGCGATCAACATCGCAATCTGGCTGAGGGGCCACGAAAGTTGTCCGAGCACGTATTGGACCGCCACCATTGTTCCTAGCGACATTTCGCCATTAATCACCGACTTAGCTACCAGCAAGGTCATCACCAGATTTTTGACCTCGTTGATTGCCAGCCCACCCGACCCCTGGAGATGGCTCAACATCTGCGCCTTGACCTGGACCTTCCCGATGGCGTGCTGCGCAGCTTCCCACTGCCAACGCCGCTGCTGCTCGGCGTTGTTAAGTTTGATCTCCTGCATTCCCGCGAGGAATTCGATAACGATTCCCTGCCTCTGAGCCGACAGGTGGAAAGTTTTGTAGCTGAGCAGTCGTTGCCGCTTCATGAAAAGCGCGATGTATCCGACGTACATGGAGGAGCCGGCGAGGTATATCGCAAACAGCAAAGGCTGGAAGATGGCGAGCGCCACCCCGAACACCAGCAACGATAGCGTCGCCAACAGCACGTGCCACAAAGTACCCGTTAACAACTGTTGCAGCGACTTGTGGTCGTTGATACGTTGCATCAGATCGCCGATTAGCTTCCCGTCGAAGAAAGAGAGTGGGAGACGCGTCAACTTCACGAGGAACTGCGATACCAGTCGCATGTCGATCCGTACGCCGATGTACGACAGGATGCATTCCTGCAAGATGTTGACGCTCATTCGACTGCACACCAGCACAAGTTGTGCGAGCAGAATGACGAACACCAAATTGAGGTTGCGGTTCAGCACGCCGGCGTCGACGATCGCGGCGCTCAGAAACGGCAGAATAAGTTGGACCAGGAGCAGCACCGCAACACCGATACCCAAGGGCCAGAGGTGTCGCCTCACGTCGCGCCACAGCGTCCATAAAATGCCGGAGAAAGCGGTGAACGTAGGTTTCGACTCGACCGTGAGAAGCTGCTTCGTCGGCTCGAGCAGCAATATCACTCCCCAATTCTGTTGGTCGGGATCGAGCCAGCAGGTTTCGAATTCGGCCCGCGTGTAAGTGGTCAGGCCCGCAGCCGGGTCGGCAAGATACACGACGTTCCCGCGAATGCGATGGATGACGACGAAATGGCCGTGCGGCCAGAATGCTATGCACGGAAGCGGCGCCTTCTGTTTGAGGTCATCAAACGATACCTTCACCGCCAGCGTGCGGAAGCCAACCGTTTCGGCGGCGCGCGCGATACCCGCCAGCGACGTTCCCTGACGATCCTGCCGGCACAAGCCCCTGACGAACTGTTTTGAAACTTTTCGCCCGTGATAACGAGCAATCATCTCAAGGCACGACGGCCCGCAGTCCATCGTGTCGAATTGGTAAGAGATCGGAAATCGTTTTCGCTTGAACATTGCGCGAATCTGAGTTGTGAATCCGTGTTAGCGGTTAGCTTGCCCAGGTTGCTGTGTACGGGTCGTACGTGCATTTCGCGGGCTTCGAATAGAGATCGTTCGCGTCTTGTGTGTAGGCCCTGCAGTCTGTGCAAACGTAGCGAAACTCACAGTCGCGACAGACCGCAACCTGGTCCTTCGTGATGCTTCCAATTTGGACCAACTGCGGATCATTCACGACCGCTTTCAGTTTGTTGTGACCGGCGTTGCCAACGGATTGCTTCATCGCTGGGCATGCCTTTATCTCACCGTCGGCTCCGATGCCGATCTTCCGGTTAAGGCAGGAGTTGAAATTCAGCGCTTCGGTAAAATGCTCGAGCGTCAGCGAAAAGAAACGTGGAGAGATCATGCCGCATGAGGAAGGCGTCACTGGAAATGTGTGGTAGTCGACGACGGTTGAGAACGGGTTAACTTTCAACCGAGACTTCTGCGGGCTCGAGTGTACGATGATCCCGGAGATAACCTGGTGGTCCAGGCAGAGCGCGTTCAGGGCTTCACCCGTCAACTCGGGGTGGAATTTGATCACCAAATCCAGATGGCGCAGCCGATGTAGCTCGCAGTGAGTAAGAATCTCTTCCAGATCCGCGAGCGTGAGTTCATCGTAGGCGCGGATCTGTAATGCCTGACATCCCAACTCATCAAGTTGTGAGAGCAGACTCTGATAATCGTGCTTTGACGAACGGTCTACGTCGATAATGGCATTCGTGATCTTCTCCGGCCGATCCCACGAAAGGTCTAACTTCGGAAATAGCTCCGGCTCGTCGCACCAGAATCCGTAGGCCTCTTCGGTCAGCATCGTAAAATAATCGTCGATGACCTCGTCGCAGTCTCCGTTGAAACGACGCTTGATCTCGGTGGTCGGCAGCCCAGCGAGATCGGTCAGGATATAGAACAGATCGTTCGGGATGAGTCTCATCCTTTGTTTCTGAAGGTCGCAGATAGTGCTCCTACGGGCGCCTTTCACCGGGAGACAGTTAGCAAAGAGTTTGAAGACTTCAGTGGCCGGGGTCATTTTTCGACCTCCTGACTGAGCTCAGCCGGCACCACTCTGGAAATGTGTTTGTAAAAATTGAAGCACCGGTATTGCACCGCGCGGGCCGCGCTGCTGCTGTATGAACGGATGGCATACTTCGGACGCGGCATCTCCTCGATGAGCACCATGTGCATTGGGATAGGAGTGTCTTCGTCGGTAAAGAAATGTGAAGTCTCGTTAGGCTGCGGCATAAAGATTATCTGCGAGGTACCTGGCTACCTTTTGCTCAAGATTGTAGTTACAGGGAGTGGACACCATGCCGAACTGCCCGACCGGATTAACTTCGAGGAAGACGAAACGATCGTCGGTGGTCCGGACGATGTCTATCGAGCCGGTATCCAGGCAAAGCTCTTCCATCAACTTTCGTATTGCCACCTCGATTGAGACGGGCAGCTTATAGGGCACATTCCGAACAGGGTCTTCGAAACAATACTTCCGGAAGTCGCCCTGAGTATTGGGCTTCTGTTGCGTGAACATCGCCATGCTGTAGCACTCACCGTCGAGGTAGAAGGTCCTGATCTCATATCTTTTCTCGAGCCTCTCCTGGTACAAGGAAGGGAATGAGGCGTGTCGAGCATGCTCGGTCAGGTAGTCGTCATCGATCACGGACGTGTACGTTGCGAATTGGCGGTTATCAAGTGTGCACAACAACATGTCGCCGAGCGGTTTCGTGATTACGGCTCCGTGCTTGGCGATGAATCGTTGTAGTTCGTTGAAGTCGGCGGTAACAAGCGTGTCGGGAACATCAAGACCGGCTTCAATGGCCATCTTCAGTGCCTGTAACTTATTAGGCACCGAAGTTTTCGGTTCTCCCAGCCACTTCGCCGAGGAGAAGGATAAAAAAAGGAATTTGGTCACTGCCTGGAGTTCTTTCAAAAAGTGGTTGCACGCTAAGTACACGTTGGTAGCGGTGCGATTCGACCCGTCGGCGAACAACTGGGGAACACTCATGTCAGCCGAGTAAGCCCAGCGGCGAAACCACACGACCTTGAAATCCGCGGGATCGATATTGACGCCGTCGATATTCAGCCCGACGCTGACGTCTCCCTTGCCTATCGAGAAGACAACGCTGGTGTCTGGGTGCGCCTTAGCGATGTCGGACGCGTTGATCCGGACGTGCGGGACTCCCCAGGCCCGCAACCAGTCGAGCACGATTTCGGTCGTTCCTTCTATAAAAGACTGGCTCAGGATGCAGATCATGATGCAACTCTTAGTAGATAAGTTCAGTTAAAGGACGTGGATGTCTTGTGGCCGCCGACGATCCACGCCTCGTCGTCCGAGTTGACTCTTCCTCTCAATAATTAGGGATCTGCGAATCATCTGAATCCGCCAGGCCGTCAAAATATCCCTCCCAGTAGGTAGTGATGACCGTGGTAGTTGTATCGCCGCCGCCGATGAAGGACTCGTCTCCCGGGTCGAATGCACCGAACAGCTCGCTGTTAAAGCTCTCGAGTCCCTCACTGTTGATAATGTCTTTTTCTTTCATGACTTTCTCCTCTTGCAATCGCTGACCACTCAGCCGATGCGGTTTTTCTCAGTGTCTGTGCAGAAACTTCGCGACTGACTGAACCACCCACGCGGCTGGAAAGGTGCCGCTCCTTTAAAAAGGTTTTACTGATTTCTGCCTTTGACACTGAGAGGATCAGGCTCTGCGATTCATTCAGTCACTCATCTCTAATTCAACTTGCATGCCAGCGCAGACTCAGTTGTCGCTCGCGTATTTTTCGCCGATTTGCTGGTCTTTGATGCTCCCCGCGCCGCTATGGACCAACGGGACCGGCGCCATCGCTGCCAATGCTGGTGGCAGTTGCAGAGCGCGGCGCCACCTGAGTTGCCATCTCCTGTTCGCGACAGTAATTCGATAGCCGCTTTAATTTCCGTTGCAGCCCGAAACGTGAGAGACCAAGCGTCGCAGCAGCCCGTGAGATGTTGTTTTGATGGTAACTGAGAGCGTTCTCGATCATCTCCCGCTCGAGTTCTGCAACGGCTTCCGACAGTGTTCGCGAGGATCGGGTCAGCGGGGATGCGTTTGCTTCGCTATCGTTCGGCGAATGACTCGCTTCAGCCGACAGTTTGTACGACGAGAGCTGTGCTTTGACGTGTGAATGAAGCAACGAGCATCCGCTGACGCCGCCTGACGGCGTAAACACAACCAACTGTTCAATGACGTTCGCCAGCTCGCGGACGTTTCCCGGCCAGTTGTAAAGCAGCAACGCTTTCAGCAGGTCCGGCGCGAGAACTATCCCTTTCTTGTTCTCTCTCTTTGAAAACTTTTCCAATAGGTGATGGACCAGCATCGGGATATCTTCCCGGCGATCTCGCAACGGCGGCAGCGCGATGTTGATGCCGTTGATCCTGTACCACAGGTCAGCACGGAACGAACCTTCGGCAACCATTCGGCTGAGGTCGCGGTGGGTTGCCGCGATGACTCTGATGTCGGTCTTGACTGCTTTCGATTTTCCCAGTGGATAGATCTCGCCGTTCTCCAGGAATCTCAGGAGCTTCGGCTGAATTTCCAGCGGCATGTCGCCAATCTCGTCAAGAAAGAGCGTGCCACCATCGGCACTTCGGATGATTCCCAAAGAATCCTGATACGCGCCCGTGAACGTGCCTTTCGAATATCCAAACAACTCCGATGCGGCGATCTCGCGGGGAATAGATGAAGCGTTGTAGGGAACGAAAGTCTTGTCGGCGCGCTCGCTGCATCGATGGATGGCCCTCGCCGCCAGTTCCTTTCCGGTGCCGCTCTCGCCCGTGATTAGTACCGTGGCGCGGCTGCGACGCAACATCTTGATCCGGTCGCTCAAGTTCCGCATCACAGCGCTGCGATAAATGATTCCGTCTCTGGCGCTCGCAACCGCGTCAGATTCGTTTAAGAGGACATCGAGTGATGAGGCAGTGTCTCGCATGGTTGATGGCTTTAGACCGAAAGAGGATAAAACGTAAGGTTTAAGTGATATATCCTGCGATCAAAACTTAATGAACTCTGTTTTGTTGTTACCCGACGATCCTCGCTCGCATCAATAGACTCTTGAGATCTTGTTCCCTGGTCCTATTGACCCTGTAAAAGATGCGTGAATCAGATCCTTCGTGTGCTTCAATCAGCCCGTCAGAAACAAGCTTCGTTACTGCTTCCGAAACATTTCGCGTTTCAAACTTTATCGTTTGGCGGAGCAACCACCATTCCACGATCCCGTCGAAGGTGTCGCCGGCGTCAGGATTCTCAGAAAGATACGCAAGAATGTAATAACTGACTTCTCGCGCTTTTTCTTTCTGATCGAATTGCATCGTTTCCCTTGGGATTGGTCTATGCATTTGCCGTGCAACACAAATCTATGAGCGATCCTGCAATCAAACTTAATTGCAGTAGGGCATTTCTACCCGTGGAGATTGCGAGCGCCTTAGTAATCGTTTTGATTTCATGACTTACACCTTGGCATTTTTAACCGTGCTCAGACAGCGGATTGCCCGGTCTCAGTGGACTTCCGTTACCTTAAACTTGTGCACATCGATTTTGTGTTTGCGAATCAGCTGCCAAAACGTCCGCCGTTCTTTTTGTGCAGCCTGTGCAGCCTTGGTTATGTTTCCTTTGTAGGCAACGAGAAGGCTCTGGATATAGTTTGTTTCGAATTCCGAGATCACATTTGCCTTCATTTCGTGAAATGACAATTGATTCGGCTGGTTGATCTCGCCGGAGAGGATTATGTGATCTTCCTGAATGGTTTTTTCAGTGCACAGGACAACCACTCGCTCAATCACGTGCTCCAGTTCACGGACATTGCCGGGCCAGCTATAGAGCATCAGCTTGCGCTCTGCTTCAGGTGAGAAATCAACAGCCGGACTGTCTAGTCTTGCCGCCTTCTCGGCGAGAAAATGACGAGCCAGAAGAATTATGTCGTTTGCTCGGTGGCGTAAGGCCGGCAGGAAGATCGGAACAACATTCAATCGATAATAAAGGTCCCGGCGAAGAGTTCCGGCCGCGATCGCGCTTTCAAGGTGCGCGTTCGATGCAGCGATGATTCGTACGTCTCCCTTCATCGCCTTGGTGCTACCGAGCGGCCGGTATTCCTTGTCCTGAAGAAACCGCAACAGTTTGACCTGGGCCAGAAGCGGCAGGGAATCAACTTCATCTAAAAACAGCGTTCCCTTCTCTGCCTCTTGAATCACGCCGCTGCGGCAATCGGATGCTCCAGTGAACGCTCCGCGATCGTGACCAAACAATTCATTCTCGAGCAGATCCACCGGAATGGCGCCACAATTTACCGGAACGAAAGGCTTGTCCGCCCTTTCACTCAGATAATGAATCGCGCGTGCGACCATCTCCTTTCCTGTTCCCGTTTCGCCGGAAATCAGCACGGAAACGTCGAACTTCGCCAGTATTGGAATCTTGTTTATCTCAGCCGTGAAAACCGGGCTTTTGCCGATAAGTTTTTGCAACCCCAGTTTCTCTGTAAGAGCTTGTTGCGTCTGCTTTTTTTCCATAACTCCGGGTCTCCTCAGCGTTTCAGGTTCAGCTTGATTAGGGTGAACAAAGGTTCGCCGCCGACATCGCCACAGGCGGCTCGGCGTCTTTAACGAGTTCCTAAATAATTGGTAATCGTCTGCTAAATGCTGAGAAGTGGGTCAATTGAGAAATCCGACGCGCCGGAATAATCTCAATGTCAAGAGATGCAATGGACCACTTGGCCCATTCGCAATGCGGAGGTTAATAGGTTTGATCGGGCTAATAGAACAGACCTGTAACTCGGCTCAGCCCTTCTCAGGTTCTGGGATCTGCGCCCAGGTGATCGTGCAATACCTTCCCTGCTTGATTTCTTCCACGCGAAACAAAATGTAAAAGTCAGCCTGCGCATCTTTAACATGCATCAGATACATGTACCCGGCTTGGGCCTTTGCAAAGTGACTCGTGGACGTGGCCCATGCTCGGTGTGTATCCGCCGATGAGTCTACCGAGATATTTCGATTTTCTCCTGCCGTCAACTCGGGAAGCGGCTCGAGTACCGGTAACCTCAGAGAATCAGACCAATCGAACCGGCCCAGTTCCTTCATCACGTTGCGCTTGTCTCTCGGTACCGTGCCCACCATGAGCCAATCTTCATTGCTCATTCTCAAGAAGCCGTATCCCAAATCCCAGTCCGTCGAATTACGCACTTTCGTCTTGCCCGTCTTGAAACTGAAGCAGGCTCGCGTCTCATCATATTTACCAGTAGCTTGGTCGTGAGGCGGGTAAAGAGTCACACTCTGTCTGACTACGCCGGCAAAGTTTTTTGCAGCTACCGGGTTGATTGCTGGTTGAGGGGCTTCGCTATCATTCCTTTTTTCCCAGTCGAATCCAGCAGCCGACGAAACCTGGCCAGCATTCACTATCTGGTACGACTTCACCGCGTATCGCAGGCTTACTTTCTTGTTCGGTAAGTAATCTGTAACGGTGAATACCAACAGCCCACGTCTGTTACTGCCATTCAGCAGGACCGCATAAGTATGACCCGCCGCTACCGGCACGGCTTTGGCGAATTTTGAGTATTCCGGGAAAGTGTGTTGACGCTGGACGTTGAATGCACGTGCGGCAGAAAGCTCTTCCAACGGAATGCCGGTCCCGAGGTCAGCAATCAGCGACATGTCATCGCCTGCGGTCGCCGCCTCGAAATAGTCGGCGCCGCCACATGCGCCGTTAAAGAGTAAATCGGGACCCAACCAGCGTTTCGCAGAATCGGAAAGGAAGAGTGCCGTTTTCTCGTACCCGCGCGCGAATTCCTCGGGCGTCCTGCAACTGTAAGAAGGTGACAGAGTAACTTCTTTGATCCGGTGAAGCGCTGGAAGCTCAAACGTCGTATCTGAGCTTTGAACTGAGTGGAAGAGACCCAACGCGCCCAAAGTGATGGACAAGATCAAACTTTTCATGGCTTCTCTCCAATTCTCGTCAAAAAGAACTGTTTCGGACAGGTAGCGCTATAGGCGGGGAGAGAGGGATTGAAGTTTACCGCCAGTGCAGCGATGCGGCAACTAAAATGGACCACGCATGTAATTCGATCGTAGTCTCTTAGGTTACTGCCACTTAATCATCGATCCGCCACACGATTGAAGGCAGTCCGGGACGTGTGAACTGCAAGAATCAATGGTTAGCCTTACGTCGTTGGAGAAAGTGAGCCTTAGAGATGCGTGGTCATTCCTGAGTTCAGTCAGCGTCGCACCGCCAAGATCGCGATCGATTCCAGGGCTTCCGTCAGAAGCAGTGAGCTGAAATTTGTTGTAAACAGTCAGACATCCGCTGTCATTGATGCAAGGATGCAAGCAGTTCCACTCGTCCTTACGCCAAGTCGGCATCATGTTGTGCCTTGTTACCGCAGGTTCGATTGCTTGAGCGATCAAGAGATTCTCAGCATCAGTCAGGCCTGAGGCCACAAAAAACCGCATGTCTGGTAGTATCAAAGTGGGCCAATTTAAAACCGTCGGTTTGCGCCTCAGCGACTGCCTGTTTCACACCTCATCG
The DNA here is from genome assembly GCA_036401595.1 of Pyrinomonadaceae bacterium. Taxonomy (GTDB): domain Bacteria; phylum Acidobacteriota; class Blastocatellia; order Pyrinomonadales; family Pyrinomonadaceae; genus PSRF01. Next base: position 128,065 of record DASWUM010000020.1, read on the forward strand.
CACTCACAATATTTCAGGGAGGCCGTCGTTCTCTAACCGAAGCCTCCCTGACATCTTGCTACTGCATCTGTTTCTAGCGACTTGATTCCAAAATCTGCTCGCGTGCCAGACGCACATCAAGCACTTCACGGATCTGTAAACGGTTGCGATAACCCTCCTCCTGTTTTTCGTCGTTGCCTACGACCGTTTGCGAGAGGTTGTCGGCTTTTTCCTCATTCGCTTCCAGGGTTGCCAGATCTTTATATTCGGTCATCAGCATGATGTTCCAATCATTCGCGCCGTGGGCTTCTGTAGTGATCACTTTGTAGGAAAGGGTCTGCCCATCTTTTTTGAGCGCCTCTTGCTCACGCTTCCACTCGCCGGCAACGTACTTCAGGTAGGCAGTCTCCATACCTGGCTTCATCTTGATAAAACTGATGGACCACACTGAACCGTTTTTGAAGGGACGCTTCACTTGCGCTACGACGACCGCGCTTACAGCTAGCGCTAGAACGATCAGCGTACTAACTAACATGCGATTGCGTTTCATGATTTTCTCCTCTGGGCTGGGAAGTTGGGACGATTCGTTTTAAGGAACTGTCTTACTCACTGGTGTGAATTGATTCGTCGTTGGGATCAGTACGACTTAAACGACGACTTATATTCTCCGCTGGGGGAAACCGACTCCTTGGCGATTCCGCAAACAACACCAAAATCAAAGTGATAACAGACTTCAAAACTGTCGCGATAAGGCTGAGATGGGCGCCAGGAACTTTGCCCGTGATCCTGGTACACGAAGAAATCGAACTCTCCGTCATCATCCATCTTGAGCACTGATTGAGCGCTGCACGTCGCATCAAAAACATAATCATCGTCACCGGCGCCATTCTTGACATAACAACCAGTTCCTCTACTGGTGTCTGCGCGAGTTGCTGATACAGAACTCACTCCGGTGAATGAAAAGATGATTCCGAGAATCACCACAGTCGTGATCGTTAAGCTAAGCTTTTTCACTTCATATTCTCCTTTTTGAGTTGGTATTTGCGGCTTGATGGGGATCTGTCGTTATTGGGAGTATTCATCTTCTGGGGTTCGCAAAACTCGAAATCTGGTCGCGTCTACCTACATACACGAGATTGCCAATCAGAAAGTGTCATCGCCCGTGAAAGATTCCTGGACCGGGTGTATAATCCCGCACAACTTCTCGACCCAGATGACGCCGGATAACAACTCGCACCAGATTTCACTTCTATTGGTTGATTGGAGTAAGGGGGATGACTACGCGCTTGAGCAGTTAATGCCGCTGGTCTATCAGGAATTGCGGTTGATGGCGCGAAGACACATGCGCCGTCAGCCTTCGGGACACACGTTTCAGACTACCGACCTGATTCACGAAACCTATCTGAAGATTGCCGGCGGTGAAGAACGGCATTGGCAAAACCGCACCCATTTCTTTGGCGTCGCGGCAAAGGCGATGCGACACATTTTGGTTGACTACGCACGTTCCAAAAACAATCAGAAGCGTGGCGGTTGGCAGGAAAGAGTGACGCTGGCAGACAATCTCCGGGTGACAAACCAAACCTCGGAAGAGGTTGTGGCCCTCGACGAGGCGTTGAACCGCTTAGCGCTCCTGGACGATCGCAAAGTTCGCGTCGTGGAAATGAGATTTTTTGCCGGACTAAATATCAGTGAGATCGCTGGAGTCTTGAAAGTTTCGCCCGAAACCGTAAAGCGCGACTGGAGTTTTGCCCAGACCTGGTTGCTCCGCGAACTCAAGAAGTAGATGGATTCTGAAAGACTAAAACAAATAGAAGATCTCTATCACGCAGCGTTGGAACTCCCACCAACCGAACGTGAGGCCTTCATCAAAGTGCGTTGCGGGAATGATGAAGAGCTGCTTCGTGAAATTGATAGTCTGCTGGCAATCAAAAGATCTTCGAATGACTTCTTTGAACTGCCGCCACTGTCGTTAGCGGCTGAGATGTTTGCGGAAAAGGATAGCCGCTCAAATCTCACGGGTAAGGAAATCAATCACTACAAGATCGTGAGACTTCTGGGCGCAGGTGGGATGGGCGAAGTCTATCTTGCCGAAGACACTAAACTCCACCGGCAAATCGCACTCAAAGTTCTGACGTCGCAGTTTGAGACTGATGGCGAGCGAATTAGACGGTTCAAGACAGAAGCACGCGCAGTTTCAGCACTCAATCACCCAAACATCATCACAATTTACGCGATCGAAGAAACGGATACCGGCAGTTTCATCGCGACCGAATTCATCGACGGTAAAACGCTGCGACAACGACTAGCTGAAAAACCGTTTCACTGGAAGGAAGCTGTCAAGATCGCGATTCAAATCACCGGCGCACTAAAGTCGGCGCATTCGGTAGGCATTATTCATCGCGACATCAAGCCGGCCAACATCATGATTCGTCGGGATGGAATCGTTAAGGTGTTGGATTTCGGTCTAGCAAAACTCACTTCACCGAATTCGCGTGATCTTGATACGAGGGAACACACTGCGCCGAGTCGCCTGATGGGGACGATCAACTACATGTCGCCCGAACAGGTTCTCGGGGAGCCGGTTGATGTGCGGACGGATATTTTCAGTTTCGGCGTGGTGCTGTATGAAATGCTTTCCGGCGTGATGCCGTTTGCGGGTCCGAGCGATGCCGCAATCTACAACGCGACAATCAACAAAACTCCGCCACGCTTGCGCGAATCAAACGATGCTATTCCCGCCGAGTTGGATCAAATCGTCAATTGCGCAATGGAAAAGGATCCAAAGCTTCGCTATCAAAGTTTTTCAGAACTGCGCGCCGACCTGAAAAACATTTTGCGTGATTCGCAGACAGATTCTTTCGGCGGTGCCGAGACCAAAACAAACATGCGGCCCTTTAAGACTCAGGAAGTCGTCGAAATCAAAGCACGGAAATCAGCAGCCTGGGTAATTGCGCCAATTCTGATTCTACTAGCCGGTTTGGCTGTCGGTATTTACTGGAAATACTTCCGTGGTCAAAACCTCCCGGCTGCCAATTTCCATTCAATCAAACTGGATGTGCTCACTGCTCATGGGCTTGCCACCTCAGTCGCGATTTCGCCAGACGGAAGATATATCGCATACGCCAAAAATGAGGATGGAAAACAAAGTCTCTGGCTGCGACAAACTGCGAGTGCCGGCGATACGCAAATCGTTCCACCTGGTGAAACGAAGTACGACTTCTTGAGATTCTCGCGCGACGGAAATTTTCTCTATTTTGTCGGCTCCGAAGGTATTGGTCAGCCCTCATCGCTTTTTCAGATCACTACCCTGGGTCGCAACCAGCGAAAGTTAATTAGCGACGTTGACAGCCAGATCACATTTTCACCCGAAGGAAATAGGATAGCTTTCATTAGAATCTCAGAAGCCGACAATTCCATCATCATCGCCGATGAACAGGGTGGAAACGAACGTACTCTGATAACTCGCAAGTATCCGAAAGTTTATGGCGATGAAGTCTCGTGGTCGCCGGACGGCAAACTGATTGCCACTCCGACTTTGACCCGCGGCGCAACTTACGCGGGCGGAATGGCTGTCGTTGATGTGGCGACAGGTATCGAGACTCCGATTCCCTTGAAGGAAGAAAAATTACTTCGTATCAGTAACCTTGCATGGGTGGTTGATGGAAAAGGTTTGATCTACTTGCCTTACGCTGCGGACATGGGTCAGCGTTACCAGATCCGATACGCTGCTTACCCGGGCGGTGAAGTTCAGAATGTAACCAATGACCTCTCGAGTTATGAGGACTTTAGTTTGACTGCCGACTGCCAAACGATCGTCGCGGTCCAACGTGAATATTCAATGGGTATCTGGCTAACGGTTGCGGGTGATTTTTCAACGGCGGTTGCCATTAACTCCAAAACCGCAGCGGACGATGGGGAACGCGGTATTGCCTGGACCAAGGACGGCAAGATTGTTTTCGTGTCGAGTGAAGGTGGGGCGCAAAACATCTGGCGGATGGATACCGACGGTAGAAATCCAAAGCCTCTGACAACCGACAAGAGATTCGGAAAAATTTTGCCAACACTTTCGCTGGGCGGCGAGTTGATAATTTATTTGGGCCGGGCAGTCGATCCGGTGACGAATGAGTTAATACCCGGGAGCGCGTTTTTTCAGATGGACGCCGACGGACAAAGTGTTCGGCAGGTTGGACCGAAAAGTGATGCTGCATTTGCTGCGGCTTCGGTGAATCAAGATTGGTTGGTGTACACCAGTAGGGCTGACGGCAAATTCCGACTCGTGAAAGTACCTCTGAAAGGCGGACCGACGATTCAGTTAACGGACGTCGATTCGATTTCTCCGGTACTATCTCACGACGGTAAGTCTGTAGCGTATGTTATTCGCGAAAAAGGGCAGCCTGAGCGCCTCGGGATCATCTCGATTGACGGCGGCACTCCGTTAAAGACCTTTGATTTACCAACAACTGCCAATACCAACGCTGGAATCGCGTGGAACAAGATCGATACCGGAATCCTGTTCGTCAACACGCTCGGCACGACCTCAAATGTCTGGATGCAACCGATCGATGGGACGAAGCCGACCTCATTAACAGCCTTCAAAGAGTTCCAAATTGCCGCGTTCGCTCTGAACCCCGAAGGCAACCGATTGGCAGTCGCACGCGGCTCACGCAACCGCGACATTGTCTTGATAAAGAATGTCGCCAAGTAAGTACTTGAGCTGCACTCGTTACCGTAGGGAACTTTAAGTACACCCTGGTTTCTAATCACCCGGTCGTGCCAATGAAACTACACGTGTCTTTATCATTAGTGATTGCAACGGCAATGGTTTCTTGCGCGCTCGCGTGTAGTTCAGGCACCGCGCAAAACGCGACTGCTGACAAAACAAGCGCGACACTGGTTGCCCCGCCTCCCGTCTCATCCGCTACAGTTTTCGCGTCCCCTTCTTTTCCACGTAGTTTTTCCGACGCTGATTTCACACAACATGTAACGGACCTCAGAGTGCGCATCAAGTCCAAACTCGGCAGCGACGACTTCTCGATCGTTATTGAGCGCCCCTTTGTGGTTGTTGGTGACGATTCAGAAGGGGCGGTGAGGCAATACGCAGCTAACACCGTTAAATGGGCAGTCGATCATTTGAAGAAAGACTTCTTCCCAAAAGACCCGAACGAGATTCTTGAAGTATGGCTATTCAAAGACGACGCGTCATATCGCAAGAACGCGCGGCTTATGTTTGGAGATAACCCCAGTACTCCATATGGCTATTACTCGAGAGCCCACAAAGCACTGATCATGAACATCAGTACAGGCGGTGGCACCCTCGTCCACGAACTTGTTCATCCGCTAATGGAGGCAAATTTTCCCGCTTGTCCACCCTGGTTCAACGAAGGTATGGGATCACTCTTCGAGCAGTGTGGTGAGAAGAATGGACACATTTACGGATATACAAACTGGCGGCTACCGGGTTTACAACGAGCCATTCGCGAAAAGCGAATAATTTCGTTCGAAACTTTGATGTCGATGGATGCCCAAACCTTCTACAACGAAGATCGTGGTGAAAATTACGCACAGGCCCGCTACCTTTGTTACTACCTTCAGGAAAAGGGACTGCTGCAAAAGTTCTATCAGGAGTTTGTAAGTAAACAGAATGAAGACCCGTCGGGATTCAAAAGCCTCAAGAAGATCCTTGGTGAGACTGATATGGATTCGTTCAAGATCCGTTGGGAGAAGTATGTGTTGACTCTGACCCGGGGATACTCGGTTGTGGTTGAGTAGGAATGAAAGTGCAGACACCGGATAACTTAAGGGTTCGGCGGCTGTGGTGTCGACCCACAGGTTGAATGGATGTTGCAAGGTGACAGAGTTGGCGCCGCCTTCGCGACCGGCAGACCAACAAACCCAACTTCGGCCGGCCGGTTGTTTTCCTGGCAATTAGCACCGCTCCAAGAGAACGACGCACAAGTCGGGCACGACGGCACACCAAGGATTTCCATCGAGCAACTGGTCCAGTTGCTGCATGATCTGTTTCTGGTAATTATCGCGAGGAACGGGCCGCTGTGCTTCTGACAACCGAAAGGAGTTTGCAACGGCTGTCCCGCAAGCGCACTGAGCTTGTAATTCTTCACAGTTGTCGCTCGAGGCCCCGAACTTCGCGGCGGAGCCTCAGCCATGAACGTACTGGGTATGAGATCGAATGGAGTACAGACGGTGACCGGATAAACCACTTTCACCCAAAATTGCTGAGTTTCACTACAGGACAGCGCAAAAACGGGTGGGGGAGGTGGGTTTGGGTCTGCAATGGGGACCATTGAAACGAAGACTTCCGAGTCAGGTATGCGTTTCAAATTCTCGGCAATATCCTTCGGCAACTCGTCCAGTTTGTTGATGTCCGACTTGCGGCAGACACTTGAGCCCAATGCGGCAACCAGAACGAGTAACAATAGCGGTTTCATTGGCGCACCTCCAAGGTCGTCTTCAGAAAAATTTCGTCTTCAACCCTCATGATAAAAAAGGAACAAAATGTTTCGCTGCGCATTCTGTGTGCACTTGCAACGAACTGGCGCCTCTCCTATCGTGTCAGGAACGACAACCCTCAATATGTCTCATTTTCCGGCTGAGCATCCTTGCAGTCTTGCGCGCAGCTGGTCGAAGAAGAAGTTCAAGTTTTGCGTTCGGTTGTGCGACGTGATCGTAAGCTAAACTGATACCCGAGAACTGGAGACATCTAAATGAAAATCGTTGGAATTCTGGGGATCGTTGCCATCCTGTTGGGCGGACTCGTTTTCATCATCGGTTTGGTAGTTTGCATCAACACGTACACTTCGGATTACGCCACAGCAGCCTGCCAGCGAGCCGCGCGGGACAGCGAAAAATTCTCTGAAGCCAAGGCACTCTGCGGCAGCACCACTTCAGACTGCTACCGGCAAGCAACTATCGGACTAACTTCAGAGGAGGAGTGTGAGGCAAGAACCGAGACCATGAACAAGCAGATGCTAATGGGCGTGATTCCTGCCGTGCTCGGTGGTCTGATTGCATTTGTAGGCTTGCTGATGGCTGTTGGTGGTTTCTTCTTCGGCCGAAAAAAGAAAGCGGTCGCAGCCACGTAAGATCACGTTGAGTGGAATGTGGGGGCAGAGTCACTGCATTAAAAACAGCGGTGACTCTGCATTCATTGCGTTATATCGACATCAACGACCACTACTCGAGTCACGAGGCCGCGAGGTCCAGCAAACCGACTTGTCGCCTGCGTTGAAGGAATTGCCCGGCATCGGTTCGAGCGCGACAAACTTATCCGTGCGCGCCGATCGCTTGCGCAGCACCTCCGAGAAAACTCCGAGCGCACGGTTCATCGCATGCAGACGCTGGACGGCATCCTTCAACTGCAACGGCAAGGTAACGACTGCCGACTGGTAGACCTCGGCGCGGCTGTATGGCACACCACTCACGATCGTGCCGACGAGCTGCGCCTTCAAATCTGCAGCAGTGAAACCCTGCGCGTTCCTCTCCGCCAGATTTGGCGGCAGCAACTCTCGGTTGATGATCCAGCCGGGATGCTTGAGCGCTACTTCATTGCCAAACACGATCAGTTCGTCGATGGTGTTGTTGAGTGCGACATAGTCGCGTAGCGGTAACGGATCGTTGCCCGTACCGGTTTCCTGAACGTGTCCGGCGAGGTGTGGACTCGAAGCACACGAACTACCAAACGATACCTTGATCGTGTTCGTACTCGAGTCGGAGTTGAACATGTAAGTGCCCGGATCGGTTCCGCCCGGAGGCGACGGCGCGTCGTCTCCGCAGAATGTAGCGTGTGACGACGTGTCCTGTAGCATGTGCAGATAGAGCCCGATTCGTGCGAGCTGCACGGGAACTGAATCCGACGCCGGATCCTTCCACAACGTGCCCAGCGTCTTTCGCTTGTCCTTTAGATATGCGCCAAGCTTCTCGTAGTAATCGTAGTCGGTATCGCTGACGTAATTGAGGACCTTCTTCCCCGCCGGAACGTCGAAAGTGAAACCTTTAGAGGATCTCATGATTAAAGGGACGGTGCCGGTGAGCGTTCCACTCAAACAACTAGTGCCGTCTGATGATGTAAGACCGACAGTACACAGAAGACCCGGCTCTGATCCTGCCAGCATGGCCCACTGGCGCGCGTTGGCGAGTGTCTTCTGGTAGGTGTCGTCGATGTGAACTGGATAGCCCGGCGGCCTCGGATAGTGAAGCGGGTAGAGCGACTGCACGCCGCCAGCGCCGTGCACATCGGTTCCTTGTCCGTTGGGTGAAAAGTTGACTACGTAGTGATCGAGCGGACCATCGGTATTCAGGTTCGTTCGCTGAAAACCATTGAATTGCGCCGAGACGTAAGGGCGGCCTGAGTTCTGCAATGAGGCCTCATTGCCACACTGATCGAGTGGCTTGTATTGCGTATAGTCCGTGACCTCATTGTAAGCGGTGATCCAGTATGCGACGTCGGCTCGGTAGCCGAGGGCCTGAGCGATGAAGTAAGTCGAGTCGGCGTGGATCATACTGCGACCGGGCTTGATACTGAAAAAGTCCAGCATCTGTGCCGGGCATGCGCGATTTTCCGGGAATCCTGATGGGCAGACGGGCCGGACGCAGTAACCGAGTGACCTCTGCCCACCGCGCGATTGGCAGAGGTCTTCGAGGAACGCGTTTGCTGAAGGGGCGATGAGCAGTAGACAACATAGAGCGATAGCGATTCGCTTACGCATGGTTCACTCCTTGGTGGATAGGTTAAAGGCGGTGGGCGAGTTCGAGTTCGAGTACGAATGCATTCTCACCGTGTGTGAAAGTCTTGTCAATGGTCTAAACAGGAAGGATACAGATAACGATGTGTTGCGCCGCGTTATTGACAGTATGGGCTAGTATCTGGACCATAAGACGCTCCTTGTCGCAAAACCACGCTAATTCGAGACACCGCAGAATCAAAACGTATGGAACCTCTCGAACAGATTCTTCAAGAGATCACCGCTTTTGAAACTCAGTTGAGCCGTCGCCGCTTCATCGCAGCCGCAGTGCTCTTTGCGGTTGTGCCGACCATTTCACTGGGTAAGGACGAGCAGCAGTTTATCGACGCCGTCGCCGCTACACTCATTCCCGCTACCGCACTTCAAAGCACCGGTATCAATGTGGGCCAAAATCTTGACCACCTGTTGCGCAGCGGCAGCGCCGATCATCGTCGGAAGGTGGCGAGGTTTTTGGCATGGTCACAGCGGGCCTCGATTTTTTACGGAGGAGATAAGGTTGCGCTCAATGCGCGAGGTTCGCGATTCATGCTGGTGCGGAAAATGGCACGCACGCTCTCGTCACTCTGTCTCATCGCGTTCTGGGCAGATGAGCGCGCTCTTGTGCTGATCGATGAAGCGGAGGTAAAAGCGTGATCAGAAAACTGACTGCTGAACATCAACGCCACATCATTCCAACTCGCGAACTAGACTCACATAACCACGAGGTTTTGACTCAGGTTTACGATGCCTGTGTGATTGGCTCCGGACCGGGAGGCGCGGTAACCGCCGCGACGTTGGCTCAGGCAGGGCTCAAAGTTTTGATGGTGGAGAAGGGCCCCTTCGTTCCACAGGAAGACATAAACTTTCGCGTCCTCGACATGTCGAACAAGTTCGGTCACGTGGAAACGACTAGCGGTTATCGCACCGTGCTTTATCAGGGCAGTGTGCTCGGCGGCGGCAGCATGATTTTTGGCGCTGTGGCTATGAAGCCGAAGCAGTTTGTTTTCGACGAGTGGCATGAAAAGAGTGGCGTAACAGAAATCAACGACGAGAGTCTCGCACCTCACTATCAGCACGTTGCTGACGTAATGTCTGTTACGCCGCAGACAAAAGATCTGGAGAATCGACCAAACGCCGTCGTGCGGGAAATGGCTCGTGCGCTCGGCAAGCAAGACGATCTGGTGCTGGTCAATCGGTACACCAGCGGCTGCGCTGGGATTGGGCTTTGCAATTTCGGCTGTGGAGCGGATTTGAAGGGAAATATGAGCAACAGCTTTCTCCCGCTGGCGCTGGAGACGGGAAATCTCACTGTGTTGACCGATTGCGAGGCCAAGTCTGTCGTCGGCGCCCAGGAAAAAGGGAGTTGGACCGCCTCTGGTGTAGCAATTTCACCGCGAGATTCCATCGAGCAGAGTCGTGCACAACCGATGATCATTAAAGCACGCCAGATCATTGTGGCGGCAGGAGCATTCTTTTCTTCGTCTATACTTTTGCGCAGTCCTGGTTTCCCCAACCGGCAATCGATCGGGAAAAAGATTTATCTACAACCTCATGCCCAGGTCTTTGGCCTGTTTGACCAGCCCATGACAGGTCGCGGAACAACGCAGGACGGCCAGTACGTTCCGTACAACGGCGTGCCTGCGATCTACAACTTTTTGGGATATTTAAAGGAGCATCACTTCTGGTGGCTGGCGAGCATTCTTTATCCGGGGAGCCTGGCATCGTTTGTCTCATTCCTGCCACCGCAAGAGCATTTCGAAATCATGCGGCAGTTTCATAAAACGATGAGTTTGACGGTGACGATCAAAGATGATCCGGCAAGGTCACAAATCGTACTGAAAGATGGGCGTACACAACTCAATTTTGAGGAGAGCAAACGCGACATAGAATCGTTTCGTCGATGCTTTTCACTCGCCGCTAAAGGATTGTTGGCGGTAGGAGCGCGCCGCGTATTTCTGCCATTGTTGCGTCCTCCGCTGATCGAAAAACCATCCGACCTCGAGAAAATTGAGAATCTTAAATTCACCTACAATGATCTAATCTCCTATTCGGATCACACCAGCGGCGGTAATCAATTCGGGGCGGATCTACGACGGGGAGTGACAAACTCATCGGGACTGGTGTTTGGCACAACGAATGTCTACGTGGCTGACTCAAGCCTGTTTCCCACAGCGCCAGGAGTAAATCCATCCTGGACAATCATGGCCCTGGCCCACCGCGTGGCTACAAGAATTCTGACTGCCGGATGAACGGCGTCAAACTGTTCCGTCTTAACTTAGAACTTGTTCGATGTGCTGGGTGTGAGTATCGTTTGATGTCGAAATTTGCCAGGCGAGCGACTCAACTCACTATGCGAGAATTTCCTATCGGGCGCACGATATCGCTGATCATTGCCGCAGTTTACTTAGTGCTCAGCGGTTTTTCTGCCAACTCCATAGCCAAGCTGCTGGCGGGTCTGTTAATCGTGGGTGGTGCGCTTTTGTTACCGCTGGCTTGTATCTGGTTTGGAGACGAGTTAGCTGAGTACATCGGCACATTTCCCGGACCTGCTATCAATCGCAAATCGCCCGCGTGGATGGTGAAGCTGGGCGGATGGGTGCTGCTTTTGCTTCCGGCAATAATTTTCTTGTTCCTCGCGAGAAGCTAAACGTAATTCAAACCTGAATTTTCTTAGAAACAAATCCGGCGCTGCCAATCATAAAGTGGTAAACGGCCCGTCGCACTTGGACGGAGTCAGTACCGTCCGCGGTAGTGACCCCGTTTAAGTGCGACCGTTTTATTTATCGCGTGTCTTGCTTAGTCGCTTCAGCACAGCCGCGCCGCGTGGGGAAATGCGGTAACCGATGCCGAGGCTTTCGGTGAGTCCCAGCTCTTTTAACTTTCGCATCTGCTCCTTGAACCACTTTCGCTCAAGCTCCAGCGACGATGCCAGTATTGTCGAAAGCACACCGGGATTGGTTGAAACAACTGTCAGAAAACGCGCCACCCAGGGACCATGAACGCTCCGAGCGTCGAGCCGATCCAACTTCTGTTTCAGTTCGCGCCATTCATCGTCGGTGATCTTGCCTTTGCTTCGGAGCACGGTGCGCTTGTCCGGACCAGCAAGCGAAAGCCGAATGCGATAGAGAACGCCATCGCCACGCCGCTCAAGTTCCTTCAGCAAGTGAGTCTTTGATTCGTAACCGGCAAGTTTTGCGTCGCGGTCAGAGATCGCCTTCTCAGAAATTTGATCTACTGTCTGAATGGCAAGCTCTCCAATACGAGTGCGGAGTCGCCCACCGGTCTTTACGGTGGGTTTTTTCCATTTGCGGAAAGCGAGTTTGATCTTGCCACTCGCTATTCCATCGAGATGTTTGTCGGTGAGCAACATTATTGCGTAGTCTCGGGACGAACTAAAACTGTCATTTACTTGCCCTCACTAAAAAACCATGATAAGTGAACCTCAGACATTTCGATACCAATAGTTGATCCATACAAGTTCTTCCGTCTCCACCAGTAAAAGGTCTTCCCTAACTGCTTTCGTAACGTCTACAAAATCGACTTAGAGAAAGGTCGTCCCCCAATGTTCAAACTCAACAGTATTGCAGCGTGTTCGTCTGCAAGCGACTCGAGTAAACCCAATTCCCACGATGTCGTCGACATTTTTGGAGTGGATGCCGGCAACGGCGATATTCTACAACTGCACCTCGAACAGGATATTTGGAAGCGAGTGCGAATGAGCAACCCTTATGCGGAAAAAGGGACGCGATTTTCCGGTCCCGTCTTTGCGAGCGCACTCAACCCTGACCGCGTCGACCTTTTAGGGTCTAGCCCGCAAGGCGAGATGCTTCACTGTTATACCGATCCTCAACTGTGGTACGCAGAGAATCCCAGTGCGGATTCGTTGGTAGCGAACGCGCAGACAACCGGTGGCTGGTGGACATGGACCACTGACGGGCAGAGTCGCCTGGACTTGTTTAGCGTGACCGGCGATCAGTCGGGCATTATGCAGTACACCGCAATGGACCCTGGTCCGAGCAAAAGCTACACGTGGAGTTACAACCTGCTCGGTAACCCGGCGGTCTTCACGGACGGTGCGCTCACGTGGTGTACCGGACATTTGTATCGCATGGATATCTTCGGCGTGCGGGCCACCGGACAGGCAACGCAACTGTATTACCAGTGGCCCGGAGAGGGTTGGCAAGCGAGTTCGGATCTGGGCGCGTCATTCCCAGTTGGCACAACCCTGGTGTCGTGCTCTCGCGCGAGCTGGAGTTGGGATGTCTTCGGTATTGATGAGAACGGCAAGCTCGTCAACTTTTATTGGTACTTTGGCAGGGGTTGGGCCAAACGCGAATTTGACATGCCGGTGACCGGCGACTGGAAATTGTCGGCGGGCTGCTTCAGGGCAGTCGACCAGATCGATCTCTTTTTTGTTGATTCTGCGAGCGGTATTTTGCGGGTCAACGTGCCGTTCAGCAACGAGCATGATCCCACACTGGAAACCGAGCTAATCTATCCGTTTAGATTACGGCAAGTCGATCTGGACAACTTCAAAAAGATGTTCCCAGACGACGAACGACTGCAAAAACTGTCTTTGGACGATCTCGTAAAATATTCTCAAGGCAAGGATCCCGACGGCGACTCTGCCCAACCTTCGTCAGACCCGCCGCCACAATCACGACGCGGACAATTCTCTGACTGCGCCTGGGCAAAGGGAGCGGTTGTTCTCGACGTCGCTTTTCTGCTTTTGGGATTGCGTGCGTTACGAAATAAGAACCTCGCGCTTAACGAGGCCATCGCGCGAGGCGCTGAGCTAACGTCGGACATCGAGCACTCGATGAGAACCATTGCCGACACATCAGCATCAATGTTCGCCCGGGCCAACGCCGTACGAGAGATCGGCGCTCTGATCTGGAGCGGCGGACTGATCGAGCCGCTCTATAAAGCGATCATGAAAAGCCTTACCTGGTGGGACATGGTTCTTTATGGAGTAGCGGGGATGGCCGAAATCACAGCGGCGTTCCTCACCGACGGCGCCGCAGTGATTGCGCTACTGATTTACGATCTCATTTTGGCAGGTTTCCTCGTAACCGACGTCGCGAAGGCGCTGGAGGTCTGTGGCTGAAACTCCTGACGGTGTAAACCAACAGAGCTGTGGCGAGCCACATTGAACGGGTTGTCTTCGCCGGCATAGAAGTATCTCGTGACAAGATACTTCTACCGGCCGCTTCTTGCTCTTGCTATCGGAGTTGCGGCTGTGTGGATGACTTTGGGCATTCGACACCGTCCCACCAACAGGCGGACCGAGAGCGCAACTCAAAGTCGAGCTCCGCAACTGCCCGCCAGTCAACCGCGCAGCAACTGGCCGGAACCACGACCACTCGACCTTGAGACTCTCGATGGCGACGAGATCTTGTTTCAGACATATCGCCTCAAGCGTCTGACAAAGAAAGTAAGTCTCGATGATTGGCCGAAAGAACACGGACGGGCAATGAGCTTGGAGGTGAGTTACGCAACCCTGGTCCACAACGGAGAGGTCATGGAGATATTTGACAACGGTCTTTACCATCCGATGGGTAACTCCATTGACGTTGGACTGTTCCCGCTGCTCGGCGTACACGCTAAGCAACTAGTCGTAGCACAGACCATCTGGAGAGGTGGCGCGTATTGGATTGTTAATTTTGCGCCCCGCGCTCAGGTGATCTATCGCAGTAGCGAGTGGGGCGTTGGCACTGACGAGATCAGCGCCGTTGATTTGGACCACGACGGCGTCGAAGAAATATTTCAACGAGTGACTGCCTTTTATTCACTTCAGGACAAGCTCGCGATTGCACAAATACCCTTGCCGGAAGTCATCTTTAAGTACGACGCACAGGCTGCGAGGTACTTACCAGCCAACACTCTCCACAAAGACTATTTGCTGAGAGATTTGGAAGAGTCCAGGGCGAGTATCAGCGAACCCTCAAAATACAACTTCAATCATTTGGCCGGCGTGCTCGCCGTAACGCTGCGGTTGATCTACGCGGGCGAGGAGAAAAAGGGATGGGAGTTTTTTGACAGGGCCTACCAACTTCCCGATAAAGAAGAGATCAAAGCCAGAGTACTGGCGATTCTTAAAGACGAGCCGGTCTACCGGTTCATTTACCGACAAAGATAAGTTCTCACTCAGCGTGGTACTTCGAATCTCGAGTCGTCTTTGTCATGAGTATTCTCCGGTGTGAGTTCAAAACTCTACCTGCGTGATTCGAAGAAGCGGTAATGTCCCTTGATGGTCCACTCAAACAACACGTCTTCGACACGCGTGCCCGCGCCGATGTTGTGGACGATCAAGTAGTGGTCCTCTGAGGCTGACATCATGTTTGTCACGATGCCGATGTGATCGATCCCGCTGGTCAAATCCCAGGCGACAATATCGCCCGGCTGATAGTCGTCGGCGTCGTAGCTAATCGGCAACGATTTTCCGTGGCGTCTGAAATAAGCCATCAGGTTCAGGACGCGGCGATGATCGATATTCGAATCGGGATTAATCGCGCCCCATTTTGTCGGGTAATCAGAGCGCGCCGCGGTCATGTCTTCGTGAATCTCCTTCTGTAGATCGATACCGGCTTTACGAAACGCACGCACCACGACGTCAGAACACACGCCGGTATTCTCCGGCACGTCGCCGCCCGGATAGGCGAGCGAAACGTAGGCGGGATCGTAACCGGTCGTCACACCGGGCTGGGCCATTGCGCCGGCGAGCATTTGTTTCAGTTGAGGTGGTGCATTATCCGAAAGGGGTTTGACAGGGGCATTAGGCGGTATAGCAGGTCCGCGGTTAACTCGCGCCGGCCGGTGACAGCCGCTCGCCGACACCACACCGATCAGGATTAAGAGACTTGTTCTGATGACTCGGCGCACGGCACGAATAATAATCCTCTTTCAGCAAATGGCCACAAAAAAGCACAAGGGCCACAATGTTCGCTTGTGCTTCTTGTTCGGTTAGAAGATAACTGCCGGGTTAGCTCGGTTAAGGACGAATCTCTTTAACTGCGTTTCGGCGAGAGCTTCAGACAAAAGCGTGATGGACGAGTCAGCGCGAGACTCGCTTTCGGCGAAGGCAGTGCTCAAGCTCGTCGTGCGCAAGGAAATGGTTCTCGCGATCGTTGGAACCGCAATCGGCCTGCTTGCGTCCCTCGCGCTGACTCGACTGATGAGAAGCCTGCTGTTTCAGGTGACTCCCACCGATTGGCTCACGTTTGTAGTCGCATCGCTGGTCCTACTCACTGTGGCGCTACTCGCCAGTTACATCCCAGTGCGTCGCACCACCAAACTCGATCCGCTGATCGCGCTACGAGTAGGGAGTATCCACAGATTACACAGATTAGAAATTCACCTTTAAGCCAAACTGGATCACGCGCGGGTCGCCGGCCGAGGTGATGGAGCCGAAGCCCGCCGCGCCGGCAACTGTCGCCGGTGCACCGAGCGGCGGAGTGTTCGTCACATTAAACGCTTCCGCGCGGAACTCGATGTTGCGACCTTCGCCGAAGTACGTGCGCTTGATGAGCGCGATGTCGGCGTTGCGATACTGTGGACCACGCACTGGGTTACGCGAACTGCTGCCAATCGTAAACTGCGGCGCTACCGTGAACGCCGATATGTTGAAGAATCGCGCCGTGGTCCGTTCTGCCGACGGCAGATTCGGATCGGCGACGAGGTTCGGTCGCTGCGTGCCAAAGCCTGCAAACGCATTGAAGTTCGTAGCCTGCGTAACCGCCAGCGGTATCCCCGATTGAAGCTGAATCACACCCGCCACTTCAAAACCCTCTAAAATCTTTCCGGTAATTCCTCCCGGATTGAATCTCCTGCCTTTGCCTATCGGCAGGTCGTACGTGAAGCTTGCCACGAAGACGTTCGGGATATCGCCGGTTGAGAGATCGCGCTCGAGTTTCCGATTGAAACTGTCTGCGACCGGAAAATTCGCAATTGGACCAGTCAGAATCGACGCGTCGAACACCGATGAAGCCTCATCAATCAACTTCGATCTCGTGTACGACACCAGGAAAGAAAATCCGTTTGTGAATCGCTGCTCGAGCTTGGCCTGCAGCGCGTTGTAGTTCGTGTTACCGACGTTGTTCCGATAAAACGTCACATTCGTAAACCGCGGAAACGGTTTGAGAAGCTGCGCCACGGGAATTGTCGGATCGCCAAGGCTCGACGATCTCGGTATCTGTCCAAAGAACGGATTCGCGACGCGCGTGAGTAATGCCGGGCCAAGCGCGAGTTGGCTGGCAGTCAGTTGGTTGATGTTGGTGTCGGGAATACCAACGTGTGTGAACTTCGAGCCGGCGTAAGCGACTTCCACCACCATGTTCTTTGTCAGTTCGCGCTGCGCGGCGAAGTTCCACTGTTGCGCATAACCACTGCCGAGATCTCGGTCAACGGTGAAGACGCCTTGTCCCAAACCGGCGTCGGCGCTAATTGGAAGCGGCACCACCGTTGGTCCGTTTGCAAGCACGAATGCGGGGTTGATGTTATCGAGCGTGCGTTGCGAAACTGCCTGGATAAACGGAAATTGCGGGACGGTGAATGGCGTCGTGATACCAGCCTGCTCGATCCAGATCACTGCATAACCCGCCCGCACCACAGTCTTATCGTTTAGACGATAAGCAAGTCCGAGTCGTGGACCAAAATCACCTTTGTGCAGTCTTCTGGCAGATTTCGAGAAACCGTTCTGACCCAGGAATTCGAGTTGTTGCGTTTGCAGATTGAAAACCGCGCCCTGATTGTCGGCGTCGGTTGACGGGAAGTTGAGCGTGTAACGCAATCCCGCATTGATGGTCAATCGAGACGACGCCTTGAAATCGTCCTGCACGAAAAACTCTTTCGTGCTCGCTCGCGGCCGCAAAACACTTTGCTGGATATCAATCGAGAAAGTTTGCACCTGGCCCAGTAGAAAACTCGCCAATGGATTGCCCGTGAAGCTCGACAATGCTGAGCCAACCGTTGGAATCGCCTGCGAGTTTGTGAACAACGGGCTGAAACTGAAATTTCCGGTAGGAGACGGCGGCTGAATCACGTCGAGCCGTTCCCAACGCCAATCGAGACCAAACTTGATCGAGTGACGGCCACGTTGAAGTGCGACGGCGTCGAAGATCTGGGTTACGTCTGTTCGGAAATCTGATGCAGTGTTCGCCGATGGACCAAGCTGTTGCAGTCCGGCGATTGTGAATGTCGGAAACGTGTTTTCAAACGCACCGTTTGTCGGTATGCCAGGCAACTGCAAACTTTGAGAGGGCGGCGCATCGAGCGCGGTCGCTGCTCGATCTATCGATCGTCTTGTATATCCGATTCTGAGCTCGTTTAGTGTGCGGGAGTTGAAGACGTGAATGAAATTTCCGGCAAATGACTGCGCGCGAGTGTCTGTTAATCCGGTAACGCCGGTCGTAATGTTTCCACTACCTTCCGGCAGCGGAGTGACCGGCGCCGTGATGTCTTTTGCGAATGAAAAGCGTCCGTAGATCTGGTTCGCCCCGGAGAAGCGGTGATCGAGGCGAGCATCGAATTGATCCTGATCCGTATCCTCGGTTCCGATGCGAGTGAAATTATTTGCGGCGCCGCTAGCAGTGGGATTCGGATAACGTTTCAACAGCTCCGCCGCAATCGGATCGAAGGTGCTAATCGGAATCAAATTACCCGCATACGCGCGATGATCCGAGGGACGAAAGATCTGGCCTACCCGCGCCTGGATTACACTTTCGTTGGTGTCGGTGACGTTCACTGGATTGGCCGTCACGGTTGTCGATATCGAACCGTTCGGCTGCAAAAAGAGTAACGCCCCAAGGCTCGAGGAGAAGTTTCCCTGACGTTGAGCCAGCGTAGGCACGTTGGAAGTTCGAACTCGCGCGATTTGCTGTCGCGTTCCCTGATAGTCGCCGAAGAAAAACGTCTTATCCTTTATTACCGGTCCGCCGGCGACGAACCCAAACTGATTCCGGCGAAAGACCGGTTTCTTTGGATTCGCAGCCGTCGCAGGCGCAAAGAGGTTGCGTGCATTCAGTGCTTCGTTACGTAAAAACTCGAAGGCCGCTCCGTGAAATTCGTTTGTGCCTGACTTCGTCGTCAGGTTCAAGACGCCACCGTTGAAGCGACCGAATTCTGCCGGTGGACTATTAACTTCGACTTTGAATTCCTGAATTGCTTCGACGATAGGAAAAAACGCGACTTGACCAGGCTCTGGTTGCAGAACCGAGATCCCGTCGAACAGATATTCATTCGTTCGCGGACGTCCACCGTTGATGCGCGGGAATGAAGGACCAGCCGTGGTTGGCGGCGGTTGGGCCACTCCGGCAGACAGCGTCACGAGTGAAAGAAAATTTCTGCCGTTGAGTGGGATATCGACGATCTTGCGATTGCTAATCACTTGGCCCAGGCCACCGCTCTCGGTTCTCAGCAACGAAGCATCCTGGACCACGGTTACCAGTTCCGTGACTGCGCCGGGATCGAGCACCACGTCGAGTCGCACGCGCTCGCCAGTTGCGAGACGCACACCTTCGCGCAGCGACTGTTTGAATCCGTCGGCCTCAACAGCAACGTTATAGATGCCCGGCTTCAGGTTCGTCACAATGTACGAACCGTCGGAAGAGATCTTCGCAGACGTTTGGCCCGTTGAGACGTCCGTCAAAGTAACTCTTGCGTTCGGAACGCGGGCGCCATTTTGATCACGCACTTCTCCGACCAGTTCGGACTTTGCCGCTTGAGGATGTACCGTGACTGCCAGTGAGAGGACGAACGACGAACAAAAAGTGAGTCGTGAAATCAGCCGCATTTGTAAACTCCCTTTCATCAAGGTTGATGCGGCCAATTCAAAAAGTGATTAGCCCCGGATCACCATGACTTCGGTGGCCTTAATCAAGGCGTAGACGGTTGTTCCTACTTTCAAACCCAATGCTCGGGCTGCGTCGCTCGTGATGATCGACGTGATTTCCTGTCCGCCGACGTCGATGGTCACCTGGACCAGCAATCCCTCGAAACGGAGGTCGCTGATCGAACCGTGGAGTTTGTTTCGACCGCTAATCGCATCGAGGCCGATGGGCTTTCCGCGCTTTGGCTTCGCTCCGTGGCCGGTAACACGCTCGATTTCACCGCGGGTGATGCGATAGTGTCCGCCGGCGGTTTTGGTCGTGTGGATCTTGCCCTTGTAGATCCACTGCTTAATCGTCGGGTAACTGACACCAGCCACCCGTGCCGCCTGCATTGGTGTTAGTAATTCGCTCATCGTAATAATCCTTTTGAGTCGATTTCGTCAACGATAACGAGCGGGCATTATACGGTTTAATACGACTCTCGTTGAAACGGATCGCAATTCACAGCAGAATGCCGCAAAAGAGTCATTCAGTAATGTAAAACGAACTGTAGGGGCGGCCCTCCGTGGCCGCCCTTGGCTTTGGAACTGCACTGTAGCTAGAGGCGTTTTCAAACCAAGGGCGGCCACGGAGG
>DASWUM010000021.1:0-16348 GCA_036401595.1 Pyrinomonadaceae bacterium
AGAATCAAAAAGGTTAGGAATATTGCATGCTGATCGTTTACCCATCCGCTACCGCGGACGGTACTGACCCCGCCCAAGTACGATTCCGGACTTTTGAGACAAAGCAGCGCTACACGAACCGACGAGCGTGCTCGAAGCGAAGGCTTGAGCATTGTCAGAATAGATGTGGCAAATCTCCCAACCCACAAATAAGCTTGTTCGTCCCTGAAAAATACTGAAAATCACAGCTCTGCTGTGGCTCACATCCTTAAATGCTAAATTGTGACTTAAGATTCTAGTAATCGCCTCCGCCTTCAAACCCCGGTGGTTTGAAAAGGAACGGCCAAAGCACCGTTTCGTAAAACTCTCAGATGGGCGATCAAAACTCGTATGCCATCAAATACCAGACGTCAGACCCTCAGCAAATGGGCACTGATCTGCGGTTGCTGGACCCTCCTTGCACTCTTGTTCAGCGGTCCCCAAATGATTCAAGCCGTCAGGTTAAACCGAACTGCAGACGGCTGGGATAGTGTTCTCGGAGAATTAATTTTTAGTTATCTCTGGCTTGCCTTTACGCCATTGGCCATCTGGTTGAGTCAGTCCTTTCGTATTGAGAACGGTCAACGATTCAAGAGTCTAACTATCCATTTTCTGGCAAGCATCGTCTTTCTGCTGATACATGTTTTCGTCTTTACCGTGATCGCCACTCCTTTCGGCTGGTACTCACACATAACACCATTTTGGAATCGGTATTTTTTATTGATCCTCAACTTTACTCCCACGAACGTGATGTTCTATTGGGGGGTGATTGTTATAGAACATGCGCTTGATTACTATCAGAAGCTGCAAGAACGTGAGCTGAGAGCTTCACAACTTGAGGCGCAGTTAGCTCAATCACAGCTTCAGGTTCTAAAAATGCAGCTTCATCCTCATTTCCTCTTTAACACGCTAAATGCAATCTCAGCTCTGATCCGTGAATCGCCTGACGAAGCCGAAGAAATGGTCTCGCGGTTAGGTGATCTTTTGCGAATGACTCTCGAGACCGCCGGTCTCCAGGAGGTGCCCTTCAAGAAAGAACTCGAGTTTCTCAGGCACTATATCGACATCGAACAAACACGTTTTCAGGATCGTCTCAGGGTCGAAATGGCAATTGAGCCTGAAACGCTCGACGGGTTAGTGCCAAGTATGATCTTGCAACCGCTGGTTGAGAATTCGGTTCGGCATGGCGTAGCACCGCGGCCCGAAGGCGGCTGCATCAAAATCAAGGCGTGGCGCGATAATTCGCTGTTGCAACTCGAGGTGGAGGATGACGGTCCCGGACTCTGTGGTGATAAACCAATGAAAGAACGGGTAGGATTAACTAACACACGAGCCCGGGTTAGTAATCTGTATGGTGACGGACATGGCCTCAAACTCCGTCATGCCGCTGGCGGCGGATTGGTCGTCAGTTTAAGCATCCCGTTTAGGACGGAGTCTAACAGCTCAAAAACCTATGCGTGACGCAAACCCAACGAAAATTCGAGCCCTGATCGTCGATGATGAACCGCTCGCCCGCAGAAGAATAAGAAGTTTGCTGGCGCACGATTCCGGTGTTGATGTCATTGGCGAATGCTCCGATGGATACAATGCGGTGAGTTCCATTAGTGAGTTGACTCCTGACCTCGTTTTCCTCGACATCCAAATGCCGAGAATGGATGGTTTTGAAGTGATCAAAACTATCGGCCCTGAACGAATGCCCACAGTGATCTTCGTAACCGCTTACGATCAATATGCTTTGAAAGCCTTCGAGGTAAACGCTCTCGACTATCTGCTAAAGCCCTATGACCGGCGCCGATTTCAAAAAACTTTGGAACGAGCCAAGGCTTCGATAAGTGGCTTGCAGAGTGGCAACGTCAACAATCAGTTACTGTCGTTGTTGGGGAATTTGCGGCGGGAACGGGAGATACCTGACCGCTTTATTATCAAATCCGGAGGCCGAGTAGTCTTTTTGAAGGTCGAAGAAATTGACTGGATGTGTGCCGTGGGAAATTATGTGCGTCTGCAGGTCGGCCGTGATTCTCACTTGATGCGCGAAACGATGACAGGAATGGAAGCGAAACTTGATCCCTCCAGTTTTATGCGCATACATCGCTCGACAATCGTCAACCTCGATCGTGTCAAAGAAGTGCAACCGTGGGCGAAGGGCGAGTATGTCGTCATCATGCGCGATGGCGCTCGACTCATAATGAGTCGACGTTATCGGGAACGATTGAACGAGCTTCTGAACAAACCGATCTAGTTACCTCACGTTGCCTTGGTAACACTCCCGCCGTTCATCCCACCAGACTCATGTCCGTCCCATAAATTCATACGGAAATCACAATTCTAATGCGGCAAGCAAAGCCCTGAGATTAGATTGAATCGTCATCGAGATGAACTCAAACGCGCCACTTCGCGCGTAGAAGAAAATCCACCGGGGAAGATCATCTTCGATATCGGAAGTCGCAGGAACATCCGCAACCAATTTCACTGGCACCTCCCCCCTTGGACCTCGACTGCGGAAATGTGTTGGTCGTTTGAGGAACTTATTGTGGGCCGTATTAGGGGAGACAGAATGTCCACGATAAGGGGGCTAATCCTTAAATGATCGGAAGAAGAGGCCACGTTGAGCGTGGCCTCGACTTCTTAGGCTTGAACCACAGATCACCCAAACTCTATTAATCAGTCTGTGTAATCTGTGGCTAGGTGCAGGTAACGACACACTCCACCGCGGGTTCTGCCCGCGCATACAGTCAGACTAACAACAGTCAGCGGCAATGGCTGGCTAGCTGCGGGCGACAGTGCTGTTGCTTTTGATCCGCTGGCGTCGCATGGCATCTCGATGGCGATGGGAAGTGGTTTTAATGCAGCCGCGAGCATCATTGATTATCTCGGCGGTAACAAAAACGCACTTCGTATTTATGAGCAACTTATCGATCGTGCATTTGCGCATTACCTGTTAATGCACCGCGACACATACCTACGCGAACAGCGGTGGCCAGATGAATTATTCTGGCGCCGGCGCCATGCATCCACAGATTACGCCGATTCCGCAGATTACGCAGATGGCTATTAATCAATCTGCGTAATCTGTGGATAGAGCCTGCGGTTTAGAATTCGAATCGACCCGCAACCTGGATAATACGGTTCAGTCCGCTGCCGCTAATTGTGTTCGCTTCAGTGATCTGACCGAAAGTTGGACTGTTGACATTGAAGATGGTGTTACTGGTTCCGCTTAGGCCCAGACCTGGGGTAAGAATTCCAGTCAGAAAGTTAGTGTGATTCAGAACGTTGAATGCGTCCGCACGGATTTGGAAACGCATCTTTTCAGTTAGGCGGATGCTCTTTGTAAGTGACATGTCCAGTTGCGTGAACAGTGGTCCATTGATAGTGCTCCGTGCCAGAGTACCGAACTGACCGGGACCGTTGTCGAAGAACACTTCACCTGAAAATGGCGTCAGGCCAAACGCTGCGGCTCCGCGACCATTGGTGTTGATTACCGAAGGATTTATGTAGTAGACGACCCCATCCTGCTTGAAGATCCCTACAAGATTGCTGATCTGATCGTTCGTAAGGTTTGTTACTGCCGTCTGGTTCGCCGATCTACCCACACGGTTCAGCGTACCTCTCGGGTCAACGATAGTTAGCGGTGTGCCGGTGTTGATGCGCAGTATGCCGCCTAATTGCCAGCCTCCTACCAGTCGATCAACCGTGCCACCGTGATCGTTCAAGAAATACTTTCCTTTTCCAAACGGCAAATCGTAAACCGCGTTGAGATTGAAAACGTGGGTCTGATCAAAATCCGCGCGTCCGTAGTCGAGATGCTGATTCTGATTGTCGAGGAAAGCCGCAACCCTGGTCTGATCTTCGCTGTTCAAGCCAGGATTGCCCGGACTAATGTTGTCCAGGGTTTTTTGGAAAGTGTAGTTGAACTGTAGGAACAAACCCTGCGAGAACCTGCGCCGCAACTCAACCTGCAAGGCGTTGTAATTGGACTCACCGAGATTCCCAAGCAAGTCGAGAATTCCCATGTTCGGATTGGGAAGTATCTGCACGGATCCAGTTTGGCCCAACGTCACATACCGGCGCGCCAGATCCGCGACTGAACCATTTCGCAGGAGGTTTTGCACCGCCGGCGTGTTCAATGATCCACCGTTTACGAGCGACGGAAAAACTGTCAGTGTCTGACAGCCTGCATTCTGTTGCGGCGTACAGGCTGCATCACCAGTCAACAAAAAATTCGAGCGCGCCCGATTGTAGTCTGCCAAAAAACCGTTGCCGCGAATGTCCACCTGGTTCAGATCAACAGTCCGAATTAGTTCATGACTGCGATTGCCGACGTAGCGAATTTCCAGCACAGACTTGAGTCCGATCTCGCGCTGGATACCAAAGTTGTATTGCTCAACTCTTGGTAATTGCATGTTCGGATCAATTAGAAACGCCACGTTCGCGCCAGGCGCTAATGCGTTGATACTGGAGAACGTCAATGGCGGCGACACGAATGCTGGAGTGGGCACTGGCGGCGGATTATTGATCGCTGCAGTCAACCCAAAATTGATTGGCGTGACTGAGAGTCCCTGATTCTGCAATGCGTTATCAGGAGAACGGACAAATTCATCGTTGATGTAACTCTCGCTGAAGCCGCCGCGAATCACAGTCTTGCCACCTCCGGGAAAAAGCGTGCGAGCGAATCTCGCCCTGAAATCCGGCGAATAGGCAAAGCTGATGTTTGGAGCAAAGTTGTTTTTGTCGGATTTGAAAAACTGGCCCGTCGAACCAGCGTTGCCGCCGACAAAATCAAAAGTCCCATTTGGATTCAGCAGCGCGGCGTTGGGATCGAGTCCACCAGTCACAACCTCGAGCCGCAAACCACTGGGATCCTTGATGCCGGTGAACAACTCGTAACGTAGTCCGAGGTTGAGTGTCAGGTTGGGCCGAACGCGCCATTGATCCGCCACGTAAAACGACAGGTTGTTGTAGTTCAGAGTGTTGATGACAGGAGCGCCAGGTACAAATCCTGAGGTCTTATTGGTCACGTTGAATGTGTTTTGTGACTCACCAACGAGTCCGGCAAGTTCAGACTGCAGCGCGTTGGCCACAGCGATCTGATTTTGATCGCTAAGATTGGGTATCGTGAACAACGCCGGCACTCCCGGAGTGTCAGCCGGTACAAACCCGAAGTTTGGGAAGTTAGAGTTGTCGAGAAAGTAAGTCGGCAGAGTTGAGCCGCCGAAAGAGCTAATGCGGTAGATGTTGTCCTGGCCGCCAAAGCGGAAGGAGTGATTGCGCCATGAAAAAACCGCATTGTCCTGAATGTTGTAGAGCTTCGTGGTCCGGCCCTGTGGCAGGAAGCTGTTTTCCGGACTATCGGTGAGCGGTAATGAGATGAAGAAATCTGAAGGCAAACCGCTGGTGTTGAAAAAAGGATTGCTCTTCTGATAACCGCCGCGTACCTCGTTGTTGAACCGGTTGCTGATGGACCAGTTGTAGGCTCCGACGAACTCATTCGTTGTTGCTGTTTGAGATCCGAAAGGTGTTGGATTGAATCCTCCCGAATCAGTGTCAGGACGCAGGAAGTTGTCGGTCGTTCGGTGCCACACGAAGTTGATGCCCTTCGTTTGACTAAAATCGTAGTCGACACGCGTAGTCGACAAGTTGATCTTCACGTCGGCTCGCTGATTGAAAGTGAAGCCCGTCGTGTTGACTCTGTCGCCAACCTGATCGTTATTGCCGGTAGTAGGAATACCGGAAAGAATACGACTCGAGATCAGTGGATTGATGCTCAATCCCTGGCTTCCGAGAACATCAAACTGGCGCGTATTACCGTCGTCGTCGGTGTATGTAAAGATTCCCTGTCTCGCGGACGGTGTCAGGATCGTGCGCGTAGTCGAAGTTGTTTGCGGCAACCGCAGTCCTTCGTAGTCAAAAAAGAAGAACGCCTTCCGTATCAACTCAACCGGTCCACTGACCTTGCCGCCAAACTGATTCTGATTGAACGGTGGTTTCTTGACTCCATTCCGGTTGTTAAAGAAACCGTTGGAAGCGAGGGCGGCGTTTTGATTGTAGTCGTACAGTGCTCCGTGAAACTCTGCGCCACCACGAGCGGTGACGTACTGCACCTGAGATGTGCCACCACTGCCCAACGAGGGGTTGGCATTTTGGGTAACGATGGTGAATTCGGAAAGGTCGTCGATCCGGGGTCGATCAGGATTGAAATTGCCTTCGCGAATGAAGTTATCCTGTACGTTCAAACCATCGCGAGTAATGTTTTGCGAGGAGGTGCGCATTCCGTCGACTTCACCGCCTTGACTCACTCCGGGCTGTAATAGAATCAAACTGGAAGGATCGCGTCCGTTGATAGGCAAACCAAGCAACTGAGTTTCAGATACTGTGTTGCTCAGTTCAGCATTGGTTGAGTTAACGATATCGGCGCCTTCGAAAACGTTTACTTTCTCTTCAATTGGCCCAACCTCCAATGCGGGGGTCAAGACATATTCTTTGCCGACGTCGATTCTCACGTCACTGGCACTGAGTGTTTTGAAACCAGGAGCCGCAAAGCTGACGGTATAACTGCCGACGGAAAGTTGTGGAAAGCTGAAGGCTCCCTGGGCGTTCGTCATTGCCGTGTGCGACTGTTTGGTTTGATTGTCGGTTACGACTACGGTCGCATTTGAAATGAGGCCGTCCGGCCCGGACACTGTTCCAGAGAGTCGTCCGGTTGCAGCTTGTCCATAAGTCAGCGTGGGAATAGTCATCACGCTCAAAAAAAGTAAAAACGGCAACACCGTCGCGCGTAGCGAGCACCGCCGCCGAAAGAATTTCAATTCCATGATACTTCGCACCTCTCCTCCCATTGTTTACGTGGTTCTGGCGAGACCGATCGTTTACGAGATCGGTCGAGACTAAATCGTTATGCTTAACTAGAACTGCGAATGCAGACTGATGCCAAAAGGGGAGTTGGTGTGTTCGTGGCAACAGATATGCCAGCGACTTACTCCATCCACGAATGAAGCAAAGTTCAGTTTTTTGGTTGATCGGCAGAATCTTAGAGGTGTGAGGCGTGTGGCCTTTTTGGTCCTCGGAGAAAAAAAGCCGCATTGCGAACGTTACTGGCAGCGATAGGTGTCACTCAAGCAATCCACAGCTCAATCGAGCAAAAGCAAAAAAGAAACAAGGTCGCACGCCTTCTAAAATCCTCAACGTCAAACGTTGTTCAGGAGGGCATCGGTGATGACCAAAGTCGATCGTAAAGTTGCGCTGGTTACAGGCGGATCGGGCGGAATTGGCCGGGTCGTAAGTTTACGTCTGGCAAAAGATGGTTTCATTGTGGTTCTCAACTATGCGGGCAACGCAGAAAAAGCGGAGCAAGTTGCCAACGAGATCAAGAACGCCGACGGTCAAACGCTGATCATTCAGGCGGATGTTTCAAACGAAGCAGACGTCGAACGGATGTTCAAACAAATCATTGATACATTCGGCAGAATCGATGTCGTGGTCCACACAGCCGGCATTATGCCGGTAATGACCATCGCCGAGACTGACCTCGCCGTCTTTGACCGCATAATTTCGACCAACCTGCGTGGGACTTTGATTGTATTCAAGCATGCCGCCAAGAACGTATTGGAAGGCGGACGCATCATGGCTTTTTCAAGCAGCGTGATTGCGAAATCGTTTCCCACATACGGACCTTACATTGCCTCGAAAGCCGGTGTTGAAGGATTGGTCCACGTCCTGACAAATGAACTACGAGGTCGCAACATCACCGTGAACGCCGTGGCGCCGGGGCCGATTCCAACCGAACTATTTCTCAAAGGTAAATCTGACGAGCGGATCGACGAGTTTATAAAAATGTCTCCACTCGAGCGTTTGGGTCAACCCGAAGACATTGCCGGTGTCGTCTCATTCTTGGCGGGCCCGGATGGTGGCTGGATGAACGGGCAGGTCGTACGAGCCAACGGTGGCTTTGCGTGATGGGTGTTGTCTGAAGAAAGTCAGCAGATGGAGATTAGAGAAATGAATAAAGTCATCGTCATTACCGGGGCTTCGAGTGGATTTGGCGCACTCACCGCTCGTGCTCTGGCTCGAGCGGGACACACCGTGTACGCCAGCATGAGAGAAACGAACGGGCGTAACAAACCACAAGTCGAGGCCGTACAAACGTATGCTGCCGACAACAAAGTCGATCTGCGTGCGATCGAGCTCGATGTTTCGTCCGAACAATCCTGCGAAGCAGCCATCGACGAGATCGTCAGACAGCATGGCCGGCTCGACGTTGTAGTTCATAATGCTGGTCACATGGTGTTTGGTCCATCAGAGGCGTTTACACCTGAACAACTCGCGGAGCTTTACGACACAAACGTGCTCAGTACACAGCGGGTGAATCGTGCCGCGTTGCCTCAATTGCGCAAACAAAGACATGGCTTAGTCGTTTGGGTGTCGAGCAGCAGCTCGGCTGGCGGCACACCGCCCTATCTCGGACCATACTTCGCCGCCAAGGCAGGCATGGATGCCTTGGCTGTAATCTACGCACGGGAATTAACGCGCTGGGGAATCGAAACTTCAATCATCGTTCCCGGTGCATTCACGTCGGGCACCAACCATTTCGCACACTCGGGAAAACCAGCCGATGAGAAACGTGCAGCGGATTACGAAGCCGGACCGTATGCCCGATTCGCTGAAGACATAATGAAAGGTTTTGCGTCGATTGTGCCGGCAGATGCTGACGTGTCGGCAGTTGCTGACGCGATCGTCAACGTGGTTGATGCGCCTTTCGGCAAGCGGCCTTTCCGAGTGCACGTTGACCCGTCCAGCGACGGTGCGGCGGTGGTCTTTCCAGTGATGGACCGCGTGCGTGCTGAACTTCTGCGACGCATCGGGCTTGAAGATGTACTCATGCCGCGTGCTCTCTTATCCACAGATTACGCAGATCGTTGATAGAATCTGCGTAATCTGTGGATAAGCAAATGACACGAGCCACGATCCCCAGTATCTCAGCGTTCTTTATCGTCGCCGACGTCCCGGCAACACTCTCGTTCTATCGCGATATGCTGGGTTTTGAAGTTACATTTCGAGGCCCAACACCTGACGACGAATTTTTCGGGATTGTCCGTCGTGATGGGGCTACGATCATGTTCAAGGCCCTGGGCGTGATCTTAGACGGTGAAGAGGTTGTCGTCGAACCGGTCCCAAACTACAAACGCAAACCGGCCTTCTGCTGGGATGCTTATCTTGATGTCCCTGATCCTGACGCGCTTGCGGCGGAGTTCGCGTCGCGTGGCGTTCGTTTCTCAGTGCCTTTGGGGGACAATGACGATGGTCTCAGAGGATTCGTAATCGAGGACCTCGATGGCTATGGTTTGTTCTTCGGTCATCTTCGACGGTGAGTCACCGAGCACCATGACCAAACAACAGGTGCGCTACCTGATCTCAGCGACTGCTCTCATTCTTGTGACGGCGTCAATATCGGTCACGCAAACTACGACTCGTTGGATTTTGCTCCCGGAAACTGAAGCTGAGCCTGGCACGAATCTCTCATTGACGTCTGTGACGGAGGTTGCTCGTGGGGCGTTGTGTATAACGTCGCGTCTGGTCAATTCTCCCACCTTGAAATGAATGGCGTAGGATGATTTGATCAGCGTTCGTGTTACATGAAATAAGATTCTGAGCGCGGTTGACGTTCTTCATTTCCCAGCATCTAAGAATTCACCGTTACCGGAAGTTAGACTCGTGAAATCAATCCGATGTTGAAGTCGCGCCATCCTTTAGTAATACCGCTCGTGATTGCTTGTCTGGTTGTGCCCTTCTTAATGCCTGTCATGGGACAACAGCAGCTCGAACCTTTCCGGGGTAATCCCACCCCAAGCCATCCGCGCACGTTCACAGACGGTGACTGGCATGGAGAATATACATTCGCCCGGATTGTCTACGAATCTCCCCACTCGATTTATAACCGCTGGTTCGGCGGCGCCTGGCGCGTCGATTATCCGGAGGCGGACTACAATTTTATGATGGGAATCCGTGAGTGGGCCGGCTCAAAACTGTTCCTCGCGGGTCGTCCCGTACAAATACGTCCGACAGACGAGCGACTATTTGATTACCCGTTCGCCTACATCGTCGAGCCCGGACAGATGGAGCTTTCAGACGAAGACGCGGCAGCGCTGCGCGAGTACCTCATGCGAGGAGGCTTCATAATGCTCGACGATTTCCACGGCGAAACCGAGTGGCAACATGCGCGCGGCGAGATAAAAAAGATTCTGCCGGAGTATGAGATCAAAGACTTGCCTCTTTCACATCCAATCTTCCACAGTTACTTCGACCTCGACAGTGTGGTCCAGGTGCCTGGCATCGCGGCATTAGTTCAGGGTGTCACATACGAAAAGGGTGGCGTGACGCCGCACTACATGGGCGTCGAAAACAAGAACGGCCGGCTCATGGTTTTCATCACTCGCAATTGTGACCTTGGCGACGCCTGGGAGTGGATCAACGACTCACGCTATCCCGCGCAATACGGTGTGGTGGCCTACAAGGTCGGGATGAATGTCATTACGTATGCGATGAGTCATTAAGAACAAACGCACCGTCACGTGAGTAGATAAAACACCTCAGTCTCGAGCTTGGCAGGGTCGTCGTTCCAATCTCCGTAGACCTCCCAATATGTCCCGGCCAGAGGACGATTGTGTTCCTTGCACCACCGAACTAAAGCATCATAGGCGCCGCCCAACTCTGAGTAAGGTCCAACATGTAACGTGGATGCCACTTCACCGGAGGGCGTGCTTGAGTACACGACCTCATCTATCGCTTCGAATGGGCCTGAAACCTCGACGCCGACTTCCGCTGTCACTCCCTCTTTGGTGGGATCACGGTACACAAACACATTGTGGCCACTTTGGACGATCGCTCCCGCGCGCACCTGAACGTAGACGCGATCGAGAAATTGGAGGAGATTGCCACCAAGTTCGGACCATTTCAGGCGGCGTCGGACTACGGCAAGATGACGCTCCGGTGCAGAGTGAATTCTGACTTGATAAGGCACTAGTAAATAGTCTCCCTGTGAAAGTCTTAAGCTCAATTGTCGGTAACTCGGACATCCAAGTGAAACGGTAGTGAATCAATATCAAATCAAGAAGTGAGTGACTTCATCAACTCTTTTCGCTAAGGTTCGCTTGGTCCATTCGAATTCGGGTTCTGATTCAAAAGGACGTGTAGTCCTGACTGAGGAGATCCATGCCACCTTTTCTCGCTGCGTTCTTTGCATTCTCCGGTCCCGCGTTCTGGATGTCCGTCGCGGGTCTCGCACTACTCGTAATTGGCCTGCTGGCTGCCAAAAGCGATATCGCTCGGGCTCGCGGGCTTGGCCGGATAGTAGCTTTGACCCATTTGTGCTTTGCCATCCCATTGGCAGTTTTTGGCGCAGAACACTTCTCACTCGGAAGTGCCATGCTTGGCCTGGTGCCGCCTTACATGCCGGTGCGTTTGTTTTGGATATATTTCGTCGGCGTAGCGCTGATCGTCGCAGCAGTGAGCATTGCTACCAGAATTAAGGTGCAGTGGTCCGGACTGCTGTTCGGGATCATGATGATCGTTTTTGTGGCGATGATCCATTTTCCGGGCGCGTTAAGAAGCGGCGATCGAATCATCTGGACGATCGTCATCCGGGAATTGTCGTTTGGAGGCGGCGGTTTGGTGCTGGCGGGAATTGCCTTTGGCCGGTCGCAAGGGAAAGGCAAGACTCTCATCACTGTGGGCCGCGTGCTGATCGCGATCGCTGCGATCTTTTTCGGCGTTCAGCACTTTTTGCATCCGACGGGAGTGCCCGGAGTTCCGCTCGCAAAACAGATGCCCACGTGGATTCCCGCTCGGAGCGTCATCGACTATCTGACCGGCGCATTTCTGATCGTTGGTGGTGTTTGCTTTCTGCTGGCGCGGAAGACGCAAGTTGCGGCGACGTATCTGGGAACCTGGATTCTGCTTCTCGTTGTAGCTTACTACGGACCGATGCTATTCGGGTCGCTTGCAGATCCGAGTCCCGGGACAAAACTCGAAGGTCTCAACTACTTCGCCGACACGCTTCTTTTTGGCGCTACGATTCTTACGCTCGCTTACGCCACGACCGCATCGGAGCGAAACTAGGCAACAAAACGTCGCAAAGCTCTGACGGTTTGAATTTTTCTCGATTGTAAACATAATCTTCGAATGGACACTGAAACCATGCCAACTGTCTATGAAGCTGCGGGCGGTCTTGACGGGATACTGAGATTGGCTCACGCGTGGCACACGCGGGTGCTGGAAGACGAGGTGGTTAGCCATGCGTTCAGCCACGGATACCATCCTCAGCACACCGAGCGTCTCGCCGCGTACTGGGCGGAAGCATTAGGTGGACCACCTACGTATTCAGACCAGTACGGTGATGAGACATCGGTCGTACGGACCCACAGCGGCAATGGTCCGCACGAAGAGATGGATCGGCGAGCAATCGCCTGTTTCGATCAGGCCCTCGAGGATGCCGGACTTGCCGGCGACGAACGGCTCAGAAGCGTCCTCCACGATTACTTCGCGTGGGCAACTACGACCACGATGAATCGTTACCATGACTCAGCGGCGGACGTGCCGGACGGTTTGCATATTCCGAAATGGTCGTGGGAAGGACTCGTTAGTGAAGACCAAACCTGATCCCTCGTGCCTCCAGTGAAATAACCTTCTGACTTGCTTTGCACAACTCTGAAATCCCGCCCACGGCAGTGGGCGGACTCGTTCAAGTCCTTTCTAAAAAAACTCCCTCCTCAAGCGTTGCTAATACCGCCAACGGAAGTTGGCGGATAGTTCGGTAAACAGTCAGGACTTGAACGATCCGCCAACTTCCGTTGGCTGTATTCAGATTTCACGCATGCAGTTCGAATAGAAAAGACTTGAAAAATCCGCCCACTGCCGTGGACGGGATTTAAGAGTTCTTGTGCAAAACTCTTCCGACTCCTGTCGGCAAAACATTGATTGCCCTCTGTATAAAACGTGGAAAACTCAAAGAAAATCCTTGAGCACACTGCTTGCTTACTCCGTTATCCATGAATCGAAAGAGACTTTCTGTAGTTTTCAGTTCCCTGCTAGTGATCTTTATCTTCGCGAGCATTGGTTCAGCAAAGGGTCAGGTCAACGAAACGGAGGCAAATCGCGCTCTCGCCCAGCAACTCTGGGAAGAGGCGTTGCAAGCTAAGGGCGGACGCGACCGCCTCCACGCCGTCCAGAATTTTCTTTCCTCCGGAGAGATTCACGTCGACGCTGTGAAGGGTAGCCACATAAGCGAGGTTCAGTGGCTTCGTGCTCTGCCCGGTAAGGCGTGGTTGTACGAGTACACACCTGAGTTCATTGTTTCTCTGGACGCGACCGTCATCAATCTCGAACGCAATCTTTGTGTAAAGACCCTATCGCCCGCCAAAGGTGACGTCCCTCCACGTTCTTTTTGTCTGCCGACAACATATACGGAACGCCTTATCCAGGATCCGATCATCTACTTAATGGAAACTAATTCGCTACGGCCAGTCCCAATTCGTACTTATGAAGGAAAACGAGGACTCAATCGCGTCGACGTTGTCGAAACCGCGGTTGGGAAATATCGCTTCGACTTCTATCTGGATCGGAAGACGAGACTGCCGGTCAAGCTCGTTACGGATGAGTACGACGGAATTTTTTATGGCACGCGGCCAATGGGCTTGACGATTTACTTTGACAATTATGTCACTGTCGACGGAATCAAAATGCCAACCAGAGTAGTTCGGGAACCGAAGCACATCCCGATAAAAGATTTCTGGGTGTTGTCAGGTGCACCGGAGTTTCCGGAAAAAGCCCGCCGCGACATCGAGCTCTTCGAATACAAGTTTAACGTGGCATACGAGGAAACGCTGTTTGACCGTGCAGTGCCAAAAACCGTTAAGGCCAGTGATTGGAAGCAGCACTAGTTAAAGGATTGGCCGGCAACCTCGCGACCCGCCTCTAGTTTGAAAACCTTGCCAGACTCACTTCGGAAGCATATCCTTTTCGCCTTCGAGCGCAGGATCTCGCTGGCAACTCACTAACGACCCGCGACGCAGGACCCGATTCCACGCCTCGATTTCCAAATCTGGAAGCATTCTCGACCTGGCATCACCTACAGGAGCACTGCGCGATGGGCGACGAAGTAACAGTAAGAGCCGAGCTAAATCAAACCTACGCCTGGAAGCAACAGGATCTCAGCAAGATCACGCCTGCGATCGAAAAGGTTTTTATTCCGTTTGCCGGCGCGGACTGCAGAGTTTCTGCCTCGATGAAACGCGACGGCACGGTGGCAATCACTCATCGACATCCATCACTCGATTCCTGGCGCTCCGCACTCTCCTCCGACTGGGACTCGTTAGACATCAATATCGATTCCTCCGACTATTCGCGAGGAGCGCGAATTTATTTTCGACTCAGCTCGAAAGAGATCAGAGTAAACATGAACACCGAAGGAAATGACGGCGCTTCGGTGCTTCAGGAGTTGTTGGCGGAATTTGAACGCAGCATGGCTGCAGATGTCGGTCCGCAGGAAGAGGAAAGATCGGCAGAACCGATGGAGCGAGTGGATGGTGCGTATCAGCTCGACTATCCGGAGGATGTTACGTGGCTGAAGAAACTACTCGAAAACATGGAAGCCTGGCTCGGTTCGTATCACTTCTACGGAAGTTACTCCTTGATCTCGGCGCCTCAGTTTCGGCGTTATCCGAAGAAGTATGAGGAGTGGAAGACTGACTGCGAGACTAATTACAAAGAGCTGTCCGAGTGTCATTTAACTCTCACCGGAAAAACCCGCGAATGCTCGTTCCGCTACTACGCCCGACGTGGAGAAGTGACCATCACTCTCGGCGCTGTGGATCAAAGAGAAATAGGTGAATTCTCTGCGATGCTGCAGAAACAACTCCCCATCCGTGTGTTGAAGGATACCAGTGTTGCGTCGCGTCAGGGTCAGCGGCGACGTTACTTCGCCGAAGAGCAGATCGATGTTCAGTGGTTTGACAAATGTATGGACCAGCTCATGAAGGTCGTCAAAGGAGAGTCGACGTTTCAAGGATACTTTGGCGAAGCGATTTCTGAGGATAGTCCTACTGTCGATTCGCTAAAGTTTGCCAACTACAAAGAGTGGTACGACCAAATACGAGCAAAGTGGGACAACGTTGTCTGGATTCGTTGTTGGATTTACGCACCGGGCATTTCGATCACGCTCGACCTCGATCTTCTCAGAGACTTAGTCAGCCTCGAGCTCGAGTCGCCGGCTGAAGAAACGGTAAAGAACATCTATGAGGCATTTGAGTCAACGCAAAAGGTAAAGCGGATTCAAGGCAATCCGTATCAGTACCGGCGATTCATGAGGCAGTTCAAGATCACAAAATGGACCACTGCCAGTGCTTTTGCCCAGGCCTTAAGAGATGCGGTCCAGTACGTCTTCCCCGGCCGTGTTCCAGGACGCCGCGTAGCTATCCAAACGTCTTACCTGACTCTCGGCGACATCGAAGAAGATTTGCAGCCGTTTACTACCTTCGAAGAGTTCTGCAAGGAAGTCGCTGCAACGCCGGATCTCAACCGAGCACATCTGGTTTTGGAAGGGCCAAACGGCGTTCTGCTGGGCGTGGAACTCGATCGCAAAGAGAAGCAGTTGATAGTTCGTACCTCGGTCGAACGCAGTAAACTCCCGAAGTTGCTGTTGATCTTCGAGAATGCAGTGGAAATAACTTTGGATAAAGCCCAGGACGAGGGTGAAGAAAAGAAAGACAAGAAAGACAAGATTACCAGTACATCCAAGTTAACCAGCATCATCTCAGTGATCTGCGTTTTGATCACGGGCTCAGTGGCGGTTTTGAATTCAGGAGGCGGAGTTAGTTCAGTATTCTCTCGGTATTCTCTGGAGATTGTTTACCCGCAAGGCAAAGCTGGAGAGATCGTCGAACTACCTGGGCCAAACTTCAGAGTCCAATGGAAACTCATCAAGAAGAATATCTTCGGAGAGACTGTGAATCTCAAGTCCAATGCTTCCGTGGAAGCGTTGCGCGATGGCACACCTCAACCGCAAACCTTCAACGGTGATCAGGGAGCTACGGTACTGCAACTGGCGCCGGGACAGTATCAAATAAATGTGATCTCTACGATCGATAACTCGACCATGAACACGATCCGGGTTAAGGTGCCGGAGCCGAAGCAAGACCCACCGGCCCCCGACAAACCAGTCAAGAAAAAATCCGGCACTGGTTGAAGCCATTTGAATCAAGTTATTGATCGAATGCCGCATTCTTTTTCCACGAGTATGGACGGCGCGCTTGGACGGGGTCAGTACCGTCCGCGGTAGCGGATG
>DASWUM010000022.1:0-53265 GCA_036401595.1 Pyrinomonadaceae bacterium
TGCGTCGAACTCTACGGCATTGGCTCGAAGCGCTTGGCCAACTGCTTGAACCTCTCATCACCACGCAACCCATCAAACATCGGCTCGATCCGGATCAGCACGAGCCCCGGATGTCGCGCTTCGAAGGCGAGGTTCAAATACTCAATCGTCTTGTCGTTGTCTTTCAAACCCGCGTACACATTCGCGAAATACAACCCGGTGACATACCGGCGCTTCGACAAAGTCTCGAGCTGATTGAGGATCGCCCGCGCCTCAGCCTGTTTGCCGGCCATTCCGTACGCGAACCCCAGCGACGCCGCCGCTTCTGTCTCGGCTTCGATCACCTGGTCCGGTATCGGCCCACTCGCCGGCGCCTTGATCAACTTGCGCAGCTCCGCAATCGCCTCGTCGTACATCCCCTTTTGCACATACGCCAGCGCCAGGTAATGACGCGCTACCCAAAAGTCCGGATCGCTCTGCAGCGTCAGCTTGTACTTCGCAATCGCATCGTCGTAGTTATGTTCGTAGTACGAATAGAGCCCCGTGTTTGAGCTGATGATCGGCGAGAGCGGATCGAGTTTGTGAGCTTCCTCGATTTCAGCTTTCGCCAAACTGAACTTACCCATCTGCATGAGGTACGAGGCATACCACTGATGCGCCGTCGGGTATTTCGGATTCAACTTTAGCGCCTGCTGAAAATCGTTTTGCGCTCCAAACCAATCCCAGTCGTAGGCGAGCCTGACAAACGCGCGCGAAGTGTAAGCTTCAGCCAATGTCGGATCGGCGTCGACCGCTTTCTGCGCCGCCGCTTTCGCCTTCGGCATTTCATCGACCGGTCGCGCCACCCCAATGTCACTCAGTAGCGCGTATGAATCGGCAAGTCCGGAGAAAGCAAGCGCGAAAGTCGGATCCTTCTCTTCGGCGCGCTTGAAGTAATCGATGCCGTTGCGAAATCCTTCTTCGTTACGTTTGTTCCAGAAGTACCGGCCCTTCAGATAAAGCTGATACGCCTCGGCATCATTTGTATAACGCTTCGCCAGCTTTTCCTCGTCCGCGCCGGACAATCGCAAACGCAAACTCTCCGAGATCTTTCGCGAGACTTCATCCTGAACCGAAAAGATGTCGGCAAGGCTACTGTTGTACTCAGCACCCCAAAGCTGCGAACCGTCGTCGACTTTGATCAGCTCTGTTTTGATCACCAGACGATCGTCGAGCTTAACGAGCCGTCCCGTAAGAACTGCACCAACGTTAAGGTTCCGACCGGCTTCGACTGGATCCAGGTTCGCGCCTTTGAAACGAAAGGCGGCATTGCGCGACATCACCTTCAAATTCGGCAGTCGTGAAAGACTGTTGATGATGCTCTCAGTCAAACCGTCAGAGAGGTATTCCGCATTTGGATCCTTGCTGTCATTAATAAACGGCAAGATGGCCACGGAGTTGATCGGCCGCGTTGCTGACGACGTAAAATAAACCCCCGCAACGATCGCCGCCACGACCAGCAAGCCAATCGCGCCCAACGCGATCCACTTCTTACTTTTCGACTTTCGATCCAGCGGAGCCATGCTCGCAACAGTCGCCGGATCTGCAACAGTCTCAACCTGCGATCTGGCAACCGTCGGCGTTGTTGCCTGTGAATCAGCATGTGTGACGAACGACGAATGACGTGATAACTCGGGCGCGTCGGTCGTATGAAGTTCGTCTCGGAGCTGTTCGAGATCGAGCTTCAGATCTGTGATCGTCTGGTAACGCTTGAGTCGATCCTTCGCCAGCGCTTTGGCGACGATTCGGTCGAGCTGTCGCGGCACGTTCGCGACGTGATGAACGAGCGGCAACGGTTCGTGATCGATGATCGAGACGCGTGTGTGACTGTCAGTCTTTCCTTTGAACGGCGGTTCGCCGGCCACCATTTCATAAAGCACCACACCCAAACTAAAAACGTCCGTGCGCTCGTCGATATTTTCACCAAGCGCCTGCTCGGGCGACATGTAACCCGTCGTTCCCATGATTGCACCGGGATTTGTGACTGTGATGGGAATCGTCACGGCTTCTGGATCGGCGGCGGAACTGTCGCGATCCGTCAGTTTTGCCAGACCAAAATCCAGCACCTTCACGAAGCGATCGCGGACGAATTTGTCCTGTCGCAACATGATGTTTTCAGGCTTGATGTCGCGATGAACGATGCCCTCCGCGTGCGCGGCCTCGAGTGCCATTGCCACCTGGATACCGATGCCGATTGACTCGTCCAGCTTCAATGGACCACTCCAGAGACAGTGGCGCAGAGTTTCGCCGTCGATGTACTCGGTGGCGATGTAGTAACTGTCTTTCGATTCGCCGATCTCGAACACGGTGAGAATGTTCGGATGATTGAGCGCGAGAACGGCGCGAGCTTCTTGTTTGAAACGTCGCAGGCGGCTTTCAGATGTCGTCAGCTCGGGCGGTAAAACTTTGAGGGCGACTTTGCGGCCATGTTGTTTGGTGTCTTCAGCAAGTAACACTTCGCCCATGCCACCCTTGCCCAGTCTGCGTAAGATGCGATAATGGGCGATGTACTCAGGTGGTTGATTGTTACCAGCGGTGTCAGAGTTGTTCGGGCTGTCGGGCATGAAGGCGATACTTGCGCGACTAAGTTGGGCCGTGAACAGATTTTCCGGGGCATTGTAGCACCCCGCGACCTGCGCCTGCATAGGTCTTACAAGACCGCGAGGTCTGATAGGACTTATCGCAAATACAGCTTATGATCGCAGGGCTTATCACCCGGAAAGGGGCAACAAGTTCGGGATCGAACGCATCGAACCGCCGGTCCCAGTAGACTGCGGTCAGCTCCCGAACCATAATCCATGTAGCATGCCAGCACGTATAACATCATTTTTGTTCAAATTTTTGTCGGTGGCTGCCATCAGCCTCGTGATCGCGCTCTCGGTGTCGGCGCAAAAGCCCAAGGCTTCTCCGTCGCCAACACCAACCAATGAAAATCCGCAGGGTATTGAAAAAATCGCGATTCGACGTGTCCGTCTGCCAATTACGGTGACTGATAAGAAAGGTCAATTTGTACCCGGGCTAACGAAGAACGATTTCACGATTCTTGAAGACAGAACGCCTCAAACAATCGAAACCTTCTCCGACGATCTTTCGCAAACTACGCCGCTCTATGTCGCCGTGTTGATGGACACTTCGCCATCCACCGCGGGCAAATTGAAGTTTCAGCAAGAGTCGGCAATGAACTTCATCCAAACAGTCATTAAGCCGCGCAAGGATCGCGTGCTCTTTGGCACTTTCGACGATTCGATTAACTTACTACAGGATTTCACTGACAAACTCGATCTACTCGACAAAGCTGTGTACGGTGTTAAGAAAATGGGAACGCAGACCGCACTCTTCGATGCCATCTGGCAGTTCTGCGATGAGAAGATGCGGACAGTTCCGGGTCGGCGAGTGTTACTGATCGTTACCGATGGTGAGGACACTTACAGTCGCGCCACCATCCGCGATGCGATCGATATCGCGCAACGCACCGAAACAACGATCTTCGCGATTTCAACCAAAGCGGGATTCCTGTCAACCGTGCCGGGCGTTGAAGCCGGCCAGGTCGCAGATAAGAAGGACAAAGATCTTCTTACGCTTGCTGAAGAAACCGGCGGCACCGCCTTCTTCACCGGCGATATGCTCTCGCTCGAACGATCGTTCACAAAGATTTCAAAGGAGCTGCGAGCGCAGTATCTTGTCACCTATAACCCGACAAATAAGAGTTACGACGGCTCATTCAGAAAGATCGACGTGAAGCTGGCGGATGGACGAGGCGATCTGAAGGTCAGAACCAAGCGCGGTTACAAAGCGATCGCCGACAGCGTAACGCAATAAGGAGTTTGGGAAGCACGATGCAATATCGCGAAGTCAGTCGCCCGGTGCTGTTGTTTGTGTTGGTTTCTCTGCTGTTGTGCGGTGGAATAGCAAGTCGCACTCAGTCGGCGAAGAACCAGAACACGCAAAACGCGACCGCATTTGCATCACCGTCTCCGACGCCGCGCAACCGCGAAGAACTGCCGCAGGATTCTGACGAAGTAATCAAAACCGATACCAATCTCACCAGCATCTTTTTTACCGCCGCCGACAAGAACAAACGCTTCATCAGCGATCTTAAGGCCGAAGACATTCGCATATTTGAGGACGGCCAGGCACAGGATATTTTCACTTTTCAACAGAACATCGATCTGCCGCTCTCGCTTGCGATTCTGATCGATACGAGCGCTTCTGAAGAACGCACCTTGCCTGATGAGAAAGAAGCTGCGCGCGCGTTTCTTGAGAACGTGCTGCGACCACAAAAGGACGAAGCCGCCGTTGTTTCGTTTACTGGTGAGACAACTCTCGAACAGGGTTTTACCGGAAGCATCGATCGACTCAGGCGAGCCATCGATCACGTCGAGTTTATTCCGCCATCGGGTTACATCGGCGGCGGCGTGGTCGTTAACGGAACGCCTCCCATCTCCGGAACCAATCAGAGTTTGGCAGGTTCTACTGCAATCTGGGATGCAGTTTGGGCGTCAGCGGAAGAGTTGATGGTCCAGTCGGCTGAGCACACGCGTCGTGCAATCATCCTCCTGACAGATGGTGTCGATACCAGTAGTCGGATGAAGATGCATGATGCGATCGAACGAGCCCAGAAGGCCGACGCACTCATCTATGCCATCGGCATCGGTGATCGCTACACGTTCAATGTTAACGAAGGTGATTTGCGAAAAATCGCTGACCGCACTGGCGGTCGAGCCTACTTCCCCAAGCACGAACGAGACCTGCGCGACGCATTCGCGCAAATTCAGCGCGACCTTCGCGAACAATACCTCGTCGCGTATTCGCCGACTAACAAAGCCCGCGATGGGTCGTACCGGAAGATCGAGATTCAGGTCGTTAATCCGGCCTTGAAGCAGCAAAACCTCAAACTCAACTACCGCGCGGGCTATTTCGCTAAAACTGGCGCAACTGAGCCCCCAGCCACGCGAAAACGCGTTCAGGATCAATAACTTAGCCGCGGATTTACGCTGATTTACGCCGATCAGCCGTAATCCGTGTAAATCTGCGGCAAAACCTGTTATACTGCACCGGCCAGCGCGTCCGCCTGGCTCTGTAAGAAACTCCCGCACCAAATACTTCCGTAGACCTCCCGAGGTTTTCT
Source organism: Pyrinomonadaceae bacterium (assembly GCA_036401595.1). GTDB lineage: Bacteria > Acidobacteriota > Blastocatellia > Pyrinomonadales > Pyrinomonadaceae > PSRF01. The sequence continues at coordinate 5,147 of DASWUM010000022.1, forward strand.
TACTCAAACGCAGGACAAAAGACTGAATGAGAGCAAGCACCTCAGAGCGGGGCCGAGTACTGATTGTCGATGACGATCGGAAGATCCTCGATCTGCTTGTAGACCTGCTCGAATTAGAAGGCTATGAAGTTTCAACAGCGGTCGATGGCGCCCCGGCGATCGATCTCGCACTCTCGTTTCATCCCGACCTCGTAGTCAGCGACGTAGTGATGCCCGTGCTGGGCGGCCTCGAACTCTGCCGGCGTTTGAAGGAAGACGTTCGCACTGCCTACATTCCTGTCCTGTTAATCAGCGGTCTGATACCTGCCGACGATGGCAGTATCGAGGGCTTGCACGCCGGCGCCGACGACTACATCGGCCTTCCCTTTCGAAATGAAGAACTGTTGATGAAAGTCGCCCGACTTGTCGAGCGACATCGCATCCAGGGTGCGTTGAAAGAGAGTGAAGAGCGTTATCGCAGCCTCGTCGAACTGTCGCCGGATGCGATCGTTATTCATCACGAAGGAAAGTTCACGTACGTCAATCCCGCCGCGGTGAGACTTTGGGGAGCCTCGTCTCCCGAAGATTTGATCGGCAGGTCGATTCTCGACGTCGTGCATCGCGATTACCGTGATCACGTCCAGGAAGGCATCGACTACATTCAAACATTTCAACTGCCGACGACGCTTGCAGAACAAAAGTATCTCAGGCTCGACGGCTCTGTGATTGACGTGGAAGTCACGGGTTTGCCTTTCACTTCCGAAGGCAAATCGGCAGTGCTCTCTGTCATTAGAGACATCACGGAGAAGAAACAGGCGCGCGAGGCGCTGAGAAAAGCCGAGAAGCGACTGCGAACTGTCGTCGGCAGCGCCGCACTCATTCTCTTTGCGACCGACAAAAACGGCATCTTTACGCTTTGTGAAGGTGAAGGACTGAAGAGTCTGGCGCTCGAACCCGGCCAGCTTGTGGGCCAGTCAGTGTTCGATGTTTACGCCGACTCACCGAAGGTTGGAGAAAACATCCGCCGAGCCCTCAGTGGAGAGTCGTTTACTTCTGCGGTCGACGTCAGCGGACTCGTCTTCGACGTTCGGTATTCACCGCTGACAGACGAACACGACAAAGTTTTGGGTGTTATCGGCGTTGCGACCGACATCACGGATCAACGTCGAGCCGAAGCGTCGATCCGCGAAAGCGAAGAGCGATATCGAGAGCTCTTCGAAAACGCTAACGACATCATCTACACGCACGATCTTCAAGGCAATTTTACGTCGCTCAATCGCAGCGGCGAGCGAATTACGGGTTACTCACGCGAAGAGACGATGTTGATGAATGTTGCTGACGTGATCGCGCCGGAGTATCTGAACTTCGCGCGCGAAATGATCGCGCACAAAGCAAGTGAGAAAGTGTCGACCGTTTACGAGATCGATATCATCTCGAAGTATGGTCGTCGCGTTCGTCTCGAAGTGAGTACACGACTGATCTTCAGCAACGGTAAGCCGATTGGCGTACAAGGAATCGGACGCGATCTTACGGAACGCAAGCAGTCCGAAGAAGTGTTGCGCGAGAGTCAGGAGTTTCTGGCACAACAGACCCAGCGCGAGGCAATGACGCATCGCATTTCGCAAGCGATTCGCTGTTCGCTGGATAGTCACGAGATCTACCAGACCGCCGTCAGGGAGTTGGGCTCTTATCTCCTCGTCGACCGTTGTTCTTTGTTCATGCGAGACGATCGCGCAAAGTGTGCTACGAACGTCGCCGAGTATCATGCCAGCGGAGTTGAACCGGCGGCTTCTGATTTCGCTCTCACGCATTTGCAGTCTCTGATCGCAGCCCTGGACACGACGGGGGTTTTGCCTTTCTCAGATGCTGCGAAAGAGGCGCGCATCACCGACCTTTATCAAAACATCCTCTCGAAAGCGAACGTGAAGTCGATCATGTACGTCGCGATCCGTGTCGGCGACGACGTGCCCGCCGCATTCGCGCTTTCGACGACGAAACAGGTCCGGCAATGGAGTGAAGCGGACATCGCGCTCGCTAAGGCGGTTGCAGATCAAACAGGAATCGCAATCCGCCAAGCCGAGCTCTATCAGAAAGCTGAGTCGTCATCGACTCGTGAAGCGCTCGTGAATCGTTTGACGATGGCGATTCGGGCTTCGTTGAGCTTGGGTGAAGTCCTGAGCACCGCCACGGTCGAAATGGGTCGCGCGCTCGATGCTTCCCGCGTTCACTTGTTCCTGCTCGACAGCGAAGGTGTTAGCGCACCACACGAACACGAGTACCTTGCTCCGGACGTTCGCAGTATCAAACACGTCGACGTCGACTATAACGATCCGATTGCGCGACGGCTGTCAAATTCACTTGAGCCGATGATCGTCGACGATGCTTTGAATTACGACGACGCCTCAAACGCGTTGAGCGATTATGTTCGGGCCCAGGCTCAACGACTCGAAATCCGTTCCGCCATCAACTACCCGTTGCTCGTGAAGGGGCAATTCCGTGGCATCTTGTGTATCCACCAAACCGATCGGAAGCGCATCTGGACGGAAGATGAGGTCATTCTTGTCGCTGCGCTTGCTGAGCGTCTCGCGATCGGCGTCGCGCAGGCTGAGCTGTTCGAAATGGTGGCGCGTGGCAAGACCGAATGGGAAACCACGTTCGATGCGATGTCGGACGGTATTTTCATCTTCGATCGCGCAGGCGAGTTGAAGCGAGTCAATCGCGCGGGCGCGGCGATGGAAGCTGTTCATCCACGATTGCTGCTCGGCCGTCAGTGTTGCGACATCCTGCGCACGAGTGAAGAAGACGACACGTGTGTCGTCGAAAACGCTCTCGAAACTGGTCGCAGTGTGACAATCGAGATCACGCCGAATCGTTTGAATCGCCCGTTGCTGGTTTCAGTTGAGCCGGTGTTTGACGAGAACAATCTAGCGGTGGCCGTCGTGTGTACTGCACGCGATCTTTCCGATTTGCGCAAAGTTCAGGCAGTCGCGCGCGAGCATCAGTCGCTGCTGACGAACATTCTCGAAAGTGCGCGCGAGTCGATCTATGCGGTCGACACGGATGGAAACTTCAAGTGGTGCAATACCGCAACGCTGAAAGGACTCGGGTTTCAACGCAGTAACTTTATTGGGCGTCCGTTGCTGAGCATGGTCTATGAACCCGACCGCGATCTCGTGCGCGAAAAGCTCGAGGCTGCGTTGCAGGGTGCGCCGCAAACTTACGAAATGCGTTACTTCGCACACGACGGACAACTGCGTTACGCCCGCGTGGATAATTCGCCGCTCGTAGTCGAAGGCCGCACCACCGGTGTGCTCGGAATCGCGCGCGACATTACCGAGCAGAAAGAAGAACGCGAACGCGCTGCGCGAGCCGATAAGCTGCGTGCACTCGGACAACTCGCGTCCGGCGTCGCTCACGATTTCAACAATTCACTCGCGGCAATTCTTGGTCGCGCACAACTGCTGCGACGGCAGATTGACGAACCGGCCTTAGTGCGCAACCTGGATATCATCCAGACCGCGGCCGAAGATGCAGCAGCAACCGTACGGCGCATTCAGACATTCGCGCGTAAGTCAGCAGTGAAAGAGTTTGAGCTCGTCGATGTCGCCAGCCTGCTCAACGATGCCATCGAGATCACCCGCACTCGCTGGCAAAACGAAGCGCGTGTGCGCGGACTTGAATACGACGTCAGACTCAACACCGACGAAGGACAATTCACTTACGGAAGTGCCTCTGAGCTGCGCGAAGTTTTTGTCAACATGATTGTGAATGCTGTCGACGCGATGCCGCGTGGCGGAAAGCTATTGATAACGTGCCGTCGTAAAGATGAACGACTGGAATTGCATTTCGCTGACAACGGCATGGGCATGCCCGACGATGTGCAGCAGAAGATCTTCGAACCGTTCTTCTCGACCAAAGGCGCCCATGGAACCGGTCTCGGGCTATCGGTAAGTTACAGCATCATCGAAAGACATTCAGGATCGATCAGCGTTGTATCCGAACCCGGCGCCGGTACCAACTTCACGATCGATTTGCCCGCAGTTGTCGCTGAAACGTCGACTGACGATGTGTCGACCGAACTAAACGACGCGCCAAGTCTGAAGATTCTCGTCATCGACGATGAAGCTCCGGTCAGAGAAACATTAGCCGAGATGCTGATCGCCGTGAATCACAACGTCGAGTTAGCCGCCAGTGGGCAGGAGGCAGTGGAGAAACTGCGTACGGGCGGTTTTGATTTTGTCTTCACCGATCTGGCGATGCCGGAAATGGATGGCTGGGAGACAGCCCGGCTGATTCGGAAAGACTGGCCTGACTTGAAGATTGTTTTAGTGACCGGTTATGGACCAACCACAACCCCACCAGCGGGCGAAGAAGATCTCGTCGACGCCATCATCGGGAAGCCTTTCGACTTCTCACAAGTCGGCTCGACACTCAACACACTCACCAGAGAACTTTGCCACAGATGATAGGTGTCATCTGTGGCTAAATTCTTTTGATTAATTGAAGTTCATGATTCCGGCGCTGGCAGTAAATCCTACTCCAAATCCAACCACCATCGTCGGGCCTGACCACTCATCCTTCTCAGCCAACATGAAACCGGTCGACGCGCTCGAGAGATTGCCGTAACGTTCCAGCACCTTGTAGGAGCCGTGAACCTTCGCCGAGTCAGGTTGCAGATCAAGTTGAGAACACACGCCGTCGAGAATCTTCTTACTACCGGTATGAATCAGGCAGTCGTCAACCTGGGCCAGATCCGATACTGGTGAGTCGGGATGTCTGAGAACATTCTTGACTGTGGTCACCGCGTAGTGCGCACCGCGATTGGGCACGCTCGGCTGCATGAAGTATTGCGGCCTTCCTTTCAGGAAGGGATGTGAGCTGTTGCTGACCATCGTGAGCAGATTCATATCGTTTGGCTGGTCGTTGGTCAGGTGGGAGATTGGTCCGAACGCGGGCTTTCCTTCTTCATTACCTACCAGCAAGGCCACCGCGCCGTCCCCGAAGAGCATAGATTGGATTACGAAGGTGGTATCCAACCTTTGTTGTTCAAATTGATCGGGATCAAGCCTCCGCTCCTTCCTCAGTCTGATTATTTCGCGGTAACCGGAATACTCATCGCGGAGCAGAGGAGCAACGTATGGTGTGTGGGATTCAGCCATCACCACGATTGCGAGTTTGCCGGGATTCGCAGCCAGGTACCACTGAGCAACTTCAATTGACTTGAGTAACACAGAACAACCTTGAGCTTGCATGCTTACAGTTCGCAGGGACCGGGAAAGGAGCCCATGCGTTTTCCCCATGATTTCGGATGCGAGGCACGGCAACATCTGGTCAGGCGTGTTAGTGGCCGCGACGAGTAAACCGATCCGATTCGGATCACCTCCCCATTCGTGGATGCAGCGTTTGGTGGCAGCAACACCGAGTTCGGTGGTGGAACTGGTGGCCATCTTTGGTTTGCCGCAAAGAAAATCTGGATAGTTTTCGAGTGTTGAGTATCGTTGGTCAACCCCGAGAGCGCTGATGGTATTGATCAGCTCCGGGGACAGTTTGTGCATCAGGCTTCCGACCAGTTCAGTAGTCTTGAAAGCATTTTGAGGCACTGAAGTAGCTGCAGATAACAAGTTAATCATCGTCGTTTTTTCTGCTCCAAAGAAGAGGGGGAAATTTGCCGCGCCGGACTGCACTCCCTTTTCGTCCGACGCCATCTCCATTACAACCCTCGTGCCGCAGCTTGCGGCCACGCGACGACGACTCCAAGTTCTTTATTTAGAATGGTTTGAGCGCTAACTACTACTTCTGATCGTAGACTGCGGCATATTGCCTCTTTGGATACTAAATAAACACGTCCAAAAAACAGACAAATTACCTCAGTATTTTCACGGAGTGCACAAAAGTCCTGTGGTACACGGATATACACTTGGCTAAATAGTACCCACGCTCAAATTTATGGGTTTACCGGAGTTGGAAGCGGCCGACGGTGTCTTCGCCGATGCTGCCAAAGTAGAGGGTGCCGTTGTGTTCGACGACGTTGGAGATTTGGGCGAAGCAGTCGGGTGGGCCGTTTTGGAGGTTTTCGATGACTTTGCCTTGTGAGTCCAGAGCCAGAACGAAGGAGTAACGCTTCGGAGCGGGTTGGAGGAACTTGGGAAGACGAGCGACAACTTTGCGGAGGAACGGGTGGGGCAGCAACGTCTCATCGAAGAGTGCCTGGCGCGGAGTGACCAGAGCCAACCAGAATTTGTCTTTGCCGTTTGACGAGATGCCGTCCGGAAAACCTGGCAGATTGTCGATAAAGACTTCGTCGTGACCCGCCTGCGGACCTTTCAGCCAGAAGCGACGCACCTGATACTTCCCGGTTTCAGCTACGAGCACAAACGACTGATCAGGACTCACCGCGACACCATTCGCGAAGTAAATATTGCGCAAGAGTGTGCGTGGTTTTTGAGTCTGTGGATCGAGTGCGAGCAGCCGACCGTTCGGCTGATGCTCGAGCATGTCATTCGTAAACTGCGACATCGGAAACTTGTGCGAAGCTTCCGTGAAGTAGATCGTGCCGTCGGCGCCGACATCGAGATCATTGAGACAACCAAACTTCTCGCCATCCGCTTCCGTTGCCAGCACCTTTACCTCACCTGACTTATTCACCGACAACAGCCCTTTGATCGCATCCGTCACGATCAGATTGCCCGCAGGGTCAAAGACTAAACCGAGCGGACGACCTGCGGTGTTGGCAAAAACGCGTGGCTGCGTGCCGTCTGGTTGCAGGACCATGATTCGGCCGTCTTCAAAGCCGGCGTAGATCTTTCCCTCGGCGTCGAGCGCGACGTCTTCGGGTTTGTGACCTTCGCCGATGGAAAGCTTCTGAACAGGCGAGAGACGTGTGTTTTGTGCAAACTGGCCGGTCAGGGTCGGAGCTGTCGGGGGATTCCACGCCGCCGGTTTGATCGGTACGGGGGCAAGAAGAAGATAACCGAGCGCAATGACAATGATGAGGACGATGAAGAGTCCGAAGCGTTTTTTGAGAGTCATTAAGAGGTTAAGTTACCGCTCGCCGCGCGACTTCTCGACGTCAGATTCCAATTGCACAACCAACTTGCGAATTCCCGGCTGGTCCATCGGCTCAATAAGTCGCAACGCTTCGTCGAGTATGCGTCGCTGATGCTCGGGCCAATTGGGCATGCCGCTCACACTTCCGAGTTCGCCATCGTAGAGCGCGACGCGCGGCGGACGCACCGATTCAACGATATCTTTCACGACTGCGAGCGTCATCGTGGGAATACCGGCAAGCTCGAGTGCACGCGCTACCAAACCAATCGATTGATGACACAACTTCGAGGCAGGGACGAGTAAAGCCGCCTGCACTTCATATCGACGCACGCGCTCCACCAGCTTCGGAGCCAATTCATCTACGATCTTTGCAGCGTCGGGGATGTATCCGCTCAAGCTCCAGAAGACGGGATTCAACTGGCCGATGATGCCGTTCTTTTCAAACTCGAGTAGTCGTGTTACGGGCAGCTCGGAGTTTGCGTCTTTCTGAACCGCGGCCGGATCGTAACCACGTGCGGCGAACTTCAAATCCGAGTCTTCAACTTCGATCGGAATCTCTCTGAAACTCAAATCGCCGTTTGCGATGGTGGTATCGAACGGCGCAGTACCGTCGATGTAAGCACCGGCCGAAGAAATCAGCGCGAGATTCAACATCGGCAGCGCGCGGCGTGCAGGAGTGAATGGCGCCCGACGATTCTTTACGAACGGGTAATCCGAACCGAGTTCATCACCGGCACCCGGCTTCCAACCAGCAAAGCGACGTCGCCAACCGTCAATATCTTCAATAATATCCACCGGCTTCTTCCATCCTGAGAGTTCAATTGCGCAGGCTTCGGGCCATCAGGACCAACGCCACAAGAGCGGCAATCATAGCAAGCCCGAGCGCATTCACCGAATAACCGTGCAGGGTGTTGAAAGCAATGCGCCGTGAATCGTCCATCGCGATCTGATCAATGGGCAGCACCATCGCGGCGCGCAAACCACGCATGCGTGCGGCAATCACCCAGTGGCCCACACCCGTCGCGAAGGCAATTACAGCGAGACAAATAGCTTCGACAATAAAACTCATGCGGCTTGCTGAATTGCGTCGTAGAAATAGTGTCGCAAGCAGCAGCAACGCGATCAGAAATCCTGCGATATTGACCACTGACAAAGAACGAGTGACGATGCCGCCTGCGAGTTCACTCGCGTTCGCCAGATGAGCCGATCTCAACACGCCAAAGGCGGACGGCGCCACGACGGCGCCAAAGAATAGCGCGGCACCGAACCAGCATGCGAGTAAGATGAGACGCGAGAAGCTCAGCATAAATGTTAGACAGGATTTACAGGATTGGTCACGATGAACAAGACGATCCTATGAATCTGTTATCAATCAAACTCGTCGACAGTCGCTAGTAAACGAATCTTTGGTGGCGTGATCTGCGGCTGTGGTAACTCTCTCGGATCGCTAACGCTCAACAGCCACGAAAGTGCGGAGTCGAGCTGAGATTGATACTCCTCCAGATCCAGCGACATAAACACGGGCGTTCCCAGACGCGCAAACTTCTCTTTCGCCCGCAGGTACATCTGCCGCGCAGCACCGGGTCGACCAATATCCAAATGATGAAAAGCGACTGCCGATTGGATCATTGCCTGGAGAAATAACTTCTCCTGTGGTCCAACCTCACCCATCCAGCGTTCTTCCCATGCATCGTGAGCCGCATGAAACTCGCCCGCGTTGTAAAGATCGATCCCGGCAATGTATTCGACGGGGTACGCCGCAATGTGATCATCGAGATATGGTGGTTCGACCTCTGTCATTTGGCGTTCAATCGACTAGCAATCACTTTCGCGGCGGTCGCTCCGGCGCCGGTCGCTCCACTGATCGTCGGCGCCAATGGATTGGAAACGTCACCAATAGCAAAGACCATCGGCACATTCGTTTCCTGCAAGCCATTCACGACCAGAAAACCTTTTTCGTCCGTCTCGATTTGGTCCTTGAACAATTCGGTGTTCGGTTTGACGCCAATCCGAATCAACACGCCCCGCACGGCCAGTTGAAACGGTTTCAGACCTTGTTTGCGATGAATCTCGACCGCTACGACGTCTTCCTCGCCAATGATACGCGTCAGCACCGACTCTGTGAAAACCGTGATGCAGTGAACTGCACGAAGCTTTTCTATAAACTCCTGCCGCGCTCGGAGTTTCTTGCCACGATGGACCAAAGTCACTGTCGGACAAACTTCCGCTAAAAGCAGCGCATTTTCAACGGCCGCATCGCCGCCACCAACAACACAAACGTCTTTGCCCGCGAAAAACTGCCGGTCGCGGGCAGCGGATTCTATCATCCCTTTACCAACAAATTCTGTCTCACCCGGCACGCCGAGCTGTCGTGGTCGAACTCCGGTTGCAATCACGATCGCGATCGACTGTAGCTCTTCGCCACTCGCCAACGAAACGCGCCGCGCCTTCAAGTCTACTGACGCGATCGACGTCTGTGTCCAGAGATCAAACTCCGCCGCTTCGACGTCAGCCGCAAAATGACCAAGAAGCTCTTTACCACTTTGAACCTTTAGTCCGAGGTAATTCTCGATCGGGTTGTAAACGCGATGAAGCTGCCCGCCGATTTCCTCGGCTTGTTCGAGTACAAGTGTGTCGAGGCCTAACTCATCGCACCAGAAAGCGGTTGAAAGTCCGGCTGGCCCGGCGCCGATGATGATTACATCGTGCATGTTTATTTCGGCGCTGAAGCTGACGCCCGCACGGATGAAGTCTGCAACGCTTCCACAACCGCATGCGGCTCTATCCGTGAAGCCACCAACGTTCGCGCGTTGTCGAGAAACTTCGCCACGGAAGTCATTTCATGATTATCCGTTTGCCAGCGACCCGCGTGATTGCTTTCTTTGTCGTTCAGCAACTGCAACGCACCCGTCAGATCGCGGCGCTCAATATGTGGACGCACAACCGTTTCCGCCCACGAGTAATAGGGGTAATCGATCCGGTAAAACCAACCACCGTTCGCCGGAATCGCTATTAGAAACAGTTCCCCTTTCGCAAACTTTGAGATCGCGGTATAAGGCGCTGCGTGCCGGGTTGGACTGAAGCCAGCGCCGTCAAAAAGCTCCGGCGCAAGAGTTACCAACGAAATCTTCCCGTCCGAGTATTCTGTAACTCTGGATCTCCCTTGCTCAAAACTCTCGATCGCAGCAACGACACTGTTCCAACCATCACGCCACAGCGATTCATAGTCGTCGATATTTGTCAGCAAGTGTTCCACACGCGGGAGCACCAGTTCGTAAGCTCGCGCGTCGTCGTCGACTTCCTCGCCGGCGATGAGCCTCGCCAACGGTGAACCGTCGTCATTATTTGGACTGGCCTGATCAGAACCCTGGATCGCAATGCTGACTCGCACGCCATCGTCACTTGAATACTCGGAAAAATCTCCAGCCTCGGCCGCTGCAATCAGCAGATCGCGATAAGGCAAGGCACGTTTGCCGTTGAGAACAGTCCAAACTGACAGCACGCCGTCCGTGTCGAAATGATTGTTAGTGACCAGCTCGATGCCATTCGTCAACTGCGACCGGTTCGGCGATGCCGCAAGATTTAGTGCAATCTCGGTTGAAGTGTCAGCTTTCAATTCGGCCGGAGTAAGATTTCCTTCCCAATGCGAGAAATGAATGCTGTTGTCGACGGTGCCATCAACCGACAATTTGGGCACTTTATCGAGAGCTTCCGTGTAGAATTCGAATCTCATATTGCCCAAGAGTGTAACGCATGTTTCGCGTGATAAGATAAGCACCATGGAAGAGATAACCTCAACTGAACTCAAACAACGTCTCGACAAAGGCGACGACATTCAGATCATCGACGTTCGCGAGAACAACGAATTCGCGTATTGCCGCATTCCAAACTCGATTCATATCCCGCTGGGCCAGGTGCTGGACCGCATGGACGAGATCGATCCAAACCGTGAGACAGTCGTGCACTGCAAAATGGGTGGACGAAGCGCACGCGCGATCGACGCGCTTCAGCGTTCGGGCTTCAAAGGGAAACTCATGAATCTGAAGGGCGGGATTCTGGGCTGGTCAGATGAGGTCGACCCAAGTGTCCCGAAGTATTGAGAAGAAACATCGGCCATCGCGAGTACCCACGCGTCTAATATCTCAAATTTGGTGATCGGAGGTATTAAGATGACAAGGAAGATTTTGCTGGGTTTGTTCTTACTGGTTTCTGTGATTTGTGTGTCGGGGAGCGTTGCAAACGCACAGCGGCGCATCAATCGCTGGGAACGCAGGGAGTTGCGTGCTGACCGTCACGAGATCAGGAGAGATACACGGGAGATCCGCTGGGATCGTCGCGCCATCAGGCGTGGTTTTCTTGACGATCGTCACGAGCTAAGACTGGACCAACGTGAACGCGGCCGGGACATCCGTGACTTCCGACGTGATCGTCGTGACGCACGACAAGACTGAACCTACAAACACTCTCCCATCACCACACTTCTTGTCCACAGATTACACCGATGGTTTACTTGAATCTGTGTAATCTGTGGATACCTATTTTGTAATACCCTCCAGCTCGATGAAGCGACTCAGCTTCGTGATCACCATTCCTTCTTCACATTCCATCCGGCAAGAGAGCGCTGGTCTGTCGTTCAACTCGTCCTGCCCCTTCAGGTGGTACCAGATCTGGCAGTTTGTACATTCGCCGTTCCAGCAGAAGTCGCCGTAAGAGATGGTATTAATTGATAGGAACTGAAAGCAGCGCAGCAGACGGTTCTTCTCGGGAACGCTCACTTCTTTGCCCATTACTTCGAGGCTGATGAGCTTCTCGTAAGGATCGAGCAGATCCGAAGCGCCCTGGTCGACGCTGTCGCTCCCTGCGCTTTGTTCACTCATAGGCAGCGGCAGTATAATCGCAACTTGCTCAAATTTGTACATTAACTGCGGCGAGCACTCATGCGCTCGTCGCTCGGAATTCGCGGAGGGTATTCAAAACTTGGCCTTAGTCATCTACACCAAGCCTGGTTGTCCGTACTGTGAACAGGCTCGCGTCTACTACAATTCCAAGGGCATTCCGTTTATCGACTACGACGCGCAGAACGACAAAGCACGACGTGCTGAGATGTTCTCGTATTCAGACGGCGATCCAACCGTGCCGTGCATCGTCGAAGACGGAGAGTATCTGGGTTCCGGTTGGGGCGACCCACCCCGCGGTTGAACGGTCCACGATTAGCCGGCCGTGCGCCGGTTGTTTGCAAGAAGCGGTCTCCCCTTAGTTAACTTCTTTTCTTTATGAGGAAGGTGCTACATGCGAAACCAAGCCCGTTTGCTACTTCTGCTGTTGCTCTCTGTTCTGTGTGTTCTCCCAAACAGTATTGAAGTCCTGGCCCAGTCAAATGGAGGAGCGGGCGCGCCTCAACCACCAATGGCAGATAAGAAAACAAAGACTACGAATATTCACGGCGTCACGCTCGTCGACGACTACTTCTGGCTGCGCGAAAAAACGAATCCGGCAGTGATGTCGTATCTCAAGGCCGAAGACGCCTACACCGACACGGCGATGAAGCCGACGGCAGCGTTGCAGGAAAAGCTCTACAACGAGATGCTCAGTCATATAAAACAGACTGACGAGAATGTGCCTTACCGTTACGGTAACTACTTCTATTACTCGCGCACCGTAGAGGGTAAGCAGTATCCAATCTTCTGCCGCAAGAAAGGCAGTACCGAAGCGCCGGAAGAAATACTGATCGACGTGAATGAACTGGCCAAAGGTCAGCAGTTCATGAGTATCGGCGACTTCATCCCGAGCGATGATGGAAACCTGCTCGCCTACAGCACCGATAACACCGGCTATCGTCAGTATCTTTTGCAGGTCAAAGATCTGCGAACTGGTCAACTGCTTCCGGAACGAATGGAACGCGTGACCAGCGTCGTCTGGGCCAACGACAACAAGACTCTCTTCTACGTGACTGAAGATGCAGTGACGAAGCGGAGTGACAAGTTCTTCCGTCACGTTCTTGGATCTGACAAGACCGATGTCGTCTATGACGAGCAGGACGAGCTGTTTGATATCGGTGTCAGCCGTTCGCTCGACAAGGCGGTGGTTTTCCTTCACGCGTTCAGCAAGACTTCGACCGAGGCGCGGTTCCTTCGTGCTGACGATCCGAATGGAACGTTCAAAGTAGTCCTGCCACGCGAGAAAGATCACGAGTACGACGTCGATTACCGAGACAATCTTTTGTACATTCGCACTAACAGAGGCGCGAAGAACTTCCGCATCGTGACTGCTCCGCTCAACGATCCTTCCGAGAAAAACTGGAAAGAGTTTGTGGCGCACAATCCGGCGGTGAAGATTGATGGAATCAGTCTGTTTGCGAATCATGCCGTGTTGTCTGAATGGGAAAACGGCCTGCAACAACTCGACGTCATCGACTTCAAGACGAGCAAACGGCAGCGCATCAAGTTCCCCGAACCGGTTTACTCCGCCTTCTTGTCGGCGAACCGGGAATTCGATACCAACGTTGTCAGGTACACCTATAACTCGCTCGTCACGCCAAACTCGGTGTTTGATTACGACATGAACACCGGCAAATCGACGTTGCGGAAAGAGACGGAAGTGCCGGGCGGTTTCGATCGGAACAACTACAAGTCGGAACGTGTTTTCGCGACCGCAGCGGATGGAACGAAGGTTCCGATGTCGATGGTCTATCGAAAAGGCGTGAAGCTGGACGGTTCCGCTCCGCTCCTGCTTTACGGATACGGATCGTATGGTTACTCGATCCCGCCAACGTTCTCTTCGACTCGACTCAGTCTTCTCGATCGCGGTGTGATCTTCGTTATCGGACACATTCGCGGTGGTGGCGAGATGGGCGAAGAGTGGAGACAGGCAGGCAGGATGATGAACAAGATGAATACGTTCACTGACTTCATCGCCTGCGCGGACACGCTAGTCAAGATGAAATACACGTCGAAGGATCGGCTTGTGATCCAGGGCGGCAGCGCCGGTGGTTTGTTGATGGGCGTGGTGTCCAACTTGCGACCGGATCTGTTCAAGGCCGTCGTTTCGCAAGTGCCTTTTGTTGACGTGCTGAACACAATGCTCGACGCAAGTTTGCCGTTGACGACCAGTGAATACATCGAATGGGGCAATCCAAACGAGAAAGCCGCATTCGACTACATGAAAACGTATTCGCCTTACGACAACGTTGCGAAGAAAGATTATCCGGCGATGCTCGTAAAGGTTTCGGTGAACGATAGTCAGGTGCCGTACTGGGAAGGCGCAAAGCTCGTGGCAAAACTGCGTTCGATGAAAACCGACAAAAACCCGCTGCTTCTGAAGGTTAACTTCGGCGCGGGCCACGGCGGATCATCAGGACGCTACGACGCGCTGCGTGAAACTGCTTTCGACTACGCTTTCATGCTGTGGCAGATGGGCGTTGCGATTAGCTGATTTGCTGTTATTGTAGTTCTAAGAGGATAGGTCCTATAGGGGCTATAGGACCTATTTCATTTGGTTCAATGATCGGTTCGACGCTGGGGAATTACAAGATTCTGGAGAAGCTCGGTGAGGGCGGACAGGGGACGGTCTATAAAGCGGTCGATTCGAAATTAGGCCGCACGCTTGTCATCAAAGTTTTGCCCGCTGAGTTAACCGCGCGCGAAGCGAACCTGAAACGTTTTGAGCGTGAAGCGAAGCTTGCGTCCGCACTCGATCACCCAAACATCTGCACGATCTTCGACCTCAACGAGATCAACGGCATTCATTTTATCGCCATGCAGTACATCGAAGGGCGAAACGTGAGGCAGCTCGTTAATGGTCGTCCGTTGTCACTCGAGAGCGCTTTGTCGATCGCGTTGCAGACAGCAGATGCATTGGCCGCCGCGCACGCACGCGGCATTATTCATCGCGATATCAAGGCCGGCAATGTCATGGTGACGCCGACCGGCCAGGTTAAGGTGCTCGACTTCGGTCTCGCAAAACTTCTCGACGAGGACGCTGCTCGCACGTCAGGAATTCACCACACAGAGATCACCGAAGTTGGCGTGCCCTACGGCACGGCGACGTATGCAGCACCCGAGCAGGCGCGCGGCGATCGAGTGGATTCGCGCGCAGACATCTTTTCAACCGGCGTGTTGCTTTACGAAATGCTGACCGGCACGTGGCCGTTTCAGGGTCAAACTGCTATTGAAGTGCGGCACGCAGTTCTTAATGACGAACCGGCGCCGTTGTCGAAGATGAGACCCGGTCGTGTGCCCGTGCGATTGCAGGCTGTTCTCGACAAGGCACTCGCAAAGGATCCACGTAATCGTTACCAGAAGATCTCACACTTCGCGGACGACGTGCGCTCGATCATTCGTGAGCTCGGTTCGGATTCACTGCCCGGTCTCGATGAAACTACAACACCCGTTGCTCCGAAACATCTGAAACAAGACAGCCCGGTCACGCGTGCGCTCCGCTGGTTGACTGGTTCCAAGAGCGCCGAGAGTCCATCAGGCTCGAAATCTGGTGGGCGCAGTGGTGATCCTCAGCCGAATGTTTTGACAAGTTTGGGCGATCGCGATCGAAAGAGTGTCGCGATACTTCCGTTTAAGAATGTCGGCAACGATCGTGAGATCGATTTCTATCAGTTTTCTCTTGCCGATGCGGTAATCACTGAGTTGGCGCGCGTGCGTGCACTTGTGGTCCGGCCATCGTCAGTCATCGTTAAGTACCAGAATAAAACTGTCGATGCGGCTGAAGCGGGACGCGAGCTCAGCGTCGATGCGATTCTCACCGCCACGTTTCTGCGCGCCGGCGATCGGTTACGTGTCACCGCGCAACTGCTCGACGTTCGTACGAGCGAGATTCTCTGGAGCGAGCGTATCGATGCCGATGCCAGCGACATCATTGGCGTGCAGGACACAATCGTGCAACGCATCGTTGAGGGCTTGCGGCTCGAGTTGAGCCCGGATGAAAAAGTTGAGCTGGCGAGGAAGACTACTGCCGACGCCGCAGCCTCTGAAGAGTACCTGCGTGGTCGCGATTGCCTCGCAAAGTTCATCTATCACACTATCGAGCGCGAACATCTCGACTCGGCAATCGAGCACTTCCGTCGCGCGATCGAGATCGATCCAAACTTCGCACTCGCGTACTCGGCACTTGGTAGTTGTTACGTCAACCGCGTTTTGAAAGGCTTGGGCCAGGCCGGCGATCACGAGAAAGCCAAGAATGCTTTTCGTAAAGCGCTGACGCTCGATCCGCGACTACTCGAAGCGCGCATGCACATGGTCTTCATCTATCTCACCGGAGGCCAGAAGCAGAAGGCGCGGGCGGCAGTTGACTCTTTGCGTGATGAATATCCAAACGATCCCGGCGTCCATTTTGTGCGCGGAGTAGTTGCGCGACTCGATTCGGAGTATGAAAAGGCTCTGCGCAGTTTTGATCGCATGGTGCGGCTGAATCCGGGCGAACGCGTGCTGGCGAGTTACAATCGCGCGCGAATTTTCATGTACCAGCGCGAGTTTGCTGAGGCGTTTCGCGAGCTCGATCAGGGAGCTGCGCTCGAACCTGAGCATCCGCTGATTCTTGTGTTTCGCGCGCGTGTTCTTTACTACAAAGGCGAGATTGAGGAAGCGATCAAGATCCTGCAGCAGGTGTTACAGCGACATCCGCAGATCGATGGCGTGCGTCCTATTCTCGCGATCTGTTTGAGCTCTCAGGGCCAGCACACGAAAGCCAATGAACAACTGACGCCGAAAGTCAGACAAGTAGCCGAAGCTGATTATGATATTTCTTACTGGCTTGCATCCGCGTACCTCCTCCAGGGACGCCAGGTGGAAGCGCTTCGATGGTTGGAAACAGCCATCAGTCTTGGCAACGAGAATTACAAATGGTTCGAGTCAGATCCAAACTGGGCTGACATGCACGAGGATCCACGTTTCGTCGAATTGATGAATCGCATCAAAAGCCAACGCGGCCAACCCGGGGAACAATCTGAATGAGAACTTTTGTCGTGGGCGACATACACGGTCGGTGCGCGCAGCTCCTCAACCTGCTCGATATGCTGCCGCGAGATCCGGAAACAGACACACTCGTTCTTTTGGGCGACTTGATCGACCGCGGCGCCGATGCGCCCGGCTGTGTTTCGCACGTGATGAAACTCTGTCAGGAAAATCCGGAGCGAGTTATTTGCCTGCGCGGAAATCACGAACAGATGTTGATGGATTTCCTCGATGGACAGAGCAATCTCTGGCTGACTCCGGTCGTCGGTGGCGAGCGAACGTTTGAGCAATACACCGGACAGCCAATCAGGGTTGATAGCGAGAAGGATCTCGAAGAGATGAGGGAGCTGTTCGCGCAGAAATTTCCCGCCGAACAGCTCGCGTTTTTAGAAGAGTTGCCTTTTTATTACGAAGACGAGTTTGCGATCTACGTTCACGCGGGACTCGACGAAGGTAAGCATCCGAGTGAGAGCTCGCCGATGTCGTTGCTGTGGATGCGCGACATGGATTTCTACAAGAATTATCGCGGCAAGCCTTGTGTCTTCGGCCACACGCCGACGCCGCTCCTCCCGTTGCGCGGCCGTCTCGGCCGTCACGGCATCTACATCTCTCACAGCGCCGTGGGGTTGGATACCGGCTACAACCATCAGTCGCCGTTGAGCTGTCTCTCGCTGCCCGACTTCAATCTCTATCAAACCTACGCCGATGGCCGCGAAGAAACCTACCAGATCACATCCTTTATCCCCGAAACACTCCGTGAGATGCAACGCAAAGCCGGGTACGCGGATTAACGCGGATCAAATCCGGATTTTATCCGTGTAATCCGTGGTTAATTGACGCGTTCGTAATCGTAGTGATCGATGATGTGCTTATGCATGTATTGCCCGATCGACTCGGCGCTCATCAGTCCTTCGTACTCCGTCGCCGGCACGTCCAGGTATCGGTACTGGTCGCCGGTATTGAAAACAACCTCCAGCAACTGCAACCGCGCATCGTACCCAACCAACCGAAGCATCTCTGACTCGACACGCTGCAACCTCATGTAAATCTCACCGCCGGTACTTCTGAACTCCTCGGCTTTCTCGTTAAGCCCAATGGCCACCGCTTTAGATTCATCAATCTGTTTCTGCGCTGCATATTCGCGCACGTCCTGCGTGATCTTCATCGAACAGAAATGCGGGCCGCACATCGAACAGAAATGGGCGAGCTTCGCGCCTTCCTGCGGTAGCGTCTCGTCGTGATAGTCGCGCGCCACCTCCGGATCCAACGAGAGATTGAATTGATCTTCCCAACGAAACTCGAAGCGCGCCTTCGACAACGCGTTATCACGATACTGCGCGCCCGGATGTCCCTTCGCGAGATCAGCCGCGTGTGCCGCGAGCTTGTACGCGATCACTCCATCCTTCACGTCCTTCTTGTTCGGCAGTCCGAGATGCTCTTTCGGTGTGACGTAACAAAGCATCGCCGTTCCGAACCAACCAATCATCGCCGCGCCAATTGCTGACGTGATGTGATCGTAGCCCGGCGCGATGTCTGTCGTGAGCGGGCCAAGCGTGTAGAACGGCGCTTCATGACAAGTCTCGAGTTGCTTGTCCATGTTTTCCTTGATCAAATGCATCGGCACGTGACCAGGTCCTTCGATCATCACCTGACAGTCGTTTTCCCACGCAATTTTCGTCAACTCGCCGAGGGTCTCGAGCTCTGCAAACTGCGCTTCATCGTTCGCATCCGCAATCGATCCGGGACGCAAACCATCACCCAGCGAGAACGACACGTCGTAAGCCGCCATGATGTCGCAGATCTCGCGGAAATGTGTGTAGAGAAAACTCTCCTCGTGATGGGCCAAACACCACTTCGCCATGATCGAACCACCACGACTCACGATTCCCGTTGTGCGTCGCGCAGTTAGCGGAATGTAGGGCAGACGCACGCCGGCATGGATCGTGAAGTAATCGACGCCCTGCTCGGCTTGCTCGATGAGCGTGTCGCGAAAAATCTCCCACGTCAGCTCTTCAGCTTTGCCGCCGACTTTCTCAAGCGCCTGGTAAATCGGCACCGTGCCGATTGGCACCGGCGAGTTGCGGATGATCCACTCGCGAGTCGCGTGAATGTTCTTTCCAGTCGAAAGATCCATCACCGTGTCAGATCCGCAGTGGATGGACCAACGCATCTTGTCGACTTCCTCATCGATCGACGAAGCAACCGCAGAGTTCCCGATGTTCGCATTAATTTTAACGAGGAAGTTGCGACCGATAATCATCGGCTCGGATTCAGGATGATTGATGTTTGCCGGGATAATGGCGCGTCCGAGCGCGACTTCTGAACGCACGAATTCAGGGGTAACAAACGTCGGGATACTGGCTCCAAACGACTGGCCTTTGTGTTGGTGCAACAGCGAGTCGCGCGGCGCATCACCGGCTTCCCACGCTGCTTCACGTCCGAGGTTTTCGCGAATCGCAATGAACTCCATTTCCGGTGTGATGATTCCAAGACGCGCATAATGCAGTTGCGTGACGCACGAACTCGGCGTCGCACGCAACACGCGCCGTCGTATAACTGGAAAGTCTTCGAGCTTGCCGACGTCTTTTATTCGCGCGCGGTTCGCCGCGTCGAACGTTAGATAGCCGTCGTCGATCGGTCTTGCTTCGCGACCTTCGTATTCCTCGACGTCGCCACGGCCGACGATCCATTCACGTCGCAACTGCGGCAATCCTTCGCGAGCGTCGCATTGGAACGCGGGATCTCCCCATGGTCCGCTCGTTTCGTAAACTCGAAGCGGCGGATTTGTGGCCATTGTGCCGTCGAGATTTCGCGTCTGGTTTTGTGCAATTTCACGAAACGGCACTTTTACGCCCGGCAATTTGCCGTTGACGTAAACGCGACGAGAGTTTGGTAGTGAACTGTTTTGCGAAGTTTCGCTTTCGGTTAGTTTGATTCCTGCGCTCATAGATGACATTCTCCGATTGATACCCTTGTAGTCTATAATCTCCACCGCTAGTAATCCAACCCGATCGATTTCCCGGAGATAAAAGATGCTTAAACGACGCGTTGTCGCCCTTTTATTGATCACATCGCTGCTTTCGATCTCGGTAACTGCTCAGAATGGCAGTGGCGATCTGCTGAGCCGCATTCGCAAAGAAGCGATGGAACGTTCGCAGATTATGAAGACGATGCACATGTTTACGGATGTTTATGGTCCAAGGCTCACGGGTTCACCCAACCATAAAGCCGCCGCCGAATGGGCCGTCAAACAAATGACAGCCTGGGGTCTCGATAACGCGCATCTCGAACCGTGGGATTTCAAACATCCCGGTTGGTTGAATGAACGACTGACCGCGCATCTCATCTCTCCGGTCAAAGATCCGCTCGTGTGCGAAGTGCTCGCCTGGACTCCCAGCACAAAAGGAACGGTGCAGGCAAAAGCGTACTCACTGGTCGTGCCCCGAGGAGTTACACAGGAACAGTTCGATATTTTTCTAAGCAATCAAAAGTCGAAAGTGCGTGGGAAGATTGTACTCGTCGGCAGGCCGGCTGTGATTTCCGTCAACCTCGAGCCTCCGGCGAAGCGACAAACCGACCAGCAGGCGCAGGACCGTTTTGGACCAAACGCACGGCCATTCTCATTTCCACAACCATCGCCAACTCCAACGCCAGCCGCGAATGCGCCGCGTCCGTTGACGGCCCGTCAAATAAACGAGCAGCTTGACGCTTTTCTAAAAGCGAACGGCGCTGAAGTAAGAGTCAACGATGCTGGTCGAGAGTTTCGCCAAATTCGCGCTTTCAACAACCAGACGTTTGACGTCAGTAAAGTAGTCCCGACCGTAGTGATGAGTAATGAAGACTTCGGTCGTATCAGCCGGATCCTCGATGACGGCACGGAAGTCGTGCTCGAGTTTAATATCGTCAATCACGTTTACCCTGAAGGCGCCACTTCCTACAACACGATTGGTGAGATTCGCGGTAGCGACAAAGCTGATGAAGTGATCATGCTCGGCGGCCACCTCGACTCATGGCACGCCGCTACCGGCGCAACTGACAATGCGATCGGTTGCACTATCATGATGGAGGCGGCGCGAATTCTGAAGACACTCGGAGTGAAGCCACGACGTACGATTCGGGTGGCATTGTGGAGTGGTGAAGAGCAGGGCTTGCTTGGCTCGATTGCTTACGTCAAAGAACACTTTGGCTCGGTCGAAGATCCTAAACCGGGATTTGAAAAGTTTGGCGGTTACTTCAATATTGACTCCGGCACGGGACGAGTACGCGGCGCATCGGTGTTTGGACCACCTGCGGCGGCGACTATTATGCGCGACATTCTGGAGCCGTTTAAAGCCGATGGAGTAGCTGGCGCAATTACTTCGCGGAGCCGCAGGCTTGGTGGTTCGGATAACACGTCGTTCAGTCAGGCTGGACTGCCCGGCATCGGCATGGGCCAAGATCCGATCGAATACGGATCGCACACGTGGCACACGAATCTCGATACTTACGAACGAATTCTTGAAGACGATGTGAAGAAGGACGCGATGGTGGTTGCGTGGGCTGTTTATCAGCTTGCGATGCGTGATGATCTGCTGCCGCGATTTTCAAAGGCGGACATGCCACCAAAGCCTGCTGAGGAAATAAGTGCGCAACCCGCGACGCCGGCTGTGCGTACAGCAGCTCAGACAACGAAGCCTCCGGCAAAAACGACTAAACCACGGAGGAAAACTTCACGACGCAGAGGGCGATAGTAATTGCCAATAACTCGCCGTCAATTTTTAAGGCGAAGCGCAATCGCATTTGCCTCGGCTGGACTTAGTCAAGCGCGATTGTCCGGTGCGGTCAGGAACGCGGTGGTCAGTGGCCCGGCTAAGAAGGTGCTCATTCTGGGCGCCGGAATGGCCGGGCTTGTTGCTGCTTATGAACTCTCGAAGTCTGGTCACGACGTGACGGTGCTGGAAGCGCGAACGCGACCGGGTGGAAGAGTCCACACGCTGCGCGAGCCGTTCTCTGACGGGCTTTTCGCGGAGGAAGGCGCGGCACGAATTCCTGAGAATCACGACCTCACACTCAAGTATGTGAAGGAGTTTGGCCTTCCGCTCGAGCCGTTTTATCCGAGCCGCCTCAACGCAGTGAGATTTGATCGAGGTCGTAGAGAAGAAGTTCCGATCGACGGTTTCACCGATGCGATGACGCGCAACTACGGCGGTGAGTTAGGCGGAAATCCAGAGCGTTGGCAGAAGATCGTTGGTGGCACTGACTTGCTTCCAAAAGCATTCGCACAACGACTCGGTGAGAAGATCCACTATGGGTTACCCGTCGTCAGAATCGAGCAGGACGCGAATCAGGCGCGTGTCGTGTTTCTAAAAGCAGGGCAACGCCAAACGCTCACCAGCGATAAGGTTCTCTGCACGATTCCGTTTTCCGTGTTGCGTAGCATCGAATTGCCGGCGCTGTCCGAGCGCAAGCAAGACATTATTAAGAACACGCGCTACGACGCGGTCTCGCGTGTGTACCTGCAAACTCGAAATCGTTTCTGGGAAGAAAAAGGTTTGAATGGGTTTGCGTTTGCGCGTGGTGCGATCGAGATCTGGCAACCGACGTGGAGCCAACCTGGGCCACGCGGAATCCTGATGACTTACGCACGACCGGGCGAAGCCGAGAAGATCACGAGGCTCAAAGAAAATGAGCGCATCGCGACTACCTTGACGCAGTTAGATGGAATCTTCGACGGTTTGAAAGGGAATTTCGAGCGCGGTGCGACGAAGTGTTGGATGGACGACGAGTGGTCGCGCGGAGCATGGGCGTTCGTAGGTTTCAGTGACTTCTTCACGGCTGTCTCAGCGGACGAGCGAATCCATTTCGCCGGTGAACATCTCTCGGCGTTTTCGTCATGGATGCAGGGGGCGCTTTCGTCAGGATTGCGGGCGGTGAAAGAGATCGATGAGTCAGTGAGAGTTTAGGTCAAACTATTCCGTCAGAAAAAGCTCGTCAACCGGCATCGTCCAACCCGGCACGGCTGGTTCGGCTTCAGCAATCTCACCGCGACGATAAACCACCGCCGTTAGTGGCTCGCTGGCTCGATAAACCCGCACCGCATCGTCGCTCAAAAGATCAACATCCCAAACCACGAGCGTTCCGGCGGCGAAGTAATCAGCACGCTTCTTAGCCATCTCCCGTTCAGCACGAGGTCCGTAATCACCTTCGCTACGCACTTCCACGGCAAACACCGGTGCGCCAGTGAAGAACTTCATCGTAATCTCCCCAACGCAAAAGGCCACGTCAGGACTGAAGGATTTACGATGCGGAAGATTTACAACGAAGGCGCTGTTATCAGTAATGGCTCGGCCATACTTCGTTCGCTTACTGTGCGCCCGCAGTGAGGAAAATATCTCGCCGGCTGCATAGCTCGGGAGACCGCCTGTTGGAGACATGAGGATTATTTCTCCGTTGACGAGCTCAGCCTTGCCCTCGACCTTGTAGAGATCTTCAATTGTGGCTTCGACTTTAGTGCTCATAGGTGTCTGTGAGTGTTGGAACAATGTGCGAGGATTATATCGCTCGCTAATAACTCGGACAAGCCGGCTAACCGCCGATGAAACTCATCGTGCGTGAGGGGGCAACGAAACCGGGATCGTTAATGAAGTGGCGGGGTTCCTTCTTCATTATCACCGAACGAATGTAATCAATAATCTCTTCTCGCGAAGCGCCACTGCGAACGACGTCGCGCAGCGAGTGCTCGACCGTCGAAAACAGACAAGTGCGAATCTGACCATCGGCAGTCAATCGAATTCGCGAACACGCGCCGCAGAACGGCTCGGTGACAGGAGCAATGATTCCGATCTCTCCAGGCGCTCCATCTGCGAAGCGATATCTCGACGACGTCTCGGAACCTCTCACTTCGTCCACACGGACGAGTGGAAAGCGCTCGCTGATCCGCTCGCGAATCTCTTTTCCTGAAACTACATCGTCACGCGACCACTCATGTCCTGAATCCAGCGGCATGAATTCGATGTACCGCATCTTCACGTCGTAATCACGCGCAAACGCGGCGAAGTCGGCAACCTCGTCTTCGTTGTGCCCGCGCACGATGACCGCATTGATTTTGATCGGATCGAGCTCCGCCTTCTTTGCCGCCTCGATTCCGGCGAGAACTTTGTCCAGGACATCGACGCCGGTCATTCGTTTGAACACGTCGCGCTTCAAACTATCCAGACTGATCGTGACGCGATCCAGCCCCGCATCTTTCAAACTCTGCGCTCGATCCGGCAGATAGTAGCCATTGGTTGTGAGTGCAAGATCGCGAAGCCCTGAATCCTTCAGCCTCGTCAGCTTCCGGATTATCGTCTCGATATCGCGGCGCAACATCGGTTCGCCACCGGTCAGCCGGAGTTTTTCGATGCCCAACGACACGAATATCTCGCAAACGTAGTCGATCTCTTCGTACGAGAGCATTTGCTCTTTGGGAGCAATCGGCGGTTCGCCGTGCGGCAGGCAATAAAAGCAACGGAAGTTACAACGATCGGTCAGCGACACACGCAGGTCGCGAATCGGGCGGTTGTAGGCATCCGTTAACATCACAGTAATCATACCCGCCGTGACCCACAGATTGCACGGATGGAGAGCGGATTAGGCGTTGAGGGTTGAGTTCGTCATGAAAATCGCGGCGGGAAATGACCGGGAGGTGCCCGGAAGTTTCAGGATGCGTTTCAGGACGAAATCAAAGAGAAGCGGGTTGAAATCGTAGATTTCTTTCAGTGATTCGGCTTCGGCGCTGTTTATATAACCCTGTTTCATGAGTGGGCGTGTTCTGATTAATAAGTTGACTGCCGGCAACGGATAGTCGCTGCCATTCACGAGTCGCTCGTGAAGATCCTCACGCGCAAGCATCGTTCGCAGATTTCCGGAACGGTTGAACTGCGTCATCGCCGAGAGCTCACCAAATACCAGTCCTTCATATCGCTTCTCATCCATCAAACGCAGAAAGAGATCGAAGTTGGATACTTGTTTCCGATCCCGGGTGTCGAGATCTTCGTTCGAACCGAGTCCGGCACAATGCGCGACGATCACTTTGACACCGTGGTCCAGGGCTCGTCGCAGCAACAACGGGTTGCCAAGCTTCTGATCCTCCTCAGCTTCGACGGCCTTTTCCTCACCGCCATGACTCAGCAAAATCAGATCGAGCTCTTTCATCTTTTCGTAAAACGGGTCGCACTTCGGATCGGACGGATCGATTCCCATCGCATTCGGCAGCCACTTCACGATGCGCGCACCGCGCCGCGCCCATTTCTCGAGTTCTGCAATCGCATCGGGTCGGTATGGATTGACAGAAATGTTTGGCACGAACAGATCCGGGTATCGCTCGGCCAGCTCGAAGACATACTCGTTCGGAACGTAGAACTCCGTCTTCTCGAGATTGACCGATCCATCCTTGCCATAGTTCTTATCGAACGCGAGGAGACGATGTTTGCCGTGGTCCTTGATGCTCTGCACCAGACTGGCGAGCCGCGCGGCGGCTTGTGGATCGGCGTTGTTTTCGTCAGACACACCCGCCGAACTCATATAAACCTTCAGCTTCAAACGGTGAAACGGATG
Organism: Pyrinomonadaceae bacterium; assembly: GCA_036401595.1. GTDB lineage: Bacteria > Acidobacteriota > Blastocatellia > Pyrinomonadales > Pyrinomonadaceae > PSRF01. The sequence goes on from DASWUM010000022.1 coordinate 30,709, forward strand.
CCGCCACGTCAGCATCTTCCGATTAACGAACGCGTTTGTGCCACCAACACCGAGCCCCGCAATGTGAACGTGATGATCGATCAGTCGGTGCGGATCGATGTTATCGAAAGAACGTTTGATCAGGTCTGATGACTTGGGGCTGAGTTTGGAATTCAGCTCTTCAGGTTGCTTCGTGAAGGCGCCACCGATGGAGTGAATGAGACACATCTGCTTACGACAAACATATCATCGTACCGAGCATTGTTGCTACGAGTTCACGCTTCTCTTCAGGGTCTATTCCAAACACATCAGCGCGAACTACCGTGAGAGTTTTGCCCGCCTTAACTACTTCGGCCACCGCTAGAAACTTCTCACCCTTTGCCGGCCGCAGCAGATTGACTTTGAACTCAACACTCAAGACTTCAGAGTTCGGCGGCATCATACTGTAAGCCGCGTAGCCACAAGCCGAATCGGCAATCGTCGTCACGATACCTGCGTGCAAATAGCCGTGCTGTTGGGCCAGGTCAGCGCGATACGGCAGTGTGATCTCGACGACTCCAGGCTCAACGCGGCTCAGTTCAGCGCCGATGAGACCCATGATTGTTTGTTTAGCGAAGCTTTGCTTGATCTCTTCCGCGAACGCGGGATTACGAGGTTGGTGTGGCATCGAGCAATCAAGGCCCGTTTTGGGCGTAACTGTAGGGGCGGCCCTCCGTGGCTGCCCGTGGTTTGTAATCGTATTCGCAAAACCGGAGACTGTCGATTCCTGAATTCCTTGTGCTTAACCGAGGGCGGCCACGGAGGGCCGCCCCTACAGTTCGTTCTAACTACTGCCAGGGACCAATTGTTGGTCCATCGCCAACAACAAAGTAACCGGCAGGCGCTGCACCTGTTGCTTCGCAAATTGCGCGAGCGGCAGCGGCAAGTTGGTTGACTGCATTTATGTCGGTCTGATTTTGACTCTTCGAAACAACTACTGACAGACACTTCCGGCTGACATTGTTCGAAGAATCGGTGGCCGTGATCAGAATCAGGTAAACGCGGCCCGATCCGCTTGACGACCGCTCCTGACGTAATCGCAATGTTCCGGCAGCAATATCTTTGGCATCCGCCGAGAAACTTTCACCGCCGGAAAAGACATCGTCCTCATTGCTGAAAACTTTAATGTCAGTCGTTACAGGGTCGCCGCTGTTGTCAGTGACGTTAACAGAGAGGCCGACATTTTCCAGATGGTGATTCGGAGCCCAAAGAGCATCAACTGCGACCGATGCCGTGATCGTGGGCGGTTGCGCGTCGTCGATATCGATCGTCACCGTGGCGACGTTCGAATCCGCAGTACCGTCGTTGGCCTTGTAAGTAAAACTATCCATCCCGAAGAAACCGGGGTTCGGGGTGTAGTCGAACGAGCCGTCAGCATGAAGCGCGAACGACTGCGCGTGGGTTGGACCACTGACAACCGCCGCCGTCAAAGTATCGCCGTCAGGATCCGAATCGTTACCAAGCACGCCCGGAACGGTTACGTTCAAAGTCGTGTCCTGGTCCATGTTGTAATTATCGTTGAGCGCTGTCGGCGAAGTATTCGTAAAGCAAGCGCCCTGGACTTCAAACGCGCCGATATCAGCGCCGTCACCACCGGCTGCGTTAGTTATGCCCGCCTGATCGCACGGACGCGTTTCGCCGCGCTGATCCGCAGTCAACGTGAAACTCGTACCCTTATCGATCGCGATGCTGCCAACACCGAGCGCATGTGTCGGCGTTGGACCACCATTGTTTTGCAGCGCACCAAGTTGCACCGATGCGTCAGCAACGCCAATCTGATCGCCCGGACCATGAACCGGAATCGCATCGATACCCGAAGTGCCCAAACTACCAATGATGTTGTAACCCATGCTGATCGTATTGCCGACCAGATTCGGTACCGTGTCACCAGTATTCCCAGCGATGATCGTGTTGCCGATAGTCAGTGTTCCGGGTCCGGAATTGATAACTCCGGCAATCAAGTTTGCGAAGCTACTGGAGTTGTTGGTTACGGTACAACCAACCATCGTCATCGTTCCAGCATTGGTTATGCCGCCGGCAAGCAACAAAGCGAAGTTGCCGCTAACGGTGGAGTTGGTCATCGTCAGCGTGCCTCCGTTGTAAAGTCCGCCGGAGTCGTTGGCCCAAGATGTCGAATTTGAAATCGTGGAGCTGTCAATGGTGACGGTTGCATTGACCAGAATGCGGACGCCGCCAATATCGTTCTGACGTCCATTTGTAATCGTCAGTTTGTTGATTGCGACGTTGATGTTTGGTGTTGGGCTAATCGGATCGTTATCGGTATCCGGATTGATGTCAAAGATACGGTCTACCTGGACACCGTTGATGGTTGATCCTGACGCGTGGCCGTTGATCGTGATCGAGGTCGTAAGATCGAGATCGCCAGTCAATGACAGTTGTTCCTCGGTAAAGTCACTGGGCGAATTGTGAATCGATAATGTGATGGTTCCGGCGGGGAGGTTGATGATGTCTGATCCGGAGCCGGCAGTACAGTCGGCCCAGGTAGCAGCGTCGTTATTGGCGTTAATAATGGCTTCTCGAATACTACACGCGCCGTTGTTCTGAAGCGTGTCGTCCAGGCTGGTTACGTTGATTGTGTTGGCGTTTGCGACGGAGGCGATGACAAATAGGAAAAGAACTGTCAAAAACAGGCGCATTAAGGGGACTCCTTTGAAGTGTGTAGGACTGCTCTGAGGTGTAACGCGTAAAACGCGCGCGTTTGGGCCACAGATTATGCAGTTTGATCTACTAAATCTGCGAAATCTGTGGATAAAGCCCGCGCATTGCGCTGAAGTCCGGTGAGTTTTGTGCGTTTCATGGCGCTGCCACGAAAGCGGTTGGCGTATTTTTCAGCGGTAAGCTCGAGAATCTGGCCCAAGTCGGCATTCACATTTCCTTCACGTGGACCAAACCTCGCCTCAGCCGTCGCTTCCTCAAACCTGTTCCACGGGCAAACGTCCTGACAAATGTCGCAGCCGTACAACCAACCGGAAAGATTGTCCTGAATCTCGTCCGGTAACTCAGGCGTGCGCAGTTCGATGGTTGCGTACGAAATGCACTTGTTTGAATCGACAACGTAAGGTTCTGTAATCGCCGTCGTCGGACATGCATCGATGCAGAGTGTGCACGTACCACAATGATCTTCCATGGGCTCGGTATCGAGCTCGAGCTCGAGGTTAAGGAACAACTCGCCGATGAAAACCCACGAACCGTATTCAGGAGTGATCACATTGGTGTGTTTACCCAGCCATCCGAGTCCGGCACGCACGGCCCACGCTTTGTCCATCGTCGGTTGAATGTCGACACAGATCTTTCCTTCAGCACGCGGCTCCTGTTCCTTGATCCAGGAAAGCAGCGACGACAGTTTCTCTTTGACTACGTCGTGATAGTCGTCGCCCCAGGCGTACCGGGAGACTTTTCCGGTGGCAGGATTATCCTGATGCTGATGAGGTGTGAAATAGTTCAGCGCAACAACTACGACGGAACGCGCTTGCGGAAAAATTTCCTGCGGACTGATGCGCTTGTGGACGTCGCGGGCCATCCAGCTCATATTGCCGTGATGGCCACGCGCAAGCCACTCTCTTAAGCGGCGACCTTCGTCATCAAGCGACTCCGCGCCAACAATTCCGACCTTGTTGAATCCTTCGAAAAGAGCCCTGTCCTTGATGTTCTCTGCGAGGATCACTACTGTGAAAGTTTCTGCATCGTCACCGATATTATCGGGTTGTCACCAGCGGTCCGGATGTACGAAACCCAGTAACCGGCTTTCGGATATCGCACCAGCCTCGACTTGGAGCCATCGGATTTTGCTTCGATGTCTGCGCCAAAGACCTGTTGCGGGGTAAGAACGCTGGTTCCCGTACCGATGAAGTCCACCGAGATGGCCGTCACCTGGCGTGCTTTGTCGTAGTAGACTTGAGCTCGTTCGGTTTCACTAAACTCATAGTAGTCCTGATCGTCGGCTTTGTTGGCAGGATTACCGAGTTTCTTGCGCACCTCATCCGCGACCCAGCCGAGCTTCACTCCACGATATTCCTGAAAGACCGGATCTTCTTCGTGGGGGGCGGGGTTGGGACGCTTAGCGGTTTGAGCTAACGCCGCTCCGGCGAGCGTGAAACTAATCACTACAAGCAAGGCACGGTTCAGTAACCAGAATTTGGAGGATCTCAAAAGGCGAGTCATGGTTACTCCTTTCCTAAGTTATTACATGTTCACGAACAAACAGGTAGGGAAAATACCGCCGGAGCCAGAAAAAATTTTGCCCTTGATTGCCCCGGGTTTGCTTATATGCGGGAAAAATAATCCTAAGAAACCGCGATGTCAATATCAGACGCCCCTGAAACGAGTTGACTGATACGGTAGTATGTCGTAGAAGCTGAATGCTTTTTGTTGGTCCATTAACCCGTCGTAAGGAGCCCTATCGAAATGAACAGAAGCGCACTCGTGTTGCTGGCAGGCCTTTTCGTCATCGTTCTGAGTGGATGCCAGCCGGCAGCAGATACTAATCGCAATCTCGCCGCAACGAGTGCGACTCCGGCGAAGGAGACGTTTGATCCGACAGCAATCGAGGCTGAATTGATACGGATTGAACGCGAATGGGCCAACGCGGGCAAGTCCCACAACGCAGAGGCTGTTAAGGGCTTTCTTGCAGACAACGCGGTAATCATTTACCCCGACGGTACAACAGCTACGAAGGCTGAAGAAATTCGTACCATCGAATCGGGTGCAATCACTACGGAATCGTACGAAATGCTGGAGCCGAAAGTAGTAGTAACAAACGCAGACTCGGCGTTTATTACCGGACGCAGCGTGATCAAAAACGGAAAGTACGCCGTTCCCGGTCAAAAGAAACCGATTGATATCAGTGGCGAGTATCGCTTCCTGGATGTCTACGCGCGACGCGACGGCAAATGGCAGGTAATAGCATCGCAGGCCGTGAAGATCGATCCCGCGGCTGTTGCAGCCGCAGCGGCAACGCCGGCAGCTTCAGTTCCGCCACCACCGGCGGCTTCACCGACAGCAAAAGCCAGCCCAACTAAATAAGTTCCTTTTGTGCTTCTGTGGCTAACTCCAAATCCCAGGGATGGTCGTTGAACAGTTAGGACAACGACCTTCCTTCGTGACGTTTACCTGCCTAATCAAATAACCGAAACGTTCCACCAACAACTCATCGCACGACGGGCAGTAAGTATTCTCCCAACGTCCAACTCGACCCGGAAGATTTCCGGCGTAGACGTAGTTCAAACCTGCCGCACGACCAATCTCACAAGCTCGGATCAATTGCTCGGCGGTGGTGTTTGCGTTTTCAGTCATGCGGTAGTCCTGGTGAAATGCCGTCACATGCCACGGTATGTCCGGTGAGACTGAGGCAATAAAATCTGCAGCACTTCGCAGCTCAGCTTCGGAGTCGTTGAAGCCGGGAATCACGAGCGTCACGATCTCTTCCCAAAAACCACGCTCGTGGACCATCGTCACCGTGTCGAGTATGTTGTCGATCACGCCGCCGAGCTGGCGGTAATTCTTATCACTCATCGACTTCAGGTCGATCTTGTAACAATCGGTCCAGGGACGCAGGTAGTCGAGCACTTGCGTCGTCGCGTTGCCGTTTGAAATGAAAGCGGTTTTGAATCCGGCTGGCCGGGCTTGTTTGAAAACATCGACGGCCCACTCCGCCGTGATCAGTGGTTCGTTATAACTGCTGCCGATCATCGAAGCGCCGTGAACTTTTGCCATCGTCACGAGACGTTCTGCTGAAATCATTGTCGGATTCGTTCCGGCAGCATCGTCACGCAATGCCTGAGACGTGAGCCAGTTCTGGCAATAGGCGCAGTGCAAATCGCAACCGAGCATCCCAAACGTCAACGTGTCAGAGCCCGGCATCACATGGAAAAACGGTTTCTTCTCAGTTGGATCACACGCGAGCGCGGCGACGTAGTTTGCGGGCACGCGCAGGTGTCCGTCTTCGTTAAATCGAACCTTGCAGATTCCGCGCTTGCCTGATTTGATCAAGCAGCGATGCCCGCACGCATAACACTTCAGCGTCCCGGCGTCGAGATGTTCGGTCAACTCAGGCGCACCTTCGACGGTCATCGAATCGAGGACGGCGGCTAGTGGTGCTGATTGAGCAGTTAAAGGCACTATGGTAATTATTATACAAGCCACATGATCATCGAAGAAATCACAGTCACTGCGTTTCAGCAGCACACGCGTATCGTCGGCTGCGAAGAAACTAAACAAGCAATCTGCATCGATCCCGGAGACGAAGCGGAACGAATTGTCGAGATGCTCGAGCGACGCGGTCTCACCCTTCAGGCGATTGCGCTAACACATGCGCATCTCGACCACGTCGGCGGCGTGTCGGCACTAAAGAAACTGAAGCCGCTGGCAAAGATTCGCCTGCATAAAGGCGACGAGTTCATGTACGACGGACTGCCGGAACAGCCGGCGTGGATCGGGATTCCGCGCGCGCAGTGGGCAGCGCTCGGGTTTGCTTTCGAAACACCGCCGAAAGTCGAGCACTATTGGACTGACGGTGAAAAGTATTCAGTCGGCCGGCTCGAATTCGAGGTGTTGCACTGTCCGGGTCACACGCCCGGTCACGTTGTGTTGTACGAGCGCAAGGAGCAAGTCGTATTTGTCGGAGACGTGTTGTTCGCGGGATCGATCGGACGGACTGATCTTCCGGGTGGATCGACGGAGCAATTGCTGAGTTCGATCAAGAATAAGTTGATGACGTTGGATGACGATGTGAAAGTCTATTCAGGGCACGGACCGGTGACGACGATCGGCGAGGAGAGACTAACTAATCCGTTTCTTACAAGGTATTTTTAGCCACAGATTACACGGATGAAGACGGATTTACTTCAGGCGTTTGGACTTCATTTCTTCCCACAATTCCTTCTGCTCGTCGTTCAACTGACTCGGTAAGGTGTCGACAGGAATTTGGTACTTCGCGCAGAACTGCCGCCATAAAACAAAGCGCAAATCGTACTGTCCGGTTGAGTCCGAAACAGAATTATCGACCGGTGGTGGTTGCTTCTTCCCCGTGCTCATGTGGGGAAGTGTAACAGCAAATTAGTTGACCTCGAAAGAGCGCAAATAGATCGGACCTGTGGGAGCAGTGACTCCACCTTGCGGCTCAAGAGTTATCGCGAAAATTGCCGAGTCGAGCGCCTCTTTCGGCATCTGATCTCGCAACACTCCCGCGCCCTCATCATCCGGTGAGAATGTCTTTCCAGGCATGGGCGGATTCTTGCCAACGATAAACCACAACTGGTAGGCCTTTCCTTGCGGAGCACGCGGCAGTTTGTCGGCCAACAGCATCGCGTGCCCGGTTTTGTCGTAGGCCAGCGTAGCAGTTGCACCCGAACCGAGATCGACGCCTCTGAGTTCACTCACTCGTGCACCCGGCCTGCTGGCCACCTGCAAGAACTCATTTATCTGCGCAAGCCTGTCTTTATTCGCGTTGTTCTCGCGCCACATTACAACGATACCAACGATCAAAGCGGTAAACAGAACCACTGCAGCCATCGCTCCCAACGACCCAAACGATCTCCAGATGTTTCGCGAAGTAGATCTGAAAGGAATGACCTCCGGAGCCGAGAGATCCTTTCGCACTTCGCTCAGGATTCGTTCACGAACGTTCGGCGAGGGCTCCGCAGGATCGGCCGTAACGGCGAGAGTTGCAGCAGTCGCCTGCCACTCTTCGAGTTCCTTGCGACACTCATCACAGTTTTCGAGATGTTCGTTCAAAGCACGCTCTTCCACTGCGTCGAGCGCGGACAGCGCGCGCACCGGAATCATCTCCTTGTAGTCTTCGTGAACCATTCTCTTCCTAAAAACCGAAACTCTCTCCCTGACCTGCCAGCAACTCGCGCAAGTTCATCAGGCCAGTGCGCATGCGCGTCTTCACCGTCCCCAGCGGCGCGTCCAAACGCGTTGCAATTTCTGATTGCGTGAGACCATCGAAGTAAGCAAGCATCAAGGGACTCTTTTGCTCGTCGGGGAGTTGTGCGAGCGCTTTGTTGACGAGTCCGCGTTGTTCTGACTTGAACGCGTCGCTGGCTGCGTCGGAAACTGCTTCCACTGCGTCTCTGGCGCCTGCTTCAGCGACGCGTTCTCGCGATGCGAGTGTTCGCAGGCGGTCGATGCCACGACTGCGTCCCAGGGTTACCAGCCACGTAAATGGGCGTCCGCGTTCTTCGTCGAAGTCGTCGGCTTTACGCCAAACCTGGAGAAAAACCTCCTGCAGGACGTCTTCCGCTTCCTCGCGGTTATTCAATATACGCATTAAGAGTCCAAACAGGATTACGCGGTAGCGATCGTAGAGCTGTGTGAGGGCCGCCTCATCCCTCGCGGCGATGGCCTTCAACAGTTCCACGTCGTCTTCTTGTGCTCGTTTAGGTTGCAAGCGTTAAATATACGTGCGGAAGAGGAGCCACGGATTTACACAGATAAACACGGATCAGAAAACCTTTCATTTGGTTCTAATCCGTGTTTATCCGTGCAAATCTGTGGCTAACTAAGCCACTGTGATTTCGTCGCTCAGGTAGACGTCCTGAATCGCGTTCAGCAGCTCCACACCTTCGCTCATCGGGCGCTGGAAGGCTTTGCGGCCTGAGATCAGGCCCATACCACCACCGCGTTTGTTGATTACTGCTGTGCGAACCGCCTCAGCCAGATCACTCGCACCCTTCGACTCGCCACCCGAGTTGATCAATCCACAGCGACCCATATAACAGTTAGCAACCTGATACCTGACGAGATCGATCGGATTGTCAGTGGTGAGCTTCTCGTAAACCAGCTTGCTGGTCTTTCCATACGAGCCACCCAGAGCCTGCTCGACCGCTTTGTAGCCACCGTTTCGCTCCGGAAGTTTCTGCTTGATGATGTCGGCCTGGATCGTCACGCCGAGGTGATTTGCCTGGCTCGTGAGATCGGCAGCGGCGTGCATGTCGCCTTCGGGAGTTTTGAATCCCGGGTTGCGCAGGTAACACCAAAGGATGGTCGCCATGCCGAGATCGTGAGCTTGTGCGAAGGCTTTGCTGATTTCGGTTATCTGTCTGGTCGATTCGTCGGATCCAAAATATATTGTGGCGCCAACAGCAACCGCCCCAAGATTGTGTGCCTCTTTCACCGTCCCAAAAAGCACCTGGTCAAACTTGTTCGGCAGCGTCAACAACTCGTTATGATTGATCTTAACGATGAATGGAATCTTGTGCGCGTACCTTCGCGCCACCGTCCCAAGCACGCCGAAGGTTGAGGCAACGGCATTGCAGCCGCCTTCGATGGCAAGCTTCACGATATTTTCCGGATCGAAGTACTGCGGATTGGGCGCAAACGAAGCGCCGGCCGAATGCTCGATGCCCTGGTCCACCGGAAGGATCGAAAGATAGCCGGTGCCCGCCAGTCTGCCGTTGTCGAACAGCGATTGCAGTGACCGCAGCACCGACGGGGAACGATCGGAGATACCCCAGACGCGGTCGACAAAATCAGGACCGGGAAGTTGTATGTGATCCTTGGAAATCGTTTGTGTTGAGTGGTTTAGTAATTCAGAGGCTTTGGGCCCAAGCAGCTCTGCAATCCGGTCAATTGAGTCAGAGCGTTGTAATTTTGTAACCATACATTTTCCTCCTGGTGCCAGCCACTGCGGTTTGATTGCTGGGATAATGAAGCTCGGAAATTATACGCTGAAACCAGGAGTTTTCGCGATTCCTCACCCGCCGATCAATCGGGCGATCCCGAACGCGGCGCCCGCGGCAACACTGCCAATCAACGCAGTCTGTAATGCGCTTCTAACCGGACGCGTTCCGGTAAAGCGGCCCTTCACAAACCCGAAGATCAGCAATGCAGCGAGCGTGAACGCTACTGAATACAACAACGCGCCTGACGTGGTGTGTGAGAAGAAGTACGGCGCGAGGGGAACGAGACCGCCGGCGATGTACGCGCCCGCAATCGTGAGCGCGCTGGCGAGCGCGCGACCGGGTTGAGGTTTCTCGAGACCGAGCTCAAAGCGCATCATGAAGTCGACCCAGTTGCCCGGTTGGCGTTTGAGAGCCTGAACGATGGGCCACGTTTCTTCTTCGCTGAGCCCGTACGCCTGGAAAACTTCAGCGACTTCTCGCATCTCTTCGTGAGGGATTTCCTGCACCTCGCGTTTTTCGCGTTCACGTTCTTTGGCGTAGTGTTCGGCGTCAGACTTCGCGGCGAGATAGCCGCCGAGGCCCATCGCGATCGAGCCCGCGGCGATCTCTGCGAGTCCGGCAGTAACGATGATTCCGGTTTGTGCGATGGCGCCGGTCAGTCCCGCGGCCAGTGCGAACGGGACCGTCAGACCGTCAGCCATTCCGATGACAATGTCACGAACGACTTCGCTCGAAGTGAAGTGGCGTTCGATGTGGGGAGTTTGGGGCATATTTGTTCATCCACAGATTACGCAGATTACACTGAAAATAGAATCTGCGTAATCTGTGGATCAAAACTTTCCCATCAGCATCAATACGCCAATGACGATGAAAGCAGTCGCCGCGACTCGCTTCACCCACGCGAGCGGCACGTAATCACCAACAACACTCCCCACCAAAACTCCCAACGCCGAAACCGCAGCCAGCGCTAAACTCGCTCCGATAAAGACGGCCCACGGCTTCTTTGAATCCGCCGCCATCGTCATCGCTGCGAGCTGAGTCTTGTCACCCATCTCCGCGAGAAAAATGATTCCAAACGTTGTCAGCATTACCCGCCAATCCATCGTGTATCTCCAGACTCATTTCAAATCAGCGATCAGGATCGCATCCCGCACCAAAGCGCCGCGCGTGCATGCCAATTGTTTTCCGTCGTGAGACCAGGCAAATCCGGTAATCAGCATGTCTTTGAACTGCGTTACCTGCTTGGGTGAACCGCCATCAAGAGGCTGGCTCCAGATATTCGTCACATTGTTTGACGTGGCTGTGTAAAAAATCGACTTACTGTCATTCGACCACCAATGAATCGCAGTCAAGACAGTACCGCCAAGTGGCAACGTCATGGTTTTTTCCGGAGTGCCACCCTCAAACGGAATTACGGCGATGCGGTTCGGAGCAGCTCGCGGATCGTTCGATTCCGGATATGTGAAAGCAATCGATTTACCATCAGGCGAGACCGCTGAAGTAGTCGCTACGTGATCTGTGACTTGAATCGGTTTGCCACCGTCAATTGACACTCTCCAAAGTGTCGGCTTAGTTCCATCGAGCGAGGTATAGACCACCCAACGACTATCAGGTGACAACGCCGGAAAACCTTCAGACAAGCCGGTCGTCAACTGCGTCGGATTACTGCCGTCGACATTCATTCGCCAAACGTTTTTCCGGCCGTCTTGCCAATTCACAAACACGATGTAGCGCCCGTCCGCGGTAACCACAGGCGACACGTTTGTCCCTCGGTTTGCAGTTAACTGTTGCCGGTTCTTTCCGTCCGGATCAGTGATCCAGATGTCAGCGTTTCCACTCTCGTTTGAAGTGTAAACAATTCTTCCATCGGGTACCCACGAAACATTGCTGCCAGTCAGCGAAAAGAAATTGCTCACGTTTCCGGTCGGAAGTCTGACCTCTTTGGAAGCGTCAGCATCAGGCACTACGTAGAGGTTAACCAGACCCTGAACCTGGATCGTGGTGAGTTGTTTGCCGTCCTGAGTTAAGCTCATCGCGCGATACGAATTCAGATCGTTGGTAACTCGCCTCACACGACCATCCGGGTAGCTGATGTGCCAGATCATCGATGAGGTTGGATTGTCTCCCGCAACAGCCAACACGCCGCTCATATCCGGCAACCACTGAACTCGCGCCGAGTAGAGCCATGACTCCGTCGTCAGGTTCTTCTCACTTCCATCTTCTACAGAAAAGGTGGCTACTCTGCTGCGACCGCCGATCGTGACCACACTCGCTGCGATGAGCTTTCCATCCGGGGACCACGACGGTCCGGTAAAGAAGATCGGCGCAAACTGTTCGGGAGGCCTTTTGACGACGAGATTCCGTTCACCGCTGCCATCCGCGTTCGCGATCACGAGCGCGCTTTCTCCCTGCTTAGGATAGTTGCCTCTCACGAACACAAACTGCTTGCGATCCGGTGAGAAACTGATCGACGCATCAATTTTCTGCAAGACTTTGATGGGTGTGCCGCCAAGCGTCGGAATACGATAAAGCGTGCCCTCATCGAGATCGACTTTCAGCACGTAATAGATTTCGTTACCATCCGGCGAGAAAGTCATCCCGAAATATCCGACACGCGCCGGAGGAACGATCAACTTGTCGTTCGCGGTGCTTACCTGACGAATGTAGAGACTCTGACTGCTGCGATCGCTCAAGACGTAAACAATGTACTTTCCGTCCGGCGAGATGGTGGCGTCGATCGCGTTTCCGGAGTTGGTCAAACGCGAAAGCCTGACGTCCCAGAAACGTGCGACTGGTTCTTCTTTGCGCAGCCATTTGTAAAGCCCAAAACCGCCGGCGGCGACGATGAACAGCGCGGCAATCAAAGTGAGCACAGCGCCAACTCTGTGACGCTTGATCTCGAGGCTGATCGAATCGCTGATGTTGCTGATCGCGCTTCGTGATGACGTGTGTCGCGGCCCGGATAACATCGCCGTTGGCTCACCGGCAGGCATGACTGCGGTGCCGTCGCCTTCATTTGAAACTGAGCGATCGAGTTTGTCTTGAAACTCGAGATCCTGTTTGAGCGCCTTGAGATCGAGCCAGAGATCTTTCACGACCTGGTAACGCTCTTCACGATCCTTTCGCAGCGACTTGTTGACGATGCGAACGAGCTCAGACGGAATTCCCGGCGAGATCCGCGAGAGCGGCGACGGTTCAGTTTTGAGTATCGCGGCCAAGGTGTCGCTCGGCGTGTCGCCCTCGAATGGCTTGCGTCGAGCGAGCATTTCGTAGATCACGGCGCCGAGACTGAAGATGTCGGAACGATGGTCGACGCTCAGTCCACGCGCCTGTTCCGGCGACATGTAGCCCGCCGTTCCAATCACGATGCCTGAACCTGTTCGAACCTGAATCGTCGGCGCTTCAGCGGCGACTACCGGCGACGCCTGTTCGCTAAGTTTTGCGAGCCCGAAGTCGAGCACTTTCACGTAGCCGTCGGGTCGCAGCATGATGTTTTCGGGTTTGATGTCGCGATGGATGATCCCGGCTTTGTGCGCGGCTGAGAGTGCGTCTGCAATCTGCATCGCGATGTTCAGTGTTTCGGCTAACGACAGCGGCGCACGATTCAAGCGCAGGCGCAGCGTTTCGCCTTCGACGAATTCAGTAGCGATGACGTGCGAGCCCGCAGCCTCGCGGATCTCGTAGATCGTGATAATGTTTGGATGATTGAGAGCCGAGGCGGCGCGAGCTTCCTGTTCGAAACGCCGTAGTCGATCGTCGTCGGTCGTAAACGAAGCAGGCAGGAGTTTCAGAGCGACTTTGCGACCAAGCCGCTTGTCTTCGGCGAGATAAACCTCACCCATGCCGCCACGACTGATGAATGAGATCACCTCGTAAGAACCGATCATCTGACCGGCGTTGAGTTCACGGCTTTCGCGGCCCAACAACGATGCCGCCGCCTCGAAAGCAGGCTGGTCAATAAAGCTTCCGCTTTCTTCGTGTGACGCAATCAAAGATTCAACTTCATTGCGTAACTCCTCGTCGCCGGAGCACGCTCGCGACACAAACGAGCTTCGCTCCTCCGGCCGATAGTTAATCGCCGAATTGAAAATTTCTTTGACCTGCTGCCAGCGTTCCGGGGTCATCTGCGATTTAAATCCGCGTTATCCGTGGCTAATAAACCCTCTAATTAAGACGCGTACGAATACTTCGAATCCCCTCACTGCAACTGCCGGCGCAGCCACGCGCGCGCCAGTTTCCAATCCCGCTCGACCGTGGCGTGCCCAATTCCGAGTACTTCTCCAATTTCTTCAATAGAAAGTCCGCCGAAAAACTTCAGTTCGACGATCCGGCTCTGCTGCTCGTCCATTCGTGCAAGCTCGTCAAGTGCTTCATTTAAGGCCAGCAAGTCAACTTCGGGTTCGTGTGCGAGCTTTTCGACATTCGTGATCGAGATTCTTTGCTGCTGCGATCCGCCACGCTTAACCGCCTGATGCTGGCGCGCGTGGTCCACCAGAATCCGTCGCATCAACTGCGCCGAGATTCCGAAAAAATGGGCACGATTCTGCCATTTCGCATTTCGTTGATCGACCAGCTTTAGATACGCCTCATTTACGAGGGCCGTGGGTTGTAGGGTGTGTTCGCCGCGTTCCCGGCGTAGATAGTTGCTCGCCAGACGTCGCAGTTCGCTATAGACGAGCGGCATCAGCTTTTCAAGCGCGCCCTGATCGCCCTTTTCCCAGTCGATCAGTAGCTGCGTTATGCCTTCAGACGGCTGCATAGGCGGTTCTCAGCCGAGAGTTTACAACAAATGTTTGAGGCTCGTGAGGGAATCCGGTCCAAACCTCCGCGTGAATAAATGTAGGGAAAAAGTGCTAACGAAAAAACGGAGGTTTACCATGAAACGATTCTTCAACATGCTCTTCGCGATCATCATTCTCGCGACCGCGCTCACCGCCGGCGCGCAGGCCCAATCCAGCAGCACGCAACGCGTGATTGCCAATATTCCGTTCGCGTTTACGGTGGGTAACAAGACGCTGCTGGCGGGCAAATACACGATCACGGTCGTCAATCCAAGTTCCGACCGACGAGCTCTTCAGATCCGAAGTATGAATGGTCGCTCGAGTGCGATCGTCCTGACGAACGCCATAAACGGTCACGCCTCTGACAGCTCGAAACTCGTTTTCGAGCGTTACGACGATCGATATTTCTTCGCCCAGGCCCAACTCTCCGGCGATTCGACAACGCTCGCGGCGCTGCGCTCGAAGTCAGAGCATAAGCAACTGGTCGCCACTGCAAAAAAGAGAAGCCTCGTGATCATCGTCGCAGGATAAGAAAACTGCCGCATCTCGGCCCGCAGAAGTTGGGGAACTCCTTGCAGGCTGAAAGCAAGCCACGGATGAGACGGATCGTGTAAATCCGATTTGCACAGATTCGCATTATCCGTGGCTTGTTAGTTCTGATATCCTGTGCGGCCTGTGACCTATCCCCGATGAGCCTTCGCACCGAAGCAATCGCCGGAATCACCACTTTCTTCACGATGTCGTACATCGTCGTGGTGAATCCTTCGATTCTCTCAACGCCCGGCACAGGCATGGCTTTCAGCGGTGTCTTGACCGCCACCGTGCTGATCTGTTTTGTGATGACGCTTATGATGGGCGTCTACGCGAAACTTCCGTTTGCCGTTGCGCCCGGGATGGGCATCAATGCCTTCTTCACTTTCACGATCATTCTGACGCAGAAAGTCTGGTGGCAAACGGCGCTCGGGATCATCTTCTGGGCCGGCGTGCTGTTCCTCATAATTTCCGTCACTCGCATTCGGGAAACGATAGCGCAAGCGATCCCGTCGGAACTGCGTATCGCGACCGCCACTGGCATCGGCGTCTTCATCACGTTCATCGGTTTGAAGAATGCCGGTTTTATCACTTCGGATCCGGTCACACTCGTAAAACTGGGAACTCTCGGACTGCAGACGATTCTTGCAATCGTAGGGCTGATGGTGACCGTGCTGCTCCTGATTCGACGTAGTGCGTTCGCATACCTGGCGGGGATGTTCGTAGTAACTCTGCTTGCGTTGGCGTCCGGACAAATCAAGGCGCCGCCGAGTCTCTTGAGTCCGCCAGACTTTCATACCGTCTTTTTGAAGTTAGACATTCTCGGCGCTCTGAGACTCTCGCTTCTGCCCGCGATCGTCGGCATTCTCTTTACCGACCTCTTCGACTCGATTTCGACGTTTATCGGCGTCGCTCACGCGGCGGATCTGCTCGACGAAAATGGTAATCCACGCCATCTGCGACAGGGATTGATAGTCGACTCGTTTGCCACGTTTGGAGCCGGACTTGCCGGCACGTCGTCGGGCACGGCTTACATCGAAAGTATCGCGGGAATCGACAGTGGCGGGCGCACGGGCATGACGTCAGTATTTACGGCGCTTTGCTTTCTGCCTTGCTTCTTTCTGGCGCCGCTCGCGGGAATGGTGCCGGTTTACGCGACGGCGCCGGTTTTAATTCTGGTGGGCGCGTCGATGTTCAAGAGCGTCAGCCACATTGATTTTCGGAAAATTGAGGAAGGTCTGCCGGCTTTTTTGACTATAATCCTCATCCCCCTGACCTTTTCGATTACCCAGGGAATACTCTGGGGCTTCATTTCGCACGTTGGCCTTTATCTGGTTGTTGGCCGTCGCAAAGAGATCCATCCGGTAATGTTCATACTCGCGCTGGTCGCGGTGGGATTGCTCCTGTTGGAGCATTCAGATTTGGCATGGGGTTTACATGAGAAATAAAAGAAATTTCGCATTATCTATTTTCTTCTCGTTGTTTGCAGCGTCTGCGTTCGCGCAAACGCCGACTCCCACGCCTCCAGACAATCGCGGCCTCGGTATTCAAAGCGGCGGACAAACAACAAACACTCCAGGCAATCAAGGTTCGCGAGAAGCCAAACCCGAGCTCGTTCTCCAAACCGGTTACAGCAAGTTCTACGGCGCGATGCGTCTTCTTTTCAGTCCCGACGGCCGTTTGCTCGCCACCGCCACTTTTCGCAGCAACACGATCAAGCTCTGGGAAACTGCAACGAATCGCAAGCTCCGCGATCTTTCGAGTGGTGGTCAGGCTGTCTCAGCGCTTGCTCCTACATTTGCATTCAGCCGCGACAGTCGTCTCATAGCTGCTTCGGGCGGTGATAACGCGGTAACTGTTTGGGACGTAGTGAGCGGGCGTGAATTGTACAAACTCGGCGGCGGCAGCTCACAAGGCATCATGGCTCCGTTGGGCGTCTACTTCATTGCCTTTACACCGGACAATCGCCTGATAACTATCAGCGACTCTGTCAGAGTTTGGGATCTTTCAACTGGCCGCGAACTACGCGCATTCGAATCAGGCATGAGCGGCCTCGGTGGTTTCAACGGCTCGGATTCAGGTCTCACGCTCTCGCCTGACGGCACTCAGTTGTTGCTTGTCTCAATCGGTGTCGAGCCGGAAATCAGGTTCGTGGATCTCGCCAGTGGTCGTGAAGTGCGACGTGTGAAAGTACCCGACCATCAGGTCGACAGTCTGCAACTCTCATTCAACCCCGATGGACATCTGCTTGCTGCCGGCGTTCATGACAAACGTTTCAAACTCTGGGACCTGACTGCCAAAAAGGATCGCGAGCTTGGGCCAACGACTAAAGAATGGTGCCAGGTGGAATTTAGTCGCGACGGTCGACTGCTTGCGCTTTCCGATAACTACACCGTCAAACTGTGGGACACGACTACGTTCCGCGAGCTGCCGTCGGTCACAGTCCCAGTGAACATCACCGTTCCAAACGGCGACGCTTTCATCAGTTTTAGCGAAGACGGCAAACGATTCGCTACGGGCGGCATCGCCACAGAAACGATTCTCTGGGAAACCGAAACCGGCAAACGACTCTCGACCATGAATGGTCGCACGAACATGGCGTACAACGTCGCGTTTAGTGCCGACGGCATGGAACTGATCTCGGGTGGTCGCACACGTTGGGATCTGCGCACGGGTCGCGGTCTGCGCATAGTGCCGGACGCGAACGAGAAGGCGTACGGAACTGTAAGTCCCGATGGCAAGACGATCGCGCTGATGACGATCAACTCAAACGTGCTCACGATCGTTGAGAGTCCGAGCGGACGCCAGTTACAAACGTTGACTCCGTCAGATGAGACTGGAACCATCCTGCGTAGTCGCTTCAGCCCTGACAGCTCAATGCTCGCCGTTCTCTATGGACCAATTGAGAATCAGCAACCGACGGCAACTGTGTCGTTTACGCGCGGCAGCCACGTAAAGCTTTGGGATCTTAAGACCGGGCGGGAATTGCGCTCGATCACGCCAACCGAAGTTCCAATGCAGGCAGAGTTCACGAGCGACGGTCGATCGCTTGTAGTCATCAGCGGTATCGGCGGCCAGATCTCGCTTTACGATGTGCAATCGGGCAGCAAGCTTCGTGATCTGACGTCGTCGCCCCTCGCTTCATTCAAACCTCCGGTCTTTACGCCCGGCAAGCCAGGTCAGATGCCCACCATGCCAAACATGGCTGACATCGCCGCCATGCTTACCAACACGCTCGGGACGATGTCGGCGGGCACGATGGGCCAGTCAGTGACATCGGCAGCCTTCACCCGCGATGGCAGCATGCTCGCAACCGGTGGCGTTGAGTCAAAGTCCAACATCGATATCGCGGCGATGATGAATTCGGCGATGACGCAGCGTCCGAAGAAGGGGTCGAAGACTCAAGATCCGGCCGACATGATGAAGGATCTAAAAGTTGAAGCGGTGGGCCGCGTGCAGCTTTGGGATGTTGCGAGTGGACGCGAGATTGCGTCAATCAAAGGACACGGACGAGGTGTTAGCAAAGTCGCTTTTAGTCGCGATGGCAAGTTACTCGCCTCAGGTGCAACTGACAGCACGATCAAGATCTGGGACGTTGCAACACAAAAAGAGTTGCGGACGTTGTCGGGTCACACGTCGCCGATCGAGTCGATCGATTTTAGTCCTGACGGGAGATTGCTGGCGTCGGCGAGTGACGATGGCAGTACTTTCATCTGGGACACAAAAACGGCTGAGCATTTGTTGACGTTGGTTTCGCTCGATGATGGCGGCGAGTGGATGGCGATCACACCGCAGGGTCTCTTTGACGGCACGCCTGTTTCCTGGAATCAAATCCTCTGGCGTTACAACCAGGACACGTTCAACGTCGCGCCTGTCGAGTGGTTCTTCAATGAGTTTTACTATCCGGGTTTGCTGGCTGACATCTTCAACGGAAAGCGGCCGAAGGTTGCTCAGGATGTGTCGAAGAAAGATCGACGTCAGCCGGTGGTGAAGTTGTCGCTCGTGGGCCAGCCGCCCGATTCGGCGGTTGCGACACGGACAATCAAAGTGAAGATTGATGTTTCCGACGCACCGGCTGATAAAGACAATCCGAAGGGCACGGGCGCGCAGGATGTTCGTCTTTTCCGCAACGGATCGCTCGTGAAGGTCTGGCATGGAGACGTGCTGAAAGGTCAGGCAGCGGTCTCGCTCGAAGAAGAGATTACTGTGACTGCTGGTCCAAATCGTCTGGTAGCGTACGGCTTCAATCGCGACAACGTTAAGAGCAAGGATGCGCCGCTCGTATTTACCGGCGCCGACACTCTCAACCGCAAGGGCACGGCTTACATCATTGCTGTTGGCGTCAACGAGTACGCGAACACGCAATACAACTTGAAGTATGCGACCGCCGATGCGCGGAGCTTTGCGGAGGAGATGCGTCGCCGTCAAACTCAGGTCGGCGGATTTGAACGCGTCGAAGTTATTCAGTTGCTCGATCAGGATGCGACCAAAGCCAACATCCTTGCGGCAGTCAGCCGGCTGGCGGGCGCCGCTGGACCACCGAGTTTGAAGTCCACTCCGTTGGATGCACTCAAACGTGCCGAACCGGAAGATACAGTCGTGATCTACTTCGCCGGTCACGGCACCGCGCAGGCACAACGTTTCTACCTGATACCCCACGATCTCGGTTACACGGGCGAGCGCACGAAGCTGACCGAGCAGGGTTTGAATACAATGCTCGCTCACAGCATTTCGGATATCGAGTTGGAGAATGCCGTTGAAGGTCTGGACGCCGGTCACCTGTTGCTGATCATCGACGCGTGCAATTCAGGTCAGGCGCTCGAAGCGGAGGAGAAACGACGCGGCCCGATGAATTCAAAGGGCCTGGCCCAACTCGCGTACGAAAAGGGAATGTACATTCTGACTGCGGCGCAGAGTTTTCAGGCCGCGCTCGAGGCCGCGCAGCTTGGTCATGGTTACTTGACCTACGCGCTCGTTGAAGAAGGATTGAAGACACCGGTGGCTGATAGCGCTCCTAAGGATGGCGTCGTGATTGCGCGCGAGTGGCTCGACTTCGCGACCGACCGCGTGCCGCAAATGCAGGAAGAAAAGATGAGCCAGGGCCGCGGGCTCGGGTTGGAAGAGATCACTTTTACTGAAGGTGAAAAGCGAAGCGTGCAACGACCGCGCGTGTTCTACCGGCGAGAGCTCGAAGCGAATCCGTTAGTGATTACAAAACCGTAGACAGAGTTCTAATCCGTGTCGTCCGCGCAAATCCGCGGCTATATTTAGACTGTGACGACTCATCCCATCGGCAAATCAGTACCGCGTAAAGAAGGCCGCAAGAAAGTCACCGGCCAGGCGCTTTACGTTGACGATCTGTCGTTCCCGGAAATGCTTCACGGGACAACCGTGCGCAGCCCCGCAGCTCGCGGGAAGATCACGAACATCTCGTTCGAAGGCGACATTCCCTGGGACGAGTTCGTCATCGTCACTGCCAAAGACATTCCCGGCGCCAACTACGTCGCATTGATTCTCAACGATCAACCCTATCTCGCCGATGGCTTCGTAAACCATCCGGAGGAGCCCGTCGTGCTTCTCGCTCACGCGGATAAATATCTCGTCGAAGAAGCACGTCGCAACGTCCACATCACAGTGGAAGAGCAACCAGCTATCTTCTCGCTCGCCGACTCACTCGCGAAAAAGCAAATCATCTGGGGCGAAGACAACGTCTTCAAAAAGTTTCTGGTTGATAAAGGCAACGTTGATGACGCCTGGGCGGGCGCCGATCTTATCATCGAAGGCGAATACGAAACCGGTGCGCAGGAACAACTCTACATCGAGAACAACGGCGCGATCGCAATCGCGAACGCGAACGACGGTGTGACCGTTTGGGGCTCGATGCAGTGTCCCTACTACGTTCACAAAGCACTCGTGAAGTTGTTTGATCTGCCGGAAGAGAAGATCCGCATCATTCAAACCGAAACAGGCGGCGGCTTCGGCGGCAAGGAAGAGTATCCGTCGCTGATTGCCGGACATGCTGCACTGCTCGCATGGAAATCCGGCAAGCCTGTCAAGATGATCTACGACCGCGCGGAAGACATGGTCGCGACCACCAAACGACATCCGTCGCGAACGCGTCACAAGACGGCCGTGTCGAAAGACGGAAAACTTCTCGCAATGGAGATCGACTTCGTAATCGATGGCGGCGCTTACTGCACGCTCTCGCCGGTCGTGCTCTCACGCGGAACGATCCATGCCGCTGGTCCATACGTTTGTCCCAACGTTCGTATCCACAGCAAGGCCGTCGCTACTAACGTTCCGCCGCACGGTGCGTTCAGAGGCTTTGGCGCGCCGCAGAGCATCTTCGCGCTTGAGCGGCAAATGGATAAAGTCGCCCACGCTGTTGGTCTGACGCCGGAAGAGTTTCGCCGTCGCAACTTTATTCACGAAGGCGAAACGACAGCGACGAGTCAGTTGATCCGCGAGCACGTGCGTATGGACGAGCTGCTTACGCGGGCACTGAAACTGAGCGACTACCATGCAAAGCGCGAACGCTTTGCTCGCGAGAACAACGGCAGTAACGGGCGATTCTCCAAAAAGCACGGTATTGGTTTCGCTTCGTTTATGCACGGCGCGGGGTTTACGGGTTCCGGCGAGGTTTATCTTCAATCGGTGGTTTCGGCTGAAGCGACTGCCGAAGGCACGGTGCGAATACTCGCGGCCAGCACCGAGATCGGCCAAGGCACCAACACGATCTTTTCACAGATCGCTTCCGAAACTCTTGGCATAGATTTCGACTCAATCGAGATCGTTCAACCGGACACTGGGCGCGTCCCGAATAGTGGTCCAACTGTCGCTTCGCGCACTTCAATGGTTGTCGGCAAGCTCGTCGAGTCTGCCGTGCTGGGTTTGAAGCAGACGCTTGTGGGCAGCGGTCTGTTGCCACCTGAGTATTCCGAAGCCGAGTTCAAGAAAGCGTGTGCCGACTACATCGCTCAATTTGGCTCGTTGAAGACTTCGTCGACATATAAACCGCCACCGAACGTTCATTGGGACGATGAGAAGTACCAGGGCGATGCGTATGGTGCTTATGCCTGGGCAATTTACGTGGCTGAGGTATCGTTTGACGAGTTGACTTACGAAGCGCGCGTCGAGGATTTTGTGGCACTTCAGGAAGTCGGGCGCGTGTTAAATCCCGTGCTCGCCGCCGGACAGATCGAAGGCGGGGTTGCGCAGGCGATCGGGTTTACGCTGTTTGAAAACGTGGTGTGGAAAGAAGGTCGGATGGCGAACAATCAGATGACCAACTACATCATCCCGACACCCGCCGACATTCCCCCGATTCGCGTTTACTTTGAGGAGACCCCGTACGCCTATGGACCAGGCGGCGCCAAAGGCATCGGCGAACTCCCCATGGACGGCGCCGCCCCGGCAATCCTAAACGCAATCGAGAACGCCACCGGCGTCAGTTTCAACGAGATTCCGCTCATGCCAGAGCGGTTGATGGAACCGTTTGTTACTTCACGCTAAGTTCTCGGTATTCATCAGCATTAAGACGTGATTTGGGCGTTATTGTAGGGGCGGCCCTCCGTGGCCGCCCT
>DASWUM010000023.1:0-12250 GCA_036401595.1 Pyrinomonadaceae bacterium
GAGGGCCGCCCCTACAGTACGTACTATGACGTTCAAGGCCCCGAAACGATTGCAAGGGATCGAGAAGAGTGTGATCCGGCAGGTGTTCGATCGGGCGCTTCCCGGCAGCATCAATCTCGGTCTGGGTGAACCCGATCTGCCCACACCTGATGTCATTCGCGAAGCGGCAGTGAAAGTCATCGTCGAAGAGCAGAACGGTTACACGTCGCACGCGGGTCTGCCGGCGTTGCGTGAGAAAGTTGCGAGTGAGTATCCGTATCTCGAAGGCCGGCCGGAACGCGTCATCATCACCGCCGGTTCGCAGGAAGCGTTGTATCTCGCATTGCTTGCACTCGTAGATGAAGGCGACGAGGTATTGCTTCCGAACCCGGGATTTGTTGCTTATCCGACAATCGTACGGATGGCCGGCGGCACTTCGACGTTTTATCGCCTGCCGCGTGAAACCGGATTTGCTTTCGACCGCGACGAGTTTCGACGTGCGCTGACACCACGAACCAAAGTCGTCGTCTGTATTAGTCCGTCGAATCCGACCGGGCGTGTGTTGACGAATTATGATCTCGCGAGCATCGCAGATGCTGTGCGCGACCACGGCGCGTACCTGATCAGCGACGAGATCTACCGCGAGCTTTATTACACCGCCGAGCGACCGGAGACGTTGTCGAACTTTTACGATCGGACGATCGTGATCAGCGGACTTTCGAAGTCGATGAGCATGACGGGCTGGCGTCTTGGCTGGTTGTGTGGAGACGAGGCAGTGGTCCAGGCGTCGCTTGTGCTTCATGGTTATGTAACGACGTGTGCATCCGCCGTATCGCAAAAGGCGTCGTTGGTTTCGTGGACTGCCGAAGCCGAAGCAGCGCGAGCTGGTTTTCGGGAGACGTTTCGCTCGCGACGCGATCATCTGCTGCGACTGATTGAAACTGAGTTGGGCTTGAGAGCGGTGACGCCCGACGGAGCGTTTTATACGATGCTGGATGTCAGTAAGTATGGACCGTCGATGCGCGTTGCGGAAGCGTTGTTGAGTGAAAAGGTGATCACGGTTCCGGGTGCGGCGTTCGGCAGCGAGAGCGAAGGTTTTCTGCGCGTCTCGTTCTGCGCGAATCATGAGACGTTGGAAGAAGGGGTTCAAAGAATCAAGAGAGGCTTAAAATCTGCGTAATCTGTGGATAGAGACGGTTTGCAAAAAATATGAACAGGAAGTTTAGAGTCGGAATACTTGGCGCGACGGGGATGGTGGGCCAGCGGTTTATTCAACTGCTCGAGAAACATCCGCAATTTGAAGTGACCGCGGTGGCGGCGTCCGATCGCTCGCAGGGCAAAGCGTATGGCGACGCGTGTTCGTGGCGTTTGCAGGGTGAGATGCCGGCGAATGTTCGCTCACTGACCGTACAGGCACCTGCGCCGCCGCTCGAGTGCGACCTCGTATTTTCATCGCTGCCGGGTGACATCGCGCGCGAGACGGAAGGCAGTTTTGCGGCGGGCGGTTATCCGGTCATCAGTAATTCGTCCGCGTTTCGCATGGACGAAGATGTGCCGTTGCTGATCCCTGAAGTCAATCACCAGCATCTCGATCTGCTGCCACGCCAGCGTCAGCGCTACACATCCGGCGGATACATCGTCACGAATCCGAATTGCTCGACGATCATGCTGGCACTGGCTCTCGCACCGCTGCACGCGTCGTTTGGTATTTCTTCGGTCGTCGCGACGACGTTGCAGGCACTTTCAGGTGCCGGATATCCGGGCGTTGCTTCACTTGATATTCTCGACAACGTCCTGCCGCACATCGGCGGCGAGGAAGAGAAGATCGAAACTGAGACTAAGAAGATATTGGGCCACTGCGTCGATGCACGAATCGAAATGGCGCCGATGGCAGTGAGCGCGCAGTGTCACCGCGTCAATGTTGCTGACGGTCATATGGCGGCCGTGCGTGTGAAGATGTCGCGGCCGGTGGAGTTGAATGAGCTGCGTGAAGCGCTTGTTTCTTTTACGTCGTTACCGCAGGAGCTAGGGTTACATTCGGCGCCGCGTTTTCCGATCGTCGTTCGTGACGAAGTGGACCGGCCGCAACCGAAACTGGATCGCGATGCCGGGGATGGAATGACGATCACCGTTGGACGTCTCTTCCCGGACACGGTGCTGGATTACCGGTTTGTGGTTTTGAGTCACAACACGATCCGCGGCGCGGCAGGAGCGGCGATTCTCAATGCCGAGTTGTTGGTTGCGTTGGGAAAATTGACGGGATGAGCAGGATTCTTTTCAGGATGAACAAGATACGTATGCGCAGATTCGCAGGGGTGTTGGCAGTCGTATTTGTCGTCGGTTTGTCATTCACGGCGCAGGCACAACAATCGCTCGACGATCAGGTAAAGCCGCTCGTGGCGACGTTCAAAGGCAAAGTCAGTCTCTTTGCGAAGAACCTTGACACCGGCGAGACGTACGCGCTCAACGCGGACGAACGTGTGCGCACCGCAAGCACGATCAAGATTGCCGTCATGATCGAGGCTTTTGCGCGTGTCAACGAAGGGAAGGTGAAGTGGACCGACGAGGTTGTGCTGACGAAAGAGAAGAAAGTTTCCGGCTCAGGCATTCTCAACGAGCTCTCAGACGGTTTGCGTTTGTCGCTGCGCGACGTCGTCAACCTCATGATGATGCTGAGTGACAACACTGCCACCAATCTCGTGCTCGACGTTTTGACTACCGACGCCGTAAACGCGCGCATGGAATCGCTCGGCTTCAAACAAATCAAGATCATGCGGAAGGTCGGGAGTGGCGGTGACAGCGCCGCCGGAAAAGACCCGGAAAACAAGAAGTACGGACTCGGCATGGCGACACCGCGCGAGATGGTGCTCGTGATGGAGAAACTCGAGCGCGGCGAAATCATCAGCCCGGCCATATCCAGGGAAATGATTGAGCTGATGAAACGCGAGCAGGACCGCAACGCGATTGGCCGGTCGCTTTGGAACGTGCCGATGGCAAGCAAGTTCGGCGCGCTCGATCGCCTGCGCAGCGCAGTCGGAATTCTCTACACGCAAAAGGGAAAGATTGCGATGGCAATCTCCTGCGACGACATGCCTGAAACGATGTGGTCAGTCGACAATCCCGCCTACCTCTTGATGTCACGATTATCGGAAGTCCTCGTAGACGGGTTGGGTAAGAAATAGCTAAAGATCATTTCGCGCAAAGGCGCAAAGATCCGGAGTGGTTTTCTTTGCGTCTTTGCGTCTTTGCGCCTTTGCGGGAGAGCAAAACGTACGAAATTCCGTTCAACAGAGAATCCCCTGCCACCGTCCTTTTTCCGCCCCAAACTCCGAATTTCTGTAGACGGCCTTAGAAATTTGGATATACTCTCCAACCTAAGATCCATCTGGAGCTAAGTTGGTGCCAAAAACGAAGGGGTTTGGTGACACCTCTCACCGAAACGCCTCGCGGAACGGTATCTGCAAGAAATTGGATGAACAGTTCAAGCTCACAGATAAGTCCGCCTCTCATTTGGATTCGATGTAACAAAGTAGCAGCGGTCAATGAACTCAAGCAGTGACCCGGATTGCAGCCAACACGTTGATCAACAACTCTTGCGTTGTCCGACGCGGCGTTCCAGGTCTCCCAGATCCGCAAACTTGTATCGGAGGACTCAATGAAAACAAGAATTTTCTGGAAAAGTAGCAGCCGATTTGCAAGCGTCTTTCTACTAATCGCGCTGTGTACACTTACCGCTCTGGCGCAACAGGGTCTTTCCACTGTGCGCGGCACGGTTAAAGATCCCCAGGGTAATGTCGTCGCCGGCGCGAACGTGAAGCTCATTAACATGGCGACAAATGCCGTTCGCAATGCGACAACATCAAATGACGGCAACTTTAATTTTGAATCGATTCAGGTCGGCGACTACCGAGTTGAAGTTGAAGCTACAGGCTTCAAAAAAGGCGTGACCACTGACATTCATGCACTCGTCGCGACACCGACGTCAGTCGATGTGCAGTTGGAGATTGGCACCCTGGCTGAGTCGGTCACTGTTTCGGCCACCTCGGCAGAATTACTAGTCAATCGTGAAGACGCCACGTTAGGCAGTACCTTCGTCAACAAGCAGATTACGCAGTTGCCCCTCGAGGCGCGAAACGTGCCCAACCTGCTGACACTTCAAACTGCGACCACACGCGATGGCTATGTGGCGGGGTCTCGCGCTGACCAGGCGAACATCACGCTTGACGGTGTCGATATCAACGAAGCTCAGACCAACACGATTATCGGCGCAGATCCGGCGAATGGCACTGATACAGCTAACCTTCAGCCGCAGAACAGTACAGTCTTGCGTCTTAACTCTGAAGCGATTGAAGAGTTTCGCGTGACGACGACGAATCCAAACGCGAACCAGGGACGCTCGGCAGGAGCTCAGGTTAACCTGGTCACCAAGAGCGGAACCAATGATTTTCACGGATCTGCTTTTGAGTTTTATCGCACCACGGCCTTTGCCGCTAACAATTTCTTCAGCAATAAATCGGGCGTGAACCGGCCGTCGCTGATTCGCCATACCTATGGCGGCGCAGTCGGTGGTCCAATCATGAAAGACAGGGCGTTCTTCTTCTACAGTTTAGAGGGTGATCGCATTACCCAATCTATTTCTGTAGTACGAACGGTACCCCTTCCTTCACTCGGTCAGGGTTTGGTTCGATACTTCGGTTGTTTTCCACCGCCCGCAAATGCCTCAGACTGTACGTCAGCGAACGCTTCACTCCAGTCACTCAACGCGGCGAAAATAACTGCCCTCTTTCCAAATTCAGGATTCAACCCATTAGCAGCCCAGGCTCTGGCAGGCGCAGCCAGTAAGTATCAGGCAAACGACTTCAGTATCGGCGATGGGTTGAACATTGCGGGATTCCGGTTCAACGCGCCGCTTCCAGTGAAGCGAAATTCACACGCCGGCAAATTCGATTTCAATCTGACGGATAAACAGCAAGCGTTTGCGCGTGTCAACATCATTTATGACCTGCTCGGACGCGAACAGCAGTTTCCGGATTCACCGCAACCGAATATCTGGTCGCACCCGGTCGGTATCGCATTGGGTCACACCTGGACCTTGAACAACTCCATGGTTAATACGGCCCGATACGGGTTCACGCGAGAAGCTTTCAGCCAACAGGGTGATTCCTCTGATAACGCGATCAGTTTTCGCTTCGTGTTTTCACCGCTCGCCTTTTCGCGAACGCAAACTCGCATTACACCTGTGCATAACATCACTGACGACCTCTCCTGGGTGAAGGAGAATCACAGTCTTGGCTTTGGCACCAACCTCCGTCTGATCAGCAACAGTCGAGTCAGTTTCGGTAACTCATTCGATAATGCGATCACTAACCCCTCGTTCTTCCAGGGCGGCGGTTCTACCTTGACGAACCCGATCCAAAGCACTTCTGCTGCTCAGCTCGCGTTCCTTCAGGCCAACGGCATCGCCCGAATATTGGGCTCGCCTACCAACGTTCAAAATGCCATGACGGCTCTTATTGGCCGCTTCTCGCAGTACGGAGCGAACTTCCTGTTCGACCAGAGTGGCAAGTTATTACCTTCCGGATCACCAACGGATCGTACGTTTAAGACGCAGGAAT
The DNA here is from genome assembly GCA_036401595.1 of Pyrinomonadaceae bacterium. Lineage (GTDB taxonomy): Bacteria > Acidobacteriota > Blastocatellia > Pyrinomonadales > Pyrinomonadaceae > PSRF01. The sequence continues at coordinate 5,595 of DASWUM010000023.1, forward strand.
ACGATCTCTATGCGCAGGATGCCTGGAAGATCAATCCCAACCTAACGTTAACCTACGGTTTGCGGTACGGAATTAGTAGACCGGTTTACGAAAAGAACGGTTTTGAGGTGCGAACGGATATTCCGCTGTCGGACGTCTTTGACTTACGCCAGCAGGCTTCCGCTCAAGGTACTAACTACGTGCAACCGCTCCAACTCGTACTTTCCGGCCCGGCAAACAACGCTGGTCCGCTATATCAGTGGGATAAGAACAACTTCCAGCCACGTGTTGCAGTCGCCTGGTCTCCCTCGTTCGGGGATAATTTTCTCGGCAAGGTCTTTGGCAAGAGCCATCAATCGGTATTTCGGGGTGGGTTCGCCATCACCAACGACTACTACGGCCAGCAACTCGCCGTCACGTTCGATTTGAACAACACGTTGGGCTTTTCTTCAAATCAAACGATTGCGGCAAATACTTTTAACCTGACCACGCGGCCCGCGCCTCAGTTCACCGGTTTCGGACAGGCTGTTCGTCCCTTGCCGAACATTGTTGTGCCGGGTAACGTCAGCTTCCCGAGAACTCAGCCATTCAGCACGGTTCCGGCTCTCCAGCAGGCTCGCATCGAGTCGAGTCTTGATTCGAAGCTGGTGGCCCCAATCAACTACTCGTGGAACTTTACCTACGAGCGTGAGTTGCCTAAAGGCCTCGTCCTTCAAACTTCTTACATCGGCAGGATTGCGCGCAACCTGATCGCCTCGCGCGACGTGATGGCGCTCAACAATCTCGTCGATCCGAAGTCCGGCATGGATTGGTACACGGCTGCTCGACTTCTTGAGGACGCTCGCAGACGTGGCACCCCGATTAGCCAAATCGGAGCGATTCCATGGTTCGAGAACATGTTGCCGCACGACCAGACGAACGCCGGCGTGAACAACAACAACATCGCCTTCCTGATGGATGACGTCTACTTCGGGCAATGTTGCGACGTGTTTCCGGCTTATAACATAAGTGCCACTCAGGCTGTTTACGCCGTGGCGCTAAACTTCTACGGTAACGACTGGACCGACACTCAGGACGTGATCGAAGACGGACTCGGACGAAACCTTTTCTTCCATCCGCAGTATGGCGCCCTCTCGACGTTCAGTAGCGTTGCGAGGTCGAATTACCATGCCGGCACACTCAGTATTCGTGAGCGTCTCGGCCGTAGTTTGACCATGGACTTCAACTACACGCTCTCGCACTCGATGGATGATGCCTCTGGTCTCCAGACCAGCGGAGCATTCGGCGGAGCGTTCATTCTCAATCCACTACGTCAGGAAGACAATTTCTCCAACTCTGACTTCGACGTTCGACACATCATCAACGCGAATGCTGTTTGGGAAATGCCGTTTGGACGTGGACGTCGATTCTTCAGCGACGCCAACAAGCTTGTTAACGCTTTTGTCGGCGGCTGGCAGTTGAGCGGAATCTTCCGCTGGAACTCCGGATTGCCGATATTTAGTCCGTTTGACGATGCTCGCTGGGCCACAAACTGGAACGTTCAGAGTAGCGGCGTTCGCTTGAAACCGGTTAGTACCTGTCCATCTCGGGGTGGTAAACTCTTCGACACCGCCTGCTTGTTGGAGTCTTATAAGAGTTGGCGTGGTGCGTATGCCGGTGAAACGGGTGATCGCAACGTCATTCGACTTCCTGGCTACGTCGATCTTGATATGGGCCTTGGTAAAACGTTTGCCTTGCCCTGGAGTGAAAAGCAGTCGCTGCAAATTCGCTTCGAGGCATTCAACGTGACCAATACACAGCGGATGGGTGATATTGATACCAGCCGCGCCGGCTTTGGTTTGCAGTTGGATCCGGACCAGATTACCAACGCTAATCAAATCCCAAGTAACTGGTCGAATTTCATTGGGATTCAAGGTCAACCACGCGTTATGCAGCTTGGAGTTCGGTTCATTTTCTGAGCTTCAGCTAACTGGCGAAGATAAACGGCGGGCTGGGGCTCTCAAAGCTTCAGCCCGTTTTTATTTCCCGGCCGGGGATCTGCATCCGGACTGTAATAATTAAGGTGTAACGGAGGGCATCATGAACCGATCTGCTTTATCAGTTATTGCCGCACTCATATTTGTTCTTGCAGTTAACCTTTCAGTGTTTGCTCAAGAATTTCCTGATCGCAGGACGCAAATGGGATCAGGCGGCGGAACTTACATCCTGTTTGGAGATCTCAATGTTGATGAAGATAAGTCGAAGGATTTGAAACCGCTGTCGTACGAAATTGTTCTCGCCAATCGAGGAGGACTTACAGCAGGCCGTCAGTATGTGAGTCCGGGTGGTCGTTACCAGTTTATAAATATCGCAGCCGGTCAGTACGAGTTACTAGTTCTCCTGGACCATGAGGAAGTCGCACGATTGCGAGTTGAGATCCTGCCTGGACCATCTCAGGATCGTATCCGCCAGGACATCAGTCTTGCCTGGAAGGAAAAAGGTACAGGTAGTAACAAGTCGGCCTCGGTTTCGGCCGCAGACTTTTACAAGCGCACCGAACCGAACGAAAAACTGTTTGTGAAAGCGAAAGAGTCCACCGATCAAAAACGTTATGACGATTCGATCGTGACGCTTCAGGAACTGGTGGCCGCCGATCCGCATGACTTCCAGGCATGGGCAGAGCTCGGGACGATCCTGCTTTTCAAACAGAAATACGACGAAAGCGATGCTGCTTACGTCAAGAGCGTGACGGAACGCCCGACTTTCTTCCTGGGCCAGATGAATCTCGGCCGGCTGCGTATCCTGCGTAAAAACTACGAAGGCGCGATCGAGCCACTTACTGCTGCAGTAAATATCCAAGCCGCGTCTGCCGATGCCAACTACTATCTCGGCGAAGCTTATTTACAGATCAAAAAGGGTTCGAAAGCGGTTGTTTATCTGAATCAGGCAATCAAACTCGATCCAGTCGGCAAGGCCGATGCCCATCTACGTCTCGCGACGCTCTATAACGCGGTGGGAATGAAAGACAAGGCCGCAGTTGAGTATGAAGAGTTTCTTAAAAAGAAACCCGACTACCCCGAGGCCAAAAAACTCAGAGAGTATATCGACGCCAACAAGCCGAAGAACTAATCCGCAGATTACTCAGATTTAATCTGTATAATCTGTGGCCTATGCTGCCGCTCATCACCACTATCGTCATTCTCGGCGCGACTCTGATTGATGGTTCCGGTCGCGCTCCCATCAGAAACTCCGTCGTCGTTATCAAAGGCGATTCAATCGTTGCGGTCGGCCGTCGTGACCGCGTCAGAGTGCCGAAAGATGCACGCGTGATCGACGCAAGCGGACTCGTGCTGGCTCCGGGTTTCATCGACGCACACAATCACTCAGACCGTGGTTTCACCACCGATCCATCAGCTGCATCACAGGTTTCACAGGGAATCACGACAGTTGTGATCGGACAGGACGGTGGCTCGCCATTTCCGGTGGGCCAATACCTGGCAGGTCTGGACCAGAATCCCATCGCGCTCAACGTGCTCACGTTTGTCGGACATGCGACCGTCCGATCGAACGTGATGGGTGAAGACACAAACCGTCTCGCGACGTCCGCCGAGATTGAGAAGATGAAACAAATGGTCGAGCAGGCGATGCGCGATGGTGCGGTTGGTCTCTCAAGCGGACTCGAGTATGAGACCGGAAAACCGGCGTCGACCGAAGAGGTGATCGCGCTCGCTCGCGCGGCGAGTGCTTTCGGCGGTATCTACATCAGCCACATTCGTGACGAAGCCGATAAGACGTTTGAAGCGTTGGACGAAGCGATTCGGATCGGCAGGGAAGCGCACATTCCGGTTCAGATTTCACACATCAAGTTGGGCAGCGTGGCGGTCTGGGGACGATCACAGGAAGCGGTGGCGCTGATCAACAAAGCGCGTGCTGGTGGTCAGGATGTTACGGCTGATTGTTACCCGTATGAAGCTTGGAGTTCGACGATCAGAGTTCTGATTCCGAGTGGACGTCACGACGATCCGGTTGATGTGGCGCGTGGGCTTGCCGACGTTGGTGGGCCAGCGAACGTCACGATTGTCAGTTGCCGCGCGCATCCCGATTACGAATTCAAGAACATGGAAGAGATCAGCAAGCGTGAGGGAATCACGCCGGTCGAGCTCTACATGAAGATCGTGCGCGACGGCGGCGCGGGTGTTGTGTGCCACTCGATGAAGGAGTCGGATATCAGCACGTTTTACCGGCAGCCGTGGGTGATGGTGAGTAGCGACGGTGGTATCGGTTCGCGGCATCCGCGTGGTGCAGGAACTTATCCGCGTGTGTTAGGACGTTTCGTGCGCCAGCAGCACTGGCTCGCTTTGCCCGAAGCGATCAGAAAGATGACGTCGCTGCCGGCCCAACGTTTCAAGCTCAACGATCGCGGTCTGATTCGAGCCGGCTTCAAAGCCGATTTGGTTCTGTTCGACGCCAACACAATTATCGATCGCGCCACTTTTCAGGAACCGCAATTGACTGCCATAGGTGTGAAGCGTGTGTTCGTCAACGGCTCTGAAGTTTGGCTCGACAACGCCGTCACAGGCCAACGCCCCGGTCTTGCTCTTCGCCACAAATAGAACTATCCACAGATTACGCAGATTCAAAAAACAGAAATCAGCGTAATCTGTGGACTGCCTTTTTGTGGCTGTTTATGAGTCACAATTTTCGTCACTCTTAATCGATACCTCCTCATTTCCTCAGGAAATCCGCATTTCGTGATCCGGCATGAGTCTTGAGACTGGTGTGCGTAAGTGCTGCCTTTTGGTGCACCGGTTTAACGCATGTCACTAATTATTTCGGTAATCGTATTCGCCGCTCTCGCCATGATTGTCCACGAACTGGGCCATCTGCTGGCGGCGCGTCTCTGCAAAGTGTCTGCATCGGAATTGGGACTTGGAATGGGACCGCGGCTCGCCGGATTTAGTGTCGGCGGCATTCGCTTCAACCTGCGCGCCATCCCGGTCGGATCGTTTGTGATGCTGGATGGTGCGAGCCTTAAAGAGAAGTCGCTGCGTGCTCAACTCCTCGTACATCTCGGCGGAGTCATCTTCAATGTTGTTGCCGGTCTCTTCACTTATGGAACGACCTTCGGCTGGTTGAATTTCCTCCTCGCCGCCGGCAACATCCTCCCCCTCTATCAACACGACGGTTGGAAATGCGGCGTCGTGATCATGCGAGCCCTCCTGCGTCGCGATAGCCAACCCGCCGAACGCGCCTTCACATTCTCAGGCGGCTTCGTGAGTCTCCTCATCGCGTGGGCCGTCGTCCGAGCTTTTATCTAAAGCCCATCCACAGATTACACAGAGGGTTCATCTGCGTAATCTGTGGATGGGCCTTTTTGTGGCTAACTCTTATTTCTTAATCGATATCCAAACGCTATACGTACTGCCGTCAAACAGTGTCGCTCTGAGTAACCAGGTGCCTTGTCCGTTATTGCCAAAGCCCTTGGTGTTCAGGTTGAAGTGCCACTCGCCGTCAGTTAATCGGAATTGATTTCCGCTTGTAGCAGCGTCGGTTGGCGTTGCGTCGATCGCCGGCGAGGCGGTCGTTGAGTCACTGTACTTGATGGCCTGCAACGTATGAATGCCGGTGGTCAGCGGTTGTCCAAAACAGATCGCCGTGAATTTCACCGGGATCGTGCTGTTCAACTTGAATGACTTGACCGGGTTCGCGAAGCTGCCGCCCGTATTCGATTCAACCGCGCCGCCGACTGGTGGCAGGAAGCCGTTGAACGAGCTACAGGCTGTCACGATCGTCAGTTTGTCGCCGGTGAACGTCAGCGTGTAGTTATTGCCGCCGTTACCGTCGTTGATGGCGAGCGTGCCCTTCTTGATGTCGTACTGTCCGACCAGTTCGCCCGCATCTCGCGTCAGCAATCCGGTAAAGGCATCGCTGAATGCGAGTGTGCCGGTCGTGATCTGGTAGGTGAACACCGGATCGGGATCGCCGAACGTCTTTGTCTTGGCGTCGGCCTTGACCGAGATGGCGCGCTTCTTGATCTCGAAGTCGTTGCTTACGAGGGAGAGGTTGTAGTTGTTACCGCCGTTGCCGTCGCTCACTTTCAGCGTTCCGATCGTGATTGCGTACAGGCCCACGTTTTCGCCCGCGGCTCGGCTCAGCGCGCCGGTAAAGGTGTCGCTGAATGCGAGAGTGCCGCTTGTGATTGTGTAAGCAAATGTCGGATCGGGGTTGCCGTAGGTCTTGAATTGACCCGCGGTTGCCGTCACCTGAAGCGGACGCTTGTTGATGGTGAACTCAGCACCGTTGTTGCTGATGGTGTAGTTGTTGAGTGCTGACATGGGTGTCGCACTCAGTGTCGCCGTGATGTGATAGGTCGGCGCGCTCGCGTTCTCGCCTGCCGCACGGCTGTAGGTGGCTGTGACGTTGTCGGCGGCGATGAAGTTCGTGCCGCTGCCGGTCGTCAAGCCTGCCGGATCGGGATCACCGTAGGTCTTGCTGGCTGGGTTAGTAGTCCAGGTAGCGAGACGTTTATTAATCGTGAACTCAGCACCGTCATTGGTGATGGTGTAGTTGTTGAGCGCTGACATGGGTGTCGCGCTCAGCGTGGCCGTGATGTGGTAAGTCGGCGGGCTCGCGTTCTCACCTGCCGCGCGACTGTAGGTGGCTGTGACGTTGTCGGCGGCGATGAAGTTCGTGCCGCT
>DASWUM010000024.1:0-3350 GCA_036401595.1 Pyrinomonadaceae bacterium
GGGTCAGTACAGGGATCGGTAGCGACCTGGTCAAACCACAAGAATCAAAATCGTTAGAAATATCGCATGCCGATCGCTCACCAGGTCGCTACCGCTCGCTGTACTGACCCCATCCAAGAATGATTCCGACTCTTGACGCAAAGCTAGTCACCGATGATCTTCACCAGAACTCGCTTCTTGCGCCCGCCGTCAAACTCGCCATAAAAGATCTGCTCCCACGGGCCGAAGTCCAGGGCACCTTTCGTGATCGCAACAACAACCTCGCGTCCCATCACCTGTCTTTTGATGTGGGCGTCAGCGTTATCTTCGCCGGTCTTGTTGTGGTGATATTGGCCGGTTGGTTCATGCGGCGCGAGTTGTTCGAGCCAGGTCTCGTAATCGCGATGAAGCCCGCTTTCGTCGTCGTTGATAAAGACCGAAGCGGTGATGTGCATTGCATTCACCAACACTAACCCCTCGACAACACCACTCTCACGCAGGCATTCGTCAACTTGCGGCGTGATGTTGATAAACGCGCGACGAGTCGGCACGTTGAACCATAATTCTTTGCGGTATGACTTCATTAAAACGCTCCACTGTTGACTTAGATAGCCGCGCCCTAATTTGCGACTCTTGTCCACAGATTACACAGATTGATCAAGTGAATCTGTGTAATCTGTGGATACGATCTTCTTCGCGTCTGAAGCGATGCCGCGGTTTCATGATGTTGCCATACGCCACTGAAAGCACAACGTGTAACCGTCAGGATCGCGAAGGTATAACTGTTTCGAGCCCCACGGTGCGATGCTTGGTGGCTCCACGTCGATACCATTGGCGAGCAGATGTTGGTAGGCGCCGTCGACGTCGGGACAACCGAAGTACAGGCAGACGTCTTTGTGTGCTTCGATCCGCGCAGGATCTGGTTGCGCTGGGCGCTCGTCCTGTTCGTAGGCAGTGTTGAGCATCACTTCCGTATCGCCGAGACGCAGCAGCCCCCAGTCAAACTGATCGCCTTCACGCGGAGTTGTCTGCACGATTTCAAAACCCAGCACGTCGCGATAGAAACGAACCGCAGTAGGCATGTCGAAAACTTGTAACAGCGTGCAGACACCACGCACCTCGATATTCATGAATTACTCTCCGACGTCAGGCAAATTGATCTGTCTTCATCCGCGTTAATCCGTGGCTAAACGTCTCTAGTATCTACAACTCATCGTGGCTCTTCACCGGGACGATATGAGACTTCGAGAATAGCTTTGACCTCTTCGAGTGTGAGCGGCGACGGTTTGAACTCCCCGCGTGTGTAGAGGACCGACTGGTCCATGTAGTGCTTGCTCTTCGGATCGCCACTCGCGCCGAAGGTGTGGACCGAGAGGGCGCTAACCTTTGGTCCAAACTCAACCACACTGATGTACGTTCCACCAGCAACACCATATCGTCGCTTCTGTCCACGCTCAGGCGCGGCATAAAACGTGAAAACAGCCCCGTCATTACCGTTGACACCACTGACAGCCAGGCTCGGTTTCGAATCCTGAAAATCCTCGTCTTTGCTTTCATCGAGACGCTGAAGTCGGTTGATCTCGCCCCATTTCACTTTCCACGTTCCAAAATCACGCTGAAGCTGATTGAGTACGTCTGTGAGCGCCGTCATGACATTCAGGTTCTGATCTCTCGAGATGCGCTCATGCCAGAGACTAAAAATAGTCATAGCAACCGAGTCGCCCGTGCTGTGGTGGTTCCAGCGAGAAAGCTCGTCGTAGACCTCGCTCATTCGTGACCTTTCAGGCGACGCGGGAAAATTATCAACTCGTTGTTTCAATGCGAGAAGCAGTCCGGGCAGTCGTCGTCCAACACTCATTACTCTCGTGTCGAACGCAAAGCGCGTCCACTCATCAAACGTAAACTTCGGTTTACTCGCGAGGATCTCCCTCGAGATCGCGCCCCGCGGGTTGTCGCCCTCCTGGACCATGTATTTCGGAAACGCTTTCGGATCAGGATTGCCTTCACTCGTCAGGAGAAAAGGACTGGTATTGCAGTTTTGCATCCATCCGGTTTTCGGGTTGGTGAGCTGCGGCAACTCGTTGATGGTGTGATAACCCTGCCATTCAGTGGCCGGATCGCTGCCATCCACGGGCTTGGTCCAGTCAAAATGCGGATCGCGTCGAGGCACTGCGCCGTTGTAGAGATACCATGTGTTTCCCTGGCGATCAGCGTACATCACGTTGCCAAAGTTCATGTTGAGCGGCGCCATCGCACGCTTCAATGCCGCCAGCGAAGTCGCGCGCGTCATGTCGTACCACTCGCGCAGCCATCCATCCGATTCGAACTTCGCCATCCGTAGCGCAAGCATCTTGCCGTCACGCGCGCCGAGGATCGGGCCATGATGCGTTTTACGCATCGTGAACTTGCGCGTCTCGAGACCGTTTGCCGTCTTCACTTTTATCTCTTCAACATGCTCGGTGGCGAGCCGGTATTCCTTGCCGTACTTGTATGCGAGTGGACGTGCCGGGTCGTCGAACGTTTCGAAGTAGACGTCCGTTAAGTCAGCCGCATTGTCCGTGCTGACCCAGCCGCCATTCTCGTTGTGACCGACATAAGGCAGTGGAAACCCAAAACGCGTGTAACCGGTGAAGTTCCAACCCTCATCGCTATGAACGTGACCTTCGTAGACCTGGCCGGGACCGAAGAACGGCAGGTGAGGATTGATAAACAGCATCGCGTAACCCGACGCGCTCCTGGTTGGACCAACAACCCAGCCATTTGAACCGGTGTGTTGTTTCAGATCGCTGTCCCGCTCAGCGGTTTGTAGTCCCATCTGGCGCAGACTTCGATCGCGCGCGAAACCGTTCTGGTAATAGTTGTAGCGAATGAAAGCGAGCGTGTACCACGGCTCGATTTTGGTGAGCAGTCGCGGGCGTGCTTCAGGATGACGCTCGAGATAGTAGTTGAAACCCGCGGCGAACGCGTCGCACAACGATCGCATGCGTGGATCGAGACGTCCGTATTCCGCACGCGCCAGTCTCGGAATTTCAAGGGCATGATTGAGCTGGTCTTCATCGAGCATCTTCGCGCCATAAACTTCGGATGCCCGGCCCAGCGCGAGAATGAAATTTTCTTCAACGCGCCAAAAGTTATCTTCCGCCTGAGCATAGGCAAAGCCGAAGACAGTGCTTGCGTCTGTGCGGCCGAAGACATGCGGCACGCCGTAAGTGTCGCGGTAGATCGTGACATTGCGCGCAAGAGAATTCGCCTGCGCAAAGAGTAGAGTTTCAAACATGAGGAAGACGCAGACAATGAACGCAAATCGTATAATCATTTGAACCTCCCATCAGCTTTGCCTCAAAAGTCAGAAATCAAACTTGGAAGGGGTC
>DASWUM010000025.1:0-3288 GCA_036401595.1 Pyrinomonadaceae bacterium
GGGTAAGAGTATGAGAATCAAAAAGGTCAGGAATATTGCATGCTGATCGTTTACCCATCCGCTACCGCGGACGGTACTGACCCCGCCCAAGCACGCTTCCAAACTTTTGAGGCAAAGCAGTCCTGCTCGTCCTGCTCCTAAAAGTGGGCCCAGTCTGCCAGTTGGTTTAGTTGTCCCTTTTGTTAACGATCACAGGCCGCCGCAATATTGACTTTATGTTGTGGCGTTCCGTCTTGTAGGGCCGCACTTTTTTACCTGACGCGAGTTCTTCCCAATCCACTTCCCTGTAAAACCCGAGAACAATAGTGTCGCCTTTGTTTGCGAGTAGTCGAACCCACCGGCGAAAGAAAACCTCACCTCGCGAGGGATCAACCACCGCAACGTACGAAGCACCTAGACCACCGTCCTCCATCGTGACAAGTAGCGCGCGCTTCTTGTTACTTGTAATAACCTCTTTGACCGTCGTGACCATAAAATACTCGGACATTATCCGCTTGTGGTTTGCTGTTCCCACGTCGTAAAGATGCAAGCTCTGACCTTCGTTCTCATAACCACCGGCTCCTTCACTTGACGAAAACACAACCTGTCGCCCACCGTTGATGATCCACGCCTGCTGTGCCTGGTCCGTTACCTTTTTCTCTTCTCCCGCCACCGTTACAAATAGACCGCCGTAAATGTCCCGCATGTCGATGCGTACCTTTGTGGCCCGCTGTTCTAATGTCTGCGCATTTCCTGCAGGCACATAAACGGCTGAGACGATCAGGAAAGCGACTATCGCGATCAGCATTTCACTTCTTTTGCAGTTTTTCATGGTCGAGCCGCCTAATTAACTATTCGGAAGTTGGTCGTCAATGTCGCGGTTGAGTCGCCGCCGGCCCAGACGTCGAAAGTCGCCGGCTCCTGCACCCAACCCTTCACCGCTGAACTCCAGTAAGTAAGCTCCACCCTTCCGAGCGTGAAGCGTACCGTCTTCATTTCACCTGACGCGAGAGCGATGCGTTCAAATCCCTTCAACTCACGCACCGGTCTCGAAGAGCTGCCCGAACGTTGGTGAAGGTAGAGTTGCACAACCTCCTCGCCCGCCCTTCGTCCGGTATTCTCAACGTCCACCAACACCTCGACGCTCTCACCAACCTTCGCTTGCGCCTTGCTCACGCGCAGGTTTGAGTAGGCGAACGTCGTGTAACTCAATCCATAACCGAACGGATAGAGCGGCGACGTCGGCAAATCCCAGTAACGAGAGGTGAAGTCTTTGGCGGTCTCCGGTTTTTGGGTGAGATTGTGAGCATAGTAAATCGGAATCTGTCCCGAACTGCGAGGCCATGTAACGGGAAGCTTGCCGCCCGGCGTTGCATCGCCGTAGATCAAATCGGCGATCGCGTTTCCACCTTCACTGCCGGGATGCCACGCTTCGAGAATCGCCGGCACACGATTCACGGCCCAATGGATATCCAGAGGACGGCCATTGATTAACACCAGGACTGTTGGCTTTCCCAAAGCTGAAACCGCTTCGAGCAATTCGCGCTGACGTCCGGGCAGATCGATCGTCGAATGCGTTGCCGCCTCACCGCTCATCTCTTCGTGCTCGCCCAGGACCAGTACCACTAAATCTGACGAGCGTGCGAGCGCGAGCGCTTTTTCAAACTCTTCACGCTGCTGCGCTTCAGACCACGGCTTAGGACGCGGGCTGTTGAATATGTCGAAGATTGACGGATACGACCGACTTATATCGACGCCCTGTGCGTAGTCAACCTTCACCGCTGGTCCAACCTTTGTGCGAATGCCTTCGACAACGCTGACAGCTGTCGTCACGTCGTCAGCCAGAGTCCATGAACCGCGCATGTCGCGCTTCGAATCTGCGAGTGGTCCAACTACAGCGATGGACGAAATCTTCGAATCGCCCCTGTTGAGCGGCAGCAGATTGCCCTCGTTGCGTAACAACACCGCCGAGCGCTGCGCGGCAACGCGTGCAAGCTGCCGGTGCTCCGGGTTGTTGTGATTCGACGCCACTGCCGACTCGTCAACGTAAGGATTCTCAAAGAGGCCCACTTTTAACTTCGCTTCCAGGATACGGCGCACGGCGTTGTCGATCTGCGCGATCGACAGTCGTCTTTCGTCAAAAAGCTTCGCGAGACTGTTCGAGTACGCGAATCCGACGTCGCCAAGTGGAAACGTCATTTCCATATCCACGCCCGCTGTGAGAGCGCGGAACGCTGCATCAGCCTTGTTCGCCGCGAAGCCGTGTGTAACCAGATCGCCGACGGAATTTGCATCACTCACTACAAACCCCTTAAAGCCCCACTGCTTCCTCAAGACATCGTTAAGTAAGAACGCATTGCCAGTTGCCGGCACGTCGTTGAGGTCCATGTAAGCCGACATCACGCTCCCAACTCCCGCGTCGACCGCTGCCTTAAAAGGCGGAAGGTAGACGTTGTAGAGCTCGGCGTCGCTGAGATAAGCAGAGTCGTAGTCGCGACCTCCGTCGGCGGCGCCATAGCCTGCGAAGTGTTTCACACATGCAAGCAAACGGCCCGGCGCAGACGGGTCAGATCCTTGAAAGCCTCTCACCTGTGCAGCAGACATCTTTGCGCCGAGATAAGGATCTTCACCCGCGCCTTCGACGATCCGTCCCAGCGCGGATCGCGCGCGATGTCTACCATCGGCGCAAATGTCCAACGAACTCCAACCGCACGCGCCTCGCGCGCCGCGATCGTCTGTGCGCGTTCCACCATCAACGGATCCCACGACGACGCCATGGCAAGTGGAACCGGGAAGACTGTGCGAAAGCCATGTATGACGTCAAAGCCGAACAGTAGTGGAATCTTCAATCGCGATTGCTCGACTGCAACCTTCTGGAATCGATTAATGAGTGCGGGATTGGTGACGAAGAGTAGCGATCCGATCTTGCCTTCGCGAATGCCCGGTTCCATCATCTCGGGCTTCATCAACTGGCTGAGAAAGAAGACCTGGTTAAGCTGGCCGATCTTTTCCTCTAATGTCATCTGCGCCAGCAGAGCGTTGGCGCGTGTCGAGGTTGTGTCGCGGCTCGTTGTTCGTTGGCCCAATGTCTGGGCGAGCGGCATGAAGAGCGACAGAATCAGGAGGAGACATTTCACGTGGCGCATTATTTTTTCCTTTGAACGGCCCAGACCGGCTTTGCCCTAAAAGTCAGGGCGTCGTACTTGGGCGGGGTCAGTACCGTCCGCGGTAGCGGATGGGTAAGACCATGAGAATCAAAAAGGTCAGGAATATTGCATGCTGATCGTTTACCCATCCGCTACCGCGGAC
>DASWUM010000026.1:0-8809 GCA_036401595.1 Pyrinomonadaceae bacterium
CCTCCGTGGCCGCCCCTGCGCGGAACTCAATCGAGGGGCGGCCACGGAGGGCCGCCCCTACAGTACGTTCCGAGGCACTAGTTAATTCCTCCGCTTGGACAGGGTGTGCCGGCTTCGACCCAACGACGCGTGGCAGCAATAAATTGTTCGTGTGTGAGTGGTGGGAGGGTGCGCGCGGTACCATCTGGACGGCGTCCCGGATTCCACGCCCACTTCACGAGCGGTTCCTCTTCGTGATGCTTCAGCAAACCTGGACCATCGAGATTGTGATTCCGCGTGCGGTCAGTTAGCTGGCGACACACGGCGGCACTCGAAAGCGCTCGATCGTTGATGTCCTGCCAGCGCATCTCGAGCGGCGCAAGGTGCCAGTTGTGACCACCGGGAACGCCAGTGCTGTCGGCATTCGTCTCCTGATGACAACCGGCGCAATTCAAACCGGGGACACCTTTGCCTTCCGGACCGCGCACGACGTTCGCGACGTGACGGTGCCGGTCATCACCTTGTTGTGGATAGTTCGTGGCGGTGTGACAGTTGATACAGCGCGGCGATGTCAAGACTGAGTAAACCTGATCCCACGCGGCAAGTCCTTGCGTTGTATTTGAATAACTGGCTGGCCATGCTGCAATGGCGATGATCGCCAACAACAAAACAGATGCACGTAGCCCTGGCATCGGAAATCTCCTGCAATTTGGATTTGCTGAGTATGTTGCCACAAAAAAGCACAAACCGTCACAAAAATGATTTTGTGACAATTTGTGCTGCGTGGTTAAGTTTTGTTGATTCTTAAGGCGTGGTCGACGATGCGTAGGTCCTTGCTACCAGTGCGCAGCGCTTCCTTCATGACTTTCTTCGCTTCGGTTACGCGTCCGTTTTTGAAGAGTGCCCATGCGAGTGAGTCGCAGGTGAAGATGTCCTTGCGTGAGTTGTATTCGGTTGCGGCGAGATTCAGGGCTTCGGTGAGATTCTGATCGTGGTCCAGCCAGAAGTTCACCATGTGTCGCCATGATCTCTCGAGCGCGGCGTTCTCGCGTTCGAGTGTCTCAAACTTTGCAAAAGCAGCTTTCGCGTCTTCGGTTTTGCCGAGATGTGTGAAGAGATCTCCCAAAGCCTGCGCAGCGTCGGCGGAGTTGGGTTCGCGTTCGTAGATCGCAACGGCTCCGTTGAGATCGCCGGCTGCCACACGTGCGCGTGCTTTGCTCTGTAACGCGAGACTGTGGTTCGGGAAGATCAAGAGCGCGGTGTCGAATTCGCGTTCAGCTTCAACGATCTTGCCGGCGTTCATCAATTCATTTCCGATTTGTACGTGACACCATGCGACACCTTCCGGATCGTTTGGATTGGACGACTTTAATGCTGCCGTCATCGCATCGATAGCGCCCTGCGTGTCGCCATGTAATGAGCGAAGATACGAGACACGCGCGTACGATGAGCTGTCGGGTCGCAGGTCGACCATTTTCTGCGCGGCTTTCACGGCGCCTGGATAGTCACCAAGCTCGACGAGTGCGTCGGTGATTTGTCCCCAAACGTCGTGATCGTCGTTGCGAAATCTTTGTGAATGACGAGCGGTTTCGAGAGCTTCGGCGAAGCGGTGATACGTCAACTGAAGTTTCGCGCGTAGTTTCAGACCGTCGTAATTGTCAGGCTCGACGGCGAGCGAACGATTGATGGCGGCGTCGGCGTGTGCGTTGAAAGTGAAGTCCGCGGTCTCGCGCGCTTTCTGCATGTACGCGGAGGCGAGTTGGTTGTAGGCGTCTGCGCTGTTGGGAAACTTCGCGATTGATTGTTGGGCGCGAAGGATGCGCTCGTCGACTTTGCTTGGAGCGGTTGCGCTTTCGGGCGTTGTGTTTGGTGACTTGTGAAACGATCGGACAGCGAAAATAGTTGTCAGAAGAATGACGACGGCAAGCAAAATTAGTCTTAGCTTCATTGGAGCTCCTTTTGGAGTGCGGCGCTCCTAATATGCTGTTCCCCGACTGCGGTATGCCGAGGTAAGGGAAGCGAGTCAGAAACGGCACGTCGTTGTTTGCCACACCATCGCCGAGCGTGTTGTTTGGCGAGATGTTCGTCGCCGGTGTGAATGGTGTTCCACCCGCCACCGCACGCAACGAAATGTCGACCACGTCGTCAAACACGCGTCGCCCATTCGGAAATCCCGCGACGTCACCGCCCAGTAACCCAAGCCGGCTTGGACTCGACGACGGCCCAATCGCAACGTTGAGCCGCAACATCTCATGCGGACGCCCGTCAGAAAGAAATGTCGTGAAGTTTGGACCAGTCACAGGATTGACTGGGATCCCAGTGGCAAAGATCGCGACGAGATCGTTTCGCGGCGCCGCCGGAACAGTGATGCCAAACACAGCGCTCAATAACTGCGCAAGCTGTGGGTTCGTCACAAACTGCGCAAACTGCGAATCACCTGCAGGCGTCGAACGATTGAATGAATCCTTCAACTTGAGCGGAATGACAAGCTCGTTCACGAGCGGCGAGCCGAGTCGCGACACCTGTTGGAACGGACCGGCATTTAGCGGTTCGTCGTCTTTTTCAAACGATCTAAGCACGCTGATCTTTTGCCGGCTCGATGTGGCCCAAACGCCAATCACTGCGTCTGCTGCGGTTGGGCCACCGGGCACCGCGCCTGTTCGGGTGACATCCTGAATCGGAACTTCGATCGCGATCGTGCTGACGTTGAATCCCGCGGTTGAATCCACGCCATCCGTCCCGCTGATTGATTTGAGTTTCAAAGTGTCGAACACACCACCGACGTCGATATAAAAGCCTTCATCGCGTTGTCCGGCGAACACTTTGCCGCCGTTTGGCAGCGCATAAACCGCCGGTTGACCGAGCGCGGTTTCGTAGCTTGGCGTCGTTCGTTCGCCGATGTTGTTTGGCGGAACGATGAGATCTTTAGCAAGAACAGTTTCCTTGCCGCGTCGATCGATTCTCGTGACGCTGTAAGTTTGCGGCTCGTTGTAGTCCGGATCGTCAAGCGACGTAATCAGCGGTTCGACGCCGCCAGTGCCGGCGAGCGCCTGGTTTGGCGCAGCCATGCCGAGAATCGAATCACCGTTGATGAATCTCGTTTTGAAACGAAATTGATAAGTAACGTCTTCGACGCCGTCGCCCGTGTTATCGATGTAGATCTCGTAGAGAACGGTGTCGTCAAATTTGTAGAAATGTGGACCACCTGATGGTTCCTGAAACGGGATCCAGTTGGCGATCAGAGTGACAAAGCCGCTGCGTCCCGGTTCAGTGCTGCGGAACGCGTAGGTGTCGGTGTTGTCGGCCAACGGATCGGCGACGATCAATGGTGCTTCGCGATGACTCGAAGCGAGTGATGTGGGCGGCGTCGGGCTGAGTATCAACCCGGCTGTTAATGCTAACAAGAGCAAACCGAACGTGAGTCGTCTGGCGATTTTATTTCGCATGGGTTCCCGTATTCCTTTGCAAGTTGGTATTTCAGTTAGAAGTACGGGAGGTGAGGTGCAATTGGATTTGACCCGATGGAACGTACTGTAGGGGCGGCCCTCCGTGGCCGCCCTTGGTTCAATTCGAAAGGAATCGGAAAACGACGGCCTCGGACTTGGCGAAGACGGTAGAAACCAAGGGCGGCCACGGAGGGCCGCCCCTACAGTACGTTCCTACTTCGTCCGCGGGTCCATCTTGACTCGCAGCGGTTGGGTGTAGGTCTTGGCGCTGACTGTCAATCGAACGGTGTAGGTTCCTGGTAGTACGAGCGGTACGCCGCCACGACCACCACCGCCTCCGCCACCGCCGCCTGCAGGTCGCGGCGCAGGCGTAGGACGAAGATCCCAGATCCAGCGATGCGCACCGGCTGCGGTTGAGAGAGGTTCGGGTGTCCGCACCCAGAATGCCGGAATGTTCAGCGAGTCGGGATTCACCGGCGTGGGCTTATCTTCACTCGAATACCTACGAATGACTTCACCCGCCGGATCGAGAATCTCGATCGTCAATGGCCCACTCGTGTTCGCTTTCAAGTAATAATCGATCGTCGCGCCGAAAGGCGGATTCTCCGCGAGCGGTTCATCGCGTGGCATCGGCGTTCCATTATCGCTCCCTGCAGTCAGCAAGTAGGCATCCGCCGGTTGAAACAGATACGCACTCGCCTTTGCGACGTCGCTAGTGCTCTGCCGCAACGGCGTCATGTTGTCGATCATCCAGAAGCCACGGCCATGTGTGGCCACGATTAAGTCGTCTTTGTGAATGACGAGATCGCGAACTGATGACGGCGGCAGATTGAGTTGCAGCGACTGCCAGTGATCGCCATCGTCAAACGAGACAAACACGGTGCGTTCCGTGCCGGTAAACAACATCCCCTGTCGATTCGGATCTTCCTTAACGGTTTGCACGTACACTCCCGCAGGCAGTCCACGCGTTATCTCCGTCCAGGTTTTGCCGGAGTCGAGCGTGCGATAGATGTGCGGCTCGTAGTCCGACAGTTGATGCCGTTCGACAGCGGCGTAGGCTTCGTTCACATTGAAGTGCGATGCTTCGATCATCACGACTTTGCTCCACGAAGTCATCGCGGGTGGAGTGACGTTCTGCCAGGTCTTGCCATCGTCTTTAGTCAGTTGAATCAGACCATCATCGGTTCCAATCCAGACAGTCGGCGCATGCAGAGGCGAGGGTGAGATCGAATAAATAACGCCACGCCGCTTGTCCGTGGGTGCATCAGCCGCCGCAGCCTCGTTGAGATTCGACGGCACGCCCGGCTCCTCGCGCGACAGGTCCTGACTAATCTGCGTCCAGCTCTCGCCGCCGTTCGTCGTCTTGTAAAGAAATTGATTCGCGAAATAGAGCGCGCGCGGATCGGCTTTTGAAAAGACGAGTGGCTGCGTCCATGCATGCCGGTATTGTCCCGGCGTGGCGCCGCGTTCGGGCGAAACGTTTTTGATTTCGCCGGTCAGTACGTTGCAACGCTGGACCGTGCCGCCGAAGAGAATCTCCGGATGCAGCGGATCGGGAGCCGTGTAGCCAGCTTCGCCGCCCGCGCACAAACCTTCCCAATCGCGATTCGAAATCTCCGAGTGAATGCTGCGCGACGGCGTACCGACTGCGCCACTGTCCTGTTGCGCGCCGGTGATCCAGTAAGGGAAACGATAGTCGGCAGCGAGATGATAGATCTGCGCGGTGGGCTGGTTGTACCACGAACTCCAGGTGACCGCGCCGTCAACGCTCACGACCGCGCCCTGATCGCTGGCGACGATCATTCGTTTCGGATCGTCGGGATTGATCCAGAGTTGATGATAATCGTCACCGCCGGGTGCGCCTTTGATTGCCGTCCACGTCTTGCCCGCGTCAGTCGAACGATAAATCGACGTGTTCATTACATAGACGACGTCGGCATTCTTCGGATCGATGCTGATCTTTTCGAAATACCAGCCACGATCCCAGAAGCGTTTGTCGCTCGAGAGTCTGGTCCAGGTAGCGCCGGCGTCGTTCGAAGTAAAGACGCCGCCTTCCTTTGCATCGACGACCGCGTAGAGTCGATTGCGATTTGTCGGCGCGACGGCGATGCCGATGTGCCCGCGACCGTCCAGCGGAATTCCTTCCGAGATTTCTTTCCACGTCGAGCCGCCGTCGATCGATTTGTAGATGCCCGCGCCTGGTCCATTCGCAGGCGCATAGATAAACCAGGGTGGACGGCGCACGTTCCAGAGCGTTGCATAAACTATCTTCGAGTCGAGTGGATCGAATGCGAGATCGATCGCGCCGAGGTCGTCATTTTTGAAGAGAACTTTTTGCCAGGTTGCACCACCATCGTGAGAACGGTAGACGCCGCGATCGGGATTCGACGCGTAGACGTTACCGAGCGCAGCGACGAAGACTGTGCTGGGATTCTTCGGATCGACGATGATGCGACCGATCTGTTTCGTATTTTCAAGCCCGAGATGCTGCCAGGTTTTGCCGGCGTCAGACGATTTGTAAATGCCGTTGCCGAAGGCAATCGAATCGCGCATGTCGGGTTCACCGGTGCCGACGTAGATAAGATTCGTATTCGACGGCGCCACCGCGATCGCTCCGATCGACGCGACGTTGGTTGAATCAAAGATCGGCGTCCATGTGCGGCCTGCGTTCTGCGTCTTCCACAAGCCGCCACCAACCGAGCCGAAGTAAAAAGTGTCGGGTTGGCCGATGGCGCCACTGACCGCATTGACGCGTCCGGCGCGGAATGGACCAAGCATGCGCCAGCGCAGATTGGAATAGAGATTAGGATCTAATTGCTGTGCATTAACACTCAATGACAGCAGCAACAAAAGAAAAATGACGCGTGATATGGATCTCATTTGAGCCACAAAAAAGCACAAAAGGCACAAACAAACAAGGGCTCATTATCTGGTTTTTGTACATTTTGTGCCTTTTTGTGGCTATTATTCCCGAAATGACCCATCTACTTGGAATAGATCTCTCGACTACGGGCGCTAAAGCGCTGGTCATCGATCGTGAAGGACGTGTTGTTAGCAGTGCGACAACGCCACTGAGTATCTCGACACCGCACCCGCTCTGGTCCGAACAGGATCCACATGAATGGTGGACCGCCGCGGCTAACAGCATCAAACAGGCACTGACTGAAGCGAACTTATCCGGCGCGGACATCGCCTCGATTGGCTTGACTGGACAGATGCATGGCCTCGTCTTGCTCGACGAGGGGGGAAACGTTCTGCGACCGGCGATTCTTTGGAACGATCAACGATGCGGCGCCGAGTGCGATGAAATTCGCGCACGCGTCGGGCGTGAGAAGCTGATTCAGATCACGGGCAACGATGCGTTAACAGGTTTCACTGCGCCCAAGATCCTGTGGGTTCAGAATCACGAGCCGGAAATCTATCGACGCGCTCGTCACGTACTCCTGCCGAAAGACTACATCAGGTACAAACTCACTGGCGGGCTCGCAATGGATAAAGCAGACGGCTCAGGCACGATCCTCTTCGATCTCCGTCGCCGCACCTGGTCGTCTGAGTTGTTGGACTTGCTCAATATTCCTACCGGCTGGCTGCCGCCGACGTTTGAAGGTCATGAGACAACCGGCGAAGTTACACGCGAAGGTGCTGAATTGACCGGCTTGCGTGCGGGCACGCCGGTTGTTGCGGGTGGTGGCGATCAGTCGGCTCAGGCAGTCGGTGTTGGGGTTGTGCGTCCGGGATCGATGGCGGTGACGCTCGGTACGTCGGGCGTCGTCTTCGCCGCGACGGAATCGGCTTTGATCGAACCCGCCGGACGACTGCACGCGTTTTGTCACGCGGTTTCCGGTCGCTGGCACTTGATGGGCGTGATGCTCAGCGCTGCCGGCAGTTTGCAGTGGTATCACGACAAACTGGCGCGCGATAAAAGTTTTGACGAGCTTGTCGGCGAGGCTGCCGCAGTTCCCGCGGGCAGTGAAGGACTGCTATTTCTGCCGTATCTTAGTGGTGAGAGAACTCCGCATCCCGATCCGTTTGCGCGTGGCGCATGGATTGGATTGACGACGCGACACAGTCAACCTCACCTGACGCGTGCCGTGCTCGAGGGCGTTGCGTTCGGTCTCAAAGACATCTTCAACTTGATGAAAGATGTTGGGCTTGGGTCAGTCGATCAGATCTTGCTGTCTGGCGGTGGTGCGCGGAGTTCGTTGTGGCGACAGATTATCGCTGACGTGTTTGAAGCCGAGCTCGTGACGGTCAACACGACTGAAGGCGCAGCTTATGGCGCCGCGTTGCTGGCGGGTGTTGGCGCCGGAGTTTGGCCCGATGTTGATACGGCTTGCGCTCAGACGATCTTCGTCAGCGATCGTGTCACGCCAAATTCTGAAAACTTCGAAAAATACCGCGCGGCGTATGGCGTGTATCAGAGTTTGTATCCGGTGTTGAAGCCAACCTTCGCTGCGTTATCCACAGAGTAAGCAGAATCTGTCGAACAATGACTATCGCCATCGACGGTATTGGACTCGCGACCGCGCAGGGAAGCGTGTCGGAGTTGCCGTGGACGCCGAGCCATTGGAGTGTTTCGCGTGTTTGTTTTCCAGCACTGGATTCGTCGCTCTCGGGCGCCGCGCGTTGGCAGGCACTTGCTGCGAAAGCCCTCGGCGATATTGGTGCTTCCGAGAAGACGCCGCTGCTGGTTGCATCGTGTAATGGCAGTGCGGCGGACGTTTGGGAAGACGCGTTTGATACGAGTGCGTTGCTTGCCGGCACAGCGTGGGCCAACGATCGGCTGCCGGTGTTTAGTTCGTCGTGCGCTTCCGGGATTCATGCGTTGTATGCCGCGCGGCAGTTGTTGATGTCGGGTGCGGTTAATGAGGTGCTGGTATTAGCGGCGGATATTCTGGCGCAGTCGAATCACGAGAACTTTGAGAGCTTGCGAGTTTTGGCGGAGACGGCGAGCACGCCGTGGCAGTCGACGAGTTCGGGGTTTGTGCTCGGTGAAGCTGCGGTTGTGGTCAGGGTTGTGAGAGCGAAGGGTGACGCGACGGTGTTGCATGGGCCAGTGTTGGGGAGTGATTTGGTTGAGCATGACGGGCTGTCGGATGTGCTCGAACGTGTGTCACCGCAGAATGCGTCTTTGATACTCGGGCAGGGAACCGGACCGTTTGTTGTTGACAGTGCGGAGCTGGCAGCGTTGGGGACGTTTGTTGATAAGAAGGTTCCGATTTCCACGCCGATCACGCAATTTGGCCACACCCTCGGCGCCTCGGGGCTACTCGCCGTAGCATTGGGCGCCCTAATTCATCGAGCAGGCTCCTTGCCGAACCCCATTGGAAAAACAACGGACGGTCGAACGTACTGTAGGGGCGGCCCTCCGTGGCCGCCCTTTG
>DASWUM010000027.1:0-18721 GCA_036401595.1 Pyrinomonadaceae bacterium
CTCCGTGGCCGCCCTCGTGTAGCTAACAGGATTCCGGAAACAACGACCTCGATTTTTACGAACGCGATTCAATGCCAAGGGCGGCCACGGAGGGCCGCCCCTACAGTACGTGCGGTGGTGCTTTATTTGACTATACGGAGACTTTGCCATGGATGATCAGAACCCCGATCAAGACTCGACGATTTCGAGACGCGAATTATTGAAGGCCGCAGGTCTGGCAGGTCTGGGCGTGACAGCGACCAACATGGCTCTCGCGCATCCAGCAGAATCCGAAGAAACCCAACTCCGTCGTGCGCAACAGCGAACGATGATCGGTGTGAAATTCGAGCCTCACGATACGGTTCGTCTGGGAATCATTGGCGTTGGACTTCGTGGCACCGAAGTATTACGAGAATTTCTCGCCGTCGAAAAGGTCGTCGTCAATGCCGTCTGCGACGTCGTAAAAGACAAGTGCACGCGTGCGGCTCAGATGATCGAGAAAGCCGGACAAAAAACTCCAGGGATTTACGCCGACGGCGATCGGGATTTTGAAAGACTTGCCGCTCGCGATGACCTCGACTTCATCTACATCGCAACACCATGGGAATGGCACGTACCGCAAGTGCTCGCAGCGCTGAAGGCAGGTAAGCACGTCGGCACGGAAGTTCCGGCAGCGTACACGCTCGAAGATTGCTGGAAGATTGTCGACGCCTCCGAAACGTCACGACGACACTGTTTGATCATGGAAAACTGTTGTTACGACGATGCGGAGACGACCGTCCTGAATATGGTGCGCGCAGGCATGTTCGGAGAACTGGTCCATGGTGAGTGTGCCTACAATCACGATCTTCGTGGCATTTTATTCGAGAACAAGGATGAGGGATTGTGGCGTCGCCGGCATCACACGCTTCGTGACAGCAATCTTTATCCAACTCACGGACTCGGTCCGATGGCGCAGTACATGGAGATCAATCGTGGCGACCGGTTCGATCACATCGTGTCGATGAGCTCAACACACCTTGGTCTTGAAGCTTATCGAAAAGAGAATGTGCCGGCCGGAGATCCGAAGTGGAAAGAGAACTACAAAACCGGTGACTACAACACGAGCATGATCAAAACAGCAAAAGGCCGGACGATCATGCTCCAGCATAATGTCAGCACACCGCGTCCGTACGATCGCATCAACCTGATTCAGGGCACGAAAGGGATTTTTCGCGACTATCCACCGCGCATTTTCATAGATGGTCATGAAGGCGGTCACGGCTGGCAGTCACTGGATAAGTATAAGGATCAATACGAGTCACCACTCTGGAAGAAACAGGGCGAGATGGCGCGCAAGCTCGGTGGACACGGCGGCATGGATTACCTGATGTGTTACCGGTTGGTGCAGTGCATGCGCGAAGGTCTCGAACCAGACATCGACGTCTACGATGCCGCGGCGTGGAGCGTGCCTGGTCCACTGAGTCAACTCTCGGTGGCGCGAGGAAGCATGCCGGTCAAGTTCCCGGACTTCACGCGAGGCTTATGGCAGCGCCGGTGACCTTCATTGTGAGTGCGCGCGCCCTGCCTTGCCACGCTCCCTGAGCAGCAACAACGCATGCAGCAATAGCATCATCACCGACGCGACGATGACCGCAGTCAATCCTGTACGTACATTACCTACAGATCCGCCAACTGCGCTGGAGACATAACCTACCGCGGGTGGAATAACGAGTAGTCCCGCGAAGCCGACGCCCATCACCCAACTCATCGCAGTGCCTGCAATCCTCGGGTTCATTACTGACGCCAGGCCCACCGAAGTAGGAAAGATGGGACCCATCCCAAAGCCTGCTGCGATGAGACCTAGTCTTACCGTTCCTGATGAACTCGCGGTAAAAGCAATAAAAAGCGACACCGTCGTGAGCAGTGAACCAACTGTCATCAAAAGATAACTGTTGACACGCAAAACGCCGAGAAGAAGACTCGATACGAGCCGTCCTATTAACAACGCCATCGCAAATAGTGACAGCGTGCGTAACGCGTAGCCCGCAATCCCAACGCCGATCGGATCAGCTTCAAAGAACTTGTTGAGAACGTCGGGAGACATTTGACTCATTGTTTCCAGATGGGCAGCACTAACACCCTGGCTGGCAAGTATGCTCGCATCGCGCTCCATAAAAGTGACGACCCATTTGCCAACCGACACCTCAGCGCCGACGTACATGAAGAGCGCCAGTCCCAGAAGCAGGAAGGATGGATTGCCAAACAGTGAAACTGCTTTACCCTCCCCGGATGAATGTGATTGGATCGGCGCTGGAAATCGTGAGGTCACAATTAGCAGTAACAGGACTACTGTTAAGGCACCAAGTGACCAAAAGATCAGTTCAACTCCGCCTTGTCTTTGGAGTGCTTGCACCACGAGTGGAAGCGAGGCGAGACCAAGACCAAAGCAGATGTCGAGAAGATTCAATACTGAGTTTCGCCAGGTGTCGGCGACTTCGGCCACGAGAGCATGCCCCGAAGCAACGATCGCATTAGCGCCAAAACCCAGCACGAGAGAACAGCCGAAGATCAAAAAAAGCGCGGACCTCGCTTGCACTCTCGTTACAATTAACGCGAATCCGATCATCGAACCAATTACACCAACTGAACCAACCAGCAGAGCAACTTTAGTTCCGATTCGGTCGATGATTGGCCCACTTACGGCGTACGCCAGGACCGCACCAACAGCATTGATAAGAAGAAACGTGCCGACGGCGCTGTCGCTCGGAAGAAACTGATTGCGTTCCAGTGTCGGTAGCACCGAGCCAGGCAATGCGGCGAGTAATCCGTACACAAAAATGCCGAGGAAGGCGATGATCATCAGTACTAGTGTGCGGTTTCGGGAGTTTCTGTTTTGTTGTTCGGTCAGCGACATTCTCTACAAGCATGTGAACACAGATAAACACAGATCACAAAACACGGATTTTGCTTTATCCGCGTGAATCGGTTTTAAAGAATCCGTCTAATCCGTGGCTAATGTGAATGCGTGATTGCTGAATGAAAGTGCTACAAGGCTGCACCATAACACACGCGGAAAACGACGAGCAATATTAGTTAATGGTTGTATTGACATTTCGATCGACTGATCGGAATAATCGCGCGCGCTACATTGCGATTTAATCCAAAAACTATTAGTCGAAGAACTGCGCTGAAGATCCTCGTGGTTTGTTTGGCTATTCTTTTCGGTTCAGTCATAACTTCATCCGCTGCCGAAGTAAATCCGCGTGGCCAGTTGTTCTCTCCACAGACGTCGGAAATGAAATCGACGATCAATGGGGCGATGATTTCAAGTTTGAGAACGTCCAGACTGATCGGGAAGTGACATGGATTACTGACGTCGATGAGGATCGGTTATGGTCCGACTTTCTTAAACTCGTTGATGAATACCAGCGGAAGCATCCTGTTAGTAAGCGAGTAAATGGAAATAGATTGACGTTTGGAATGCCTTGAACCGAAACAATCGATGACCAAAAGAAGCTCGCATCACACCTTTGCATGGATCTGCGTTCAAGCTCTACTGCTGCTTTTGTTTGCGTTGCCGGTATCAGCGCAAACAGGCAACTCCGAGTGGCGATACTACGGTGGCGATGAAGGCGGCGCCAGGTTTTCTGCTCTCTCTCAAATCAACACCGCAAACGTTCAATCTCTCAAGCGAGCCTGGACCTATCACACCGGTGAATTGGATCTGGGTCTGCGTACCGCGTCGTTCCAGGCTTCCTTCTCGTGTACTCCTCTCGTGGTCGATGGCGTTATGTATCTATCAACACCGTCGAGCCGGGTGATTGCGCTCAACGCTGAGACTGGCAAAGAACTCTGGAAGTTTGATCCACAGGAAAACAAGGCTCAGCGCGAGTTCAACTCACATCGGGGCGTCGCCTATTGGGAGGATAAGAAGACATCCGAGCGCCGGATCCTGTTCGGCACGGTGGATGGACGCTTGATCGAACTCAATGCTGACACTGGCAAACCCGTATCGCAGTTTGGAGTTGACGGCGTTGTCGATCTTCGCGCCGGTGGCGCGGACAAATTCAGGCAGGAACCTTCGTGGGGAGCGCGTGTTACGTCGGCGCCGGTTATCTACAAAGATCTCGTCATCATTGGTTGGGGACTGCCCGAATTCCCAGGCAAAGGACCGAGTGGTGATGTCCGTGCTTTCAGTGTTCGGACCGGGAAATTAGTTTGGACATTCCATACCGTGCCGCATCCGGGTGAGTTTGGTAGCGAAACGTGGAGCACCGATGCATGGAAGGATCGAATGGGTGCGAATGTCTGGTCAACAATGAGCGTGGATGAAGGTCGGGGAATCGTTTACTTGCCGGTTGGTTCACCTGCTTACGATTTCTATGGCGGGGATCGAAAAGGGAAGAACTTGTTTGGCAACTCGTTGGTTGCACTCAACGCAACGACAGGCAAACTGAAATGGTACTTCCAGTTGGTGCATCACGATCTCTGGGACTACGACCTACCAGCGCAACCGTCGTTGATTACAGTTCGACGTGAAGGTCGTTCAATTCCAGCAGTCGCCGTCGTTACGAAGATGGGGTTTGTTTTTGTTTTCAACCGCGTAACTGGAAAGCCTTTGTTTTCGATCGAGGAGCGCCCTGTACCACAAAGCAACGTTCCCGGTGAAGAGACATGGCCCACACAGCCATTTCCCGTCAAACCTCCTGCGATAGCTCGGCAAACTATGACACGTGGCGACGTCAGCAACGTTTCTCCTGAATCGCACAAGTATTGCACCGAACTATTCGACAAACTTGTGAACAAAGGCATGTACACGCCCGCAGGACTCGAACCGACGTTGATGTTTCCCGGTTACCACGGCGGCGGAAACTGGTCCAGCTCCTCGTTTGATCCGGCCTCGGGCTATCTCTTCGTGAACATGAATGAGGATGGAGCTATTGGACAAATGAACCCGCAGCCTCCGGGCTCACCGATTCCTTTTGTGCGTCAGGGAAGATTTGAGGAGTACGCGTGGTTTCGTGATCAGAATGGTCGTCCGTGCCAGCAACCTCCCTGGGGCACGTTGACGGCGGTGAATTTACAGAATGGTGAAATCGCGTGGAGAGTTCCGCTTGGTATTGTTGAAGAACTCGAAGCCGAAGGTATTCGTAATACGGGGACGCAGAACCTGGGCGGCTCGATCGTTACAGCGGGTGGATTGGTATTTATCGCCGGCACAACCGATCATCGCTTTCGTGCGTTTGATGCGAAAACGGGGAAGCAACTATGGGAAGCGCAGCTCGAGGCGAATGGTCACGCGACACCGATGATGTTTCAGGGAAGGAATACCGGCAAGCAGTTTGTAGTGATTACCTCAGGCGGTGGTGGATTTCTGAGATCGCTGAGTAAAGTGCTGTCAGATGAAGTTGTGGCTTATGCGCTGCCGTAAATCGCTCATCTCATGAAACTCAAGGAAAGCGAGAAGTAGGAAAAGTTGACTATTGATAATCGCCGCTGAGAGTGCAGAAATCACTTAGACCAGCTTCAATCCACGAACAACGCTGGACCACGTCGCCGTTCGGTTTGTTACGCTGCACCCGGGGCGGCGCGAATACTAGCGACATCCATAAGAACCTTTGTTCGATGATGGCCCGTAATCGCATGAAACAGCGTTCCTGTAACCAGCACGCGCTTACCCATTCGGCGTCGAATAGTTTTCCAATCCGCTGATTTCACGACGAGTTGCATTTCGCGAATGTCGGTTTCGGGGACGTCAATACCCGCTGGGTCTTTGCCCGTTGTGCATGTCGGTGTAACAAGCGTAAGAATTATCGCCGTTTCTTTGCGATCGCCGCGCCGGATGGATTCGTAATTCGGTGGACCAGCAACCACCTGCGAGCGGAGTGTTCCGGTGAGCGAAACCGTTGGGCCATATTCCAAACACCTTTGCGCGAGGGCGGAAGAGCAATAGCCAGCGACGAGTAATAGAGTCGTTGCTAATAGCGCCGTCTTTTTGAACATGATAAGCAACATAACAATATATCTCTGGTTTCCTAATAAGATTCCGGCCGCCACTGGCTTCTGCAGCGATCTTTTTCAGAGCGCTTGGCCACAATCATCTTCCACCGCTACAGGCGTTACCCCTAAATGCTTCGCTGCCTCTGCCGTGCTGATGATCCAGTTGGCCCAATTATATCACTCAAAGAAACCAACCTGGACGTCTCGATTGAGTGTTGAGAATTCTGTCGACAAATTGGCCGGGCAAACTAGCGGATGCTCAGGTCGAATTCCCTAAACTATATTGATGCTTGCATCATTCGGATCGAGGGCGTACGATCCTCACCGACCACTAGCACTTCCAAATCCCCCCACTTCAGTTCCCGAACTGAATAATAAGTTTCTCATTACCGAGCATTTAACCTTGCGGATGAGTTAGACAACCTCCGGATTCGGTCAAAAGGGAGAACAGCAATGAATGCAATAACTCAGATCATTACGCAGCAGTTGGGTGGGAGTGCAGCGAGCACGATCGCTCAGCGTTTCGGTATTAGTGAAACAACTGCTAACACGGCTATCCAGATGGCCATTCCGTTAATCGTGTCCGCGCTGGCACGTAACGCGTCACAGCCGCAGGAGGCTGAGAACCTCCATCAGGCGATCGCCAACGATCATGACGGCAGCATCTTCGATAACCTCATGGGTTATCTCGGAAATCCGCAGAGCGCAAACGGCGCCGGAATTCTGGGACACGTTTTCGGAAGCCAACAACCAGCAATACAAAACAACCTGGCCCAGGCAACAGGAATGGACCAAAATACTGCCGGAGGCCTGCTCGAAACCTTAGCGCCGCTTGTCATGGGCTCGCTCGGACAGGCGCAACAGCAAAACGGACTTGATGCCTCCGGTCTCTCGAACTTTCTCAACGTTCAGGAGCAGGAAGCTCAGACAACTGCGCCGGATGCTATGAGTATGCTTAGCTCGATGTTGGATCAGAACAAAGACGGCAGCTCGATGGACGATCTTCAACGTATGGCGGCCCGGTTCTTCAAATAGGTCACCAAAACCCCTGAGGTTGAACTTGATTACTTAGATCCCGAAGCCGCCGTCAATCGTCAGCGCTACTCCCGTCACGTACGCGGCTTCCGCACTGACGAGATAAGACACCAACGCTGCGACTTCATCGCCTTTACCGTAACGCTTGATGGCTAAGTAGGGAGTCAAACTCTCGGCGAATGGCCCAGTCGCAGGATTCATGTCGGTATCTACCGGACCCGGTTGGACGACGTTGACGGTGATGCCCCCTGGGGCAAGATCGCGGGCGAGACCGCGCGTCAGTCCCGCTACGGCGGCCTTGCTCATGCCGTAAATACTACCCCCGGCGAGTGGCATCCTGTCGGCGTTGATGCTGCCTATCGTGATGATGCGTCCACCCTCCTTCATGTGTCGCGCTGCCTCTTGAGATGCAACAAAGACGGCGCGAACGTTGACAGCCACGATTCGGTCAAATTCCTCGACGGTCAATTCATCTAGTGGCTTGAAGATGGCAATGCCGGCATTGTTGATGAGGATATCGATTCCGCTGAAGACTTTGACGGTTTCGAGCACCGCGTTCTTTACCGCGTCGGCATCGTTGTTATCAGCCTTAATAGCGAGCGAGCGATGGCCTTCTGATTCGATCGATCGGACCACATCTTCGGCGCTGTTCTTAGCATTAGTATAGGTAATGGCGACGTCAGCGCCGTCCGCCGCTAGTCGTTTCGCGATCGCGGCGCCAATACCACGCGAAC
Organism: Pyrinomonadaceae bacterium; assembly: GCA_036401595.1. GTDB lineage: Bacteria > Acidobacteriota > Blastocatellia > Pyrinomonadales > Pyrinomonadaceae > PSRF01. The sequence continues at coordinate 7,731 of DASWUM010000027.1, forward strand.
CCCCGGTGACCAGGGCAACTTTGCCGTTAAGCTTCTCTGTTGTACTCATAATTGACTCCCTAAGTTCATACGTATCATTAAACCATCAACCTAAGATTCGAGCGTGTCGAATCTCAGTCCGCTTGATCCTTCGCCACTACCGACGCGCTTGCGGCGGCCGATCCAGAGGTGAGTGGAGCCGTCGTGCCAGCGCGTGAGTTGATAACTGCGAGTCACGCGAATGCCTTCGCGGGGGATCTCTTCCTCAAAGATGCTCAGGCCGTCCTGATCGTTTACGGCCGAATTCAGAATGCGGCCCGTGGCTTCCATAAACTCCTGCGTTCCATCGAGCTTCAGCACCTTGCCTCGTTGTAAACGCAATCCCGCAGTCGTTTTCACCGGCACGAGTGGCACCCAGTAACCGGGAACTTCACTCGCCAATTTGTAAATCGATTTAGTGGTCGGTGAAGGTTGCGGTGGTGGTTGCTCGGTCGTGCGTTGTTGCTCGAAACGATTCAACTGCCGCTCAGTCGCGCTCTCGATCACCCGCTCGACTCCCCACGCCATGTTCGCCATTTCATCACGCAGGAACAGCACTTCTTCAATCGGACTACTCTCCAGGCTCTTCACCAGCGACGGGGGCAGAAAGAATAGATTCGGGGCAGCCGGCTTGGTTGGTCCACTGCCGCGCAACTGCGACTGTTGAAACATCCGCCAACTCGAGTGTGGCTCACCGAGTTCTGAAGAGGGTTTGAGTGAGTGACGAACACCAAACGAATCGACGATGACCAGCGAGTTGCTGCGATAGAGTGCGCCAACCTCAAGCTCGATCGGAATGACAAACCAGTCATTGCCGTAAGCGAGTGCAAACTCCACCAGCAGCAGACGCAGAATGTCAGTTGGACCAGCGTCAACCGATCCGAAGTTCACCTGGGCATCCTCAAACTCCCAGAACCGCGGCGCAGGCATGCCGCGAAAACTAGCCGGCGCTGGAATAGCTGTGCCTTTGACTTCTTTAAAAGGTTTGTCACCGGCGGCGCCCAACGTAACGTCCGGATTCACGTCGAATGAGTGCCAGTCGAGATGCCCCTCATAGTACTCCGGCGCAGTCAAAACGCGTTCGCCATCGCCAAATCTGGTGGCGACTGAAAAGCCATACTCCATTCGTTCCGGTAACCACGATGGATTGTCTTCCTGCGGTTCGCTGAAGAATGTTTCGAACCACTGCAACCAAAGCCGCGCCGCCTTCTCAACTTCCGCGACGTCTGACTCGTCGATTTCCAGGGCTGGGTCAATAACAATTTCGCCGGGTGTCGTCGAACGGAACGCTTCGTAGAGCCGACGACCGTCGGGAACGCGCGCGCCCATCAGATCACAGAACGCGAGGCTCTCGCGATCCAAACCTTCTCGTTGTTCGTCGTTCAGCACCGGCAATGAATACTGGCGAATAAAAGCATCGCGATAAGTAGGGCGCTTGGGAGGTGGCAATGGCTGCTGATCAAATAACCGCAGGAAGTGCTGGCCCGCTTCGACCGAGAACCGCAGCCGGTCTGGTTGCGAGATTGAAGGACGTGCCGGTTCACGCTCTACGAGAGCTTCGAGTGGCATGCGACTGCCGTCGTACTTGGATGCAACGGGGTTTGTGTTTGGAGCAATCGGGCCTGATTGGTAGCGCGTCAGCGGTGCTGCTTCGCCACGCCAACGCGCAAGCACTGGCGAGCCATTGTCTTCGCCCTGAAACTCTCCAAACTGCCACTGCCGCGTCAACATCCAAAGCGGATCGTAGACTCGTGCCTGCAGGCTGGTGTTCATTTCGGCGTTGCGATTTCGTGGCTCCAGACGCAGCCAACTGGTAACTGATGGCATGACAACCTCTACTTAATCGTGGCGAAGTCAGTGGTAACGGTGTCGTTGTTTGAGTTGTAAGCAAAATACATTGCGGGCAGATAATGGCCCACCTCATGAAGCGCGTCTGTGTCGACGCCTCGAATCCGCGCCAGGTCGAGAGTCTCCAATAAGACTTGCTGGAGCGACCAGATCGTCCACGGCGACTCCAAGTCCGGGGGCACGGCAATGAGGATCGTTTGCGGTGGTGCTGCATTCGGCTGATCGTATTGAAGCGCAATGCCTGTGATCTCTTTCGTACTCGGCACGACTTCCACCCATTCGTCGATCAATAAACCTGCAACCGGTTGCTGCGGATTAATGGCGGACCCAGACTGAACGACGAGTGAGAGTTTCCCAACGGGCGAGGCCTGGCCTGCTTTGAATGGCAGACCCACCCAACGATCTTTTGCGTCGTGCGGAAGCTGCGCGACGGTCAGCTTGAGTTTCTCGCCGCTGTCCACTGCTTCAGCGTAGCTCAACGCAGCATTGAGCCTGTTTGCACCGTCGCGGACGCGCGCGACGCGTTGGAACCAGGTCGTGGAAGCGAGCGGATCGTTGTCCTGTAATTTTGTACTGTTGCCGAGCGCCTGTTTTAGTTCGGCGGCGTTTGTTGCGACGAAACGCGGCAGCACGACGAACGCTTTGCCGAAGACGATGCGTAGTCGTGACAAGGCGTGATCACGCTTCTGTTCGGCGGTAGCTGTAGTGGTGTTGAAGGCGTTGACGAGTTGGTCGAGCTGCGCTGTACGTTGCGTCAACTCTTTGCGGATTGAGGCCGCTTGGGCAGTAATGATCTCGCTATCGGCAGCAGCATCGCCGGCGGGAGATAGCGGCACTGCTCCGGCCACGCCAAAGGCAGCCGAGCGCAGGATCAGTTCGCGTAGTTTTTCGAGACTGACTGTAGCCACGGCTGCAAATTGGTTTTCGAAGTCCGTCACCAATGCAGTGAATGATTGTTGTGCTGTCGCAGCGCGCTGTTCCAGGTTGGGAACGTCGACATTGAAGGTTGATTCTCGTTCAGGCGGATTCAGATCACCATCTTCAACCGCGCGCGCGCCGGTTATCAGTTTGCGCGCGGCGCGCAGGAGCTCGCTGAATTCTCCGTAACCCAACTCGTTCGTCTTCCAATCTGGTCTACGCACGGGGCTGACACGTAGCAGGGAATTGGGCGCGAAGCCGTCTGGGCTGCGCACCATCGTGTAGAGAATGCGTTGTTCAATCTCCGCTTGCTGTCCGGCCTGACCACCTTCGACGGCGTAGATGAAATCAAGTGGCGCGAGGCCGAGTTGGTCCAGTCGGAGTTCCTTTGACTCGATCGCTGCTCCAGTCTCGGGATCAAACCTTTCAACTAAGCAGCGTACACGCGCAGGATTGCCAAGCAGTTTGCTGGCCCACGCGTTGAGTTGCGGCTCGGCATTCGCACGAAATGGATTAGCCGGAGTGGTCCAACCAGGCGCGAGTGTTGGATCACCGCTGAACAAGGTCAACAGTCTGTATGTCAACGCAATGCCGGTTCGCGGTGTGCGTACGACTTCGAGCTCGGGAGGCGGAGCTTCACCGCCAGCGATCGACTCGATTGTGTTTGCAGCGCGTAACGGATTTCCGCGCGCGGCCTGATAGACAGCTTCGGCCAGCAACGCGTCGCCGACTGCGTCGACTGCCTGTTCGAGAAGTCCAAACTCAGTTTGCAGTCCTTTGAATTGCGCATTGTTCGGATCGGCTGGAGGTAGTTTCGCTTTTTGTGGACTCACCGACTGACCAAACGGGATCGTCTCGCTCGTCCACTGTTGTGGTGTGGTGCTCTTGCCTTTCTGCCAACGTCGTAACAGTGCCAGACCATCGACGACGTTATTTGCCGCGATTGCTTCAACGGGCGCTGACGGATCGGGTTGCTGCTCGAGTTTTCGTGCCACGAGCGGTGCGAGTTCACGAAACGGTGCGATGAATTCCGCGAGACGCGGTGATGTCGCTTCCTGCAATAGGCGCTCGAAACGATAGCCAAGCAACGCGCCGAGCGGTTGACCCTGCCTGACGCCGTCGAGCAACCATGCGGCGAGGCGCACGCGTTCGGACGACAAATCAATCGCCAGCAGATCGTTTGGCTTGGAGTTGGCCGCGCCGGCATGGGCCAGGTGCGCGCTACGCAAGATCGCAACAGTCGAGGCCTGGGTCAACGATGGCGTGTGCACATAACCCGGATGGTTTGCGGGTTGAAACACTGGCTCCTGTTCACCTGGCGGCGGCGCTACTTTTGTTTCCGGTTCCGCAGGCTTGAGGTTCATGACCCAGCCATAGCCGCCAAAGAGAACGTCGTTGGGATTGGTCTTGCGTATTTGCTCAAGTTGCCTGGTGGCGAACGAAGTAATCCACGCGTCAAGCCGATGCGCACATAGATCGAGTGTGCCCTTCATCGCAGTTTCGAGACTGTCGACAGGTAGCGACTTCAAATAACCCAGACTGGCCCGAAACTCACTGATCTGCTTGAGGTCCGGTTCTCTTGCTGTGTCCGGTTCACCGGAAGGTAAAAATCCCAGTAGGTATTTACCTAGTTCGATTGGCTGTGCCTCACCCGCGACCGTCAACTTCGTGATCATCTGGCGCCACATGGCATGAGGCATCGCCGGTCCAACCGGCAGATCGACCAACTCCAGCTCGCGGCGTAGTAGTTGGGGATTCGTCTGCAATGCCGGCGGTACAAGGCCACGCTTGATTAACAAACGTGACGCTGCAGTCGTGTATTCCAACAGCATCGAGTGACGCAACAGCAAGTGCAGCAACGTGTGTGGCGGTGGTTGCTCGATTGATGGAAATGCGAAGCGAACTCTGTTGAGGTCTCGCGCCGTCAGCAGTAAGTCGATGTAGTTGGGTGAGAGTGTTGGACTTTGATCGGCCTGAACCAAAGGGCCGTTGAGGATCACGCCCGGCGGTGAAAAGACCCCGTGCGAGAGTCTCGGTCGCCATGCTACCTGAAGCGTTTGTTGTAACAGCGTCGTCGCTAACCGATCCTGATTGGCCCACCATGCTGTCAATGCATCTCGTCTAGCGTTAAGTATGGCACGACGGGCAGCGAGAGCATTCTGGAAGGCAGTTTCTTTTAGCTTGTTCGCGGCTGCGACCCGGTTCCGCGCTGCAATCTGCCGTTGGCGGAGCTGCGCTCGCTGAGCGGGTGTCAGGTCAGGGTCGGGTTCGAGATCCAACTCCGGAAGTTCTGCCAATTCCGGAGGCTCAATCTCCGGCAGGTTCCATGCATCGACGAACGAGTCGGCACTAAGAAAAACCCACAGATGCTCGAGATAGTGACGGCCGATTAGCTGGCGAGTTCCGTACTTGGGAGTGAGCCCGTCCATGCTCAACACTTCAGCAATGTCCTTATCGATCCCGGATTTCTGTGGCGTGTCAGCACTTCGTCCGAGTCGCGGGACATCCGGAAAACTGCGGCGCCAGATCTTCCGTAAGTTGAGCAGGAAATCGCGCAACGTTGTCTCGCGCTTATCCTGTCCCGCACCGAGCTTCCAGTCGCCGAGGGAAATAACCGGCAGAACACCATAAGGCTGTTTGCCGACGCGAATTGCCGGTAATGGTCCAGTCGCGCGAACGTAATCGACGAAGTAGCGACGTGCCCACGCAATGTCGTCATCGCTTACAGGACTCTCATTTGGCTGGCCCACGCCCAGCATCTGCAGCAGGAAATAGCCCCAGGTGGCTTGCCACAACGCGGTGTTCATGTGTGCGGCGTCCAGTTGATCTTTCGCGGTGGCGTTCGGAAGTTGAGCGAAGACGTCCGGATTCTTTGTCAGTCCGAGCGCAGTTGTGAGTACATCAGCGTTGGAACGATCGCCTGCCTGGAACGTCGTGCCCACACGTTCAGTCTGATAACTCGCTTCGTGTCCCGGATCTTCCGAGCTGAAACCGGAAGGTGCTGCGGCGGTGTTGTTCGTTGGTGTGCCTGGACGTATGAAACTCAGACCACTCGTGTAGTGATGAGCATTGAAGATATCTAATAGGCGAGGCGTCCAGTCGGTCGTGTCGCCGGTGGAATCTTTGATACCCATCACCAGCAGAAAGTCGAATCCTGCGGCGGCAACTTCCTTTGCGAGTTTCACACGGATTCCCATCCCCGCTGCTTCAGCTTCGTCGAAATCCACCATCCATTTCATTCCCTTGTCGATCCCGACTTCATCGACGACAGCATTGGGAGATGGATCAGGACCAGCCGCTAACGAATCACGAATCAGGTTACCTTTGACATTCACCACCAGCCGGTTGTCTTTGTAACCAAGCAGAGTCCAGAAGTTCGGCAGGACGCGAGCAATCGGCGCGCGCATCCACGACTCGGGCTGCGTGTCAGGCTTCGGAAAGCGGATTGGTTTCGTCAAACGTGCATCGGGCGCGATCGGACTTTCCGGACGATCGTCGGGATTTAGTGGCTGGAGCGCGCGCGCAATCCAGGCCGCGCGTGGTGGATCGTAACGATCGGCTAACTGACGCCACGCGGCTTTTTCACGTTCGGGATCACGGGCGGCACGCCATGTTTGCTCCCAAAAATGTTGGCCCCAGGTTACCTCGTCGGGCGTCAACTTTGGTTCGTGACTGTCGAGGTGCACCTTATCGGGATAGACGCGCACACGTAACTCAGAGCTTCCGTCAGTTAACGGAAAGAACCGCGTCTCCAGCCGCACGGGAAAGAGCACTACTGGTCGGCCCGGTTTGAACGAAAGCTGTACTGCCGTTTCGGGCGTGATTTGAATTTGTGGAATATCAGGATTTGGGGTCTGCATTGCTCTTACCCTTGATCCACAGATTACACAGATTGATTTATTGAATCTGTGTAATCTGTGGATAGTTCATTCCTTGATCATTTGTTTGGCGTGAATGGCGATGCGCACGGGTCGCTGCAAAGTGATGAAGGCCTGGTGCGCGGAGTTCTTGCCCCACGTAACTTTATCGATGTCGGGAAACACGTTGCCGGTTGAGACGTGCGACAGTGCCTTCAACTCGTCTTCCGTTTTTGCGAAGTGTCGCCAGCTAAGATCGTTCCATGAAAGCGGCGGATCGGGCAGCGGCTTCACGAAGTCAGCTACGTCCAATCCGAAGGCTGGTTCAGTTGGTTGCTGTTGAATGACAAAGAAAAATCCGTTTACGTCGTTTGGGGGCCTGCCCAATGCTTCGTCGTCGGAGAGATTGAAGCCTAGGAACGTCACGTCTGGTTTCAATGTGCCGCGAAAGATCGGATGGCGTTCGTCCTTCGGGTCGCGCGACAGATCGAGAGTGTTTTTGAACTTCACTGCTCGCACGGCGTAGATGACAGAGTTTGGATAACGGCGCAGCAGTTCGCCGCGAATGAGTAACACCAGTTTGCCGCTCGTGTTCGGCGAGTTCTCACCAAGGTGGCGATCTTTCCAATTGGTGATCGGTTGAATGTCCCGCTGGTCCGGCTTGATAGGGTCTGGCGTTGCGTCCCAGAACTGCCGGAAGTACGTGCCACGCTGATCGGTCGGATAGTTGCGCCAGAGTAGTTCGCTGCTCATCTCGGCGTTCAATCCAACCATGAACGACTCAACGAACTTCGGATTCGCTTCGAGCAGCGTCACCGTATTTGCAGGTACGTTCTCCAGTCCCGGCAGCAGAAAGTCCTGCGAGAGATCGCGTAATGCTTCGTACATTGGTTGCGGAAAAGTCGGCGCATCCATGATCGGTTCCAGCGGATCTCCTTTGGGTTGATTACCGTTGGTCGAGAGGTTTGCTTGAACACGCGCGGTGATTGTCTTTTCAGGATCGACGCTTTCCAGCAGCTTCGTTTTGATATTCACGTCGAACAAGTTGAAGAGTGGCGCCAAAGCGGTTGTGGGTGCGGCAAAGAGTTTGGCGAACTCTTCCTGATTCGCCTTCGCCACTTTGCGAAACATCGCGGCGTCGGGGCTGTCCGCGCCGGCCTGGAAGTTCAAGAGATTACGCTTCGTGCCTTCAGGAGCGATCGTGAAGTTGCCAAGTTTTGGAGCACTGTCGAGCGACGGCAGAATTCGTTCGTAGGCAACAGTCGGTTTCAATATGTTGGCAGCCGGTATGGTTTGATTCTGTGAGACCAGAGTGAGGGTGGTCGTGGCCTCTGAGAGCGTTGTGACCAGGGTGAAAGCAATCGTCATCGTGCTCAGTTGGCCCATGACGGCCAGCGGTTGTGTACCGGCCGACGTGAAGCGAGTGCTGACCACGCCACGTGCTGACGTGAGTCTGCGCAACGGAGTGGAGACGGCGCTATCCGGTAATGCCGATTTCGAGATCTTGGTGGACAAAAACGCGCGCGTGTCGCCCTGTCTGACCGGATCGACGACAAGCCGCGACTGCGCCGGCGCGAGCACCTTCAGCAACGTCGATTCTGAGAATTGACTGAAGTGTCGGGTGTGGTAAACGGCGTTCACGGCGCGCCCAAATTGCGCCTGCCGTTTCATCTGGTTGACTCTTTCGATCTCGCCCAGTTGTTCCCAGGCCGATGCCATCAAGTCTTCCTGCTCAGTTTGGATCACCTTCGTTCCCATTGCGGCGGTCACGCGGTGACGCGGATCGAGATTTAATTCGTCGAGCCAGTTCAGCGGCGCGCCAGGTTGAGCAGTGATGTTCACTGTGTGCCGTGCGGCTTGCCAGCAGCCATAGAGTGGTGGTCCAACAATCGGATCGTGATTGTCACTTTCCTTCGTTGCCACGTCCCACGAGACGTTGAGGATTGCTTGTACCGCTTTTTGAAACGGCAGGCGCACATCGTCGGGCCAGTCGTCCGGCTTGCTGTCGACAACTCGCAAAGCGCCTTCGAGTCCCAACAACGTACCCTTCGCACCGGAAGTTGGCGGCGGATCGATCTTGAATCCGGGATTAGTGAGGTCGATTGGTTTCTTGCCGACGGTCGACGGCATTTCACGCGCTTTGAGCAGGCCCACGAGGGATTCAAAGTCGCCACCTAGACCAGTGCGAAATTCCCAGTGGAAGTAGACCGGCAAGATTACTTCTGACTGAGGCGTTGGTTTCATGATCCAGGACGGAGCCAGGCCCAGCGGTGGTTGTTCGTCAGCGGGCAGGATCTGTTGGCCGAGTCCGGCTCTGCGTCCGAGTTCGAATGTTGGGACTACGCAGGCGAGATAATCTGTCAGCGGGTCGAGCCGTCGCGGACACAACAACCGTGAGACAGTCAGAGCAGGTTTGTCTCCGAGCGAGGATCTCAAAGAGGCGTCGTCTTTCTGAGTGCCCGCGACCTGTGCGTGTGCCCACGCCCACGACTCTGATAGATCGGGTAATTCCTGACCAGGTATAGCCTTGCCTTTGATCTCGAGTACGGGCAGCGGCAAATTGCGATCAACGCGGAACGTGACGTCGTCCTGTTTTCTCACGACGATAAGACAAAGCCAGGGACGTAAACGATTCGTCGCCGTGTTAGCGGCTGCGGGTGTAAACAGCCACGGGAAATCAGGACGATCAAATTCGATAGCAGGGAAGTAATTCGGCTCGAAATCAGTGGAGAGGTGACGCGGTTCCGTGCGCACGACCTGTTGCGGATCGATGCCGATGACATCACCTGGACCATAGAGTCTTACTTGCCGTTCAACTTCGGGAGGCGTGTTGTTAACCAGCAGTTTGATTTTGACGGAAACGATCGCTGCTTGATTAGACTCCTTCATATCCTCTGTTTGAATGCCGGAAGCTGCGCCCTGTCGGACCCACGGCAGGAAGATGTAGTTTGCAGGCAATTGTTCAGACATATCCGTTTTCCTTGATCAGTTGTGTCCACAGATTACGCAGATTCAATCTGTGTAATCTGTGGATTACCGTAATTCCGAGAGCCGCAGAATAGTGAGCGGCTGTTGCAGTTTGCGGAGCGACTCGACTGCTTCCGTGTAGCTCTGCGGTTTGCGCACCGGTTGCTTCGTTAGATCGTCAGCCGCGACCAGGCTCCAGCCTTCTTTCGTGACCTGATACTTGCCGATCGTGGCGGCGCGGTACTTGGCGCTGCCCGTGCGTCGCAGCGCACTACTGCCCGCCGCGCCAAAGCGTGCTTGTTGCAGCAACAACGTGTGATTCAGTTGATAGAACAGTGGTGGCTGCTGTGGTTGTGGTTTCTCCGCTTCACTGCGTCGTGCTTCACCTGTCTCGCTATCCATGATCCAGGTCTCAAATTCAATCGTCTTCACTTCCAGCCGGTCGCTCGTATCCTTAGTGAAGCTGAGTGCGTCCGAGCCGAAACTGATGCCTGCCTCCATCGTTTCAAACGAGGGGCGCGAGAGTTTCTGATCGTCCGTGAGCTCGAGGAACTGGGCCGGGGCAAAGAAGTCTGTGCTGGGCTTAGTGGTCTGGTTCTGGCCACCCAGATTGACACTCGTGATCGTAAAGCGACGTGGACCAGCGGGCGCCGCCTGACCAAAGCGCGAGATGTCCATATTCAGTGGCACCACGCCTTGTTTGACTGTCAGAGTGCCGAGCGGATGCAGCCGGATGTCGGAAGCGGCGCCGGCGTTAGCACGTAACTGCACCAGGCCGTTTGCACCGTCCGGCAGCTTCGCGGTCCAGTTGCCGGGCTGGCCCAGCGCTTCCTGCAAACGCGGCAACACTTCCACTGGCGCCGGCAGTGGCGGCTTCTCACCCGAGATGAGTGTCTTGTCGATACGAATCGAGATGTCCCACCAGAAGATACTGAAGGTAGCTTTACCTTTCAGATGCAGTGGTCGTGGTCCTTCGAGCGAGCCCTTCAGCTCCACTTTGAAGAGGTTGGTAGAACCGCGTTTGAGTTGTAGTTGCGCATGAAAGTCGGCGATGAAGTAGAAAGGGTCAAACTGGATCAAGACGTCGAAGCCGATGTCGCCATGAACACTGAAGCCGGCGGCTGAGGCAAAGAGCTCTGCGCGGGCGCCAAACTGCACGGTGTTGGAGGTGATTGCAAAGTAAGCCTCACAGCGCAGTCGTGGGTTATCACCGGAGGAGAGATTGATAGCAATGCGTTCGAGCTTCGGGAAGTTAGGCGGGGGATTGAAAGCCGGATGCAAACCACCGACGGCGAGCGCGAAGTTAGGTGAGGACTGCCAACTGAGCCGCAGGGCCATGTCGCCGGTTAAGGGAAACTTCTGCAGCAGGCGTGAATCGTAGAG
>DASWUM010000028.1:0-74955 GCA_036401595.1 Pyrinomonadaceae bacterium
GCGCGACGGCGCAACGTAAAACGCGCCGGCACCTCTTTTCTTTCGTTGCGCCGTCGCGCCGTTGCGTGAGAAAACTTGTCCGAACCCGTGAAGAAACAAACGCTCATCCACATCCTGATCTACGGTCTCTGCGGTGGAATCCTGATCGTAACGCTCAGGATGATCGAGTTTCGCTTTCTGATCGTCGAGCACTCGGTCGAGATCTACAGCGGGCTCATCGCCGCGCTCTTCGCCGGCGTCGGCATCTGGCTCGGACTAAAGCTGACGAGGAAGAAGGAAGTTCTGGTCATCAGAGAGGTCACGGTCCCGGCAACGATTCCGTTCGCTCTAAATGAACGGCGTCTGAAAGATCTCGGCATCACCAAACGCGAACTGGAAATCCTCGAACTGATCGCCCAGGGGATGTCCAACCGCGAAATCGCGGAAAAACTTTTCGTCAGCGAAAACACCGTGAAGACTCACTCGAGCCGACTCTTCGACAAGCTGGGCGCCAAACGCCGCACGCAAGCCGTGCAGATCGCGAAGGAATTGGGGTTGATCCCATAAGCAAGGGCGGCCACGGAGGGCCGCCCCTACAGTACGTACCATGGCGTCGGTCGTGCTTGTATATGTGGGCGATGTCGTACGTACTGTAGGGGCGGCCCTCCGTGGCCGCCCTTGGTTTTAGTCCGAAAGTATGATTTCCTTCGTCAAATCCAAAATCACTCAAAAGTATGACGACAATTCAGGGCTTCAAACGTAGATTGCGCCGCGAGTTCTTCAAAATCAGTGAGGAGACGTACTCATGAAAAAGATTGTTTTAACTTTCGGTTTGATCTCGGGCGCCATCATGTCCGCGATGATGACGGCAGTGATGGTGTTTGCCCACCAGACGAATCCCAGCAACGGCATGATCATCGGCTACACCATCATGGTGTTGTCCTTTCTACTCGTTTTCTTCGGAATCAGGTCTTACCGCGAAAATATCGGCAATGGATACATCACTTTTGGCCGGGCCCTCGGCGTTGGCTTCTTAATAATGCTCATCAGTTGCGTCTGCTATGTTGCCACCTGGGAAGTCGTTTACCACAAATTCATGCCCGATTTCGGCGAGAAGTATCTGGCTCAGTCAATCGAGCGAATGCGCAAATCCGGCAAGCCGCCTCAGGAAGTCGAAAACGAAATCGAAAATATGAGAAGCATGATGCAGCTCTACAACAGCAACATCTTCTTCAACATGGGCATCACCTTTCTCGAACCGCTTCCGGTTGGCGTCCTGATGTCACTGGTCTCCGCCACAATCCTCAGAAAGCGGCGACGGGAGGATTTACAGGACTATCGAGATGGAGTAAAAGAAACCTCAGTAAATCCTGTCTAACTACTGAGGGACAACTTGATGCTCCTACGGTTTCTCTGCGCGCTTCTCTGTCTGCTGTCCTTATTTAATAACGCAACACAGGCTCAACAAACGGGCAGCGATCTGTTTCAGGGCATGAAGTGGCGGATGATCGGGCCGTTCCGCGCCGGCCGAACTGTCGGCGCGACGGGCGTTCCGGGTCAACCAAATGTCTTCTATATAGGCGTCAATAACGGCGGCGTTTGGAAGACGACGGATTACGGCCACACGTGGAAACCGATTTTTGACGACCAACCAACCGGCTCAATCGGCGCACTGGCAATCGCACCTTCACAACCCGAGACGATCTACGTCGGCAGTGGCGAAGGATTACAGCGTCCAGATCTTTCCACCGGCGACGGCATGTACAAATCGACCGACGGCGGCAAGACCTGGCGACACCTCGGCCTGCGCACCGCACAACAGATCGCAGCCATCCTCGTCGACCCACGCGATCCGAATCTCGTTTACGTCGCCGCCCTCGGTCATCCGTACGGTCCAAACGAGGAGCGCGGCGTCTTTCGCTCAACCGACGGCGGTGAAACGTGGCAGAAGGTTCTTTATAAGGACGAGAACACGGGTGCGATCGCGCTCGCTTTCGATCCGAAGAACGCAAAAGTCATCTACGGTGTTTTGTGGTCGGCGCGACAAGGACCATGGGAGAACGGCGCATGGCAGGGTTCAGGCAGCGGACTCTTCAAAACTACTGACGGCGGAAACACCTGGCGTCAACTGACAAAAGGTCTGCCGACATTCGAACAAGGTCTCGGACGCATCGGCATTGCCGTCGCGCCGAGTGATCCAAACACCGTTTACGCCACTGTCGATTCACCTCAACTCGGCGGTATCTACCGTTCTGACGATGCGGGCGAAAGTTTCCAACGAGTCGGCATGGATAGACGCGCGTGGGCTCGTGGCAGTGACTTCGCCGAGATCGATGTGGATCCACGCAACAAAGAGATCATCTACACGGCAGCAATCGCCGCGTATCGCTCGACGGACGGCGGCAAAACATTCACAGCTTTCAAAGGCGCACCGGGCGGCGACGATTACCACACACTTTGGATCAATCCTGAGAACCCGGACATCATGCTGTTGGCAACCGATCAGGGCGCAACCATCAGTGTGAACGGAGGTGAGACGTGGAGTTCGTGGTACAACCAACCGACGGCGCAGTTTTATCACGTCATCACTGACAATCAGTTTCCTTACTGGGTTTACGGTGGTCAGCAGGAGAGTGGCTCCGCTGCTGTGAAGAGTCGCGGCGACAACGGCGCGATCACTTTTAGAGATTGGCGTACGGTTGGTGTTGAAGAGTACGGCTACGTCGCACCCGATCCGCTGCATCCGAATATCATCTACGGCGGCAAGGCCAGTCGTTTCGACACGACAACGGGCCAGGTGCAAAACATTCCGCCGGAGATTTTACGCAGTGGGAAGTACAGATTTCTGCGCACGGCGCCAATACTCTTCTCGCCTGTCGATCCGCGCGTGCTCTATCTCGCCGGCAACGTGCTGTTCAAAACGACGAACGGTGGTTCGAGCTGGGACGTTATCAGTCCCGATCTCTCGCGTGAGAAACCTGAAGTGCCCGCGAGCATCGGCATCTTTCGTCGTCCGGAGATGGCGACTCAAGCGCGGCGCGGCGTGATTTACGCAGTTGCACCGTCGCCCAAAGACATCAATGTGATCTGGGCGGGGACTGATGACGGCCTGATCCACGTCACACGCGACGGCGGCAAGAATTGGAAGAATGTAACTCCGCCGGCGATCGACTCGTGGAGCAAGATCTCTCAGATTGATGCCAGTCACTTCGACGTCAACACCGCGTACGTCGCTGTAAACCGAATCAGGCTTGACGATCAGAAACCTCACATCTATCGCACGAAGGACGGTGGCGCGACCTGGCAGGAGATCATTACGGGCCTGCCTGATGGTCCAGTCAACACCGTGAAGGAAGATCCGCAAAAGCGTGGTTTGTTGTTTGCGGGAACTGAGCTGGCAGTTTTCTTCTCTCTCAACGACGGCAACAGTTGGCAACCGCTGCGACTCAACATGCCGGCGACGTCGATTCGCGATCTCGTGATTCACAACGACGACGTCGTAGTCGGCACGCATGGACGTTCGTTCTGGATACTCGACGACATCACGCCATTGCGTCAGCTCAACGAAACGGTGACCAATTCGTCCGCGTTTCTCTTCGCGCCGCAAGTCGCGTATCGCGTCAAACGCAATGTGAACACCGACACGCCTCTGCCGCCCGAAGAACCCGCCGGACAAAATCCGCCAGATGGCGCAATCATCAATTATTACTTCAAAGACAATCCAACGACGCCGGTCACGCTCGAGATCGTCGACAACACGAATCAAGTCGTTCGTCGATATTCGAGTGAGGACGTGCCGCCGCCGGTGAATCCGAACGATCACGCAGTGCCCGAGTACTGGTTTCGCCCGCCGCAAAAGCTCGTCGCAAAAGCAGGGATGCAGCGGTTCGTGTGGGATTTGAAGTACGCGCCGCCGGCTGCGTTCGGCCACGGCTTTCCCATCTCGGCGATCTATCGCGACACACCACTCCTGCCGCTTGGTCCGTCAGTCATGCCAGGTTCTTTCACCGTGAAGTTGACGGCGAATGGCAAGACGCTCACTCAACACTTGACGGTGAAAATGGATCCGCGCGTAACGGCGCCGGTCGAAGATCTGATGTCGCAGTTCGCCGTCTCGCTTGATGCTTACAAAGGGATGCAGCAGACTTTCGATGGCGCCGAGCAGATTAGAAAACTGCGAGCTCAGATAAAGATCGCGATTGAACGCGTCGATCGTGGACCATTAGCCGAGGCTCTCGGTGCACTCGACAAGAAGGCGGCAGCCATCGGCGGTGAAGGTCGAGGCGACGGCGGACTTCCTGGTGGAACGATCGACATGCGCGAGCCAAATTTTACGCGCTTGAACGGAGGTTTCTCGGCTTTGCTTGACCACGTGCAAGACGCCGATCGCGCTCCGACGCAGCCGATGCTTGCAGCAGCAAGCGGGTTGCAGAAAACGCTGAAGAAGTTGCTGGCAGATTGGGAAGGCTTGAAGACAAACGACGTGGCGGCGATAAACCAGCAGTTACGCGCGGCGAATCAGCCGGTACTGAATCCGTGATGAACGGCCCACATCCAATTGTCTTTTACGACGGAGTCTGTGGCCTTTGCAATCGACTGGTCCAGTTCTTACTCAAACACGATCGCGACGGTCGACTGCGATTCGCTTCACTACAAAGCGACTTCGCCGCAAAGGTGTTGCAGCGACATGGATTCGATCCAAAAGATCTCGACACACTGCACGTGGTGGAGAATTACGATCAACCGTCTGAGCGCGTGCTGCAACGCTCGGACGCAGTGCTGCGAGCCTGGCGCGAATTGGGGGGTATCTGGTCTGTACTAGCTTCCTTATCAAGAATCATCCCGCGCCCGCTTCGCGATCTCGTCTACCGCTTCGTCGCACAAAACCGCTACCGCGTGTTCGGCAAATACGACACCTGCATGCTCCCCGACCCAGCGCAAAGGAGCCGATTTCTCGATGTTTAAATCCGTATCCATCTGTGTTTATCTGTGGCTAATATTATTCATGCCCCAAACACCGCAATACGATCTGGTAATCACGAACGGCCGCGTCATCGATGGCTCCGGACGCGCAGCATACGTCGCCGATGTTGCAATTAAAGGCGACCGCATCGTGAAGATCGGCAAGGTGCCTGCGAACGCAGCCACCCGCACGATCGACGCCCGAGGTCTCGTCGTTGCACCGGGCTTCATCGACATGCTCGGCCAGTCTGAGACTTACCTGCTGATCGATCCACGCGCGATGAGCAAGGTGATGATGGGTGTGACAACTGAAATCACCGGTGAAGGCGAATCGATCGCGCCCATCAACGAACGCCAGATCAAAGAGCAGGAAGACTTCCTCAGACGATTCAACCTCACCGTCGATTGGCGCACGCTCGACGAATACTTCAAGCGCCTCGATAAACAAGGGTCGGGAGTTAACCTCGGCACGTTTGTCGGCGCCACTCAAGTCCGCGAATATGTCATCGGTTACGACGATCGCCCGCCAACGCCGCAGGAACTGGAGCAGATGAAGAAGCTCGTCTCCGACGCGATGCGTGACGGCGCGCTCGGTCTTTCCACTTCACTGCAATACGTACCGGCACGTTTTGCGAAGACGGACGAGCTTGTTGAACTCGCGAAAGTCGCGCGGCAGTATGGCGGTATCTACGCGACACATCAACGCAGTGAAGCAAATACGATTGACGCCTCACTCGACGAAGTTTTCGAGATCGCTCAGAAAGCCCAAATTCCGGTCGAGATCTGGCACCTCAAAACAGCTTACAAGAAAAACTGGGGACGAATGGCGCATGTATTGGATCGCATCAAGCAAGCGCGCGATCGCGGTTTGGATATCACCGCCGACATTTATCCATACATCGCCGGCAGCACGGCGCTGAGTGCGTGTCTGCCGCCGTGGGCGCTCGAAGGCGGAACGGACAAGATGCTCGCTCGGCTTCGCGATCCGCAAATACGACAGCGCTTGAAGGCAGAAATCTCTCAGGAACAAACAACCTGGGAGAACATCTATCTCGGCAGTGGTGGACCGGGTGGCGTCCTGATTGGCTCGGTAGTGAATCGCGAGCTTGAGCCATTGCAAGGTAAGCGCATCTCTGAAATCGCAGAGCAACAGAAAAAGGATCCGCTCGATGCCGTGTTCGATCTGATACTCGCCGACAAGGGCCAAACCGGCGCGATCTATTTCATGATGAGTGAAGACGACATGCGAGCCGCTATGAAGGCGCCGTTCGTGTCTTTCTGTACTGACAGTGGTTCACGGGCGACGGATGGTCCACTTGCGGGTTCGAAGTCGCATCCGCGTGGTTGGGGCAGCTACCCGCGCATCCTCGGTCGTTACGTTCGTGACGAGAAGTTGTTAACGCTCGAATCGGCGATTCAGAAAATGACTGGCGCGCCCGCCGCTCGTGTCGGTCTGAAGGATCGCGGGCTGATCAAGGAAGGCATGTTCGCGGACATCACGATCTTCGATCCAGCGAAGGTCATCGATCGCGCGACGTTCGAGTCGCCCAATCAATATCCAACCGGCATCGAGTTCGTTCTGGTTAACGGCAAAATCAGTGTCGACAAAAGCCAACGCACCGGAGCACTTGGCGGACGTGTGCTTCGCGGACCCGGATCCGTCATCAATCCGTGAACCTCCGCGGCTCAGACCTTGATAAATATTTGTTTCCGGTAAAGTAGCCACATCAAAAACAACCACAACAGAATAAATGCTATCGCGTAAGCAAGCGACGCATTTATCGGCGCTGCCCAAGTTAGAAACAGGTTGCGAAAGATCCATCCCTGGACCTTGAACAATGCCATCACCTTCACCGTCAACGCCGTCCCAACAAACAGCGCCAGCGCGTTCACACCAAAAACTTCAAACGGCCACGCCCAACGTCGATACCCCTGAATGTCGATCACCCAATAGCAGAGCGCCAGGAACTGCAACGCGAGGCCCGCCGTGAAAAGCACGTACGAACTGGTCCACAACGCTTTATTGATCGGAAAGAACGGATTCCACGCCCAGCCAAGTGCGATGCAAACCGCGCCGGCAACAAACATCCCGACAACCTTCTCAATGGGCCTGCGCTCGCTGCGCAGCCAGTTTCCAGTAAAGATCCCACAAAGCGTTGTCACAACAGCGGGAAAGGTACTGAGCAATCCTTCCGGATCGTAAACCTTGCCTTGTTTCCAGATGTGCGAGCCCAGCAGCACGCGATCTACAAACGACGCGATACTTCCTTCCTTGCTCAAATCGCCCGGCGCATATCCGGGTGCCGCGAATCGCGTCATCACGAGGCAGTAAATAATGAGTAGTGCGACGGCGATGAGAATCTGTGTTCTGGCCCTCGTGGTCAGAAAGATCAGCGATGCGATTAGATAACAAATCGCGATTCGCTGTAGCACACCCGCGATGCGTATGGTCCCAAGTTGAAAATACGGGAAGCCATTGAGAAACAGCCCCAGGCCAAAAATGATTGCGCTGCGTTTGATTACTTTGAGATAGAGATCGCGCTTTACGCTTCCCTCTTCAACGCGCCGGGCAAACGCAAGTGTGATCGAAACGCCGACGATAAAGAGGAAGAACGGAAAGACGAGATCTGTTGGCGTCCAGCCATTCCATTCGGCGTGTTCCAGAGGCCAGTAGATGCTGGACCACGTGCCGGGATTGTTAACGAGCACCATTCCGGCGATTGTGATTCCGCGAAAAACGTCGAGCGAGACGAGGCGGCCAGTAGGGGACATGCGCGACAGATTACCACGGATCAATCCGTCTTTATCTGCGTTTATCTGTGTTACAGTATTGCTCCGTCAACATGTCATTAATGCTTACCGAGATCGCCGAGCAACCGGCCGCACTCGAACGCACGATTGCGGAGGAACGGTCAAAGATCTCCAAACTCGGAAACGCACTCAAAGCGCGCGACATTCACCTGATCGTTCTCGTGGCGCGCGGCAGTTCCGACAACGCCGCACTGTTCGGACGCTACCTGCTCGAAATCACAACCGGCATTCCTGTTTCACTTTCCGCGCCGTCAGTCCATACGATCTACAACGCTGAGTTGCGATTGGACCACGCACTCGTCGTCGGCGTTTCGCAATCGGGTGAAGGTGAAGACATCAATCGCGTTCTCGAAAACGCGCGACGGTCGGGAGCTTTCACGATTGGCATCACCAACGAGTCCAGTTCGTCGATGACGCGCTTTGTCGACGAAACGTTACTGACGCACGGCGGAAAGGAGCGTTCCGTCGCGGCGACCAAGACATTCACTGGTCAGATGCTCCTTTTCTATATGCTCGCCGCGGAGTTGGCGCAAAAGCCCGCGCCGTTTTCGTATGAAGCGATTCCGCAGTTTGTAGCCCAGGCACTCGAACAGCGGCCCGCAATACTCGAGCTCGTGCAGCGTTACGTGTTTATGGAAAACTGCGTCGTCGTCGGACGCGGTCTGGCTTACGCGAACGCGTACGAGCTGGCGCTGAAGTTGATGGAGACTTGTTACGTCGTCGCAGAGCGTTTCTCATCAGCGGATTTTCTGCATGGTCCACTAGCGATGGTTGAAAGACATTTTCCGGTCATACTCTTCGCGCCACCGGGCGTGATGTTGCCGGGAGTGAAGAGTTTGATCGAGCGCCTCCGGGAACTGCACGCCGACACTCTCGCGATCACGAGCGATCTCGATGCAGCCCGTATGTGCACACGCTCGATCGTGATGCCGCGCGAGATCGATGAGTTTCTGGCACCGATTCCGTACATAGTTCCCGGTCAACTATTCGCCGCTCTTCTTGCTGAGGCGAAAGGTCTGAACCCGGACTCTCCCCGCTCACTATCGAAAGTGACCAGGACACTTTGAGACTTGTGATTCCTGTGCTTCTTTGTGGCTGCGAACGATATGAACATTGAACTGAAAGACTTGTCGCACAATCCTGTCTACGCGCAAGTTCGCGAACAGATCGAGAATCACATTCGCAACAAATCCATCACCTCCGGCGATTCCCTCCCCTCTCCCGCCGCCCTCGGCCAAAAACTCTCCGTCGACAAAGGCGAAATCCAACGCGCCTACTTCGAACTCGAACAACTCGGCCTCATCACCAAATCCACCGGCAAAGACTTCCTCGGCAAACCGCGAACTGATTACAAGGTACGTTAAGGCTTGAGGCTTTATGCCAGATGAGGCATAATGCTCAAGCTTGAATACGTCCCTCACACGTCAAAGGCATTGTTTGGGTTGGGTCCTCTCGATCGGACCTCAAAGCGTTTCCCGCGGAGGTCCAGAAGTCTATGGGTTATGCGCTGTATCAAGCGCAGAAATGGTTTAGAGCTCTAACCGCTCATTAAGAGACGACTTAAGGCTGCAGAGGAACACTACAGATCACACAGCATGAGGGAATGAGAAATGAAAGCACGAACCAAGGCGACCAAAACAAAAAAACGAAGAACAAGACGTGAGAAGATCGAGTTAGGTAGTGGGAATGTGTTTGCCGATCTTGGTTTGGAAGACTCAGAACAGCTTCTTTTGAAGGCAGAATTAGCATCGAGAATTGCGTATTTGATCGAGAAGAAAGGCTGGACCCAAGTTCAAACGGCTGAACGGACAGCCCTGGACCAGCCGAAAGTATCGCGACTGCTGCGCGGTCAACTCACAGGGTTCTCAGCGGACCGTCTCTTCGCGATCCTGAATCGCTTAGGCCACAGCGTCGAAGTGCGAATCTCACCCAAGGAGCGCGCCTCCGAAAAGTCTCATACGCGTGTATTGATTGGATAAGCGAAGTGCTTGACAAAGCGCAATTGGCGTTGTAGAAAAGCCGCATAACAGCTCTGTTCCTAAAGGTTTTTGTTTACCTTGCCCTCAGGAGCTGTTATCAAGATTAGTTTCTCGTTCCTGAAAACTCCCGCAGGGAAACTAATCCGTAGTGAGACGTCGCAGGAGGAATGCGACAGTAAACTCGTGATGCTAAGCGTCATCTCCTCGTGCTTATCGGGCACGCTGGAGCCTAGCGGAGTAGGTAACTCCTGCGAGGAAACTGTTGTATGTCTGTCCCTGAGCATCGGGCTGAAAACCCGTATCCCGCAAGAGATTCCTTTCCCAAGACAACCAAGACTTTTGACTGGCTGCTCTACCTTGCCAAAAGAGTCGAGGAGTTAGTGTGGCAAAGTAAGTACTTGTTATTTGGCATAGGCTTCCTCGCTTTCTTGGTTTACGAACTGGCCCACTTTGCAAAATTCCTATTGATGAATTGGTCTGGCCACTAACAATGCTAGCTACTAATCCGCGAAGATCGTCTTTTGATCCGTGTCATCCGCGGCCAATTCGCCCTGAGCCTGATCGCGTGCTATTCTTCACTGCGCTTTTGCTTGCGAAAGTGGCGGAATTGGCAGACGCGCCAGACTTAGGATCTGGTACCGAAAGGTGTGGGGGTTCGAGTCCCCCCTTTCGCACCAATAGTGCTGAATCAAACAATGAAAACTGAACTCATAGACGTCTCTCCAACTCGTAAGGAGATCAAAATCGAAATCGATACGGCGCAGATACGGAGTGCTTACGACCGTGTCAGCGCGCAGTACAGCAAGGCCGCGACCATTCCCGGCTTTCGTCCCGGACACGCACCAACTTCAGTCGTGCGCACTCGCTACAAATCGGAAATACGAACCGAGGTGCTGCGCGAACTGCTTCCCGATGCTGTTAACGACGCCATCATCGAGCACAATCTTCACGCCATCGGCGAACCAAACGTCGAACTTGATAACAATGCCGCTATCGAACGTCTGGGTGAAGAACCACTGACGCTCAAAGTCGGCGTCGAAGTGCTCCCTGAAATAAAACTCGACACCTATAAAGGACTCGAAGTCACACGTCGTAAACGTCCGATCGCAGACGCAGAAGTCGACAAAATGATCGACAACCTGCGCGATGCTTCAGCATCACTCCAGCCAGTCGAGGATCGCCCTTCGCAACTCGGCGACACGGTGACAATCAATGCGCGCGGTAAGTTCCTCGACGAGCCTGAAGCGGAAGAGATCAAAGTTGACGATGTCGAGGTCGTGATTGGCGGTCCAGGCGTGCAGCAAGAGTTCACTGACAATCTCACCGGCGTAAACGCCGATGATTCGCGAACGTTCGAGGTCGATTATCCCGCTGACTTTACTTCGCCCGGTTTGGCCGGCAAACGAGTTGAATACACAACTGAAGTCACCGCGGTGCGACAAAAAGAATTGCCCGAACTCGACGAAGAATGGGTCAAGAGCCTCGGCGGAGATTTCGAATCAGTCGACGATTTCAAGACAAAGGTGCGCGAAGATCTCGAAGCGCGAGCAACGGCTGAATCCGATCACAACCTGCGCGACGAAGTGATACGCAAGCTGCTCGACGCGCATCCATTCGAAGTACCGGAAAGTCTCGTCGAACAGCAAACCCAAACTCGTCTCCAGACTGTCGTGCGACAGATGATGAGTCGCGGCATCGATCCGCGCAACGAGGATCTGAATTGGGACACGGCGCGCGAAGAGTTGAAGGGTCAGGCTGAGGAAGATGTACGCTCTTCGATGCTGCTGGATAAGATCGCGGAGACCGAGAATATCGACGTCACCGACGAAGAAATTGATGCCGAGATCGAGTCGATCGCAAGTGCATCACGACAGACAAAAGAACAAGTGCGTGCTGCCTTGACAAAGAATGGAGGCGAACGTAGCATCGCGCACAGATTGCGCACTCGTAAAGCGCTTGAACTTTTAGTTGAAAACGCAAACATCACGGACGCTGAATGGATCGAACCAAAGGAACCAGAAGCAGCGCCGCAGGATGAGTAACAAGTAACACGTTCCTTGAAGAGGTTAGACTGTATGGCTCTAGTCCCAATGGTTGTCGAGCAGACTTCGAGAGGCGAGCGCGCCTTCGATATTTACTCACGACTACTGAAAGACAATATTATTTTCCTGGGCACCCCGATCGACGATCAGATTGCCAACCTAATCGTAGCCCAATTGTTATTTCTCGAAGCCGAAGATCCCGAAAAAGACATCAACGTTTATATCAATTCACCTGGTGGTTCGATCACTGCCGGCATGGCGATCTACGACACGATGCAATTCATTCGCCCGGATGTAACGACCATTTGCGTCGGACAATGCGCATCGATGGGGGCTCTCTTGTTGGCCGCGGGCGCAAAAGGAAAACGCTTCGCACTCCCTAATTCGCGTATCCTCATTCACCAACCCTCAGGCGGATCACAAGGCCAGGCAACGGACATCCGCATTCAAGCAGAAGAAATCCTGCGAATGCGCGAACTCACCTCCCAGATCATCGCCAAACACACCGGACAGTCTTACGAGAATGTCGAGCGTGATGTTGAACGCGATAAAATTATGTCTGCCATGCAGGCCAAGGAATATGGTTTAATAGACGAGGTCATCGCGCACCGGGAGTAGGTTGACCGCGCGGTCCCCCAAAGGAGCTTCATCGCGAAATATGGTGAGACGAACTGATGATACTCTGCGCTGCTCGTTCTGCGGTAAGTCGCAAAACGAAGTGAAGAAGCTCATTGCAGGACCCACAGTCTACATCTGCAACGAGTGCATCGACATTTGCAACGAGATAATCACCGACGATCAGCAGGCAGAATCAGTAGCCACTCGCCCGCCGCTTCCGAAGCCCGGAGAAATCAAAAACTTTTTAGATGAATATGTGATCGGCCAGGACGAAACCAAGAAGCGCCTGGCCGTCGCTGTGTATCAGCACTACAAGCGTATCGAGCTCGGTCGTCGACGTTCGGATGTCGAGATCCAGAAAGCGAACATTCTGCTGATCGGACCGACCGGCACGGGCAAGACGTTGCTGGCGCAAACGCTCGCACGCATGCTCGCAGTTCCCTTCACGATCGTCGATGCGACCACGTTGACTGAAGCCGGCTACGTCGGTGAAGACGTCGAGAACATTATTCTGAAGTTGCTTCAGGCCGCGAACGGCGACGTCGAACGCGCACAACAAGGCATCATCTACATCGACGAGGTCGACAAGATTTGTCGCAAGGATGAGAACCCGTCGATCACTCGCGACGTCTCAGGCGAGGGAGTGCAGCAGGCATTGCTGAAGATTCTTGAAGGTACGGTCGCAAATGTTCCACCGCAAGGCGGTCGCAAACATCCGCACCAGGAATTCTTTCCAGTCGACACAACAAATATTCTCTTCCTCTGCGGCGGCGCGTTTGTCGGACTCGAGAAAGTGATCGAGAGACGCCTGCGAAACAAGTCGCTCGGATTTCATGCCGAAGTGAAGTCAGGCACACACCGTCACGCGGAGGCACTCGCGGCGGTGCAACCGGAAGATCTGATTCGATTTGGGTTGATCCCTGAGTTTGTCGGCAGACTGCCGGTTTGCGGCGTGCTCCACGAGCTCGACGAGGGCGCACTGATCAAGATCCTGACGGAGCCCAAGAACGCACTCGTCAAGCAGTATCAGAAGAAATTTGATTTCGATAACGTTAAGTTGAAGTTTACCGAGGATGCGCTCAAAGCTGTTGCCCGACAGGCTGTTGAGCGAAAAGTCGGCGCCCGCGGGCTGATGATGATCCTCGAAGAACTGCTCCTGGACGCGATGTACACCCTTCCTTCTCAAAAACGCGTCAAAGAATTCGTCATAACCAGCGAAATGGTCGAACGTCGCCGAGCCGTTCCGGGTGAAGGCCTCACCGGAATCGACGGCGCAGCCGCTTAAGAAGTAACCACAACAAGCCACAAAAGGTACTAATTGATATTTTTGCGCCTTTTTCTGGCCAAACCCGCAGTGTAGCGTACCCGACAGGAAATGTTTTACAATTAGCCCTCTCTCTCAGGTAGAGTTGTTTCAATCATGGAAGAATATTCAGACAGAACCCCCTCCGACGTAGCCTGGTATCCGATGGTGCCAATTCGCGACGTCGTGATATTCCCCTTTACTAAAGTCGCTTTCAAAATAGGTCGGTCCGGATCGGTCAGGGCGCTCGAACAGGCCCTGGCGACGGATCGCACGATTTTCCTGGCTACTCAGCACGACGCCACTGTCGACGAACCTACTCCGGAGCAAATCTATGGAGTCGGGACTCTCGGCCGCATTCTCCAGTCGCAGAAACAGGAGAACGGCCAGATCAAAGTGGTGGTTGAAGGTCGCGAACGTGCGACAACTGTGCGCGTTGAGAACACCGACGGAGCCTTCATGGCCCTCGTGCGCCGCGCGCCGGTCGTCAACGAAGAGGGCACACGGCTCGATGCACTGATCCAGAAAGTTGGTCAGCTCGTCGAACAGCATCTGCGCCTCGCGCCCGACACGCAAACCGACGCACTCCAAACAGCACTGCGCAATCAGGAGCCTTCGCATCTCGCCGACGCACTCGCATCGCAATTGCGGATCTCCGTTGAAGACAAGCAGGGCTTGTTGGAGATCTTCTCCACGCAAGCGCGTCTGCAGCGTTTGATCGAGTTGCTGGAAACGGAGATCGAGAAACGTCAGCTCGATCGCACGATTCAAACTCGCGTCAAGCGACAGATGGAGAAAGCTCAAAAAGAGTACTACCTCAACGAGCAGATCAAAGCGATTCACAAAGAGCTTGGTCGCAAGGATGAGAAGGCAGAACTCGAAGAGCTGAAGAAAAAGATCGAAGAAGCGGGCATGACCGAAGAGGCCAAAGAGAAAGCGATGCAGGAACTGCATCGTCTCGAAGCCATGCCGCCGATGTCAGCCGAGGGCACCGTCTCGCGAACTTATATTGACTGGCTGATCAGTGTGCCCTGGAAACAGAAATCGAAAGAGATCAAGGATCTCGTCAAAGCCGAAGAAGTGCTGAACGAAGATCACTTTGGTCTCGAGAAGATCAAGGAACGCATTCTCGAGTATCTCGCCGTGCGACAGCTCGTGAAGAATCCGAAAGGATCGATTCTCTGCTTCGTTGGTCCGCCGGGAGTGGGCAAAACCAGTCTCGGGAAATCGATCGCGCGAGCTACCGGCCGGAAGTTTGTAAGACTCTCGCTGGGTGGCGTGCGTGATGAAGCTGAGATTCGCGGTCATCGTCGCACTTACATCGGTGCACTGCCCGGACAAATCATTCAGATGATGAAGAAAGCCGGAGCGGTGAATCCGGTGCTGCTGCTCGACGAAGTAGACAAGCTCGGCGCAGATTTCCGTGGCGACCCGAGTGCGGCATTGCTCGAGGTGCTCGATCCGGAACAGAACCATACGTTCCAGGATCACTATCTCGACGTCGAATACGATCTCTCGAAGGTCTTTTTTATCGCCACCGCAAACGTGCTGCACACGATTCCGCCGGCGCTTCAGGATCGTCTCGAGATACTTCGTCTCTCCGGTTACACGGAAAGAGAAAAACTCGAGATCGCGAAGCGTCACCTCGTGACGAAACAAGCCGAGAGTAACGGTCTGAAGCACGAACAGTTTGACTTTACTGATGAAGGAATTCTCGAAGTCATTCGTCACTACACACGCGAGGCTGGTGTTCGCAATCTCGAACGCGAGATCGGCTCGTGCTGCCGCAAGCTGGCGCGCAAGTTTGTTTCTGAAGCGGCAGGTGAAAATACGAACGCCGTGGTGGTTGACGCAGAACGCGTCCGCGAAATGCTTGGCCCGATCAAGTTTCGTCAGCAAGGCATTGCGGCGAATAGTGAAATTGGACTCGCAACCGGATTGGCATGGACTGAAATCGGCGGCGAGGTTCTACAGATCGAGGCCACGCTTGTTAAAGGCCGTGGTGGCGTAACACTGACAGGCAAACTCGGAGACGTGATGCAGGAGTCGGCCCAGGCAGCGTTGACTTGTATTCGCGCGCGCGCTGAACGTCTTGGCATGAGTCTCGACTTCATTCGCAAACGCGATCTGCATATTCATATTCCCGAAGGCGCCATTCCGAAAGATGGGCCTTCTGCCGGCATCACGATGGCGACGGCGATGGCTTCTGCATTAGCCCGCGTAGCCGTGAAGAGGAACGTCGCGATGACTGGTGAGATCACGCTGCGAGGAAAAGTGCTTCCCATCGGCGGCGTTAAGGAGAAGCTGCTCGCGGCCCATCGCTTTGGCATCGATACGATTATCCTGCCCAAAGACAACGAGAAGGATCTGACCGAACTCCCAGAGGAAGTTCGCGATGTGCTTTCCATCCATCTCGTCGAGAATATTGATGAGGTCTTGTCGCTGGCGCTCGAAGACTCGTGCCCGACTGAGGCCGCTACTGACGAAGGTCCGCCGATCTGGAATACCGAGCAGCCTTCACAAGGAATTCAGACTAGCTAAAATTCCACCCATGCCATCCACAGATTACGCCGATGTTCGGAGACATCTGTGTAATCTGTGGATGGATCTATACAGGAGACTGACATGAGCAAATATAAAGATGCAGATCTGATCCTCAAGCTTTACGACCTTCGCCGCGAGAAGACAATGCGCGATGCTCGCAGCTGGTTTTTCACGTTCAATCCGAAAGGCAAAGAAGATTTTATCGATGTATTAACGAGCGATAAGAGCGGCCTTTATCGCATGGTAACTTCTTACTGGGACATGGCCTGCTCGTTAGTGAACAACGGCGCAATCGATGCGCAGATGTTCAACGACGCCAATGGCGAGCACATGTTTGTTTACGCCAAGTTGGAGCCTTTTATTCCGGCACTTCGCGAAGAGATGGGAAATCCAAACCTTTTCGCGCATCTTGAAAAAGTAGTCAAAAACTGTCCCGACTACGAAAAGAAACTGGAAACAATGAGGGACCGCATGGCGAAGCTAATTGCACTTTATCAGCAACGCGCCGCCGCTCAGGCCGCCGCCGCTGGTGGTAATTAAGCCACAGATTACACGGATGGACACAGATCAAATCCGTGTTCATCCGTGAAGATCCGTGGCTAAATAATCGATGAAGGTTGTTACCGCCGAGTTCGTTAAGAGCGCGTTCCAGGAATCCGATTGGCCGCGCGACTCGAAACCCGAGATCGCCTTTCTGGGACGCTCGAATGTCGGCAAGTCGAGCCTGATCAACTCCTTACTCGCTGTCCGTGGTCTGGCTCGGACTTCCTCTACTCCCGGTAGAACCCAATCGTTAAATTTTTTCCAGATTAACAATCGATTCTACTTTGTAGATTTGCCTGGATTTGGGTACGCTAAGGTACCGAAGGAAATAAAATCGACTTGGGGCGAGATGGCGACCAGTTATCTTGCCAAGCGCCGCCAGCTTGTGCTATCAATTCACATCGTAGATTCGCGCCACGAACCCACAAAACAGGATTTGCAACTTCACGAATGGCTTGAGGAAAGTGACAAGCCGCGATTAGTTGTTGCCACGAAATCCGATAAGCTTTCGAACAACGAGTTGAGGAAGAACCTGGGGCACATTGCACGCGTGCTCGATAACGACAGCGTAATGGCCTATTCGGCCAAAAGCGGCCGCGGTCGCGACGAGCTGTGGCGTGCGATTAGAAGCGCAATTGAATAATCTGCGTAATCTGCGGCTGGTTTTATCCACAGATTACACAGACACGTGATATTCACGTTTGCGCTTTGCAATGCTAAGCTTGTATCCTGAACTGTATCCGAAAATCTCATCAGCCCCCTTTTGTTCAACCTCGAATTTTGGGCCACGCCCCTTGAGTGGGTGGCATCATAGACAATATCGATTTGCCGCGCGCGAAAAGTTGAGTTACATTGCACCATACCGTTTGAGGAGAATCAGATTATTGCCCCGCGAATGAAGTGGGAGGCCGCTGCGCGCATCCTGCATCTCGCTCTACCACACAATCGCTCATTTCAATCATCTTAGTAATTGGTAATCGCTGAAACCGCGTAAAAGAAATACAGAGAACAACTGATATGTCACAACGAACACGTTCACGCGCATCAAGCGCGAACAACGACGCTAATGGAGACGACGGCGGCGCCACCGTAGCAACTGCCGAAGTTCCCGAACGAGAACCCAGAGAAAGCCGCGACGGCGGTAAGAATGAAGGCTTTCACAATCTGGCTGATCTCAAGGAGATGTCCATCTCCAAGCTTACGCAAATTGCAAAAAGCATGGACGTGCCGGGCGCAACCGGCATGCGTAAGCAGGAACTCATCTTCAAAGTGCTGGCCGCACAAACTGAGAAGAGCGGCTTGATCTTTTCTGAAGGTGTGTTGGAAACACTACCGGATGGATTCGGATTTCTCCGTGCGCCTGAGTACAACTATCTACCGGGCCCCGACGACATCTACGTCTCGCCATCGCAGATTCGCAAATTCGATCTGCGCACCGGCGACACCGTCAGCGGACAGATCCGGCCACCCAAAGAAGGTGAACGATATTTCGCTCTAATCAAAGTCGAGGCGATCAACTTTGAATCGCCGGACCAGGCGCGCGAGAAAGTCTTCTTCGACAATCTCACGCCGCTCTATCCGGAAGAGCAGTTGAAAATGGAGACGCTGTCGGAAAATCTTTCCGCGCGCGTTATTGATTTGGTGACGCCGCTCGGCAAAGGCCAGCGTGGCTTGATCGTCGCTCCGCCGCGTACCGGTAAGACGATGTTGCTGCAAACCATCGCCAACTCGGTGACGCAGAATCATCCGGAAACAACTTTGATCGTGTTGCTCATCGACGAGCGACCGGAAGAAGTTACCGACATGCAGCGGTCAGTCAACGGCGAAGTGATTTCGTCCACGTTCGACGAACCGCCGACACGCCACGTCCAGGTCGCCGACATGGTCATCGAAAAAGCGAAGCGACTCGTCGAACACAAACGCGACGTCGTGATTCTGCTCGACTCGATTACGCGTCTCGCGCGTGCGCACAACGCGGTCGTACCGCCGAGCGGCAAGATCCTCTCCGGTGGTATCGATTCAAACGCGCTGCAACGTCCGAAACGTTTCTTCGGCGCCGCCCGCAACATCGAAGAAGGCGGCTCGCTGACGATCATCGCTACCGCATTGATCGATACCGGCTCGCGTATGGACGACGTGATCTTTGAAGAGTTCAAAGGCACCGGTAACTCGGAAATTCATCTCGATCGTCGCTTGAGTGATAAGCGTCTCTTCCCTGCAATCGATTTGCAGCGTTCAGGCACGCGTAAGGAAGAGCTGCTCATCAGCAAGGAAGATCTCAATCGCATCTGGGTGATGCGGCGTGTGCTGAACCCGCTGTCACCGGTCGAGCAGATGGAAGTCGTGCTCGAGCGACTTGAGAAGACCAAGTCCAACGCCGAATTTCTCGCCTCAATGCAAAGCTAAAACTAAAATCCATCCACAGATTACACAGAAAGAAATCTGCGTAATCTGTGGATAGCCTTCTGTAAATGCGTGTCGCGATCCTGACATCTGAAGCTGTGCCTTTTGCCAAAACTGGCGGGCTGGCTGACGTCTCAGGCGCATTGCCAAAAGCACTCCACAATCTGGACGTCGACACGAAGCTCGTCCTGCCGCTTTACGAGCAGGTCGATCGCACGCTGCTGAACGGTGGCTCGGTCGAAAACGTTCGCGTCGAGTGGCGCGGGCAGGTTCACCTGGTTCGCTTCTGGTACAGCGATGCGGCGGGAGCGCCTGCTTACCTGCTCGAAGCGCCCGAATTCTTCGCGCGTCAAACAATCTATGGCCACAATGACGATCACATTCGTTTTGCTTTCTTCTCGCGGGCCGCGCTCGCGTTGCTCAGACATTTGAGTTTCGAGCCCGACGTTGTACACGGAAACGATTGGCCCTGTGGTTTCGCGATGGCTGAGCTGAACGCGCGTCGCCGCTACGATGCGTTCTTTCAAAAAACACGCAGCCTGTTTTCACTTCACAACGTCGGCTATCAGGGACTCTTTGACGCCGGCGATCTCTGGTGGCTCGGATTCGGAGATCTGCCGGAACGCGACTTCTTCCTGCTCGATCGTCACGCCTCCGCACTGAAAGCGGGAATCATGGCCGCGGATGCGCTCTCAACTGTGAGCCCGCGATATGCTCGCGAGATTCAAACGCGCGATCAAGGCCACGGTCTCGAGTGGCTGATGCGGCTGCGCAACGATCGTCTGGCGGGCATCACTAACGGCGTCGACTACAGCATCTGGAACCCTGAGACAGATTCACACATCGCGGCGAACTTTTCTGCCGACGACATGTCTGGAAAGCGCGAGTGCAAGATCGATTTGTTGCGACGTTTCGGCTTACCTGAAGAAACCGAACGACCGATTATCGCGATCATCTCGCGACTCGTCGGGCAGAAGGGTTACGACCTGATTCGCCAGATCTCTCAATCGATTCTTGAGACCGGATCTTTTTTCATCGCACTCGGCGCTGGTGCAAAGGAATACGAAGACTTTCTGCAACGCTGGCACGACGCCGCGCCGAGTCGGGTTGGAATCTACAAGGGCTACGCCGGCGAGCCGCTTGCGCACCAAATTGAGGCCGGCGCCGACATGTTCCTCATGCCGTCTCTATACGAGCCGTGCGGTCTAAACCAGATGTACAGCATGCGATACGGCACGGTTCCGATCGTGCGTGCCACCGGCGGCCTCGACGACACGGTCCAACAGTTCAATGCTGGCGAAGGATCGGGAACGGGATTCAAGTTTGGGCCGTATGACGCTGGTGCTTTGCTTGATAAGATACGCGAGGCGCTTTACTTTTATGCACGCCCGGAACAGTGGCAAAAGATTCAGCACAACGGAATGTTGGTCGATAATTCCTGGGAGGCTGCTGCAAAGAAGTACGTCGAGTTATACCAGGAGATGGCAAACTTCTGATCCGTGTAATCAGTATTCGGAGATCGGTTTAATCTGTGTCTAAAGTCATCGCAGTGATCGGCGCCCAGTGGGGCGACGAAGGAAAAGGCAAGATCGTCGATCTGCTCGCAGAGCGTTTCGACATCGTTGCGCGCTACCAGGGTGGACATAACGCCGGGCATTCGGTTCAAGTCGGCGATCAATCGTTTGTGCTTCACTTGTTGCCGTCCGGAATCGTGCATCGTGGCAAGACCTGCGTGCTTGGCAACGGTATGGTTATCGATCCGAAGGCGTTCTTCGTCGAAGCCGATCGACTCATGCAGCAGGGTATTGAAGTGTCGCCGGAGCGCGTGAAGATCAGTTCGCGTGCGCATCTCATTTTGCCGTATCACCGCGCCTTGGACCACACCAGTGAAGAGCGGCTCGGCAACGAGAAGGTTGGGACGACACTACGCGGCATCGGTCCCGCCTACGAAGACAAAGCCGGGCGTCGCGGCATTCGCACCGCGGACGCGCTCGTGCCTGACGTGCTTCGCTCCCGCATCGAACGGAATCTCGAAGACGCGAATCGCATCATTGAAGCGTACGGCGGTGAACGACTCGATGTCGATGAGATCTTCAAAGAGATGTCGGTGCTGACTGAGCGGCTCGGACCATTCATCGCCGACACCACACACTATCTGAACGTCGCCGCGACTGAAGGAAGATCGATTCTTCTCGAAGGCGCACAGGCCACGTTGCTGGATGTGGACCACGGCACTTACCCATTCGTTACGTCGTCAACTACAGTCGCAGGCGGTGCGATTATCGGCACCGGTCTCGCGCCGAATAGGTTGACTGGTGTGCTGGGTATCGTTCGCACTTACACGACTCGCGTCGGTGAAGGTCCGTTTCCGACCGAGATGCTCGAAGGTGAAGCAGAATTGGGTCAACTTATTCGCGAGCGTGGTCGTGAGTATGGTGCTTCGACCGGACGCCCGCGTCGTTGTGGGTGGTTTGATGCGTTTGCGACACGTTATGCGGCGGAGATCAATGGCTTCTCTTCCGTGGCACTCACAAAACTCGACGTGCTCGACACGCTCGACGAGATCAAAGTCTGCACCGGTTACAAGCTCAACGGAAAAGTCTGCGAATCGCTGCCGGCAGTTTCTCAGGACTTAAGAAGTATTGAGCCCGTGTACGCAACCTTGCCTGGTTGGAAAAGCTCCACGCTCGGCACAACGGAGATCAATTCCCTTCCCACCAACGCGCGTCGCTACATCGAATTCCTGTCTGCACAGATCGGCACCGAGATCGGCCTCGTCTCGACCGGACCCGAACGAATGCAAACAATAATCGTTCAGGATTCCGCTCTCGGCAGTTGGCTCCGCAACTAGCCACTAAAAGGCACAAGAAGCAAATGTTCTCTCTGATTTTGTTTGTGCCTTTTTGAGGCTAATATTTTTTCTGGTAGAATGCCGTCCGTCCCAACAGATGGGCCGATAGCTCAGTCGGTAGAGCAACTGGCTTTTAACCAGTGGGTCGCAGGTTCGAGTCCTGCTCGGCTCAATTCCCATTACATTAAAGAAACGGCTCTGGTCCTAGTTGAGCTGAAAACTTACTGTCACCTGTGCCTCTATCTTGATGGCACCGGGAGCAAATGTCACCAAACTCTCGGTGAAACTTCCCGTCGTTCCTATTGAATTGGAAGTTGCTGCATAGTTCATGAGGCCCGGACCGCCAACAGTCCCTTCCGTGATTTTGATGGCTCGGCCAATATTTTGACCAATTGCGGCGGCCATTGCGGTTGCTTTTTCTTTTGCCGCCTTCATCGCCATCTCTCTCGCTTTATCTTTGTTTTCTCGTAATCTTGACGTCTCAAATCTCACGCTGTTGACGGCGGTGGCTCCGGTTTGCAACACCTCAGCAAAAAACCCTTCGAATCGTGAAAGGTCTGTCAATTTCACTGTCACCGTTTTCGAAACTTCATAACCTTTAAAAACTCGCTTGCCGATTTCATCTCCCTCTTCACTGTAGATTTTTGTTTTCGCATCTCGAATGGACTCGTACTTCATGTCGACTGTAATTTGGGCAGTCTGAACGTTCTGCGGCGGAATGGAGAAGCGACGGGTCAGTTCAAGAATTTTTCCGACACTCTCGTCATTCAAACGTTTGGCAGTTGGCAGGTCTTTGTTGGTTTTGGTGACATCGATGGAAAACACGGCCTCGTCTGGAGCTATCAGCATCTCGGCTGCTCCTGAGACCGTAATCATCGACAGTTTGTCAGTTTCCTGTGCGTGAGCGGAAAATGCTGAACACAACAGGACTAGAATCAAGATAGTTGATCGCTTCATCAGCAAACCCTCTACTTTCAAATTTAGCGTGCGAACTCAGAGAGACCGTAAGATAATAGCGGGCAAACGGCAGAACCGAAATAAGAAAGCTGCAAATCCCAACTAACTAGAGGCGCCAGTGGACGAATCGTTTTCCGCAGCCAAAAACTTTACCAGCATCAAATCGATTGCAGGCGATCCGGCGCCAACCGATATCTTCCAGCCGTATCGAATGGGCGTCGAGTTATTCTCAGACATGGACGAGTTCTTTCGTTTTGCACGAGAACGAACGTTCGCAGACGCCAAGGAATTGGCGAACGAACAACGCGCCATTTCAATCGTGACTCCAGGCAGGTTAGTGATGGTCGATCCGTGTCCAGCACCAAACAGTGTGCCTGAAGAAGAAGTCGCGCCCATCCGGGAACTGATGCCTCCGGATCCGCCGAAGAAGATTGCCGTCATTGGCCATACCGCCATCGAGGCTCTGGTCAAGGACATTGATAAAGCCATTCCGTTTCGTGGCTTTCTGCTTGGCTGGGCTTATCTGGGACACGATGTGCTTGTTTTTGAGGGTCACCCGTCAGCGTTCGCTGCGGGCGTCCGTGATTGCGACGTGCTATTGGTAGATTCGGGCAGGGTGGCTTTTCTGCCGCTCAACTGGCGAGACATCGCAAAGCGCCTCATGAAACCGGGCGGGTTGGTCCTGGTTCACGATCGCAGTTCGTATAAACTCGTACAGGCCACTCTTATAGACGGCCGCAGCGTCGACTCAAGTTACGTGGAGTATCTATTGCGATTACTGATGGCCTCTCCGCGTTCCTCGATCGAGATCACCTCGGGATCCATCGTACCGGACATAACTGAGCTGGTAGCCGATCCGATTGATCGTGAGTGGTTAAGCCAAACACTTCCTTTCTCTTTCGAACGCGATCAGATCAACGCAGATTCAATTATCGATCAATTGCTTCAAAAAGCCGGTTGGAGCTGGTACACGCCTTTCAAGAAAAACGGTTCATTGCCTTTCCCGATCTTGATGTCCGATGGCAGTGCTCGTAACATGTCATTCACGCTTACACTCAAAAAGGATTCGGCAGGAAGACGACAACTCGTGATCGAACGATGAAAGCAGCTTATCTCAGACCATTGGTGTTGCTCATAACATTCGGAATCGGTGTTACCCTGACAGGCCTCATACATGTCCGCAAAGCTGTGCGAGCCGAGCAAGCGTGCGCAAAGGTTCCAACTCCTGAAGGTGCATTACCTCCCTGCGCGGGTGCTGATTACTCGCTCTTGTCGACGGTTACGTATTGCGACCTGATGGCGGCTCCGGAATCATACGAGAACAAATGGGTGCTAATTCGTTTTTATGTTCACGGCATGCTGCGCCGGGACGATATCTGTATTAAAGGCGATCCGCATTTCAAAGCTCAAGTAGTGCCACTAGATTTAGCTACGGCAAAGCAAGAGGGTTGGGGTGAAAAGCTGCTCTTTAACGGTAAGACTTTGACGCTGGTCGCCAGATTCAGACGTAGTTTGACCCCCGCTGATCCCGCAAACCAAAATCAGTTTGAGCTACTCGCCGCTCATGGCGTTATCACCGACGGAATTATCGATTGACGCTCGTAACCTGCAGCAACCAGATATCCGCTTCGTTACTTCCGCTCGTGTAATAGAGACGCTTGTTGTCGCGCGAAAGCGCGTAGTTGCCGATTTGACTCGGTGGCTTGAGCGCGAACAGTTCGCGCGATTTGCCGGTCAAACAATCGAGGAGATACAAGGTTCCTCCTTCGTGAAACAGCACGCGGCGATTGTCGTTTAGCCAGATCGGATAAGAACCAAAGCCAGTCTCGAAACGATCGTAGCGGTGCTCGGCAAACGTGTAGATCACCATCGAGCGCTGTTTGCTGAGCGGCTGCCAGCCCACCAACAAGTTGCCATCCGGTGACCAGTCCCACGGAATAAATCCTGGTGGCGGCTGGCCCGGCAAACTCTGCGGTGTCTGATCGGTCCCGGGACGATTTGCATCGATGACATACGAATTGACGTTGCGAATCTGGTAAAGCAGCTTCGTGCTATCAGGCGACCAGACCGGCGCGATCACTTCACGCTCAGGCTCATGTGTCATCTGCACCAACCCGGTCCCGTCGGGTCGAACTTTCCAAATCTCGTATTTTCCGCTGCGATCTGAAAGGAACGCGATCCATTGTCCGTCAGGCGACCAACGCGGAACGATGTCCTGCGCGACGTCGTCAGTCAACCGCTGAAGCGGATTGCCCGCACGATCGGCAGTAAAAAGATCCTGCTGCGGTTCACCGCGCGTCAGATAAACGAAGCTTTGTTCGTCAGGCGCGAGTGAGAAAAACGCGTAACGCTTGAGTCCCTGAGTCAGAAACAAAGCCGCACCCGAAACGTCACCTCGCGCCGGATCGAAACCGATCTGCCAAACATTTTCGTTGCGGGTGCTTTGACCATAGACAAGACTCCGGCCATCACGCGCAAAATCTATGTGTTGGCAATTATTCGAAGGGAGCGTGGCCGGTTCGGGCGAACCGCGTAGACCGCCGTTGTTTTCGTTGATCGGAACGCGCCACAAATTCATCTCGCCGCCGCGATTGCTGAGGAAATAGAGATACGTTCCATCAGGAGACCACACTGGATTCCAATCGACGTATCCGTCGTCAGTAATCAGAACCGGTTCACTCTTGCCATCGGCCGCGACGGTCCAGATGTCACGGTGTCCGCCTTTCTGTTCACCCCAGAATGCGAGGCGCTGACCGTGCGGCGACCAATCCGCTTGCACCGCATCATGCGTCGTGATCACGCGCCGTGCTCCCGACTCGACGTCAACCGCCCACAATTTACTGGCACTCGGATACGTATTACGGCCTTCGTAATTCACGATGTTGTCGTCGTTGAGTGCGAGCTCGCGCCCGTCCGGTGACCACGTCGGGTTGTAACCTTCGTTCGTAACTTGTTTGACGTTTTCACCGTCGCTGTTCATAACAAACACGCCGCCGCCATTTCGTGAGGAACGAAACGCGATGCGCGACCCGTCGGGTGAGATTGCCGGTTGAGTGTCGTAGCTGTCACTTCCTTCCGTGAGGTTAACGGCTGAGCGCGCACCCACCGCCTGGCGATAAATATCCCAGTTCCCATTTTGCGAACTGGCGAAGACGAGGCTCTGTCCATCAGGTGACAGGTTCGGGAAGAGTTCTTCGCCCGGAAGGTCAGTCAGCTTTTGTGCGGCTGAGGCGAATGGCGGACTGGAAACAGATGGCGCCTTCCTTGCCGCCGTCCACAACCAGAATGCAAGCGCTAGCAACAGAAGGAGCGATGCCGTGATTGCTGCCCACCTGGACCAACTGCTCTTCTTACGTTCAGCGACCTGAGCCAGGTCTGCATACAAATCTCCGGCGCTTTGGTAGCGCGCTGTAGGTTCTTTGCACAGGGCCCGGGTGACGATTCGATTCAGGCCTGGCGGCCACGGTCTCGAAGTGATCGGCTTCGGCTCGCTCTTCGCTATCGCCTCAAACAGTTGTGGGGCGGTGTCGCCTCGAAAGGGTCTTTCGTCCGCGAGCATTTCGTAGAGCACCACACCCAGACTAAATATATCGGTGCGGTGATCGACTGTTTGATGTTGTACCTGTTCCGGTGAAAGGTACGACGCCGTTCCCATCAGGACTCCGACGTCAGTTTGTAAGCTGAGAGTTGCGGAGGTCGGTTTAGCTCTGATTGCCAGTTCACGCTCGCTCAGTTTCGCCAAACCAAAGTCAAGAACTTTAACGAGGCCGTCCGGACGCACCATCACGTTTTCGGGTTTGATATCCCGGTGAATGATTCCGGCTGCGTGTGCGGCGGAGAGAGCCTTCGCAATCTGCTTCGCGACTGTAAGCACTTCGTCTATTGTTATGGGACCATCGGCGAGCCGGCGGCGAAGTGTTTGACCCTCGATGAACTCGGTGGCGATGAAGTGCAGACCGCTTTCGTGACCGATCTCGTGAATCGTAATGATATTTGGATTGTTCAACGCGGAGACAGCGCGTGCTTCGCGTTCGAGACGCTGCACTTGTGCGTCGTCTTTAGTGAACTGTTGAGGCAGGATTTTGATAGCAACCCGTCGCTCGAGATTCAAATCGTTGGCCAGATAAACTTCGCCCATGCCGCCCGCGCCGAGCGGCGCGAGGATCTCGTAGTGAGCCAGCTTCTGTCCGATAGTCAGTGAAGGGCGGTGCGGCGCAATATCGAAGTTCTCGCCCACCGGTGTCTCAAGGAAGGCGCCCGCGGCATCGAATGCCGCCAGCAGTTGCTGAACTTCCCGTCGCAAATCGGCATCGCCGTCGCACGATGTGATGAGAAATGCGTCGCGCGATTCGCGTGGCAGGAGCAGCGCCTCCTGAAAAAGCGCATCAATTTTTTGCCAGCGGTTCACGTGTGGTTCGTCAGTTCGCGATACAGCCAGGCTTTCGCGAGGTTCCAGTCGCGCATTACTGTCTTATCCGAAATGCCGAGCACCTGTGCTGTTTCGTCCACCGTCAACCCACCGAAGTAACGTAGCTCGACAATTCGGCTCTTTCGTTCGTCCATTTGTGCGAGAGTTTGCAGCGCATCGTCGAGGGCAAGCAGTTCGGCGGCACGCTCCTGCGTAAAATCAATATTCTCGTCAAGCACAACTTTAACAGCCGTGCCACCGCGCTTCACTCGATGCTTTGTCTTCGCATGATCGATCAAGATTCGTCGCATCATCTGCGCTGCGACGCCAAAGAAGTGCGCGCGGTTGTGCCACTCGACTTTGGTCTGATCGATGAGACGCAAATAAGCTTCGTGCACGAGCGCTGTCGGTTGCAACGAATGGCCGGCGTCCTCACCACGCAGGTAATGGTCCGCCATCCGCCGCAATTCGTGGTAAACGGCGGGAATTAACTTTTCCAACGCCGCCTCATCGCCTTTACTCCAGGCAATCAATTGTTCCGTGATTTCGTTGGGCGAAGCCTCGTCCACAGTGGTCCTCAAAAGGTTTCCGGGCTATGGGAGTTTTTACCCTTCTTTGTCGCGTTATACAACGGCCCCAGACACCAGACCAACTGATTAAGCGAGGTCGTAATGAAAGCAACCCAATTGAGGCCGGTTTTTTACCTGGCGGCGATCGTGCTATCGCTCGGATGTTTGGCAGTTTCAGCTTCCGGCCAGGCCGGTCTTACGTACGGAAAAATTGAGATTGATGATCAGCGGCCGCAGGTTCAGAGAGACGATGGCAGCACTTTTACCGCGGAGTTTCTTGCTGAGTTCGTCCTTCTTTCTGATGGACGTGCGAATGGCGGTTTTGGAATGTGGGGATTGAATGGCGACGACGTACTCTCGCTTTATCGCGTCACGGAGGGACGTAACAACGGCAACTTCTGGACGTTCAAGGCAACCAGACTCGCTGCCGATCCCGCCGATTCGATCACAATAAATGCGCGTGTCGGCGGTGGTAGTGTTCCGACGGGAACGGTGACGTTCATCATCGACGGAGCGAATGGCCTCCATCTGAGTTTCAACGTCCGCGCTGAGATAAATGGCGGTTGTACTGGTGGAAAATGTACCGGCACGCCGCCGCAGTTTGGCCTCGTTCAGGCCGAGCCGCAGACGGTTTTAGTTGAGACGTTCACCGGCAATTACACTGCGAGTTTTGAAAACGTGGCGCTGGTTTTGTCTGGTGGGAAGGCCATCGGGTCGCTCGTGCTGTCGAGTCCGAATGGCTCGCTGCAAAGGATTCGCATCAAGGGTGGTGAGATCGACTTTCGCAACGGGAATGTTTCCTGGTTGCGCGGGCAAACTGGCACCAGCGCAGAACCATTACCGGTCCTGATGGTCATCGCCAATCAGGATAGTCCTACCGAACCCTGCCGGATCTACGACATAGCCGGAACACAGGTACCTGCGCATTTCGAAGCACAGGGACGCATTACGGGACTTGCCGTCGATCCTCGTTGATTAGTGTTCGTCGAGGATCGACAGGTAAGCGCGCCATGGACCAACCGCGTCGCAATATTGTTTGGCCATCACACGCACGATTTGCCTGACGTGCCCGAGATCGTGAACGACCCACGCGGCGAGTAACTGCTTCATCGTTACCACTCCCAGCTCGGGATGCGTGCCGCGCTTTTCCAACAACTCCGGCGTGAGATTCATTGCACTCAATTCGTTAAGACTTTGTTTTCTCAGTTTCGCAAACTCGTCGAGCAGCTCCGCGATCGTCTTCCCTTTTGACTTCTCAAACATTCCCACGCGATCAAACGGCTCGAACGCCCGCGCCTCACCATGCTCGAGAATAATCCGCGCACGCGGAATCCAATCCGTCTCCTCACCATGAATGAGGTGGCCCACAACATCGTACGGGCTCCACGTCTCCGCCCCCTCATTCGCAACCAACCACACCTCCGGAACACCGCGCAGCATCGCGTTGAGAGTCGCCGGAGTCCGGCCAAGAATCTCTTTCGCATGTTCAAGTTCAAATTCCATCGTTTGGCTCCGATCGTTGTTCTCTAACTTTTTGCCACAAAGGCACACGGATAAGTCGATCCAGTGTGCCACCAAAGACTGCCTGCGCGGTAACGCCGAAGGCGTTCGCTAACCTCAGCCCAGGGTTGGAGCGCGAAGCGCGACAACCCTGGGGTCAAATTCAAAATACTGTTGAACCCTGTAAGGGTTTCTCCCGCTTCTAATCCCAAACGTATCGTTCGTCAAATTCGACACCATAGGCCTTGAGGAACCGACGGTATTCGTCCTGGAACGTCACTCGCTTATGATGTTCTTCTTGGTTCTCAATGTAACGAATAACGGCCGTGAGGTTTGATTGGCTCACCGAAAAGGCGCCGTACCCGGCTTGCCAGTGAAATTTCGACAATTTGCGAGAGGTCGTTTTTATCCAGCCTGACGACGTTCGCTTTACCTCTTTCACAACGCTGGCAATTGAATGCGTTCGTGATAAAGCGAA
Organism: Pyrinomonadaceae bacterium; assembly: GCA_036401595.1. Classification (GTDB taxonomy): domain Bacteria; phylum Acidobacteriota; class Blastocatellia; order Pyrinomonadales; family Pyrinomonadaceae; genus PSRF01. The sequence continues at coordinate 29,948 of DASWUM010000028.1, forward strand.
CAGCGAATGGGCGTGATCTTCGACACCGCCGACGATCAATGTTTCGCAGTCGTGAACGCGCAGCATCTCGGCGAGGTATGCATGCATCTCGCCGCGCAGCACTTTGTCGCGTAAGAAAGGGTATCGATCTTTCGTTGAGAAGATGAGGTGCGTCCATAGACGCGAGAGTGATTGAGCCATAGTGAGGATGCCTCCTATTTAGTTTAAGGTTTCAACTAGTCTAGCACGTCTAGCATCCGGGGAACCCTTTCAGGGTTGAACGCATGTGGGATTGAGATCCCAGGGTTGTCGCGCTTCGCGCTCCAACCCTGGGCTGAGGTTAGCGAACGCCTTCGGCGTTTGAGACGCAAGGGAGATTAAGCAATCCCGGGGCTCTTGAGCTTAAGGTCAGCGAACGCCTCGCCGTTTGAGACCCAACGAAGATAACGCAATTCCGTGCCGCGTTGAGCTTCAGGTTAGCGAAACGCCTTCGGCGTTAAGCCGAAACAAAGAATGCAATTTGGTACTCCCTTGAAGTGAAGTGGGGGCGCTTCAAGTCAAAGACTTCAACATCACTTCGACCGAATCGTCAGCAACACGATTTCCGGGGGGACGCCGAAGCGGACGGGGATGATGCTGGTACCGATGCCGGTGGTGACGAAGAGGTGGTGGTTGTTCTCGAAGATGTGGCCCATGACGTAGCGATCGCCGTATTCGGACGACTCGACGATACTTCCGATTAAAGGCAATCTGACTTGTCCGCCGTGGGTGTGGCCGGCGAGGAGAAGGGGGACGCGCTGCGGCAGGTTGGGAAAGATGTCCGGGTTGTGTGTCAACGCGATCATCGGCTTCCCTTCCGGCACCATCGCAACTGTATCGGCGATGTTCTGCCGGCGGGTCCATAGATCTGCGAGTCCCACGAGCCACAGCGTCGTTCCACGCGCATCGAAGTGTATGACTTCGTTTTCCAGAACCTGAATTCCGTTCTTCTCCAAGCCTCGACGTACCAGCACGCCGCTATACCAGGAGTCGTGATTACCGAGCACTGAATAAACGCCAAGCGGCGCGCGCAGGTCCTTCAAGATCGCGCCGACGTGTTCGGGCTCGACGCGCCGAGTTACACGACCATTGCTGGACATATAATCGCCGAGGATGACGATCAACTCCGGTTGTAGTTGATTCGTGCGTTCGACAATCTGGCGCAGTTTCTTATCGTCGATAAACCAATCGTCAGCATGAATGTCAGACAGAACCGCGATTCGGAGTCCATCGAGCTCGTGGGGCCAGTTGTCGATCTGGATCGTCTGCTCGCGAACAACCAGCCGGCCCGGTTCGATCAGGAATCCCCAGAAAGCCATTCCCGCAAGGACCAACACGATCGCGACAAACACGATTCGCAGCCGATTACTCCAACGAGTAGAACGCCGGATTTCGTTGTAAAGAATAAACAGCAGCCCGAGAAGAATGGCGATGGAAATGACGAATGCGACGGCCATACAGGTTAAATGCTGCTAGTAATCTATCACGCGGCGCCGCCGGTTCTGCTATCTTATGGCGACCAAATCGGACAGGTACGGAAATATCGATGAAAACAAAACTCTCCATTCTTCCACTGCTGTTGTGCTGTGTGCTCAACGCGTTCGCGCAAGCGCCTGACCGCCAGTTCATTCGCACCGACGCCAAGGTGATTGCACTGACGCACGTTCGCGTGATCGATGGCACCGGCGCCGCGGCTAAAGACGATCAGACGATCGTTATTAACGAAGGAAAGATCCAGTCTATCGAGCCGGCCGCAACCGCGAAGATTCCGGCGAACGCTCAGATTCTAGATCTCAATGGCTACACGGTATTGCCCGGCCTCGTGGGAATGCACAACCACATGTTCTTTCCGATGGGTGGGTCGCCGCCGATGTATTCCAACATGGGTATCAGTTTTCCGCGTCTTTACCTCGCGCTCGGCGTCACAACGATCCGCACCACCGGCAGTGTCGCGCCTTACTCGGATCTCGAAATCAAGAAGCTGATCGATGCAGGACGGATGATTGGTCCAAAGATGCACGTCACCGCGCCGTATCTCGAAGGACGCGGATCGTTCACGCCAGTCATGCACACGCTTACCGGTCCCGACGACGCGCGCCGCACGGTGAATTTCTGGGCGGATCTCGGCGCAACTTCGTTTAAGGCGTACATGAATATCTCGCGCGCCGAGCTGCGCGCAGTCGTCGAAGAAGCACATAAACGCGGACTCAAAGTCACCGGTCATCTCTGTTCTATCGGATACAAAGAGGCTGCCGAGATCGGCATTGATAATCTCGAGCACGGGTTGTTTGCGGATTCGGAGTTTGTAGCTAACAAACAACCGGACCAGTGTCCGCAAGGCGTTTCGAATAGTCTGCGGCAACTCGATCTGAATGGCGCGCCGGCGCAAGAGACGATCCGCACACTCGTGTCAAAGAACGTGGCGGTCACGTCGACGTTGCCGGTTTTTGAAGCCGGCGGCGCGTTGTTGGCTCAGAGTGGCATCGGCGCGAGTAGTGCGCTGTTGAATCAGCGTGTTTTGAATGTGATGTCGACTGACGCTCGTGTGCGTTACTTGCAAGCGCGCGCACGCGTGTCGCCGGAGGCGAACTTCCTGCCACTGATGCGCAAAGCGATGGACTTTGAACGCGCGTTCGTGAAGGCGGGTGGATTGCTACTTGCCGGACTCGATCCAACGGGCAACGGCGGCATCGTCGCCGGGTTCGGCGATCTGCGTGAGGTGGAACTTTTAGTCGAGGCCGGCTTCACGCCGACTGAAGCCATCATGATCGCCTCACTCAACGGCGCTAAGTTTCTCGGCGAAGATGCACGCATCGGCTCGATTGCAGCAGGCAAACAGGCAGACTTGATGGTGGTGAAAGGAAACCCCGCCGCGACTATCGGCGATATCGAGAACGTCGAGATCGTTTTTAAGGACGGCGTCGGTTACGACTCTGAAAAACTGATCCAGTCAGTTCAAGGCTTAGTAGGCATTCGATAAAGCCACAAAAAGCACATAACGCACAAAAGGCACATAATATTTCCCTTATGTGCCTTTTGTGATTTTTGTGCCTTTTGTGGCTAGTTCTTCGTCATCTTGAGGCCGGTGACTGTGGCTTCGGTGTTGTGGGCGAAGCGAATGCCGTAGATGCCGTCAGTCGATTTGAGCTTGCCGGTCGTGACGAGGGCTGACTTGTCGTAACTGGCGACGACCTTGTTGTTGATCGAGCACTCAACCTTGTCGCCCTTCACCGAGACCGCGATCTCCTGTGTCACTGGCTGGCCCACGCCCGCGGCTTTGTTCACGGCCGGATCTTCCGCACCGCGCCCGTTCATCTGAAATGGCTCTGGTCCAAAACCGCGCACAATGAACTTCCCATTGCCATACGCAGCACAGTAGAGATAACTCTGCTGGTCCGTGCCGAGATCGTTTCCCGCGATCACGATGCCGTAAGGATGGGGATGATTGTTCAAGCTCATGTACTTGGGTTCGTAGAATGTGGCTTTTACGGTGTAATCGCCTTTCGCCTTGTTCTTCGGATTCCAGTAAGTCACCGCCGGACCTGTCATCACGTGCAGTGCTTTGCCATCGAGCGAGAGCTTGGCGCTGTTGAGGGTCAAACCGGCGGCCGCTTCTTTAGCGTCGATCTTTCCGGTCCAGCCCGGAACAGAAATCCCACCACCGGCAACACCAATTGAATTCTCGTTCTGAGCGGTTTGCGAGAAATGCGAATTGGAGAGCGAGACGACTACGAGCAGAGCGAGAGCTAGAGCAGTAAGGTAGCGCATGTGCAAATCCTCCTGATTTGATTCCTGAATGGGAAAGAATATGGCAGAAACGACCACTAATTCAAACTGGAACCACCGGTAAAGTAAGCATTCGCGTCGCGACGGAAAATGAAAAAGAGAATGACCGAGAAGATCACGACGTGAGTCACAAACGGAATGAGTCCGTTGAGAGCGCCGACGACGAGATGAAACGCGATCCACAGAACGAGCAACAAGCGAGCCCAGTTGCGCCCATAGAGCATAAACACGCCGGCAACGATTTGAAGGATGCGTGAAAGATGAACGTACCAGTGACTCGGGATATCACGCAGCGGCAGCAAGCCATAGAGTAGGACAATGCTGCCGAAGATTATGAAGAGCCAACTGATGATTGTGATTGAACGTGGCCGCGGGTTCATTTGGGCCACAGATTACACGGATCAGGGATGGATTTACTAACGTGCTCGGGTTTTTCGTCTGTAAACTAACGCGCCGCCGCCAAGTGCCAACATCGCTAAGCTACCGCCGCCCAACATTACCCATTGATAACCTCGGGATGAAGAAGCCGCCATCGTCTGATCGGTTGGCCGTGCGCTCTGCTGATAAGCAGCGACCTCAGCATTCTGAATTGCAGTTTCCAAACGCTGCTTGCCCGTCTCAAGTGTCTTGAGTTGGGCCAGCACGCCGTCTCTCTCGATCGCTAACTGGCGCCGTCGCGCTTCGCGTAGTTCTTCCGGCCGGGTTGAACCGACTCCGGCCAGTGAACGCTCGATGTTTTCGGGTTTGATACTCTCGTCTAGTTGTGCCAATCGAGTCTGCAAAGCGTCCTCTTTGGTCTGCACTTCAAGCAACTGGGCCCGCAGTTTCTCGAGTGTGTCAGACGCATCCTGCGCATATACACTGATTGACAACATCAACAAGCCCAACAATGCCAAACCGATTTTCCGTTTCATCTCCTCCACCTACTCCCCTGCACCAGTTAACGCGTAAGTTAACCACAAAAAAGCACAAAAGTGACAAAATACTATTCTTCTTGTTTGCTGCTTTTTGTGCCGTTTTGTGGCGAACTTTATAGGCGTTTGATGCGACGCCAGCGCAGGGGATCGGTAATACCTAACGAGTAGTCGTCGAAACAGGCATGCACACGCGCTTCAGCGGGAATTGCGCGTGTCGGCGTGATGTTGTATCTCACGAGGGAACCGCAATCGCCAGTGCCACGACCTTTGGTGTGAAAGACCAATTGCTTCTTTGCTTCATCAAAACTTGGCACACCTTCAACTTCTTCGACAAGCTTGGTCGAAATCTTGTTCACATCGTCGTCATCACCCTCATAAGTCTTGAGCTTCAACATTCGCGCCGGAGCTTTACTCGCCTCTGAAAAGTACATGAAGAGATAACGTGGTTGATACGAACTCTCATGCACTTCGATCTGGACCAGGTACTCTTTCTTTCCCAGGTTGTAAAAAACAAGCCCACTCTGCTCCGGTTCGTTGGTGGTGCGTGAACGTCGCCACTGGTCTTCAAGTTCAACGGGCCATTGCAGAACCTTTTGCCACGCCTCACGATCAGCAACGGTCAATTCAGTTTTCTTCCGTGGCGCCTGACCCATGCAAACCAAAGCGCAATGGACCAGCACAAGTAGTGTAGTTGTGACGCTTAACTTTTTGCTCACCAATTAACCTCCAGCGTCAATTGGGACGCTCCCTCTTCTTCCGCCCATCTGGTGATCGCTATGACGTCGTCGAGATCGCGAATGAACTGATCCGCTAACGGCTCATCAGTAAACAGCCCGGTCCGCCGATATGATTCGAGGACAACATCTGCCTCAGGCCTCCGAGCGGCGACAGCCTCACGAATTTTTGTTGCCGCATCGCGCATCTGTTGCGGCGTGACCCACTGTACGTCGTCATCCTCCCAACCATCGGTCTTAAACGAAAGTATTGCCTCGGCCCCGAGTCCCTTAATGGCAGCCAACGCTTCCGGAACTTCTTCACGTATGGCCATCCAGTTGCCCCACGGCTTGTCGTCATTGTAGAAGCCAGGCTGTGAATCCAACTGTTCCTCAGTCATTCCCGGCCAGTAAGCATTTACTGTAGCACCCATATCTTCATCCTTCTTGTCACCTTCTAAAGCATCGCCATTGTATGAACCGGATCAATCTCACCGGGTAATTGCGGTTGCGCCTGAGCCATGCATCCTTTGCGCGTTGCAGAGGTTTATAAGGTGAACCATTCACTTTGGTTTCGATCCCGCCCGACCCCAGACCAACATCGATCCAACGGTCCCCAAGCGGAGTATTGAAAGGCACCTCGGTGCCTGTGTCATAACCCAGGGCGTCAAAAACATCTCTTATGAAATCCCGGAAGTCGTCACCCGTCTTCTTGTTATCCATCGGGCGGGGCGGCCTGTAGCCTGGCGTAGTCTTCCTAATGCGACAGACACAGAATGCCAGACCCATCCGTTGCGCCAGTCTACGCACAACAAGCCATGCCGGATAGCCTACTATACTCGCCAGCCATGAGGCTGCGTAAAGGAAGATACAGGCAATGGCCCGCCCCAGAGCGCGTATCGCAGCCCAGGTGCGAAGCGCAATACGCTTCACCAACTGGCCATACTCCGCCAACACCGACAACCCAAGCGGGTCAATCAGGTTTACCGGATCGGCTTGGGCGTAGAGATACTTGTGGAGTGAAATCGGCTCATCGATGTAACCCGTGAACGGATCGATCGACGAGAATCTGCCGCGATCGGGACTGTAATGCCTGGCCCGGAGATGATAGAGACCAAGATCGGCGTCGAAACGTTCACCGCCGTAGAGATACACGTTTGGTGTGACACCGGTCTGAGAAAGAAGTTTGCCAAACGCATCATACGTGTAAGTATCAGTGACTACTCCCGACTCATCCGTCAGTTGTCGTACGCTACCGTGACCATCGAAGGAATAGAAACTGGTGGACCACGTCCCACCGATCAACTGCCGCTGGCTTACGATCGAGTTGCCGTAGGTGTACTGCCGCACCACCGCGCCATCCACGACCTCTTCGACGACTTGCGAGAAGCCGGTCGGGTTCATCTCGTCGACTAAATATCTGGTAGTGACGCCGCCCACGGTCTTGGCTGCCAGGTTGCCGTCACCATCGTAAGTGATTCGGACGGCAGTACCCTGTGCTCCCTTGACGCGGTCCTCATAGTCGTAGGTGTAACTGACACCATCAGCGCTGCGAGTGTTTCCGTTCGCGTCGTAAGAATCCGACGTCAAACGATCGTTGGCATCATAAGACGAAGTTGCAGACAACACTCCAGCCAGTGATGAAATGCGCGACAGGCGATTGCCTACCGCATCGTGGGTATAATCGACCGTTCCGTTCTTGGCCGGGTTTGGATTGCCGGTAACCGCCTCACGTTTCAATCTGTAGATTGGATCGTATGTGTAGTTCACCGTGCGTCCGTCTTGCTCTGTAACAGAGGCCCGACGGCCAGTGCGGTCAAGTGTGAAAGAGTATCCCGCATGCGGTGTCGCCCCTTTGTTGACGACCATATTGACCAGACGGTTCACAGCATTATAGGTGTAATCAGTCTTCACGCTGTTAGGCCGCAAATCGCTCTTCAGATTACCTACCGCATCGTAAGTGTAGGTGTTGGTACCGGCAGGAATGCGGTTGTCGATGACTGACTGGAGGCGGTTCATGTCGTCATAGGTGTAATCGACCGATACGCCCTCGGTGTTGGACGAACGCATAGAGAGAAGACTACCCGTGCGATCATAGTTGTAAGTCAGCGTTCCCTGCGGCGTCTCTTTGGTCAGCAGCCGATCGCGGAGGTCATAGGTATAGTTGGTAGTACCTGAGCCGTCGCTCATCGTGCGGCGCCGGCCCGTTTCGGTGTAGGTGAAGCTGACCGTTGGTTCTCCGAGACTCGCATCCGGATGCTTGGCTATCAAGCGATCCATCGAGTCGTAGTCGTAGGTGTTCTGCTTGCCTCTGAAATCACGTCGCGTTGCCAGATTACCCATCTGGTCGTACGTGTAGAGATCCGACATTCCCAGGGGAAGGATGCGTTTAATTACGCGATTGAGGGCGTCGTACTCATAGCGCGTGGTCCGGCCCAGTGAGTCGGTCGACGAGAGTAGATTGTTTTGGGCATCGTAAGTAAACTGCGTCGTTTGGTTGAGGGCATCCACGACCGAAAGCATGTTGCCCTTTTCGTCATAAGTAAACCGCGTCTCTCGACCCTCCTGATCGGTGCTGCTGATGCCGTGGCCCATACCATCATAGATGTTCGTCTGAGTTGTATTGTCAGCGTAAGTTGTCTTCACTAACTGATCGCGAACGTCATATTCGTATTTTGTCTCGCGATTGTTGGCATCTACGAACGAGATCGTCCGGCCGGCCGCATCGTAAGTGAAGGTAGAAGGGTTGCCGGAAGGATCGATGTTTCTGGTCAGGCGGTCCGTACACCCACAGTTCGGGTCGTATTCGTAGGTGTAGGTTTTGTTCCGCTCGTCAGTCGCGCTCTTAACGCGTCCGACCTCATCGTAAGTGAACGTGATCTCACTGTCGTCCGCGAAAACTACCTTCGTCAACTGGCCGGCGTTGTCATAGCTGTAGGTTGTGGTGCGGCTAAAACTATCAAACGCTAGTTCGGGAGCCAGGAAGCCACCGCTCGGCGGGGGCCCGGCTATCGTTTCCGTCAGCTTCTGTCCGCGGAAGTTGTAGGTGTAACTCATTGAGGTACCGTCCGGATGATTAACCCGAGAGAGACGGTCCGCCGCGTCATACTCGAAAGTAGTTATTTGCTGCCTCGCATTTATCTCCTCAATCTTGTTTCCATTGTTGTCGTATTTGAATCTCGTCTCATGGTTCAAGGCATCGATCGCCGAAACCATTCGTCCGAGCGCGTCATAGCTGAAACGGCTAACGCCGCGCGAGTCGGTCATCGTTAAAACACGGCCCATTTCGTCGTACGTGTAGCTGGTCACGTGGCCCAGGGGATCGGTCTTGGAGACAACGTTACCAAAGGCATCGTAAGCAAAGTGAAATGTCTTGCCATTGCCATCCGTCATGGTCAAAGGATTACCGTGGTCATTCCACGTAAACGAAACTTGAGTACCAAGGTCGTCAGACATGGCTGTGAGATTGAAGCTCTCGTCATAGGTAATGGTGCGCACCTTGCCCAATTGGTCCGTAGTCGACGTGGGCATGCCATTCTGGTTGTTGACGTAACTGATGGTCTTGTTGAGTGGATCGGTGACTGACTTCAGATGACCATTGGCATCGTAGTCATAGGTCGTCGTCTTGTTCAGTGCGTCCGTTTCCGTCTTCTTGTTGCGATTTGCGTCATAAGTGTAGCTCTTGGTTCGGTTCAGTGGATTAGTCTCGCTAAGCAGCATTCCATTGGAATCGAATCGCTGAATAGTGGTGCCGGTGTTGTCTGGATGAGTGGTCGTTGTGATGTTGTTTACCAGATCGTAACTGTAGCTCGTGGTCTTACCCATCGCATCAGTGATGCTCTGGAGACGGCCATTCGGGAAATAGGTGTTGGTGGCCTCGGGATTGCCGCGGGCATCAATCCCCTTTCGAAATAGGTGCCCGGGATCGTACTCGTAGCGCAGTGGAGTATCAGTTGCCGGCAAAGCGACACTGGTCAGATCGCCGTTCCCATCATACGTGTAGCGGAAAATCTTGCCGGCGGGATCAGTGATCTGTTCAATTCGGCCTTGCGCATCACGTGCAAACGCAACGCTTAGATTGCCGGCGCTGCTGGTAATACCATTCGCGCCAAAAGTGAGCACGTTTCCATCGAGGTTCTTGATTGATTGCAACTGCCCGGAAGCAGTCATCGTGTACACCCGCCCGTAAGGATCAGTGTATTGATAAGCGGTCGGACTGTAGTTGATATCCAGTGAAAGGAAGCAGGCGACTCCGGTCCCGGATCTAACAAGCAATCCACAGCCGTTCGACGTCAGTTTTCCGAAAACACCGGGCTCAGGCGTGTAAGTTGGTTGATAGAAGAAACTGAACGGGAAACCGAATGACGTGGGATTGAATTGGAACGTCACACGCCTTCCTGTGCCTGGCTCGGTAATGGTGACATCGTTGTCAGGACTGACTTCGAGCCGTGGGCCAGACATCTCAAGTGACCAACCATAACCAAAGTCGCCCACAAGGTTGCGCTCGATACTGTCGTAGCGGCGCTCAATTGTAATAGGAATACCGCTGACCGGAACCGTCATGTCAGTTACTGTCAACGTGACCCGTCCCGGCTTGTTCTCACCCGTTACAGTAATCATTACCTGACTGACCTGTTCCTGACCGTTCGAGTCAGTGGCAGTCACACGAATGACGTAGTTACCGTTGGCGAGCAACGTTGTGTCAATGGTGGCCAAAGTAGTTCCCGGACCCCCTTGCGCCCCTTCAACCAGGGTCGTCACTGCCGCCGGATTTGCGGCGGGCCAGTATTCGACCTTTGCGTTTGTGAGCGTCACGCCGGCGCCAACCGTAATTGGGATCGTTCCGGTCATCGAGGAACCATTAAGTGGTCCGCCAATCCAGCCCTGCGTCACCGGTGGTGATTGCGGCGTGAGTGTCCAAACCATCGACACCGGCGGAGTACCGTTGATATTCACAGTGGCCGTGCTCCGCACGAGTGCCGTGACGGTGTCGGTGCCGGGATTGGTTCCGGTGTAAGTGAACGTGGCGATGCCGGAAGTGTTTGTTACTGCGCTCCCGGTGGTTGAGTTTGGACCAGTAACAGTGAACTCGACGCCGAAGTTGGCGAGGGGCGTGCCGGCTGAGTTTCGCAACGTGGCGCGCACTGACTGCAATGTACCGGTCACGTATGGACCAGGCGTAACAGCTGCCAATTGCAGGGTTGCGCCAGTAAGCGCCGGCGACGCATTCACGGTGATCTGAATGTCGTCGGTACCGATGCGATGTGTATCGTTGGCTGATAACCGCAGCACGTAGGTGCCGGGCGTGGAGAAGATCGCCTTAGTTATGGGGTTGTTGATTTCGTTGAAGGTAACCGCGCCCGGACCACTCAACTGGCTCCAGAAAGTCGATACTGTTGCGCCCGCGGGGAAACCATCATCGGCGACTGTGCCGTTCAGGCTCGCCGTGTTAGGCAGTGTGATCGTTTGATTAGGTCCGGCATTAACGATCGGAGCTGCGTTGGCCGGCAGCGCCGTCACCGTCACTTCATCGCTGACCGTATGTTCTGAATCACTGGCCGTTAGGCGCAGCACGTAAGTGCCCGCAACGGTGAAACTGGCATTGGTCACCGGCGAATTTGGTTTTGTGAAAGCAACGTCGCCCGGTCCGCTAACCTTGGACCAAGTGAGAGCGAGTGAAGAACCGCGCGGGAACCCATCGTCGCAGGAAACACCGCTCAGTTTTGCAACATCAGGCAGAGTAACTGTCTGATCGTTACCAGCAGAAACAGTTGGTGGTTCATTCGGTACTGCCGGCAGCGTGAAGCCGCTGGTGCCGACACTGAGATCGTAAAGCACCGGCGTCTCACCGCTTGCAGAACGCTTGAAGGTCACGCTGACCCTTAGGAAGCGTCCGTTGGCCACCGTCGGATCAGCACCGTTCGTCACAATCTGGGCTGGTCCAAACGTCGTGCCGTTGGTGCTGCTCGCCACTAATACAGTTATCGCTGCGTCGCCACACACTCGTGCCGTCCAGCCAATGCGACCCCACTCCGCTCCTACTATTCCGCTATCAAAGAGCGTGGTCCATGTGCCTGTACTCGGAACGCCAAACAGAGTACTGCCGGTCATGTCGCTGTAGTTATAGGGATTGCCTCCGAGATCTCGAGTGGTGAATTCAACCGCGCCTACATGCGTTACGCCATCGGCCGCGAGCGGTCCCAGGTTCGGATTGATTCGCGAGACTGTGCGGCTGTTGTAGTTGGTCGCCCAAATCTTGCCCGCGGCGTCCACCGCAACTCCTGTCGGTCCACTGCCCACCGGGACTGTGCCAATGTACGTCCCGTCGTTTCGCAAATGGCCCACGGTGCTGCGGTTCAGCGAATGCGCCACCCACACGTGGTCGTTGCGATCTACCACGCAACCTTGCGCAAACGCGTCACCCTGGTTGAAGGTGCCGATTAGCGTGCCGTCCGGTGCAAACTTGCGGATCCGGCCGTCGCCAAACGAGCTATTCCAAACGTTACCGCCGCTGTCAATGCATAAGCCGTAGCTTGGATGGTTGTACCCAATCCAGTTGCCGCCATTTGGACCAGTCAAGGGTTTGCTCGTATCCCAACGCAACATCGGGTTTGCCGACCAGATCACGCCATTCTTGTCGATCAAACCACCGTAACCACCGAAGCCTGTGGTCGGCTCGGCTCGTTTGATCTGGCCCGTAATACCGTCGAGTAAATCGAACCGGCGACCACTCGTGCCGCTCACCCAAATATCGTTGTCCTTGGTGACAGCCAGGTGGCGCGTGCCAAACGAGTTGACCTTGGTGTAATGCAGGATGCACTCGTCCGCCGCGGTCGAAACACCGCCGTTGGTATCGGCGCCGCCTGCATTGGTCCAGGGGCGAATGTCACCGAATCCGGTCGATGTATCGATGATGCCGTTGCCGTTGCGATCCTTACACTGGCCGTTTTCAAGCAGGCCGACGTGCACCACGCTGTTGCCTTCGCGATTTGTGTTCCAGACGTTGCCGTTAAGATCGACTGTAGTTCTTGACGGATCTTTCGGCTGGCCGCTTGGAGAGGTGGAGAATTCACCCACAATCTGGCCCGTATCGGTGTTTATTTTGACGATGGTGCCTTTGGTAGAAACGGCCACCCAAATGAAATCGAAATTTTGTGCTTTGCTATCAATTTGAAGTTGGTTTGAGATGTCGTGAACGACATTGAAGGTATTTCCTTCATCAAAATCAGCGTCGAGCGTGTAGGTGCGTTCGGTGAACGGCTTCGGCTTGACGACGACCGTCATTTCGTCGCTCGCGCTCAGCTTTCCATCAGACGCAGTGAGTCGCAACACATAAGTACCAGGGACACTGAAGATGGCGGTTGCGTTGAGCAATGTCGCATCCGGAAAGACTACCGGACCCGGACCACTTACAAAGCTCCAGATAGTGTCGAGCACTGAGCCGCGCGGCAGACCATCGTCCGTCGCTGAACCATTCATCAGCGCGACACCAGGCAGAGTTATCTCCTGATCCGGACCGGCATTCGCCGTCGGGGGTTGATTTAACAGCACGGTCACCGACATCTCGTCCGAGACAGTGAACTCGGTGTCTGTTGCCGTCAGTTTTAGAGTGTAGACACCGGGGTTTGTAAACGAAGCAGTCGTGACTGCTGCATTGGGATTGCCAAACACGACTGGTCCCGGACCGTTCACGACGCTCCAGGTTGAAGTCACCGTGCTGCCGTGGGGCATGCCGTCGTCAGTGATCACGCCCTTGAGGAATGCGGGATCCGGCAGTTCGATAGTCTGATCCGGACCTGCATCAACTGTCGGTGGTTGATTGTTGGGCACCACCGTTACTTTCAACGTGTCGCTCGCGCTCAACTGTCCGTCTGAAGCGGTCAGCTTCAGGATGTATTCGCCGGCGGTTGTGAACGTTGCGGTGCTGATCGCCTTCGTAGGATCGCTGAACACGACGGGCCCTGGACCACTCACAACGCTCCACAGCAGGGTCAACACACTTCCCTGCGGCAAACCATCGTCGCTCGCGGTTCCATTCAAACTTACAGAATTAGTAGGCAGAGTTATGGACTGATCGCCACCAGCATCAACCATCGGAGGTCGATTCACAGGCGGTGGCGGAATGTCGCTTTCAGTGATCTGCAACACGCCGTTGCCGTTAATAAACAGGTAGTTGCACGCCACGGTGCCGCGCACGCGGCCAGAACCTTCGATCGTGATCGTGCCCTGCGGTGCGCGTACGATGCCGTATAGCACTGCATTGCCGGTCACTTTTAACGCATCGTCAGGATCTGATAGACCGGTTGCGATCTTCAGCAACAAACGCTTGGGATCGTCTGCGGCGCCGAGTGTCGAGCCACTCAGCGTGACGTGATTCTTGACGGTCAGCACTATTGGACCAGCAAGTCGCAACTCGCTGCTTCCGGTGAGAGTTAAGTCTTCAAGGTTGTAAACAGTCGGGGACTGCGAATTCGCCACACCAAACACGAGAACATTTCGACCGGAGGCACTGAACTGTCCGTACGTACCAGGCGGTACCACGACCGTCCCTGCACTGCCGGAGATCGAGAGATTGCGGAGTGTGGTTGGATCCCCGATCGATTCGCCCGCATGGTTGATTGACACCTCGCGCGTTCCGACCGGTGCCGGTGGCGGCGCCACATTCTCCAGCTCGATCGGGTTAGTCCGCGCGACGACGTGTCGCAACTGGGAACTGCCCTTGATCGTGATTGTGTAGTTCGATGGTTCCGGATTCTCCGAACCGACGAGGGTGCCGCCGTACGTGGCCGGATGACTGTGCAATACGACCGGCGTTCCGGGAACGAGCAGGTCGGTAGTGATCGTGTCGGTCCCGTCAAGCGTCACGTCTTCAGGCATTAACTGCCACAACGAACCTTCTACACGTCCGCTGTTTAGCAGCGTCACGCTATGTCGCACCACGGCGATCTTGTCGTACAACTGTTTGACCGGCGGAATGGGATTGATCCCCGAAGGCGAAAACGCAACCTGCTTGAACTCTGTCGCGCTCGCTAACTGCGACGCAACAAACTCGACGCCATTCCAACGCAATCTTTTGATCACGCCTGGTGACTGCTGCGTCACGAGGATGTCGCCGATGATCGCTGCAAACGCGCCATCGCTCGCGCCCCAAATTTTGCGTCCCACGGTGTCGACCGCAAAGAAATTCTCCTGTGCCGGGACCAGATCGACGTCCTGTGGGTGCACGTCCAACTGTTGACTGATTGTCTGGCCTTGGGAATCAATCGCGTAGAGGAGCGATTGATCTTTTGCGCCCGCGAGGATCTTTCCTGACCATGGTCCATAGCGATCCGGATCGTCAGGCAGCACGGTGACTCCAGCCAGACGCGTATCAAGACTCGCGACTTTGGTCGCTTCTGCGGCAGCGTTCACACGCCACACCCCGCCCGTCGTCGTTACCACCAGTAAGTCGCCGCCAAACACTCCGGTGCGATCCAGATACAATCCGCCAACGCCACCGGTCTCGCCCGGTAGAGTGACCCAGGGGTTCTGCACCGCCGCGCCGGATGCACTTACACGTGCAATGACTCCAGGCACACCTGTGCTTGTAAACAAATCACCGGCGGCAAACCCGCCACGACTCATTCCCTGACCTTCGTCGCGACTCGTCGCAATCAGCAACTCGCCATTCAATCCCGCAACGTTCGAAAACGCTGCTCTGGTTCCGTCAGCAGCAACTGTTTCGAAGTTGTTTGGCATTCCGCCGGGCGTGTTCGCCGACAACAGCAGCTTGCGACTCGACGCGTGATAGTCGAGGCCGGTGAAGTCTTTGAACTCGGTCGTCACCGGATTCAAAACGACATTCCAGTTTTCCTGCGGTGTGAGACTGGCTCGCAATAACGCGATGAGGTTTTGCTCGACCAACGCCAGCCGCACAGACAGATCGCGCGCGTGACCTGACGCATTGCTGAACATCGCCCCGATCGGCGATGGCCCGCGCGGTATCGCCATGACAGGTGGTGTGATCACCTGAAGCCACAGACTGACGAGGAGAATGACGACTAGTCTCTTGCGATTCGGTGTCGTACCGCGGAACATAGCTTTGTCCTTTCGGAGATCGAGTTAGAAATTTAGTACAAGGGTGCCACTCAACTGCGAGGGGTTCTCACTGCTTGCCGTTATGCTGAGCGTACCGCTCCCGGAAGTTACTGAGGCAAACTCACCAGTGCCGCTTTGAATTGTGATTTGCACTCCGGCCGCTGCTGATAGCGTGCCTTCAGTATTCAGCGTCACTGTGCCGCCACTGATCGTACCGACCAGTTGACCGCGTTCACTCGACGATGCGTCGGCGTTCTGCGGCAGTATCGTAATGCGAAAACTTCCGCCGGTGACGTTCTGCCCGTTTCGTTGCAGCTGTACTTTACTCATGCCGGGCAGGTCGCCACTCGCAGTGAGATTAAGCGCGATGCCTTCTGCTTCCGGCGCTGCGGTTTGCGATCCCTGGAGCGAGTCGTTGTAAGTTGCGATTGAGACCGCGAGGGCGAGAATCAGTGTCATCAGTAGTTGGGTCATCACCTACTCCTTCTGAGCAAATCTGCGTAATCTGTGTTCTAAAAACTGAATGAATACCGGACTGCTGCATTCGTTCCTGGTCCATCGATACCGGAACCCATCGTGCGGTAGTTTTTGTCGAGCATGTTTTCGAGAACGACCGTGATCGACGAACGCTCACCGATTCGGAAACCACCACGCAGATTCAGCAGCGCAAATCCGGGATTTTTTCTGAACAACTGGTTGGGCTGTAGTCCTGGGCCAAGCACTCGCAGTTGTACCTGCGCCAGCGTCTCGCCTGTGGCGAGGAGAATGCCGTTGCGCACGAGTCCGCGCGCTATCGCGCCTCCATTAAAGAACCCGGCAATCTCCTCGCGCGTCCGCATTCCACCGATGCGTGCCTGCGAAATATCGTTATCCGAGAAACGACTTTGCGGTGCTGCGAAGTTTGTGTAGAACTCGACCCACCCACGTGAGCCGACACGCTCCCACTTGATACCGGCGAATCCGGTAGCAGGCGGAATACCGTTTTCAAGATTCGGCGGCAGGCCTGTTCTCAAATCCTTACCATGCACGTAGAACGCGTTGGCGTTGACCGTAAGATCACTGTGCAGCTTCACCGCAACGCTTCCCTCAACTCCTCGCAGACGGACCTTTAATGCATTGGTGCGAACAAAAACGGCTGAACTTGATAACGAGGTGAAGACTGCGCCGGTCGCGTCCTGGCGGATGATTGGCTGACCGCCGACAAGTTGGCCCACTGATCCGCCGGGTAATAAGAGCGTGCGGCGCTCAATCAGGTTCGAGATCTCAGAATCAAAAGCAGAGACTGCGCCACTGAACTTTCTGCTGAGAAAACGTACCGCGAGTTCGTAGCTGTAGAGTTGCTCCGCTTTGATCGGCTCGAGCGGACGGATGTCAGTCAAACGTCTGGCACTATCGAGCGCACCGGTTGAGCCGCCAAGACGCACACCTTCATCCGGAGAAATCTCGAAGCCCAAACCCGAAAGGCCCGTGGCGGCGAAATCGTTAACGTTAGGGGCGCGAAAACCGCGACTCACATTGCCGGCGATGTTGATATGAGGATTAACAGTAAACGTAAGTCCGGTATTGAAGGTGACATCGTCAAAAGTCTCTTTAACGTTCGGCACTGTCGGTTTGCCGGTACCATCAAGCGGATTGTCGATTGACGACTGGTTATAGTCGAAAAGACTGTAACGGATGCCGATGTGCGCGGTTAGTCGACGCGGTATCAGTGACGCAACGTCCTGCGCGAAAATGCCGAGTGTTCGATAGTTGGATCCGTTTGGAAAACGCGCCCGGACGTCGGCGACATTTGTAAATCCGAGCGTTGCGTTACTGAAACTGAAATCCTGTTTCCGCGATGTGATCCGTTCGTTGTAGAACTCCGCGCCAAACGTCAGCGAATGACTGCGCTTCACACGCGTGCTCGCCTGCGCCTGGTAGCCATACGCTCGCGTAAGATTAAACTCGTCGCTGATTCGCGAACGAAGACCCTGTGCGTTGTTGATGCTCTGCGAGCGACGATCGTCGCGTTGTCCGTTGTAAGAGAAGATCGTCGAGATCGAGTCGAATGGCCCTGCGTTGAGGTGATCGTACCGAGCGGTGAAGAAATCAAGCACCTGCGGATCGAAGCTGTTAAGAAGATTGCCGATGCCGCCGTCCAGCTGATCGTAACGGCGCAGTCCCAGTTGCGTTCCACGCAGGTATTCAACCGACAAGATGTCAGTGTCAGAAACCTTGTACTGAAACTTTGCGTTCGCGTTGTATTGACCGTACGCCGTGTCCTGCAGCCGGTTACCAAGAAACTTCGACGAGATGCCTAGCAGACGGGTGACGACGGAATGCGAATCGAGGCCGGCACCGGTGCGAAGATCCTGTGTCCGACGGCCTGAGGCGGCGGCAACGAACCCCCAGTTACTCGAGCCGCCACTGATCGTGGTCGACAAACCGGCAGACAGATCTGCACTGGCTAAATAGGTGTTGACATGACCCTGGAGTCCAAAACGGTCAGAGCCTTTGGGCGCGTGTGTCAGAACATTGATTGTTCCGCCCAGTGAGTCTGAGCCGTATAGCGTCGAGCCTGGCCCCCGAACAACTTCGACGCTAGCGGCGAAATCATGATCGATGAGCGCGGTGTATTGATTGGCGCCGGGCCGGAACGTTGCGTTGTTAAATCGAACGCCATTGATCAAATGCAGAACTTGTTGGCCGGTCAGCCCGCGCACAAACGGCGAGCCCTGACCCGATGTCGTTTGTTGAATGTGAACTCCCGGCACGTCGCGCAACGCTTGCGGGAGGATGTTTGCGTAACGTCGAGCAATCTCATCTTCGGTAACCACGACCGGTGATTGCGGCACATGAAACACGTCCTGCGGCAGACCACGACCGGGCGTGACTGTGACGGTTTCGAAGATCGAAGCTACGTTAAGTCGAAATTCTAACTGCAGGCTTTCACCGCCAACCACGTGCAGCACCCGACGAACTTCGCGAAAGCCGTTCTTTTGGACGGAAACAACGTAGTCAGCCGCAAACACTTTCTCGATCGTGAACCGACCGCGTTGATCCGTAGTAGCGCGTTGTGCCTCAAGACCAGCAACGCCGAAAAGAACAACCGAAGCACCACCAACAGTCGCACCGGCTTGATCGACAACTGTTCCCGCGACCTGTCCGGAAAGAGATGAATTTGCGCGTGCCGCGTTGTGGCTTGCAAATGTGAAGATCAAGATTGCGAGCACAGAAATGAATATGCGACTGTGACGAGACACACTCCAGACAGATCTGGACCGGGCCTCGGTAGCAAAGACTTTCATCAGAGCAACCCTGCCAAATAAAGAATTAGCTACTACTGTCGGGTGCAGCAGTTCCTGGTGGACGTAGACTGTTACCTGTTAAAAACGAGGATCTTTGGTTTTGTTACTGCGTGAAAGAGACTCCGGTTAAGGCTTGGACCAAAAATCGAGGCGATAAAACCATTGCAATTTACGCGCGAAACACTAGACGAGGTACAAACAAGATGCAAGAAGAATCAATTGGCCGATTTTACGATTTGTTGGCGACTTTTTGTATTCAACTACGGCTGAGTCAGAAGCGAGAAGAACTCGGTTTCGATATTCGCTTGGCGTAACGCCGTACATTCGTTTGAAGTCTCTGACGAAGTGGCTCTCATCAGCCAGCCCAACATTTCGGACAATTTGTTTCACACTCAGAAACGTTGAAGTGAGTAGCGTAGCGGCTTGCTGCATCCTGAGTGATTTCAAATATTTTGCGGGTGGAACCCCGGTAATGGATTTGAACAGATAACAAAAATAAGGAGCCGATAGATTTACCGACTGCGCCATCTTCTCGAGCGTAAAACTTCTGCTCGGATCTCCCTGCATTAATTGGATTACCCACTTAACTCTGCCTGCCATAGCGTCCTCCGTTGATAGACTTCGGCCTGACTAGATTTACTGGGCAGTCGGGGATTTTGGGAGGCGCATAGTTTGCCACAAAAAAGTTCAAAAATCACTCTTAGCTTTTTGTGCCTTTTTGTGGCTACGGACGGAGACGGATGCGGGCGAGGATGTCTGTAAACTGGCGTTGTGAACGAAGCCTGGCAAACACCGGATCAACTTTGAGATTCATCAACCAGATGTCGCGCTCTTCGACTGCGGTCTGCAACCACTTGAATGCCTGTTCCTGATCGCCGAGTCCGGCGTGTATCGCCGCGACCGTGTAAGGCGAAACATAACGCTCGCCCTGCAACTGCTGGAGATCGTTCAGCACTTGCTTTGCCTCGGCTGTCTTGCCTGAAGCAGCGTAAGCATGACCGAGCAATGCGAGCATCAACGGACTGCCTGAAAGCTTCACGCCAGTTTGAAACTCTGCGATCGCTTCGGGA
Source organism: Pyrinomonadaceae bacterium (assembly GCA_036401595.1). Lineage (GTDB taxonomy): Bacteria > Acidobacteriota > Blastocatellia > Pyrinomonadales > Pyrinomonadaceae > PSRF01. Next base: position 49,816 of record DASWUM010000028.1, read on the forward strand.
TACATTCCCTTCGCTTCGTACGCGAGTCCGAGATAGCGGCGCGCGGGAAACGAGCTTGGATCGAGCTCAAGAATCTTTCGGCACTGCTCGATCGCTTTGTCGTTTTGACCAGACAGGTAGTAGATCCAACCAAGGTGCGCACTCGCTACAAACGAAAGCGGATCGAGCTCTTCGGTTCGCTTCGCTTCCGCGATTGCTTCGTCAAAACGTTCGACTGCAACCAGGTACGAGCTGTACCACTGATGGGCCGGGGCATACGCCGGCTTCAGCTTGATCGCTTCCTGAAATTCACGCTCAGTAGCAGTGCGATCCCAATCCCAGCGAAACTTGATGAACGCCATCGAGCTGTGCGCTTCTGCTGAACTCTCGTCGATCTCGAGCGCCTTGGTCGCAGCTTCCTTCGCTTTTGGAAAACCGTCTTTCGGCTCAAGACGACCGTAAACGACCAGCATGTTGTAACAGTCGGCGAGTCCGGCGTACGACGCAGAATTGTTTGGATCGATCGCGATCGCCTGGTTGAAGAATTCAATCGCCTGCAAGAGAGCGTCGCCCGTGCGTTTGTTCCACGCGTTGCGACCTTTCAGGTAAACCCGATAAGCCTCGATCTGTTTCTTCTCTTCGACATTCAACTTCAGACGCAGGTTCTCGAAGATGTCGCGCGAAATGTCGTCCTGCACCAGCAGCACGTCCGAAACTTTGTGATCGTAGTGTTGGCCCCAAAGCTGGGCGACACTGTCGAGGTCGATCAGATCGGCCTGAATACTGATGATGTCGCCGTGGCGCCGCATGCGGCCGGTAACAACCGCGCGCACGTTCAACTCCTGCCCAATCTTCCGCGGATCGATGTCTCTGCCTTTGTAACCCGCAACAACACTGCGCGGCACCACACGCAACTGCGGCAACTTCGAAAGACTATTAATCAAACTCTCCGCAATCTTGTCGTTGATGTACTCGGCGTCAGGATCTGAAGACTCGTCGACAAACGGCAGGACGGCAATCGACTGAATTGCAGTTGCATTTCCAGCCTTGCCGGCGCTCGTAAAATAAACCAGTCCGATGATCCCGATGACAACGATGCCTGCTACCAGCGCGTATAACGGAGTTCGTTTGGCCCCATTCGATCGAGCGACTGTGTTTGAAATTGGAACAACCGGCGGCGACTCGACCTCCACTGCAGGAACGACAGATTCGCCGTTGTCAGCCCACGACTGGTTGGTGTCGGCGACAAATCGGTACCCGCGCCGTGGCACAGTTTCAATAAACTGAACACCCCCGGGACTCTCGCCGAGCGCCTTCCGCAGCAACGAGATGTTCTGCGTAAGGTTCCCTTCCTCGACAAAGGTGTTGGGCCAAACACGTTTCATCAGGTCATCTTTAGCGACGACCTGCCCGCCGTGTTCAACGAGTGTCACGAGAATGTCGAAAACTTTCGGAGTGAGTGGAACCGTCTCACCTTCGCGCAGCAGGACACGTTCCGCTGGTTTAAGGCGGAAACGGCCGAAATCGTAACTGTGATTGTCCTGCTGACCCATTAAAAACGGCCTTGAGAAATATCTTTGAGGAAATCTTGAGTGCTGCCTGAGGACTTGCCAGCCGTCCGAGACTAAGATTCACACGCTCGAGAAGCTCTGAAACAAGTTCTTTGAGGCGTACGCGATTGTAATCCACAGATTACGCAGATTACTAGCGGCATCTGTGTAATCTGTGGATAAGCTTGGAGTGCGGCCGCCCGACGTGGCTTTGTTCTCGACCGGCGCTGTCGAAACAAAGCGCCTGGCCGCCGCGCTCCAGTCAACCGAGGGATCTCCCCATGATCAACGAGAAAAAGACTTCCGAACTAATCGAAACCTCGCTCATCTACCTGTTGAGTGCGGCGGTGGCTGTGGGTGCGTTCGTGCTGGTCTGGCTAATTTCCCTTTTTCTTGGGTTTGGCCAAGCCTGATTTTCGAATCAAGAACCAGGAGCTGGCGCCGCTCGCCAGTGCCAACCCTGCTGCCGTGAACATAATCACTCGAAAACCGAACACAAACGAATCGGCAACTGCGCCTTTAATCTGCTCCCGCGTCGCGGCATCAGTGTTTGCCGGTACTTCCAGCGCCGCGAGCTTCACGCGCTGCTCGTAAATCGAATGCTTCAGTTGCTCATCCACCTGAATCTCATCCATGCGGTTCGCCAAACGTTGGCTGAACGCATGCAACATGACCACCCCAAACACAGCGATTGCCAGCAGTCCCGCTGTGCGCGACACGGCGTTGTTAATTCCTGACGCCGCACCGGCCTGTTCCTCACCAACGGCTGTCATTACAGTGGTCGTCAGTGGCGCCACGCTGATCGCCATGCCGAAGCCGACAACTATCACCGCCGGAAAGAAACTGGTCCAGTAGTTTCCACTGATAGATGGAATCGCGAACAACGCAAACCCCGCGGCGGCTATCGTCGGACCGATCGTCAACGGCAAGCGTGCGCCAAAACGATCGATCAAGCCACCTGACCAGCGCGAGAGTGCAAACATAAAGGCGACGAACGGCAACAATGCTGCGCCGGCGGCAGTCGCCGAGTAACCCTGGATCTGAATCAGGTTGAGCGTGAAAAAGAAAAACATTCCGCTCAACGCTGCATACAGAAACAACGTCAGAACATTCGCGCCCGAAAAATCTCGACTGCGGAAGAGATTCAAAGGCACCATCGGATTCTTCGCGCGCGCCTCGTTGAAAACGAATGCGACGAGCGCCACTACGCCGCCGATCAGCGTTAACAACACAACCGGATTTCGGAAGCCAAGCCGCGGCGACTCAATCAACCCGTAAACCAGTCCGCCCAAACCAATCGTCGCAAGTGCAGCGCCGAGCCAATCTAACCGGCCCGGGTGATCTTTTTCGCGCGTTTCGGGCACTTTCGAGATTGAAATAACAAGCACAGCAACCGCGAGCGGAAGATTCAGGAAAAATGCTGCGCGCCACGACCAGTGTTCGACCAGCCAGCCTCCAAGCACTGGTCCAATCGCCGTCGTGATCGCAGAAAAACCCGACCATGTTCCAATCGCCTTGCCACGCACTTTTTCATCAAAAGTAGAACTGATGAGCGCAAGACTGCCGGGCACAAGTAACGCACCGCCGATTCCCTGTACCGAGCGCGCGATGATCAGTTGTTCGATGTTGGCGGCCAGACCACAGCCGGCAGAAGCAAGTGCGAAGATCACGACACCGATATTGAAGATGAGACGGCGCCCATACAGATCGCCGAGGGAGCCACCGACAAGCAGGAGGGCAGAGAGAAACAGCGAATAAGCTTCAACGACCCATTGAATTCCGATCGCAGTCGCGTTGAGATTTGTTTGGAGGAAAGGAAGAGCCACATTGACGACCGTGCCGTCGATGAAAGCCATACTCGACGCCAGAATCGTCGCCGCTAAAACCCATCTACCCATTTATCCGTGTAATTTATCCGTGTAATCCGTGGCTTAAAAGGGTTCGTCTATTGACTCGCTTTGCTTCGTGAAAAACTTCGGCCCATCCGGGGTGATGTAGAGACAGTCTTCGAGGCGAATACCGAATTCGCCGTAGATCACGACCGTTGGTTCGTCACTAAAACACATGCCGGGCTGGATTGGCGTCTTATTCCCACGCACAAAGTTGGTCCATTCATGACCATCGAGTCCGATCCCATGGCCGGTGCGGTGCGGAAGACCCGGCACTTTGTAATCCGGACCAAAGCCGGCATCGACGATAACTTTGCGTGCGGCAGCATCAACAGCTTCACACGGTGCGCCGACTTTCGCAGCGGCGAAGCCCGCGTCCTGTGACTTTCGTTCAAGATCCCAGATCTGTCTTTGTCGATCTGTAGCCTTGCCGAATACAAAAGTGCGCGTAATGTCTGACTGGTAACCGTCGATACCGCAACCACCATCCATCAGCACGACGTCGCCTTCTTTCAAACGCTGTGGCGTGCTGCTGCCGTGCGGAAACGCAGTGAACTTTCCAAAACTGACGAAGATTCCGCCTGACGTTCCGAGTGCGCGAAACGCAGCGGCGCAGTTGCCGGCAAACTCACCCTGCGTCATGCCTTCGGTCATGCTTTCGCGCGTGGCTTTGTAAGCCGCGATAGTGATGTCGTTCGCGATCTGCATCAACGCAAGCTCAGCCGGCGACTTGAACATGCGACAACCGGCCGTGATCGGGTCCGCACTCACAAACTTCAACGCGGGCGCTGATTGGCGAATGCCGTCGTACAGAAAGAAGCGCACACGCTCTTCAATGCCGACGGTACCGGCGCGCACACCACGATCCTTGAATATCTCTGCGACGCGTTTGTAAGGACTCTCGTCTTCTTCCCACGTGCGAATGTCGGTGCCGATCTTTATCAGTTCTCGCGCACGTTCCTCTTCAAACTTCGGACATACCCAGGCAATCTCGCCGCGCGCTGGAATCACCATGGCAAACATGCGCTCACTCGTGCCCCAACGCATGCCGGTGTAATAGAACATGCTGCTGCCTGGCTCGATGTAGATCGCGTCGATACGCCGGTCGCGCATCAACTTCTGCGCTTTTTCGATCCGGCTTTTGCGTTCCTCGAGCGTGATGGGAACGACGTTGTCAGTCATGCGACTCAAGCGACGAATCGGCTCGGGCTGCGTTCCCTGTTGAGCTTCAACTAACGATCCGCCAAACAGCGTCGCACCAGCGATCCCTGCGGACAAACGTAGAAAGTCTCTGCGATCAGTACACATTAATTAGGGGCCCTCTTTTTGTTTTTGTACAAAGTATCACGACCAAGTAGAATCCTGAAACTTTGCCACGAAGCAGCCCCAGAATCACAAAATCAATAATTCATTTTTTATGTGCTTGTTGTGCCTTTTTGTGGCTGACTTCGCCTGTTGCGGCGCAGAAGGTTTTGCGGTGGGGCGCCGATCCGAGTGGTGGTGCGCCGTATGTCTTCACCGATCCCGCTAAGCCCGATCAGTACATCGGATACGAGAAAGAGATGGTCGACGCGCTGGCCAAGGCAATGGGCCGGCAAGCGGAGTTTGTCCCGAGCGATTGGGAAACACTCGTCTCCGCGCTGCAACGAGGGTCGTTTGACGTGATCGTCAACGGGCTCGAACCAACCGGCGATCGCGCCCAACAGATCCTCTTCAGCAAGCCTTATTACATTTTTCAACTTCAGCTCACCGTCCGACGCGACGACAATCGCATCAACTCGATCGACGACTGCAAGAACCGCACGGTCGGAACACTCGCTAACACCGCCGCCTCGCGACTGCTGGAACAACGAGGCATTCCGATGCGCGGCTACGCCGATCCCGTCGCTGCCTATCGCGATCTCGAACTAAAACGGATCGACGCAGTCATCTTTGATGTCCCCGCAGAAGCTTTCTACGCGCGCAACAATCCGAAGCTGAAACCCGCCGGCGCCCCATTCACTCGCGGTCTTTACGTCATTGGCCTGCGCAAAGGCGACGACGCGTTGAAAGCCGAGGTCGACGCAGCCATCGACAAGATCATCTTCGACGGGACGCTCGAGACGATTCTGAAGAAGTGGGGACTCTGGAACGAAGCCCAAGTCGAATTCCAAGCGCCGATTCGCTCGGGCACTCAATCTACAAAGGTCGAGGAATACACGACGACCAACGCCACGTTCAACTGGCGCGAGGCACTCTGGCGTCTGACGCGCGCCGCCGCTGTCACCGTGCTCATTGCGCTCGGCTCGATGGTCATTGCGGTTGTCTTAGGACTGCCGCTGGCGGTGGGACAGTGGAAAGGACCTTCATGGTTGCGCGGCCTCTGTACTCTGTACGTTGAATTCTTTCGCGGCACGCCGGTGCTGGTCCAACTTCTGTTTCTTTACTTCGGCTTGCCCGTATTCGGAATCGCCATGCCGGGTTGGCTGACTGCACTCGTCGGACTCGGATTGAACTACGCTGCCTACGAATCACAAGTCTATCGTGCCTCGCTCGAGGCGATTCCAAACGGTCAGTGGGAAGCATCGTACTCACTCGGAATGGGTCCAATGCTAGCGTTTCGCCGCATCATCCTACCGCAGGCGTTTCGGATCGCACTCCCGCCGATGACAAACGACTTCGTGTCGCTCTTCAAAGACACTTCCGTTGCTTACGCGATCTCCGTTTGGGAGTTGGCTACCGCGTACCGCGAGCTCGCGAACGCATCCGGACAATTCCTGTTACTTGGCGTGGCGGTGTCGGCATTCTATCTGGCGATGAGTTTGCCGATGGCCCATCTCGCGCGCCTCCTCGAAAGACGTCTGCGTGACCGAGCCCTTGAGCGGGTCGAAGAAGAGGAGGCGCCGGCATGATTCGCGTCACCGACCTCCGTAAGCGTTTCGGAAATAGCGAGATCCTGAAAGGGATTACGTTTGAAGTGCCTCCGCAAACTGTCCTGGGAGTGATTGGCGCGTCCGGAAGTGGAAAGTCGACGTTGTTGAGATGTCTCAACGGCCTGGAAACGATCAGCGGCGGAACAGTCGTGGTGGAAAATGTTCGACTCGAGGCTACGTTGTCGCACTCAGAGTATCGAAAGCGAGTAAAAGACCTGCGACTGAAAGTCGGCACAGTCTTCCAGCATTTCTATCTCTTCCCTCACCTGTCTGTGGTCGGAAACATCATCGAGGCTCCGGTGCACGTCCTGCACACGCCAAAGAAAACCGCTGAGACTGAAGCAAGTGAACTGCTCCAGTCTGTGGGAATGACTCACGCGGCGCGGCGCTATCCCGGATCGTTATCAGGCGGCGAACAGCAGCGTGTTGCCATCGCGAGAGCTTTGGCAATGCATCCAGCGCTGTTGCTGCTCGACGAACCAACAAGCGCACTCGATCCGCGTCGCATCAACAGCCTGCGGGCGCTGCTGCGGACGTTTGTGGATCGCGGTCACACGATGATCATCATCTCCCACTCGATGGGATTTCTCTCGGGCGTTGCCGATAATATTTTGTTTATGGAAGGTGGAGTCGCGGTTGAGTTTGGACCAACTGACGCAGTGATGAAATCGCCACAGGACGCCCGCACCAAAGACTTCATGCTATCCGCAGATTCCACAGATTAATTGCGAGTCATCTGTGCAATCGCTGGCTGGTGGTGGACAGCGTCTCGAGGTAAGTCTCAAATTTCACCGGATCGTCGACGTTCGTGATCTTTGTGCCGAGCAAATAGCCCTGGCCCGTGTATGGGCCACTAAGCCGCTCGCACCTGACCGGGCTGACTTCCAACCCAATCACGCCACCACCCGGAACGTGCAATGAAAGATTCAAACGGTTGGAGCCAGTGCAGAATCGCTCATCGATGATCGTCGATGGCAACACCATGCACATGCCCGCGGCGCTGAGGTCGTGAGTCCGGCCGAGGAAAATGAGAGACGAATCGCAATTCTGGACGTCGTTGTCCAACAAAGACAGAGTGGCCGTCAACTCTATCTCGCAGCGCGTCTTTAGCCGGCGCATTCTGCGACGTTCAATTGAGGAGGCGATCTTATCCAAGCTGGGCAATTTTCCTAGTCGGGCGAAATCCAGAACTTTGCCTGTATCCGCAAAATGTTTCTTAATGATGGAGGCTCGGAGCCGAAGTCGACGCTCTCCGGCTGGCCAGTAGTAGCACGAAACAGTGAATTTGTACATGAAAGATGCTGATAAAACAGAGTCCTGCGAGATGAACTCCGCGCCATCCTGGCATTCCTGCAATTTTCGTTTGTCGAATGAGTTAAAACACTAATACGGCTATAATCCCACTTTCCAAATTCCATGGAAGCTTCTGACCTTCCGACCGCGCGTGCGCAGCTAATCCTGACGTTGCAATTGGCCTATTCCGGCGAACTTGCGGCTGGATATGCCTATCGCGGCCACTGGCACTCGGTCCGGGATCTGGAAGAACGTGCCCACATCAAGCAGGTTGAAGACGAGGAGTGGCACCACCGGAAACTGGTCGGCGAGATGCTGGAAAGTCTCGGCGCTGGTCCAAACAAGATGCGAGAGGTTCGCGCGACTATCATCGGTCGCTTTCTCGGATTAATGTGTCACTTGAGCGGGTGGTTTGCGCCGATGTATGGCGCTGGCCGGCTGGAGAGTCGAAACATCGTCGAGTATGAAACGGCCGCGAGACACGCGCTCGCCTGTGACAGGCAGGATCTGATCGACTGCCTGTTGACGATGGCGGAAGTCGAGTGGGAGCACGAACACTATTTCCGCACCTGCGTGTTGAGACATCATTGGTCCAAACGCGTCTCGATCTGGCCCGAGCCACCGCCGAAAGAGACGATCCGGCGTTCATTTGAAAAGATCTGAGCCACAAAAACACAAAATGAAAATTCTGCTTCTGTTATTGCTCCTGGTGCCAACTTCAGTTCAGGCACAATCTCAAAACAAGAAACTCGCGGCTGAAGTGAAGGCGGAGTTTCTCCATGCCTGGAATGGTTACAAGAAATACGCGTGGGGACACGACGATCTGAAACCATTGTCGAAGACTCATCACGATTGGTACCCGCAACCACTCCTGATGACCGCCGTCGATTCGCTCGACACCATGATCCTGATGGAGATGGACGACGAGGCAGCAGCGACGAAGCAGTACATCCTCGACAATCTCTCGTTCGATAAAGACATCGAAGTCCAGAATTTTGAGATCACGATCAGATTGCTGGGCGGACTGCTCACGAACTACCAGCTCACCGGAGACAAACGTTTCCTGAATCTCGCTGAAGATCTCGGCAATCGGCTTTTGCCTGTCTTCAACTCACCGACCGGCATGCCGTACCGTTACGTCAACCTGAAGACCGGGAAAGTAAGCAAGCCGATCAGCAATCCAGCGGAAACCGGCACCCTCATCATCGAGTTTGGCGCTTTGAGCAAGCTCACCGGCAAACCCATCTTTTACGAGAAGGCTAAGCGAGCTCTCGTGGAGACTTACAATCGGCGTTCGAAGATTGGTCTCGTCGGCGAGTGGATCAATGTCGAGACCGGCGCCTGGACCAACACCGACAGTCACATCAGCGGGGCCATCGACAGTTACTACGAATATCTTTTGAAATGCTCTTTGCTGTTTGGCGATCAGGACTGCAAGCGCATGTGGAACGACAGTATCGGCGCCATCAACAAGTATCTCGCCGACGAACAACGAACCGATCTCGGCAGCGAGCTGTGGTATGGACACGCGGACATGAACACCGGCACGCGCCGCGGCACGACTTACGGCGCGCTCGACGCGTTCTTCCCTGCCGTACTCGCGTTATCAGGCGACCTGAAACGAGCGAAGCGTTTGCAGGACTCATCGTTTCGGATGTGGAACCAGGCGGGCATCGAGCCAGAAGAGTTTGACTACCGGCAACGCAAGATCACCTCGCCCGGTTATCCGTTGCGACCGGAGATCGTCGAGTCGACTTATTATCTGTATCACTACACAAGAGATGAGAAGTATCTGCTGATGGGCGAGAAACTGTGGCGTGATTTCGTGAAATACTGCCGCACCGATGAGGGTTATGCGGCGCTCAAGAATGTGGAGACCAAAGAAAAGACTGACTCGATGCAGAGCTTTCTGTTCGCAGAGACTTTCAAATATTTCTACCTGCTCTTCGCTCCACCGAGCACGCTAGACTTCGATCGGGTGATCTTCAACACTGAAGCTCACCCGATCAGAAGGTTTTAATCCGTGTCATCCGTGGCTAAAAATATCTATTTGTACGCCACGCCCAAATTCTCAAACAGAAACGCATAAATATCTCGCGTCTGCTCGATCGACTTGGTCGTGTTGCTAGCGCCGTGCGCCGAGTTCGTGTCGATGCGAATCAGAATCGGGTTTGGACCACCCTGCGCCGTCTGTAATGCCGCCGCGTACTTGTAATTGTGCGCAGGCACAACGCGGTCGTCGTGATCGGCAGTCGTGATCAGCGTCGATGGATACTTCACGCCCGGCCTGACGTTATGAATCGGCGAATAAGCATAAAGCGCCTTGAACTCCGCCTCATTTGCTTCACTCGAGCCGTAGTCTGCGATCCAGTTCCAGCCAATCGTGAACTTCTGGAAGCGCAACATATCCATCACGCCAGCCTGTTCGACAACCGCTCGGAACAGCTCGGGACGCTGATTCGAAACTGCACCCACCAGCAATCCGCCGTTTGAGCCGCCCTGAATTGCCAGCTTGCTCGACGACGTGTACTTGTTCGCGATCAGCCACTCGGCCGCGGCGATAAAGTCGTCAAACACATTCTGCTTCTTCAGCTTCGTGCCGGCCTCGTGCCACTTCTCACCATACTCGCCACCGCCACGCATATTCGCAGACGCATAAACCACGCCCTGTTCGAGCAGCGCCATTCGTAGCGAACTGAACGTCGGCGAGGTGACAACATTGAAACCACCGTAGCCATACAGCAACGTCGGATTGTTACCGTCAAGCTTCAGGCCTTTCTTGTAGACCAGAAACATCGGCACGCGCGTGCCGTCTTTGCTGTTGTAGAAGACTCGCTTTGTTTCGTAGTTCTCTGGTTTGAAACCGGGAATGTCGACCGTGCGGAAGACAGTCGATTTCTTAGTGGCGATGTCGTATTTGTAGATCGTCGGCGGGAAGTTGAACGAGGTGAAGCTGTAGAAAACATACTTGTCGTCGTTCAGACCACCAAAGCCGCCGGCGGTGCCAACACCCGGCAACTGAACCTCATTCTCGAGCTTGCCGTCGAGACTGAAAACATACGCTTGCGTGGCTACGTCTTTACGCCACGAAGCGAAGAGCTTGCCGCCGGCGGTGCCGACACCTTGCAACGGCTCGCTTCGTTCCGGCAAAACATCTTTCCAGTTCTTCTCATCCGGATTCTTCGGATCGACGAGAATGACGCGACCATTCGGAGCGTTCTTGTCCGTGCGGATCAGGAACTTGTCGCCGACGTTATCGATCACGCCATAGCTGTCGTCGCCAATTTCGGCCACGATTGGAGAAAACTTGTCTTCTCCTTTTGAAAGATCTTTATAGAAGACGGCATTTCCTTTTTTGCCCTTGCCGCGTTCGGAGATGTTGAGGATGGCGAAGCGCTCGTCTTCAGTGGTGCCGACACCCTGGAAACGCTGCGGGTGTTCCTTGTCTTCGTAAACCAGCACGTCTGCTGACTGCGGCGTGCCGACCTTGTGGAAATAGACCTGCTGAAACTCGTTCTTGCTGCTGAGCTCTTTGCCCTTCGCCGGTTCGGGGTAGCGGCTGTAGTAGAAGCCGTCGCCCTGCCACGACACGCCGGAGCTTTTCATCCACTTGACGTCGTCGGCGAGCTTCTGGCGTGACTCCACTTCCATCACGCTGAGCGTGACCCAGTCAGAGCCGCCCTGCGAAATGCCATACGCGACATACTTGCCGTCTTTGGAAAGTGAGAACGCGCTCAGCGTCGACGTGCCGTCAGCGGAGAATTTGTTTGGATCGAGAAACTCCGCCGGCGTTCCGTTGACGCCTTTCTGAATGTAGAAGACGCTCTGATTCTGCAAGCCGTCGTTCTTCGTGAAGAAGTAAGTGTCGCCACGTCGAAATGGCGCGGAGAGGCGCGGATAGTTGTAGAGCTCGGTCAGACGCGCTTTGAGTTTCTCGCGATACTTGATCGAGTCGAGATAGCCGAACGTAACTCTGTTCTGAGCATCAACCCAGGCTTTTGTCTCCGGCGCGGTTTCGTCTTCGAGCCAGCGATACGGATCGGCTACTTTGGTGCCGAAGTAATCGTCGACCTGTTCGACTTTCTTACTTTCAGGGTAAGCGATCTTTGAGTTATCGGAAGACGAGCGACTGACGGATCCTGTCGTTGCACCTGGTGCGACGCTTTGTGCTCTCGAACCGGTCAAAAACGGCGCGATTGCGGCCATTGCAAGGACGGCAGCCACAAACAAGAAGGCAAAAACGCTTCGACTCTTATTCATGTGTGTTATCTCCGCGGGCAGGAATTTGGAAGGAAATCTTAATAAAAGATCGGATTAAAGTCCAAGGCAGTATTGGCCACGGACGACACGGATTTTTGGAACGGATTCGTCCTTGTCCGTGTGAATCCGTGGCTGATACAATCGCAGCGATGTGTAACCCCGTCGAGTCTCGCGCTAATCTCTTCGCTGACTAGTTTCCGTCTTCTTAAATAACCGATTACTTCGGCCTGACCTTTTAGGTTGTGGCGATTTATTGGCCTTCTGACAAGGAGTCAAAAAAATGTCTACCAGCGTACTTGCACCTTCTAAGCGTCCCGAGATCAAGACGGAGCTCCCCGGTCCCAACGGCAGGAAGATCGTCGAAGCAGATGCAAAGTTTGTTAACCCAAGCTACCCGCGACCGTCGTTCAAGCTAGTTGCGGAACGTGCCAGCGGCGTGTGGGTGGAAGATGTCGACGGCAATGTGTTTTTAGACTGCAACGCCGGCGTGGCGGTTTGTTCGACCGGCCACTGCCATCCGGAAGTCGTGCGCGCAATTCAGGAGCAAGCCGAGCAACTGATTCACATGTGCGGGACTGACTATTACTACCGCCACATGCCGCAACTCGCCGAGAAGCTCGATCAGATCGTGCCGGTGCAGTCGCCAACGCGAACGCACTTCGCCAACAGTGGCACTGAAGCAGTCGAAACTGCATTGAAGCTCGCGATGCACGCGACGGGTAGAGAGAAGTTCATCGGTTTCTTCAACAGCTTTCACGGACGCACGCTTGGTTCGCTTTCGTTGACGTCGTCGAAGTCGGCGCAGCGCATGGGCTTCAAACGTCAGGCGCTCGATGTGATACACGTGCCTTATCCGAACGAGTTTCGCAATCCTTTCCGTGCGGAAGACTGCGGCGATGGTGGTGCGGGCCAGGGTGCGCTGAACTGGATCGAGGAGCGTTTGTTCAAAACCACAACACCGCCGGAAGAAGTCGCCGCGATCGTGGTTGAAGCCGTGCAGGGTGAAGGTGGATACGTGCCGGCGCCGAAGAATTTCCTGCAGGGACTGCGTCGGATTTGTGACGAGCACGGGATTCTGCTGATCGTCGACGAAGTGCAGTCGGGCATGGGCCGCACGGGCAAGATGTTTGCGTGCGAGTATTACGATGTGAAGCCTGACATTGTCTGTATCGCGAAGGGTATTGGATCGGGATTGCCGATCGGCGCGTGCGTTGCACGGGCGGATTTGATGGACTGGAAACCAGGCGCACATGCGTCGACGTTTGGCGGCAATCCGGTTTGTATAGCGGCGGCGTTGAAGACGATTGAGCTGCTCGAAGGTGGGCTGGTTCAGAACTCTGCGGAAGTCGGTGCGTACCTCAAAGCTGGGTTGCAGAAGCTTATGGAGAAGTACGACTGCATCGTCGACGTGCGAGGTATGGGGATGATGCTCGGCGTGGAGTTTGAAACTCCAGAATTGCGTGATCGCATTGAAATCGCGTGTTTCGAACGTGGCTTGATCATCCTCGGCGCCGGGGCAAGCACGATCCGCTGGTCACCGCCGTTGATACTGACGACGGAGAACGTCGACGTCGCACTCGAGATCTTCGACGAGGCGATCGCGGCCTCCATCTAAAACCGGGCCACGGATGACACGGATTTAAATCCGGATTTTTATCGGTGTCATCCGTGGCTAATTTTTTCTGCGATTTCGTGCATTCTGGCTTTTAATTGATCCTCGTCAACAGTCGTCACACGCCCGTTGCGATAGACCTCCCGGCCCGCAACTACAGTTAAGATCGCATCTCTTCCACTCGACGCAAAGATCAACGTGGCGATCGGATCGTAGCTCGGAAGTTGATGAACGCCAGTTAGTGATACAGCAGTGAGATCTGCCTGCCCGCCTTCCTTCAACTGTCCGGCCGCAGCTTCCAGCGCAGCCATCGCGTCGATGTGCGCGCCCGCAGAACGTGACAACAACGTCGCGAAACGCGCTTCTTCGAGAATGTCACACGTATTGTTACTCGCAACTGAATCACTACCCAATCCAACCGTAACTCCTGCCGCAATCATTCGAGCGAACGGCGCGCGCCCGTGGCCCAGTTTCGCATTCGACTTCGGACAGTGCGCAACTTGCGCCCCATAACTTTGCAGCGTCTCGATATCTGCGTCATCAATTCGAATGCAGTGCGCCAGCAACGGACAGGTCTCCAGTATCCCAACCTGCTTCAGGTATTGAATCGTCGAGACACCGGGCGCGTTCCATTCGATCTGCCGTCGCGCCAATCCCTCCGCAAACACGCCACAACCGTCACGCAGAAACATCTCTTCAGCTTCCGACTCCGCCGCATGCATCATCAACGGCAAACCTTCGGTCTTGGCCAGATCTGCAATCAACTCCAGTTGCGGCCCGCAGACCGTGTACGGCGCATGCGGCGAAACGCCGGCGCGCACGAGCCCCGTCTCAATTGATTTGAGCTCCTCCAACTTAGTCTTGAGCTTCTCGAAATTCTCAGTGACGAGCCGCGCATCAGGCCCAAACGATTCCTGATAAACAACACCACGCAACCCGACATCCTGTAGCGCTCGCATACTCATCGCTGCCGAATCACTCGCATCGTCAACACGCGTGATTCCCGCTCGCACTGCTTCACACGCGCCCCAGGTTGCCGAAACACGAATGTCATCCGGCGTCATGCGTTCGAGTCGAGCTACGGTGAGTTTTTTGAGCCACGCAAAGAAGTCGCGTTCCTCGTTTTCGAGGTAGCCGCGCATGGCAGTGAGTTCGAGATGAGTGTGAGCATTGACGAGTCCGGGAAGGATGATTGCTTCGCCAAGAGATTCAACTCGAAACTCAGGAAACCTCGCGATGATCTCAGCTTGCGTGCCGACGCCCGCGATAACGTCGCCGGCGACAGCGACAGCCCCATTCTCGATCGGCGCCTCCGAAACAGGAACGACCCAACGCGCCGAGTAGACAGTGTTCATTTTGCGGTTGAAGGCTCCTGCAAGGCCGCGCTCGAGCTCTTAGCACTCTTGAGCTGACGGTAGCGTTGCATGATTGAAATCACATAAGCTCGGGTTGAAGGAATGTCGATGCGGTTGATGAATTCCGCGCCTGACTGGGTGTTTCCAGGCTGATCGGGACGGCTCCACTCCACTGCGCGACTCGGTCCGGCGTTGTAGGCCGCCACCATTCGCGTTTCCGCTTCGGGTGCGTCCTGAAACTGCTCGTAAATCTTTTCGAGATACCAGCAACCGATTTGGATGTTGCGCTCCGGATCGCGCAACACGCTCTCCGGATCGTTTGCCATCTGAGTCTGAAGCTCGCGCATGCCGGTTTCCGTGGCCCATTCGCGACCGACAGTCGGAGTCACTTGCATCAAACCGATCTCGCCGGCCTGGCCATTCTTCCACGGCGAGAAATAAGTCTCTTCGTAAATGATGCTCCAGACGAGGTCGGGATCGACGCGATAGATTGATGCCTGTCGTGCGATTAGCGAGTCGAAGCGGTGGGTCCAGTAACTATTGAAAGCGTAGGCAGAAAGCAGCAGTATGAGGATTAAGAGAATAACAACCAGAACACGCTTCATCGGCAAATATTTGGCCACAGATTTACACGGATTTTCACTGATCTGTGTAGATCCGTGTAAATCCGTGGCTCAATTTCTTCTCCTAAGCCCGGACCAAAAGCTCGCGCGTGAGACAGCGTAATCAATGCCTTCGTAACGCGAACGCAGAGCGTGTTCGTCGAGCACGTGCCCCTGTAGCCAAACTTCCGCGTCGAGCCAGGCGCCAACCGCCAAAGACCCTCCACGCAGCGCGCGACGATTGACCAGCACTTCCAGTTTAATGCGCTCGAGATCGAGATGAATCCAGAACAGCTCGCCTCCGGAAAGCGGATTTCGCAGCGGTTTGAAAGCGATGATTTGACCCGACAGACTCCAGTCGTTTTCGTGTGCAGCTCTCTCGGGCGCTGCCTTCTCGAGCGGCATCCAGCGCGTTTTGCACTTCGACCGCCGCACACGCGCGCGATATGCGAGTCCACACAGACCGATATGCAGCTCCTGCGCGCCAAATCCCGCTGGTCCCACTTCAGTCAAATTCTGTAACTCGAAAAGAACTTCACAGTCGGTGCCTTCGCGATAACCGTGGATAACGGCTTCGCCTTCTTCGTCGTATTCGGTCAACGCCCACGGCGCGATTGTTTGTATGTAACGCGCGCGGAATCCGGGACGACAGTCAGCGTAAAAGAGATCGCCGCTACCCGATTCGTAAAGCACGGTCCACACTTCAAGACCTTCACCGAGTTTCCAGCAACGTCCATGCAGGACGGCGCCACGTCTCGTGAGCTGTGTGGCCTCGCCCTGGTCACCGGCTCGCTCTGCGAGATAGTTGAAAGCCTTCTCGTTCGAGACTTCCAAACCGATCGTTTCAAAAGTTGGATTCATGATTTCAGTTCGTATAGATAATTCGTTACGCGCACATTATCACGCGCTACGCTTTCGCTGTCTATGCTTGGCGGGCTTGCCGTTAACATTTTCAGCACGAGGCGCGCGGGTTCTGAAACCGCGAATGACGCGTTGTGGTCCATGAGCCGGCGGCATTCCCGACCGTACCATCTCGGCAAACAGATCGACATCGTAATCCGCTTCACGCGACATCTCTTCACGAATTGTGTGCAGGACTTCTAAAAATTTTGGGCGACGATACATGCTGACCTATACCACTTGCTCTGTTGCTTCTGACACTAAAAACTCCGGCGTCACGATCATTGGTACATAAAAACCTGCGGCCGTATTGAACAACCTGATGCGCGCCTGGCGGCGCACGTTTGCAAGATGGCCGAAGTTCCAGGTCACCAGATAATCGATCTTGTGAACCGATGCAATGGCGACGTGCAACGCGTCGGCGATGTACTTGCGATGAAAGATCCCGCGCGAGATATAACCGTCCGCGAGAATTGCGGCCTCTTCAGTTAGATCCACCTGCTCCAGCTTGCCGATCAATTTGAGATACGAACTGCGATGCGGTTCTTTCAAACGTCCGAGCTCCGACGCCACGAGCGGCGAAACCACTGCGCGATAGTCGGGCATCTCGTGTTCCCACCACCTGATCGTGAGATCGCGTCGGAAAGGCTCACCATTATCGAGGTAAGCTCCAATCACCGACGTTTCCAGATAAAGCGCTTGTTTCATGGAGTTACTACCACTTCCGGATTGATATTCTCAGCGCTTCTGGGTTTCTGATTCAACGGTTCCAAACGCATTGCCCCCCTTGCAAAATCAAAGTAGATGCGGAAGTGCCGCAGGAAATTCCCACCGAGAATACCACTTTGCGTGAAGCCAGCGGTCTCGTTAACCGGTTCCATATCGAGCACCGCGGCATTGATCTTTTCGAGTTTACTCAAACCGAGACTCAGTCGCGGCAGTTGCAGCAGCTTCACATCTTCCACCACACCCGCCGCTCCGAACACGCGCATCTTCGACGGTTTTAACAATTCGAGAAGCTGTTCCTGCTGCGAAAGTTTTTCTGAGATGACAGTGATACTGGCGGCGGTGTCGATAATGAAATTGACGTTTTTATCGAACCCTTCGAGCCCGACTTCACCACTCAGAAATCCGCTCGACGTTGTGCGCAGCGGAACTTCAACCGCGCCGTCGTTGGGCGTCACCGGAACGAGCGTCTGAAAATTCTCCGGCCGCCGTACCATAGTCCAAGTCTCGACTTCATCTGTCTGATGCTGTCGTACGAGAGACATCTTCCTGGAGCCATAATCGATCGAGGTCAGAAACTTCGACACCACCGAAAGCCCGAGATATCCATCGACGGGAATGTGACTGTCGAAGAACTTGCGAATGTACACCGGCACGTTTCCGACTTTGGCGGTGCCAATCTCCATCGAATCGAGAAAGCCATAGATGATTTCAAACTTTCCGCCGCCGCCGACCGCCCGCGCCAGTCCGCCTTTCGCGATCGGCTTGATGCCGAGCTTATTGGCGGTTTGTTCTGAAATTACCGACATTCCCGAGCCGGTATCGAGCACAAAACGCAGCGGCTGTTTCTGTCCGTTAACGCGAACCTGAATAATCGGCCGATTGTCAGTTGCTTCGAAAGAGACCGTTGAACGGTAATCACCACTCGGCACGTAAAGCGCGCTCTGCCTGCCAAGGTAGCGGAGAAAATCGATCAACCCGACGATGCGTGCGCGGCGGTCGAAGTCGTTCTTGGGCGCAACGATCAAAAATCTCTCGTAAGCATCAGCAGCTTCTTTGTACTTCTCACTTCGCGCTGCCGCCTGACCAAGATTGAACAGGTAGTCAGGTTCCTCTGAGTCCATACTGACTGCCTTGCGCAAGCCGGGAAGCGCGAGCGGCAGACGATTCTCATAGAAGTCGACCATCGCGAGGCCGGCGACAGCGAGCGCTTCGTTCTCATCGAGCGCGAGCGCCGTACGGAACTCCTCGACTGATAGCCGAAACTCGCCGGCGCCGAGAATTGCCGCACCAAGCAGAGCATGAGCGCGAGCCGAGAGCGGTTCGACCATGATGACGCGCGCGGCGTTGTCGTAAGCGCCCTGCAGACTTCGCTGCTTCAGGAGCGTAAAACTCAAACCAAGGCGTGCCTCTATGTCATGCGCATCTTTGTTGAGGAGCTCACGAAAGATCTTTTCAGCCTGTTCGTACTCGCCTTTGCGCACCGCTCGATAGCCCTTGTTGTAGGCCTTCTTATCGGCAAAGGCGGCGGCGCTGTGAGTTGTCCCGGTGAGGCCAACACAAAACACAAAAGCGGCCACACTAAAGGCCGCCGTCCGGAACAAAGATTTCTTCTTATTACTTCGCATGATTCACACTTTCTTCCATCTGATCATTGCTCAGCTTTAAGCATGCGATCTCTACTTTAAGACTTCTCCCGTCTTCATGGACCAGAGAACGAGATCGAGCTCGTCGAAGTCTATCCCTACGTCACGAGCAAAGCGAATCAGTTGCTGCTCAACTTCGAGATACTTCCTTCGGGTTGAAGGTGGTTTGGCTGTCTCGATCACTCCGATTTCAACCAAACATCGCATCACGTGTTTATCAAGAATCGCATGGCCTTTCACGCCGATGTTTCGTAGGAAGTGGCTGGCTTCTTTGTAACCCAACCCTTTGACCTGTTTTTCCTGGGCCAGCCAATCACGCCGCTCGTAAGGATCTTTAAAGCTGCGCAAACGCTTTCGCAACTTCATGCCGCAATCCGCGTGGAAGTAGTTTCTCGTAGTTACAATGTAACGCGGCCGTGCCACTGGGAAACGATGCGCGCCTGCTGTCTTCAACGCCGCAGTCATGGCATCAGAGTCGCCGTCGAGCAACAACGTTCGCACAGCATCGACTGAATTCAATCCCATGCGAGCCGAAGCACCGGCGGTGAAGATGCAGTATGCCAACTCTTCCCAAAGTCTGGCGTCAGATCCTTTACGCCAAATCTCGTCAAACTCACCGAGCCTCTTCCGAATCTCCCGGCGGCGCTTCCGGTGAGTGGCCACCACTCGTTCAACTGTGACGGGTTCTTGATTGCGTTGCACTGTAGTTTGTCAATGACTCGATTCTATGAGCGTGCTGGAAAGCTTGTCAACGACTTCAATCCGTGAAATCCGTGGCAAAAAATTATTCTCCGCCACGAGGCAGAAGTCAGTTATCATGGAGCGGGTGGCCCCGCCGAGCTGAACATCCCCACAAAGTTGGTGCGCATCAAAAGTCTGCTCTCTTCGTGAGTGCGTTTATGAAGTTACTTGCAGCAGTTTTGCTCTTCATTGCCGGTGCGACCGCTCTAGGTCAAACGCCTGTAGAACCACAGGCATCGCCAACTCCAACACCAAGCGAGTCAACCAGGCCGCTCTACGGTTTGCAGGGAGTGCTCATCGAGACTCTCGACGGCAAAGTCGTCTCTTCACAAGGCGCGGATGAGCAGTTTAATCCGGCGTCAACCATGAAACTCGCAACCGCGCTGATAGCGTTGCGGACGCTTGGCCCCGAACACCGTTTTGCTACCGGCATCTGGACCGACGGCGTGCTCGATAAAACAACGGGTGTCATTAACGGCAATCTCTATGTCTCCGGACGCGACCCTTCCTTTCATTACGAACACGGCGTGCTGCTGGCGCGTGAGTTGAACAAGCTCGGTGTGAAGCAGGTGACCGGGGATCTGATCGTCGCACCGGGTTTCACGATGAACTTCAGCGCCTCAGCGATGCGTTCCGGCGAACGTCTTTACGACACGCTCGATTCGACACGTCGTCCCGCCGAAGCCATGCGCGCCTGGAACTATGAGCGCACCTTGCTCAACGATCGTGCCGGTCTGGAAACCGTGCCGAGTGTCGCCGTGATGGGCGCCGTTGACGTCGCACCGGTTGTGCCGGCGGCCAAACTGTTGCTGACGCAGCGGTCAAGCAAGCTCGTCGACATCCTGAAAGTTCTTTTGTGCTACTCCAACAATTTTATGGCTGAGCGCATTGGTGAGGCGCTTGGCGGCCCTGATTCCGTTCGCCAACAATTAACCACTCAACTCGGTCTCGGACCGGATGAGATCAGGATTTCTTCTCTGAGCGGACTCGGCGTCAATCGAATTTCGCCACGAGTGATGATGAAGATCTATCGCGAGCTTCGTACGGAGTTGCAGAAACACGGCATGTCGCCGGCGGCAATCATGCCGGTGGCCGGTATCGATCCCGGCACACTTGAAGAGCGATTTACTGGTCTGGCCTGGCGTGGCAGTGTGATTGCCAAAACAGGCACCTTGATGAGAACTGACGGCGGCGCGAGCTCGCTTGTGGGTCAGATGAAGGCTGCGAACGGAGAAGTCTTGTTGTTTGTGATCATGAACCAGCGAGGCAGTGTTTGGAGATTCAGAGAGAATCAGGATTACCTCGTAATGCTGGTTCAAAACACTCGTGGTGGTCCAAAGGCGTTTGACTACAAACCGCTGATGCTCACGATGCAGCTTTCGCACACCGAAAGCAGTGTCGGCGGCGGCGAAGAATTCGAACCACCTTCACGTTCCAACAACTAACAGCAGGTCAAAGTAAAATGCGCCCCGCCATCCGAAGATGGACGGGGCGCTTTACCGTCCGATTGCCACTGCGGCGTGCGGCACCGCAACAGCAGCGGACGATTCCCTTGGTGACAAGGTGATCAAATTGGTAAAGGGAGAGGTATTCCAGAGAGAGATGTTTATCCACAGATTAGACAGATTCTTTTTAAGCAATCTGTGTAAATCTGTGGATAGAAAGCGCAGAGTTCAGGGGGGTCTTCTAGTATTCCCTTACGCCGCTGACTGCATGCCCGCCGACTGCTTTCGCTTTATCAACCGCATCAGAGCTGTACTGGATGTTTGATGTTCCGCCGCCGGATGTGTCAAATATCGGCGCCTGAAACACGTCGGTATCAGCGCCGGTTTTCGCAAATTTGGCGACGTACATCGCTCCATAAATGTCTCCGTGGCCACCGCCGCTGCGATAAACGGCTCCCGAACCGAGCACCATGATCACGCCATTGAATTGGAAGTTTCCGTTAAGGGTAAGATTACCGGTGACAATCAAAGTTCCCTGCCCTGTCGGATTACCTGGTCCAAGGGTGAGATCGCCGTCCACAAAAGTGAAAACGCCGTCAGGATTGCTGGCGCCAAGACCCGCGGTGCTGGCTATGGCAGCCGCACCGGTCGTGAAATAGCGTCCCTGATTGATGGCAGCGTTCATCATTCCTTCAGAGCCATATAGAAACGCTCTTGTTTTTGGCACCGATTCAAGAAAGCTCGGCGTGTTATTGCTTGCCAATACTGCCGGGTCTCCCGGCGTCACGTTGGGTCCGCTGCCTCCGCAGTTCGTTCCATCCGGCAAACAACCGTCTATCACGTTATTCGTGGTGTTGTAGTCGGTGCCGCTGACCGCATAAGCCGCAATACCCGTTGCCCCGCCTGAAGCATCATTACCTGACGTCGACGTCACGTTACTACCACCCAGGGAGAAGGAAATCGGATTTCCCGAACCGTTAGGCAAGGTAACCACCGCCGTCACGTCGTATTCGAGCGTGTAACGATTGACCACGATTTCCATCTTCTTCTGGCTGTTGTTTGGACCATATCCAAGGACGTGGATCCTGAGGCGATCCGGCTTGTAGGCAGCGCTGGTACAGTCCGGGTTGAGATTATCAGGATCGATAATCTCATCCACTTTAAACCGCGTCGTCCCATCAGCAGCAACGTTTGTGTATGAGCCCGACGTAGCCGTCCACAGAGTCTTTGAGCATCGGATGTTATGGAATGAAGCACGCGTACCTGAAGGATTCGATTCGACGTTACCACGCACCACTTCTAGCGTCCGGGCAACACCAGCTTCGGCTGCATAGTAAGCCTGCATTTCAGCAGTCGAGTCACGCGCCGTGATCCCGGTCATGGTCGTGGTTAGAATCAAGGTGCCGCCGGCAGCCAACAACAGCAGTGAAAGCAACACCGCGGTGATCAGCGCCGCGCCTTTTTCGTTTGGACGGTTCTTGAATGCAGGCTGATGTGAACTCATTTTGACGGAAGCCTCCGTAAACTAGTAACTCCAAAGGTCGTGGTTGCGCAGAGCAACGTCGGAACAAAGTAAAACTGAGTAAGGTGGTTGATAGCCGGGCGATCCTGGCCTTCCGACCTGATCCAACGTAACCGAGACGGCAATGACGATGTACTTCGCTTTTGTCTTATCGGTTACTTCGTCTGCCGACTTATTAGTGATCTCGTCATCGCCTGGGGCGGCCGTGTAGGTGACCTTCTGATCGAAGTAATAGAAGTTCAGACTGTCAATCCGATTCGCCAGCACCGTACTGCCTGTTCCATAGAAGTCGTGTCGTGCGAGGTACTTCGTTAAATCAGCTTCATTGATAAAATAGGTGATGTCTTCGAGCGGATCCTGCGTGGTTTCTCTTTGGTTCAAAGTCAGGGAATTATCATCGACCATAAACCGGTTGAGATTCGCACGGATGCGGAGCTTGTTCCGGCTGGAATCTGCCACAACGATCCCGTTGTTACTGAGATTGAATCCGGAATTCGCTATTTCGCGCGACATGATATTGAGAGCTCGTTGCACGTCGGCAAGGGCATCCGACTTCTGATTCTCACGAGCGCGCACACGCAGAGCGTTTGCGAGCAGCGTCGATGCAGCGGTCATTAATGCCATCGTGATCGCCATCGCGATCAGGAGCTCAACCAGAGAGAAGCCGCTCGTGCCTTTCTTGTTCGAAGAACTCATAAATTCCTCACTAACTAAATGGCGTTAATAACTGCCTGGGACCTGCGTGGATCGTTCCGTGTAAACGGTTACGGTATCGAAGCTCAAGGTTGACTTAACCGGAGTGACTGAAATCTGAATCCGCTTGCGGGTCGCCGCGCCCGCATCCGGATTTCCTGTAGGAACGAAGTTCAGATCTGAGATGGTCGTAACTACAGTGTAGCTGCGGCCCGCATTTAAGACGGTCTCGGTAACGCCGGCAGTAGCGGTGGCTGCCAGACCGCCGTTCGGATATGAATAAGCAACGCCTCTGGTCTGCGTGGTGAAAGGAATGGTGCGCAACCACTCCATGCGCTTCTGCGCAATCGCCATCGCCAGCTCGCGATCGTCGGCCCTGCTGTTTGCGGAAATCGAATACGTAAACAACGAAGCGACGCCGAGTCCGATGACCATCAGGATCACTAGGGCGATCGCCGCTTCGAGTACAGTAAAGCCTCTTTCCGACGCCCCCATTGGTGCAATCTGATTTGCGTTTGATGTGCGGTCCATATTCGTCCTCAGTTGTTTACGATTACCTGGAGTGTTTGCGAGGAACCGCACACTGGATCGGCTGCAACTTTTACTGAAAATGTTCCGCGGTTGCCGGCACCGTTCTTGGAAGTAACCGAAATTTGGCTCGTCCCACTACCATCAAGTCTTACCAGCGACAGTGCGATTACCATACTGTTTCCGTTACCGTCCTGGGCAGCGCTGATGGTCCGAACGCCGGAGCCATTCACAATCGAAAAAATCGCTGTTCCGGTCTTATGTGCCGAGTCGCTCTGGCTTATTGTGATTGAGCTTGGGCTGATCGCTGAGATGCACTGAACTATGGGCGTAGGTGACGGTGACGACCCAGGTGTGGGTGTTGGTGTCGGTGTTGCAGTAGGTGTGGGTGTGCCGTTGCCATTTCCATTCCCGTTATTGCTACCGCTGCCATTGCCATTGCCATTTCCGTTTCCATTCGGAGTTGGCGTTGGGATGGGTGTTGGGGTGGGTGTTGGATCGATGGGATCTACGCCACCTCCGCCGCCTCCTCCATCTACTGGATCAGGGGTTGGTGTCCCTTCAATAGCTGGAGTCCCTACCGGTTCCGGAACAATGTCGCCGTTTCCAACTTCAGCAATCTCAACTTCCGGAATTAATCCATCGGGGAAATGTTGCGCGTCGACCGTGATGTCACCGGATCCGGACACGTCGACAGGGATCGCTTTACCAAGCGAGACACTGCGGACTTGATATACGCACGACTTGGTGCCGGGGCACGGTGTCAGAAGTCTTCCGCGCCAGTCAAACGTAACCTTTAGAGCGTCTGTCAGGAAATCCACGCCGGGGTCGAGTTGAAAGGTACGTGTTTCCACGGTACCCGTCCCGAAATCCATGGTGATCGCGTAAGTGGTCCCGCCGGCGCCGAAAGTTTCTACGTATGCTTCGGCTCCGCTCGCGGCGTGACGGCGGACGGAGTCGGCGCGCGCCTTCTCGACGTAGGAGGCAAACAGCCTGGCAGAGCTCTGAAGACGAAACTCCGCGCGGGCCGTTTTGATCCCAAGGATACCAAAGGTCGATACGACCCCGATGATCGCGATCGTAATCACCATCTGCGTCATGGTGAATCCCTGCTGCTTCTTAACTGTTCGGCTACGTTTCATGTTGTGCGTCTACCTCCGACAAGGAGTCTTTCTGGAAGGTTGGACCAAACTCGTCCGCCCTCTCTCGGCAACAACCGTTCCGCTGAAGAATCGACCGCAAATCGTGTGGTTTCCATGAGTGGGGAGGCTGCCCGGTTCGAGAGTTGTTACCTTTGGTGACAGCGGAGGGAAACCAACTTCACAGGTCCGCTTATCTAAGCGCCAACGGCGCGCCATATGAAAGCCAGGGGCAAGCGCCGAGCAATGCGGCGCGTCGCCCCTGGTACCTAACCCAAACACGAGCCGAGGCCTGAAGGGCCGAATTAACCGGCATCGTATTACGCCCCTTCAGGGCTCTTCTGCGTT
>DASWUM010000029.1:0-38899 GCA_036401595.1 Pyrinomonadaceae bacterium
CCGTCCGCGGTAGCGGATGGGTAAACGATCAGCATGCAATATTCCTAACCTTTTTGATTCTCATGGTCTTGCCCATCCGCTAACGCGGACGGTACTGACCCCGCCCAAGCACGATTCCGAACTTTTGAGGCAAACAATCCCGGTATCGATGCCCAAACAGTTACACGCACGAAAAGTAAGGACCCGCAATCTTCGCCTGGTCCTCTCGTCCTTCCACTATTCGGTCTCTTTGGGGAAACAGCAGATGTCAAGCAGGAGCTGTTCGGTGAGAGATTCGTTTTCCACCACAGCTCCGCTTTGACTTGAAACGGCTTACCGGACTCAATACCGCTTGGCGCGCAGCGTCTTCCTGCAGCACTTCGGACTTTATTTCATGGTCCCGATCGTGACGGTGATCATCGGCACAGTAGAACTGCTCTGGTTGTACGATACCCAGAAGTGCTCTGAGTGATAGAACACGATCCTGAACAAAGATCCATCAGGTTTTTGTATCAGGCTGTCGCCAACTACGGTTTTATAATCAGGCGCGCCAACACCACCGGTGTAATCGGTGGAGATAGTTACAACATTGTGCGAGGCATCGTACGCAATTTGAGCCGTTTCGTTAGCCGAAAGGATATAGAAATCCTGTTCGTCGCTCTTCATCGCCGGCTCGCCTAATTTGGATCTCACTTCAACCGCAGTCATCCCGAGGCGCACGCCACGATATTCCCTGTAAAGCTGTTGCTGGATTTGCGCCGATGCCTTGACGGCTCTCACTGTCTCCGTTCGACTTTGACCTTTGCCCACAACTGCCGCCAGTAGCAGCAGAATAAGTATGCCGAGCAAATAGAAAATCACTTCGCCGGTGCTAAGTCTTGATTGATGTGTTTTGGTTGTCATTTTTCATCAACTCCTCCGACGGATTCTGTGATTACGTCCGCGTCTGTTCTGAAACGCTTGCCAATGGCCCAAAGCTGCCCGCCAGCACGTACTCGGAGAATAATTACTTCCAGCGGTCGCCGCGGTGGACCGAACATTACGTGGCCCATACGCGCATCGAAGGCCCCTTGATGGCAGGGACATTTCAGACATCGACTCGACGGATCGAAATCCACTGAACATCCTGCATGAGAACATCTTCGGCTGTACGCCCTGAATTCGCCGTCGGTCGAGCGTAGCAGCACAGCCGGATCATTTCTGGTTGGATAATTGAAATAGAGAATGGAACCTGGCAGAAGAGTCTCGGCGCCCTCGATCCTCCGTGGAGGATACGCAACCATCGAATCCTGAGCGGCTTTTACTTCACTCGTGTCGAGTGGCGTTAGCGCTAATCCCGCCGAACTCACTATCAAACCGGCGCAGAAGGCGCGTCGAGTGGTCTGTGACAGGTCGTCTGTCTTACCTTCGTGATTACAATTCATTGATGCTCCTTCCCTCTGACCGTTGGAGCCTTGGTCCAGATAGAAGATCACAGACAATTAGCGCAATGCATGTGCCGGGGAGCACCTGCGGAATGTAGCGGGAAATCGAGGCCTCAGCGTCCGTCTTTGAGGAAAGTTCACCAGTCACAGCGAGAAAGCCCCCAATCGACTAAGCCAATCCGATATTGCTCCAACTCCAAACTGATCGAAGCGACTGGTGCTTGAATTGCAGCTTTACGAAGCGCCTGGGCGGAGACTTTTCTATGGCAAAGACTACAAAAGTCGACTGGTTCTGGAGCGTGCCGTTGGCCGAACTCCTTGAATGCCTGAACACCGCTCCGATGGGCTTAAGCGCACCTGAGGCTAAGCGCAGGTTGGGGCTCTATGGTCCCAATCGTCTGAAGCCATCGAAACGAACCGACGCGATCACGCTGTTGGCCGCACAATTCAAGAGCCCGCTCATTCTTATCTTACTGGTGGCCGTTGGGCTTTCTTTCTTTTTCAACGAGTCAATCGATGCTCTGATCATCATTGCCATCGTCTTATTGAGCAGCATGTTGGGATTCTGGCAAGAGAAGCGCGCGGCCGATGCCGTCAAGAGTCTCCTGTCAATCGTCAAATTGGAAGCTACAGTCTTACGCGAAGGCGTAGTGGCAAACGTGCCGGTTGAAGACGTCGTACCTGGAGATGTCTGTTTACTTAGAGCCGGAGACATCATTCCAGGCGATGCGAGGATTGTTGAGTCGAAGGACCTGTTTGTCGACGAGGCCGCGCTAACGGGTGAAAGTTTTCCCGCAGAAAAGGAGCCGGGAGTAATCGACGCAGAGACCGTGCTCATGAAACGTACCAACAGTCTGTTTATGGGCACTCATGTGGTCAGTGGTAGTGCTCGAGCCCTGATAGTGCTTACTGGAGCTGCCACTGAATTCGGCAAAGTGTCAGAGGATTTAAGGGTGCCACCGGCGGAAACGGAGTTTGAACACGGTGTGCGGCGATTCGGCTTCATGCTCACCAAAGTTACCTTAGTTCTCGTTCTCGTAATCTTCGGTATCACAGTTTTTCTGAACCGACCTGTGATCGACTCATTTCTCTTCGCACTGGCGATAGCGGTTGGCATCATTCCTGAATTATTGCCCGCCATTATCAGCATTAACCTGGCAGTCGGCGCGGTGCACATGGCGCGAATGAAAGTAATCGTCAAGCAACTCGCCTCTATCGAAAACCTGGGCAGCATGAACATTCTTTGTGTCGACAAGACCGGCACGCTGACTGAAGGCACAATGAAATTTAACGGAGCACTTGATGTTGAAGGTTACAGCAGCAGTAAAGGGACTCTGTATGGCTACTTGAATGCGTCTTACCAAACCGGATTTACAAATCCGATTGATGACGCAATTCGGACCAGTAATCAGTTTGATCTCAGCCAGTGGGAAAAGCTCGATGAGGTGCCTTACGACTTTGTGCGCAAGCGCCTAAGTATTCTCGTTGCTCATGAAGGCCAGCACATCATGATCACCAAAGGCGCCGTTCAAAACGTTCTCGACGCATGCTCTTATGCTGAGGTGTCCGGCAAAACCAGGAACATCGTCGAGATGCGTGATCTGATAGAGCAACAGTTCGCATCATTCGGCGCTGACGGCTTTCGGACCCTGGGCCTGGCTTACAAGTATATGGATGCTGGTGCTCATATTTCCAAGACAGATGAATTGGGGATGACGTTTCTTGCGCTCCTGGTTTTCTTCGATTCAGCTAAGGAAGGCGTCACGGAAGTCATTCGTGATCTGAAAACGCTCGGTATCACAGTAAAGGTCATCACCGGAGACAATAGACCGGTCGCCACTAGTGTGACGCGAAAAGTTCTCGGTTGCGAACCACAAGTTATAACCGGCAAAGAATTACATTCTATAAGCGATCAGGCATTGCGTTCGCGCGCAAACATGGTTGACGTTTTTGCAGAAATCGAGCCGAGTCAAAAAGAACGCATCATAAGGGCACTAAGAGCGTCCGGAAATACAGTGGGCTTTCTCGGCGACGGGATTAACGACGCTTCGGCGCTACATGCTTCCGATGTAGGAATATCCGTTAATAGCGCCGTCGACGTGGCCAAAGAGGCCGCTACCATTGTTCTTCTCGAAAAAGACTTAAGCGTGCTTTCTGCCGGCGTACGCGAAGGAAGACGAACGTTTGCGAATACACTCAAGTACATCTTCATGACGACGAGCGCCAATTTCGGGAACATGTTTAGCATGGCGGGTGCAGCTTTGTTTCTTCCATTCTTGCCGCTGCTGCCAAAACAGATCCTGCTGAATAACTTTCTCACCGATTTTCCCGCAATGGCGATTGCCACCGATAGCGTTGATTCGGATCAACTAACAAAGCCACAGGTTTGGGACATAAAGTTCATTCGGAACTTCATGATCATCTTTGGCATCGTTAGTTCGATCTTTGATTTTCTCACGTTCGGCGTACTGATCTTTGTGCTGAGAACTAGTCCTGAGGAATTTAGGACCGGTTGGTTTGTGGAATCGGTAATGACCGAAATACTCATCATCGTGGTGATGCGTACCTGGAAGCCTTTCTATCAAAGCAGAGTGAGTCGAACCTTACTGTTCGCAATGATTCTTGTCGTGCTGGTTACCCTTGCGCTGCCCTATAGTCCGCTCAGCGAGCTGCTTGGTTTTAGACCCCTGGCACTATCCTCGCTGGTCCTTCTCGTGATCATTACACTTCTTTACGCCGCCACTTCTGAATTAGCCAAACGTATCTTCTATTCCAGGGTGTTTCGGCGAGAACCACAGAAACCTCAATCAATACGCGCGCGCCGCGAATCAAGTCCAGAGCGCGAATCGGTACTGGTTCAGTTTTGACAAACGCCGAAGGCGTTCGCTAACCCTAGCCCAGGGTTCGAGCACAGCGAGAACCCTGAGGAAGCAAATAAAAAGAAACTATTAACCCTGAAAGGGTTCATCGCAAGGCGAACCCTTTCAGGGTTGGTTGCTTTTCTCGTGATGATCCCAGGGTTGTCGCTTTGCTCCAACCCTGGGCTGAAACTAGCGAACGCCTTCGGCGTACTTCAAAGTGAACCAGTACTCGCGAATCAGTTCAATTGAATAAGACTTTTTCCCCAGAACCGCGCAAGATTACCCAGGCACTAAAGCGGTCTTAGTAAAAAAAGAGGAAGTAACGGCGGCATGCCCCTTGCACCTTACGATTGTGCGTTGCCTGGTTTGTCTTTAAGAATTTCGAGGAAGTGAGACACCCATGCGAAGACTCTGTATTTGCGTAGTGACACTTATTCTCGCGGTAACGGTCACGGCACAAGTAACACCAACCACCCAACCTCAAGAAGACGACAAGATCATTGTCGGCACTAACCTGGTAACCGTGAATGTAATCGTGACTGATCGCAACGGCCACTATGTCCAGGGACTATCAAGAGATCAATTCACGATTTACGACAACAAAGTGAAGCAGCAGATTGCACACTTCTCCGCCGATGCGGCATCGGTTTCCATTGGAATAGTTTGTGAAATTCACGAGGGTGCGCCTGAGCAAATGCGGGCAGTGCTCGCTGCGGTGAAACACTTTACCGGCACCTTGGAAAGCAAAGATGATTTCTTTTTTGTGGCGTTCAGCGAGCATGGAAGTGTGAGCACAGACTTTATACCCACATCAAACCAGCTTTTGGATCACCTGCGGATCATAAAACCAGGCGGTCCATCTTCCTTTTACGATGCGGTATATCTTGCCGCAACTCGACTCAAAGATACGAAGAATCTCAAGAAAGCGTTACTGCTGATTTCAGATGGACATGATAAGAACAGCATCCACAGTTACACCACACTGCGGGATCGTCTCAAAACACTGGACGCTCAGATTTACGCCATCGGGATTGCCGATCCGGAGTTGGACCAATTCGCAGGATACCGCCGTTGGTACGTTGAAGACGTCACGCGACAACTTGGTCCACGATCGGTCCATGTAAGCCCCGAGAGCGGGATGGGCAGGGCCGTGCTGGCAGAAATGTCTCGCGTCAGTGGCGGAACAACCTACCTGCCCGAGATGGAAAGTGAGTCAGAACTGGCTTACATCTGCTCCCAAATAGCTCTGGAACTGCGCCAACAATACACGCTTGCATTTTATTCCAACCCGACAGGTCATGATGGCTGGCACAGATTGAGAGTGGGCGTCCGCCAACCTCATCTTAAGCTCTCATATCGGAAAGGTTATCAGTTGAACCGGGTCCAATAATTCCCGGTTTGAAAACGATCTCAGCAAGGCTTCAGATGCCCAGGTACGCCAGCTCATCGATCGTCTGACGAATCAAGAGAGTTATTTGCGGGTGAGAGGCTTCGAGTTCAGCCACAACTTCAGTGAATCGCTTACTCAGACCCACGTAGTGATGCTGTTGAATCTCGTCTCTTTTAAGCAACGCTTGAATTTCATCGGCCAGCGTCTGTAGCAATTCGCGTTGTTGCAGGTTGAGACCCTGCGTCTGGTGAAGTTCGTGGTGCAGTTTTTCCAGTTGCGAGCGCAATTCTTCGTTCTTCATTGTTATTTACCGTGGTCACTAAATGAACCCTCGAGCCTGTGTGCCGGAAGGTGATGTACTAAACTTGAATTCTTTGCCAGCAGTGGATTGTACACTGACCCGGTCCAGGTGCGAATTTCGACTTTTGAGGCGAAGCTAGTTTTAGTAATAGGCAGCGGTGAGGTTTTAGTTGGAGGTGATACGCATCATATTCAATCTTCGCCACTGCGCCGTAAGTGTTGATCTTTAAATCAATTCTGTGGTGTTTCCGGCATAGCTTCAACCTCGGCCGAAGGAACGCGTACCGTGAAAACGGCGCCCAGTGTGAGTAAAGTTCCTCAGCCGGTTGGGCAAAAGCGCGCATTATGGAGAGAAGTCCCGGCAATCTCGACGCTTTTTGACAGGCACGGTCGTTGCGGAAAACGTACCAGGAGCTCGTACTTGTTCCTTGAGACAGTCTCATTAAGGAAGTGCGCGCGCCGCTAATTGTAGTTGGTTTAGGTTAACGAAACTGCCTCAGACAGGAGATAGTCATGAAAAGTATAACGTTCTTTGTAGTCGTGCTTTGCGCTTTGATAATCGGCTCTATGTCATGGGACACCAAGGCATCGAACACAGCCCGCAAGCAAAGTGCAGTAACTAACTTCGATCGAGCTGTGGTCCTCCATGGCGTGACCCTGAAGGGTGAATATCTGTTCGTACACGACGACGCGGCAATGCAACGCGGTGAGGCCTGCACGTACGTGTATGAAGGAAATGCCCCGATTCCCGAGAAGTTAGTCGTTTCCTTCCACTGTGTTCCGGTCCAACGCATGAAAGCGAAAAACTTTATAGTTCGCTCGGTCGAGACTTCACCAGGTCTCACTGAATTGCAAGAGTTCCAGTTTGCAGGAGACATTGAGGGGCATGCTGTACCGACTTCGATAGACCAGCATTTGAATGTAAAGAAATAGCTGCTGCCGGCGATTTTTTGACAGGATTTATAGAACTTGCGGGATGACCAGAAGCGGCGATTTCGCGATGCATGTGTGATTCCGGCAATTCTGTACATCCTGTCGATTGCCAAACTGTGTGGCAATCGCGCCGCGCGACCTTCCACTCAGGAAGGCTGATACGGCCGCACTTGTTTACTTGTGTGTAATGCGCGGGGCTGGTGCTGACCGTGCTTAGTTATGCTCCCCGATCAAGTTGCGTATAGGAATGCCACTTGCTCCTGGAAAAGTCGTGACAAACATTTTCCACGGATACGGACGAATTGTTGGGCGGGGTCAGTGGATGAGTGGAAAGTTTCACTCTATTGGGCCAAAACCCAAACGGGCCCTTGCGTAGCGACTTGCTTACTAACAAGGACAGCACATGAAGAAGGAGCATCGCACGGCGAAAGAGAGCTACCGCTTACGCACTCACCTAATCCACGGTAATCACGAAAGCAAGCATTGGGACTTCGATCACCACCTGGTTCCGCCAATCTCAGCTTCAGCCGCTTACCGGCTGGGTTCAGTGCACCGCGGTGCACAGGGTTTTGTCGAATTCGCTTCCGAGGAAGCGGATATCAAAGGGCACGTACCGATTTATATTTACGACCGTTTGGACGAACCAACGCGCGGCATGCTCGAGGATCATCTCGCCTATGCCGAGGGTGGCGAAACCGCAGTTACATTTGCGACAGGAATGGCTGCCATCAGCGCAGCCCTGGGTATCACTAACAAAGCAGGCACTGAGATTGTCGCGCATCACACCCTGTACGGTTGCACCTACAGCTTGATAACAAACTGGCTGCCCCGGTTCGGCATAACGACGAAATTTGCTGACCTGCGAGATGAGCGTAGCTTCAAAGCCGCCATCACTGATCGCACCCGTGTGGTTTATTTTGAAACCCCTGTGAACCCAACGCTTGATCTGATTGACATCGAGTTGGTCCGTCGCTGGATGGACGAGTCGAGACCCGGAGAAGGAGAGAAGGATCGACTGCTAATGATTGTCGATAACACCTTCGCCACGCCTTATTGTCAGAGACCTCTGGCACTCGGAGCAGATTTCGTGGTCCACAGCCTGACGAAAGACATTGGCGGCTTTGGCACTGACATGGGAGGGGCGGTTATTGGACCACTCAAGTACCACGAACCCCTCTTGATGTATCGCAAAGATTTTGGTGGTGTGCTTTCATCCAAAAGCGCCTGGTCGATTCTCGTTTACGGTTTACCTACTCTCGCAACCCGCATGGTCAATCAGCAAAAGTCTGCGGCCCGAGTCGCTCAGTTTCTCGAGCGGCACCCCAAAGTTGGATCCGTATGCTATCCAGGACTGGAGACATTCCCGCAGTACCAACTCGCTCGCCGGCAGATGACAAGTTATGACGGCAAATTTGCCGCCGGAAGCATGGTCTACTTTGTGTTGAAAGGTGACGAAAAAGCGGCCACCGAAGCTGCCGACCGTTTCATGGATTACATTGCAAACCATGCCTACAGTGTTACTTTGGCGGTTAGTCTTGGACAGATCCGTACCCTCATCGAAGAACCTTACTCAATGACACACTCGGCGTTACCTGCGGAGGTGAAGCACGCGCGAGGACTCCAGCCAGGCGGCATCCGACTTTCAGTCGGGCTGGAGGACTGGCACGACATCATCAATGATTTGCGGATCGCATTGGAGCAGATTTGATGACGAGAGTTCTCAGCGAGGTGCAAACGCATCATTGCCCAGCGGAGTTAATCGAAAGAAGGGACGTATCAGCGAATCTCGCGATATTCCGTTTTCGAATTGCGGAACGAACGTCCTTTACCGCGGGTCAGTATGCAACTATCAGCATCGCCGATGATAATGATGTGGTCGAACGACCCTACTCGATTGTCTCATCGCCTCATGAGCCATTCCTCGAGTTCTTTATCGAATTAGTCCCAGGCGGCAACATTACACCTAAGTTGTGGGAGTTGAAGTTGGGATCCACCATTTTGGTGCGACGGCGCATTGTGGGCCAATTTACTTTGGACACGGGCGTTACTCACCACTTGATGCTCGCCACAGTCACAGGCGTCGCACCGTTTGTCAGCATTCTGAGAACTCAACAAATTGATCGGGAGCACGGAGCGACCTCCACCCATCAATTTGTCGTAATCCATGGTGCGAGCCAGTCTGCCGATTTCGGTACCTATCGCAGCGAGCTCGAAGAGTTGTCACGCGCAGGATGGCTAACGTACATACCAACGGTCAGCAGGCCCTGGGCAGAACCAAATTGGATTGGCGAAACCGGTCGAATCGAGGACATTATGCGCAAGCATGCCGACCAGCTTGGTTTTGATCATAAAAACTCTGTTGCGTACGCGTGTGGTCACCCGCAGATGGTTGCGAATGTCAAAGAGATACTGATGCGCGCTCGGTTTCGTAAAGACCAAATCAAAGAAGAGAAGTTCTTTAGCCTTGACGCCATCGATCAATGATCAGGAGTTTTGTAATATGAGTGTCGCGCCAACGTGGTATCCGGGTCGAGATTCAGGAAGTCGAATCCATCTGGTCTCGAGCTCGGAGCTTTTCGCATTTTATGAAAGGCGATCTTTACCGTTGTTCCTGGTGCCTTTTCCGGTCTGCATAAAGAAATACTGTCGCTATTGCCAACCAAAAAGCAGCTCTTAACCAGTTACCAGCTTGGAACGCTTCCAGCAAAGAGAGCCCGAAGAAAAGCACAAACACAGCAAAGTTGCTGCCAAGTCTCAAACTGCTCATTTACTCCCTCCCCAGGTTATCGTGCGATGAAAGGCGTGTTGCTTTTCACCAGCATCGCGCAAGAGCCAGTGCAGCAGAAACAAGAAACCAGGGGAGGCAAATGCTATGAATGCCCACCCACCAATGTGGTTCCTCAGGAGATAGCCGTATAGGCTCAAGAGCTCGATTACTGCTAGCGGCAAACCCAAATCAATCCTACTGGTAGACATAACGCCTCCTCGTGGCGATCGCGGTCCAGATGACCACGTGAAGCTACTGTTCTTTTCAGCAAAGGACATACCTAAAATCTCTTCGTCCTTGCCAAGACCTAAATTCTTGAGTCCAGGCGGAGAGGACTATAAAGATAATCGTCTTCCAGAGGGCAGTTGATCGGAACGACACAGGGTCCGACATTGACACAACTCTCAACACCCCAAGAGAGCCGCAATTATCACGGGGAGCTTCACGCGCTGGAGTTGTGGACTTTCCCGCATCCGCTGCGCAATGTTACACAGAACCACTCACGCAAATCGATAATCTCCAGCAAATACTCCCCAGTCCAGTGGCATGTTCTTTGCGCTCCCTTGCGGTAGGAATTGTTAATTGCCAACCGTCGAAATGACGGAAAGCTAACCACTTGTTAATCAGGACAGGAAAGAAATGGAGGTTGAGGCCATGGCAACGGATGAGCGCGATATTCTCGAACTCCTTAAAGATGAGTTGGACTTCATTGAGAAGGGAGGATACGGACGATCTGTTCGTACGCCGTGGCAAAGCAAATCTACCTTTCAGGATTCCCTGTCCTGTATCAACTATGGTTACCCATATCGCGCTCACCCGTGCAACGAATGCCACCTGCTCGACTTTGTCAAACCCGAAAACCGGACTCAGCAAGTACCCTGTCACTTCATTCCTTTAAATACTGATGGAGAAACCATCGAGGATTTGGAGTTGCAGGACAATCAGGCAAAGATCGAGCGAGAAGTTAGCGGATGGCTTCGTGCCAGGATTAAAGAGATCGAGGAGGAACGAACCGAACAGGCGACTGTTTGAAGTCGACGAAAGGAGTTAAAGCATGGACACCGCAGTAGGCTCATTGATAGCCATAGTAGCAATCGCTGCGGCTCTCTGGTACGGCTTCCGTTGGCTTGTTCGGTCTTTCTCCAGGTATAGAGGCTCTCGAATCGTTACTTGTCCGGAAACCAAAAAACCCGCAATCGTTGAGGTTGACTCGCTACATGCATCGTTAACCTCAACAGTCGGCCTTCCTGACATTCGACTCGGACAATGCACGCGCTGGCCCATCAAGGAACAGTGCGGGCAAGAGTGTTTGATGGATCTCGACGTAGCGCCCAATAGATGTCTAGTTAGCGGCGTGCTAATGCGATGGTATCGCGACAAGAATTGCGCCTATTGCAGAAAAGCTTTCCCAGAACTTCATTGGGAGGACCACCGGCCGGCTCTGCTAAGTCCTGATGGAATGCTGGTGGCGTGGAATGAAGTGAACGTGGATCAGCTCCGGAACGTGCTTCAAGCTTATGCTCCGGTTTGCTGGAACTGCTATATCGCGCAAAAATTTCGCGTGGACCATCCCGACCTGGTCGTTTTTCGACCCTGGCGGAACGGCATCTCCGGAGACGTAGACGGCTCGTCTGCGTCACGTCATCCATAAACCACAAAAGAAGTAGAAGAGAGGCACAAACGAATTGGTGGTCCGGCGTCGATTTCGTTTGTGCTTTTTCTTGCTGCTTTGCTTGCCTCAAAAGTCCTGAATCGTGCTTGGGCGGGGTCAGTACCGTCCGCGGCCAAGCAAGACGTCCTAACTTTTAGGGCAAAGCATTGCTGCTTAGACGAGGAGTGGACTCGGAATTGCTCAGGCCTTAAGTATCACTAGTGCGAAGGATTCTCAGAACATGAGAAAAACGGTAACCATCGACGGCAACGAAGCAGCGGCATACGTTGCTTACAAGACAAACGAAGTAATCGCCATTTACCCGATCACACCTTCCTCTGCGATGGGTGAATCGGCCGACGCCTGGTCAGCCGCGCATGAGAAGAACATGTGGGGCATGACGCCACTCGTGCGCGAAATGCAGTCAGAAGGCGGTGCTGCGGGCGTGGTTCACGGAAGTTTACAGACAGGATCATTGACAACAACCTTTACCGCAAGTCAGGGCTTGTTGCTGATGATCCCCAACATGTTCAAGATTGCCGGCGAACTAACCAGCACAGTTTTTCACATCGCCGCCAGGACGATAGCCACTCACGGCCTCTCGATTTTTGGCGATCATAGCGATGTCATGGCCGCACGATCGACCGGCTGGGCCATGTTGTTTGCCAACTCCGTTCAGGAAGTGATGGATTTCGCATTAATCTCGCAGGCAAGTACATTGCAAGCTCGTGTTCCCTTCCTTCATGTTTTCGATGGGTTCCGCACCTCACACGAAGTCATGAAGATAACGAAACTTACCGATGAAGAAATTGCCGGCATGATGGACCAGCAATTGGTGCGCGAGCATCGGGCACGAGCGCTTACTCCCGACAAACCAGTGATGCGGGGAACCGCGCAAAATCCTGATGTCTTCTTTCAGTCTCGCGAACGAGCCAACAGCTTTTATCTGGAAACGCCAACGATTGTTGAGAAAGCAATGGAACGCTTCGCAGCACTCACCGGCCGGCGTTACAAGCTCTTTGAGTTCGTCGGGGATCCAAATGCTGAGCGTGTACTCGTAATGATGGGCTCAGGCTGCGAAACTGCTGAAGAGACGGTTGCCTCACTTTATAAGAGTGGCGAAAAGGTGGGCCTTTTGAAAGTCAGGCTTTACCGGCCATTCTCAGTTTCACATTTCATCGATTCCCTGCCAGCTTCCACGAAAGCGCTCGCAATTCTTGATCGCACAAAGGAGCCGGGAAGCACCGGCGAACCTTTGTATCAGGATGTTGTGACTTCAATATCCGAGACAACCCGATTCAAACAAGGTGTTCGCATAATTGGAGGGCGTTATGGTTTGTCGTCGAAAGAATTTACACCCGCAATGGTTAAAGGCGTTTTTGATGAACTGAAGAAACCTGATCCGAAGAACCACTTCTCAATCGGTATCGACGACGACATCACTTTCACCAGCATTCCGTTTGACCAGTCATTCAGCACTGAGCCCGACGATCAAGTGCGGGCAGTTTTTTGGGGACTAGGCGCAGACGGAACGGTAAGCGCCAATAAGAACTCCATTAAGATCATCGGTGAAGAAACTCCGAACTACGCACAAGGCTATTTTGTCTACGATTCCAAGAAGGCCGGCGCGATGACTGTGTCGCATCTGCGCTTTGGCCCGCGTCCAATTAAGAGCACGTATCTCATTCGACGCGCCAATTTCATCGCCGTCCACCAATTTTCCTTCTTCGGCCAGTATGACGTTCTGGAAGCCGCCGTCGCAGGCGCGACCTTGCTGATCAATAGCCCTTACGAGGAGTCTGAGGTCTGGGATCAGCTACCGAATGCCGTGCAAAAAGTGATTATCGATAAGCGGCTCAAGGTTTATGCGATCGATGCGAACGGTGTAGCGCGAAAGAGTCAGCTTGGTAATCGAATTAACACGATCATGCAGACGTGCTTCTTCGCACTGAGCGGTGTGTTGTCACGCGAGGAATCAATCATCAAGATCAAGGAATTCATCAGAAAGAGCTACGGCAAACGAGGTGAGCCGGTCGTTCGACAAAACTTTGCCGCGGTAGACGCAGCGCTCGCACATCTGCGCGAGATTACAGTTCCTGAAACCGCGACCAGCACCATTGAACTCAAATCAAAAATATCTGCTGATGCGCCTGACTTTGTGCGCCACGTGACTGCCGAAATGATCGCTGGTCGTGGTGACCAGCTCCCGGTTAGTGCCTTTCCTGAAGATGGAACTTATCCCGTAGGTACCACGCGTTGGGAAAAGCGCAACATCGCGCAGGACGTGCCGGTGTGGGAAGCGGATTTGTGTATCGAGTGTGGCAAGTGCGTGATGGTTTGTCCGCATTCGACCATCCGAGCCAAAGTCTGCTCTGCTAACGATCTCGCTGACGCACCCGCAGGATTTAAGTCCATACCCGCGAAGTGGCGAGAGTTTCCCGATAAGTTGTACACGATTCAAGTGGCTGTAGAAGATTGCACTGGCTGCCAGCTTTGTGTCGAAGTCTGTCCGGCCAAAGACAAGAGCAACGTGTCGCGCAAGGCGCTCAACATGAAACCGCAATTGCCTTTGCGTGATAGTGATCGAATCAATTGGGACTATTTCTTGAAGCTGCCCGATCTACACAAGAATGGTCTAATTGCATTTAACTCCGTGAAGAACGTGCAGTTGTTACAACCATTGTTCGAGTTCTCTGGCGCCTGCGCGGGTTGCGGGGAAACACCGTACATCAAACTGCTGACGCAACTCTTTGGGGATCGTGCAATTATCGCAAATGCCACCGGTTGTTCGAGTATCTATGGTGGCAATCTCCCCACAACTCCTTATACAACCAATGATGAGGGGCGCGGCCCGGCGTGGAGCAACTCGCTCTTTGAGGACAACGCCGAGTTTGGTCTGGGTATGAGACTCGCCCTGGACCATCAGAAGGCTTACGCAAAGAGTCTCGTTCATCGGCTGCGTGATCTCATCGGCGAATCGCTGGCGGCCGGCGTGCTGAATACCGACCAGTCCACTAACGACGGCATTAACGTTCAACGTGAGTTAGTAGCGGCATTGAAAGCCAGGATCGAGTCTGTCAACGGTGAGGAAACACGTGATCTGTTTAGCCTCGCCGACTCACTTGTCGAGAAAAGTGTTTGGATTGTTGGCGGTGATGGATGGGCTTATGACATTGGCTACGGTGGCTTGGACCATGTACTCGCAAGCGGTCAAAATGTCAACATCCTGGTGCTCGATACAGAGGTTTATTCAAACACTGGAGGGCAAGCGTCGAAGGCCACATCGCTAGGTGCAGTGGCGAAGTTTGCGACCGGAGGAAAGGTTAGCGCAAAGAAGGATTTGGGAATGACAGCGATTCGCTACGGAGATGTGTACATAGCTCAGGTTGCTATGGGCGCAAACGACACGCATGCGTTGAAAGTATTTCTCGAAGCCGAAGCGCATCCCGGTCCTTCGCTGATCATCGCTTACAGTCAGTGCATCGCTCACGGCATCGATATGGCAAAGGGAATGCGCCAACAAAAGCTGGCGGTGGATTCGGGTCACTGGCCTTTGTATCGCTACAACCCGCGCCTGGTTGAGGAAAATAAGAACCCGTTTCAACTCGATTCGAGTGATCCGAAGATTCCACTTCAGGACTACATCTACACCGAAGGTCGCTATCGGATGCTGCAGCAGAGCGAACCGGCTGTGGCCAAATTCCTTCTGGGCCAGGCACAAAAGGCAGTGTCGCGGCGTTGGCAACAGTACAAGCAGCTTGCCGAGTCGAATTCACAGACGCAGATTTCCGGTGCGTAATCTATGTAATTCCGTGAACAAAAGAGAGTCGCCATGAACTTAACAACTAACTACCTGGGCATGGTTTTGAAGAACCCGATCGTGGCCTCTTCGTCGCCACTGTCGCACACTATCGATAGTATCCGTCGTCTTGAAGATGCCGGAGCCGCAGCCGTCGTCATGTATTCACTGTTTGAAGAACAGATTGGTTTTGACAGTTATTACATCGACTATCACTTGACGCAGGGCATCGACAGCTATGCAGAATCGATCAGCTATTTTCCTGATATGCAGAGCTACAACATTGGTCCTGACGAGTACATGAATCTGATTCGACGAGCCAAGGAAGCGGTTGATGTTCCTATCATCGGCAGTCTGAATGGAACTTCTGTTGGTGGGTGGACGGATTATGCGGCGTTAATTGAAGAGGCTGGCGCTGATGCTTTGGAGCTGAACATTTATTACCTTCCGACCAACACCGAGATCTCAGGTCTCGAGGTCGAACGACTCTATCTGGAGATTCTATCGGCCGTACGACAGGCAGTGACGATCCCGTTGGCGGTGAAGCTCAGTCCGTTTTTCAGTTCAACGGCAAACATGGCCAGTCGTCTAGCCGATCACGGTGCTGACGGACTGGTTCTATTCAATCGCTTTTACCAACCCGACTTTGATTTAGAGAATCTTGAAATAGCACCACGTCTCCTCTTGAGTAATTCAGACGATCTGCGTTTGCCTTTGCGTTGGGTGGCAATTTTGTACGGCCGGTTGAGTGTCGATCTTGCGATAACGAGCGGGATTCATACCTCGCACGACATCATTAAAGGATTAATGGCCGGCGCTAAAGTTACGATGATGGCCTCGGAGTTACTTCAAAACGGAGTTCGTCGGATAGGGCAAGTGCTCAATGAGCTCATGACCTGGCTGAACGAGCATGAATACGAAAGCGTGATGCAGATGATTGGTGCGATGAGTCAAAAGCACTGCGCCGAACCCGCCGCCTTTGAAAGGGCGAATTACATGAAGATGCTGCAGTCCTATCGCCCGATCAACTAAGCGTCACTGACGTGCTTCGCCTTCGATGACAAAGAAACCAGTTTCGCCACCACCTGATGTGACGTTGACCACCGGCGAATCTGACAAGCGGACCATAGCACCCTCGACGCGTCCTGCGAATAGAAACGGGTTCGTATCAACGTACATCGGCTGCAAGGCCCAAACGCTTTCGCCGAAGATTGGGAAAACCTCAGTCCGCAATTTCACCTTTTCCTGCACCACGTAGTCGCTGGCTAACGCCTCCGACAGGGCTGCGTCCCACTCCGATGACGTTAAGCAGTCGCCAATCGCGATGCCGCGACCGCCGTAGTCGTCGTTGGGTTTCAGGACGAAGTGCGGTCGGTGCTTTCGGACATGTTCAATCAAATCTACTTCGCGTCCTCCGTACTGCGCCTTTCGCTGGATGAGGCGTCTCGTCCAGGGCACTGTGCGCCGGATGACTTCTTTCTCACGGGCAGTGAACCAGCCTGCGTTTGCTTCGTCAGTCAGTAATTCAAATGCCGCTTTCTTATGGACCAGCTTGCAACGAAAGGAATTCACAAGGCAGACATCGCCCGCGAGGTACGCACGTATGAGCGGATGAGAATCATCGCAGGCAGTAAGTAATTCGTTGATGATGACACGCTTGTAGACAAGGTCGATGGGGAAGGAGCCACAATGTAGTCTTCCGTTCTCGTAGGTAAGTTGTTCTGGTGCGCAAATGAGTGTCGGGATACCTTGACTGACGAAAGACTCTTCCAACAGGACAAATTCGTCGGCAGTCGGTAGGCCTTTCCAATCAAGTATCGCGATATTCGGCGCGCCCGCGCCGCCCCACTCGCGGAAGCTGTTGAGCAGCGCTTTGAGTAGGTGTTTCTCTGGCGAGAACTGCCGCAGTTGATAGCGCGTTGAGATGTCTCGCATTGCGCCAACTTCGAGAAGAATTTCGTTGAGACCCGTTTGGTCCATCAGACTGGAAGGGTTTTCCGCGTTGTATTCGACGAACTTCACTTCGTGGCCGTGAATGAAAGCATCGAGTCGCGAAGTCACTGTTGAGGCCGAATGCTTCGGCTCAACGAGCGCTAGTTTGCTCTCGCGTTCTGTGAGTCCGACTGCTTCCATCCGAGACGGCTCACTCAGTAAGGCCGAGGCAATTTTTTCCAAGGCTCCAGCGACGACCTCAGATGCGTGGGACAGGATGGCGTACTGAGTTCGAGTGAGAAGGTGTGGTCGAAGGGCGACGCCGATTTCGCGAGCGCCATATAGCAACCGACGCTCCTGCATCATAGTTTTAAGACGCGCGAAGAACTCCGGCGTCAGACCCTCATCTCCGGCGAGAGATGTGTGATATTCAGCAATCAGCGTTTTGCGCATGGCTGTGATTTTGGCGTCGGACTGAGAATCGCACGATCCAGCTCCCAACGGATGTAGGAGTAAAACGCCATGTGTGTTTCCTGTGGCGGACCGTCGCTGAA
Source organism: Pyrinomonadaceae bacterium (assembly GCA_036401595.1). Lineage (GTDB taxonomy): Bacteria > Acidobacteriota > Blastocatellia > Pyrinomonadales > Pyrinomonadaceae > PSRF01. The sequence goes on from DASWUM010000029.1 coordinate 17,591, forward strand.
AGTCTTCCCGTTAACTAGGCTGCTGCGCTTGCGGAACTAGAAATGAACGGTTCCGACCGCTTTAGTTTCAATGCTTCGCAACTCTAGTACCATGCTTAACATTTCGCGCGAGTCTGCATCATCATCTACATAAAGGACTCGAGCTTCAGCGAGTCGAGGCACTCCTTCAGGCACTCGGTATTCACTGACCACTAAAATTTATGCACCGGGCCAAATCCGCAGGTGTCAAACTGCTGAATTAACGCGCCGCCGGCTCAAACAACTCGAGCGGATTTCCATCCGGATCGTCCAACTGGATTTGCTTCCCGCCCGGACCTACCTCCATTTCGTTGCGAAACCGCAGCCCGGCTTTTTTCAACGTCTCTATTCGCGCCGGTAAATCGTCAACCTGAAGAATTACTCGATTCCACCCGCCCGGCTCCTGTTCGCGTCCGTCGGGCATCCGTCGAGAGCCTGACGCACCAGGACCACTCAGAATCAACTTGAGATTGCCAACTGACACTTGAGCAAAAGCCGGCAAGTTCTGCATATCAAGCTTGAGACCAAGCTGCTGAGTATAGAACTCAACAGACCGCTTTACATCCTTGACCTGATAACGAACACCCCAAAGGCCCTTAACGAAAGTTTGACTCTGATTTTCCGACGGTTGTTTGGCTGTTTGACTCATGTTACCTCCCATCACAACGACTACGAAACAAATGAACAAAATTCGCGCTAACACTTGAATCTCCTTCCCAATTTTGAAATCAATCATTCACAGTAAAGTTGTGAATAGGTTGCTGTATTGGAAAAAATTTACCTCAACATAACGGCGCGTGATTGTCCTTGTAACGCTCATCTTTATGTTGCTGTTGAGCCGAATAGACCCTCGGAGTCGAACCTGAGAACTCTTTGAAATCCCTAATCAGATGTGACTGATCGAAATAACCGCAACTCACTGCAAGTTCCGCCCAGCCAGGTATCGCATGCGTCTCAGCCAGCACGCGGGCCCGCTGAAATCGCTGTATGCGACAAAAGACCTTTGGCTTGAGTCCTACGAACGAACTGAATATCTGAATGAACCGTCGTTGTGAGATTCCAAGCTCGTGCGAGACGTCTCGGAGCGAAGCTTTCCTGCCGACAGTTTCGATCATCTCCAACGCAGACTTTGTTTCAAGTTCACCGATCGACAGATTGCGCAGACGAGTTTGTAACGCAGCTTCCATGATCCGAAAGCGATCGTGAGGACTGGAGGCCGTGCACACACGTTCGCGCAGCTCAAGTCCGGAGCTTCCCCACAAATCAAACAAATTGGCGTGTGTATTGCTGAGCTCGCTTGCGGCGGCGCCGAGGAATGGAAAGGCGCCGCCCACCTTGAAGTGAACTCCCATTATCGCCTCGTGTTGCAACGCATTACAGACAAACGACCGTGAGTAGGTTCCTGAAAACACAGCGCCGGAGAGGCGTTGATACTGCTCAGGCTGCTCCGGGTGGTGAATATGTATTTCGTTGTCCTTGAGATTGACGACGAGTTCAATCGTTCCACTTGGCAAGATCTTTTCCAGTCGCGCCGCCTGACCATCTTCGATTAGCCAGAAACAGTCAACATATTCGTTGAGCGGCGGACCAGGTCGATACGATCGAAACTTCACAGCTAATTCCCGTTAAGCGGCTACGGCGCCATTCCTTCATCCATCCAACGTTTGAATAGCGCTACCTGACCGTCGGGCCATGGGTCGTCGCATGGCATGCTGCCGTCTTCCAGACGCTCATGGATTGCCGCAGCTTGTTGTTTCACGTCGTCGTAAGACGAGAGGTCAAGTCCCATGCGCTTCATTGTGTCGACGTCGGGCGAATCACGAAATAGTGGCCGAATATCCGTTGCGAAACTAAGTGCCATGCTTCAATCCTCCAATGTTTAGATCCTTTCTGCCACAAAAAAGCACAAAAGGCCAAGATTGATCAAGACTAGACCGCCCTCTCGATCTGTTTACTCCAAAGAGTAGGCATGTTAATCATATAATCTGCGGATAAAAACAAACATGATACTGTCAACGATTCTGCTTCTTGTCGTTTGTAATCAACCCGTTCTGCGATCGCAAACCTAGTCAGGACGAGACCGCCGCTCGCGTATTCATCGATCTGCTCGTCAAGAAAGACTTCGCCGCAGCCGTTGCCTCATTCGACGATACGATGAAGACTGCGATGCCCGAAGCGAAGATGCAGGAGACATGGAACACCGTTCTCGCTCAAGTCGGCGCATTCAAACAATCCGGCAAAGCCAGAACCGAAAAGCGTGGCGGCTACACAATCATCATCGTCACCTCTGAGTTTGAAAACGCGAAGCTCGACATCAAAGTCGTCTTCGATCAAGGAAAACGCATAGCCGGTCTGTTCTTCGCTCCTGCCACAAACGTCGAGTACGCCCCTCCCACTTACGCGAAGCCCGATTCTCTTCGCGAGAAAGAATTGACGATTGGCGCAGGCGAGTGGGCGTTGCCGGCAACACTGACCACGCCCATCGGTCCCGGCCCCTTCCCTGTCGTTGTCCTGGTGCACGGTTCGGGTCCAAACGATCGCGATGAAACTGTGGGCGCTAACAAACCCTTCAAAGATCTGGCCTGGGGACTCGCATCCAAAGGCGTCGCTGTCCTGCGTTAAGAGAAGCGCACGAAACAATACGCCGGTAAGCTCGCTTCAATTCGCGGATTCACTGCCAAAGACGAAGTGCTCGACGATGCACTGGCTGCTGTCGCGCTGTTACGCAAGACAGACGGTGTCGATCCAAAACGAATCTTCGTGCTGGGTCACAGTCTCGGTGGCATGCTCATCCCGCGCATCGGACAACTCGATCCCAACATTGCCGGTCTGATCGCTCTCGCAGGAGCGACGCGCCCGCTCGAAGACGTGATACCCGCTCAGCTCACCTACATCTTTTCACTCGACGGAAGTATTTCACCTGAAGAGCAAAAGCAAATCGACGAAGCGAAACAACAGGCAGCTAAAGTCAAAGCACTCAAACCAGAGGATGCAAATTCTACCGCTTACTTCTTCGGCGGCCCGGCGTCTTACTGGCTCGACCTTCGTGGTTACAATCCTCACGAAACCGCTAAAACACTCAAGCAGCCGCTCCTGATCCTGCAAGGTGAACGCGATTATCAAGTGACAATGGACGACTTCAAAAGGTGGACCACCAGTCTCGCGACAAAGAGCAATGTCACGTTGAAATCGTATCCATCACTCAACCACTTGTTTATTGCAGGCACAGGACAAAGCACGCCTTCAGAATACGAGCAGGCCGGTCACGTCGACGAGCGCGTGGTGGACGATATTGCGACGTGGATCCAGCGATCACACTGAATGTACGCTGGTGTACATGAATTTCAGCATTGACACGTAATCGTGTCGGCCGTGAAAAAAACGCGACGGGCTGTTCACGTTTTTGCCATCGCCGTTGTTTAGAAGCGACAAGTTTGCCGAGAAGAGCGATCAGGGGGAGGGTGATAAATGCCTGCTTTCAGTTTCACTACCGACATCCTCGTGTCTCACACGCAAACAAATTAAAGAAACTGAACCTCAGTTACATTGCCCGGGCTGTGGTTCTTGAGGAGCTGCCATCGAGTAGCGAGGAGTGCCGATCATTTTGGGGCCCGAATTTTGAGGCCCCTGAGGAGGACAAGGACGAGAACAAATGGACATTAACGTTAGAAAGGTCTTGATGCCTCTGTTGTGCGCCGGAATTCTGGCGTTCTGCACGGCGGCGGCCAATGCCGATCCAGTGACGTTCAGTACTACAGGCGTTTTCAGCCTGACGGGCACGAACACTGTCAATTTTTCCAACATCTTCGGTACCACGACAATCACTTTCAACGGCACCACAAATCCCGTCAACACCCCGGCTGGTGCAAGCTTTGGTGACATCGTCGTTACCACAACTATCCCGGCAAATCAGATGGGCCCGGCAATCGCAGGTAATTTCACGTTGAATATTTTTCAGGTCTCGCCTGCCGGTTCGGGTAGCCTTGTCGGTACCCTCGGCGGAACACTCGGCTTTAACACGGGTGTGGCGACACTGACGTTTTCAACTACATCACTAACAATCGCCGGTTTTACTTACACCTTAAATCCGGTCTATACGATTGCGTTGCCGGTAACCGGCGTCGGTGGTGGAGCCGGAACGGGAACAACAACTCTTCAAGGTACGATCACGGGAGGCGGCGCTGCCGTTCCAGAACCGACCAGTATGGTGCTGCTTGGCACCGGATTACTGGGGGTGGCAGGCGCTTTCAGACGTCGAAGAAGGCGTCAATAGATCGTATTTCGGATCGAAACCAGTGTACGTGGGCTTCCCCGACACCCGCGGCACTGCTAAGAACCCAGTCGGGACTTCCCTTCCTCAACGTTTTCGACTCCGCATTCAGTTTCGACTAGACTAATCGCGCATGATCACGATCCTTTATATTGCGCTCGTCTTCTTCCTTGTTCTTGCAAATGGATTCTTTGTGGCGTCCGAGTTTGCTCTCGTTGGAGTGCGGCGGTCGCGCGTCGAAATGAGTGCACAAAGCGGCAATGCCGGGGCAAAGCGGCTGTTGCGTCTGCTTGGCAATCTCAACGGCTACATTTCAGCCACGCAGTTGGGAATTACAATGGCTTCGCTCGCGCTCGGCTGGATCGGTGAGCCCGTCTTCGCACACATACTCGAAGCACCTCTCAAAGGTCGAGTCTCGGAAGTGACTCTTCACACACTCGCTTTCGCGATTGCTTTCACGATCATCACGTTCCTCCACATCGTGCTCGGAGAGCTCGCGCCCAAGACGCTCGCTTTGGAACGAGCCGAGAAAGTGGCACTCGCGATCTCATGGCCGATGGAAGTCTTCTACAAGATCTTCCGCTGGCCCATACGCATGCTCGATTGGGCGGGCATTCGCACCGTGCGACTCTTCGGATTACAACCTTCGGGCGAACATGCATCCGTCTACACAGAAGACGAGCTGCGCCACTTGATCGACATCTCGCAACAGGGTGGACACGTCGCCGCGGATGAGCGCCAACTGATCCATCGTGTGTTTGAGTTTTCCGAGGTTAACGTGCGCGAGGCGATGGTGCCCCGCACGCAGATTCAGTCGCTGCCTGTCACGGCTTCGTTAGAGGAAACACGGGAAGCATTCCGGTCGTCCGGCTTTTCGCGCTTGCCTGTCTATCGACACAACTTCGACGATATCGTCGGTGTTCTCTATCGAAAAGACGTCGACATGGGCCGCCTCAACGCCGATACGTTTCGGCTGGCTGAACTGGTGCGCACTCCGGCATTTATTCCGGAGACTGTTTCCGCCGGCGAGGCGTTGAAGCAAATACAGTCGACACGAGTGCATTTTGTCTTCGTAGTAAACGAACATGGCGGCGTTGAGGGCATCCTCACTCTGGAAGATCTGCTGGAAGAGATTGTCGGCGAGATCGACGACGAGTTTGACGAAGAAACAAAGTCGCAGATAAAACGCGATCGAGAAAGTTTTGTGCTTGATGGAATGCTGGCTGTGCGGGCCGCGAATCAGCAACTCGCTCTGTCGCTTCCCGAGCACGATGGTTATACGACAATCGCCGGGTTTCTAATGACGAGCGCGGGAAGGATCTTGAGTGTCGGCGACGAGATCGACCACGAAAGCGGGACGTTTCGCGTTGAAAAAGTTGATGGCAGACGAATACTGCGCGTGCGTTTTCAACCACGAGCGACAGGAACTCGCACCGCCCACGCGCTGATTCCACTCTTCAGTGCAGTTGGATACGGTCTGATGTGATCGGCTATTCGTTACGCAACGCGATCAGCGGATCGACTTTGGTTGCGCGTCTGGCCGGGATGTAACAGGCGAGTAACGCCGCCAGGATCACACTGAACGCCACCGCGCCAAACGTAATCGGATCGGTCGGAGAAATCTCGAACAGTAAGTTGCTCATCAGGCGCGTTAATGCCAGTGCTCCCGCGAGGCCAATTGTGAGACCGAGGATCACGAGCGTCATTCCGCTCTTCAAAATCAGTGTCAGCACGTCGCGCCACTGCGCGCCGAGCGCCATCCGGACGCCGATCTCGCGAGTGCGTTGCGTCACGAAGTACGTCATCACTCCATAAATCCCTGCGGCTGCCATCAGGAGAGCAACGACTCTTCTATGAATCGCATAAGAAGAGTTTAGCCACAAAAGGCACAAAAGGCACAAAAAAGTGGGCCGCCCTTTGTGCTTTTTGTGCCTTTTCGTGGCGATTAATTAGAAGCGGAGGCGGTTTCGGAGCTGACGCGGTCCCATTCGTCGTAGAGGTTTCGCAGGAGGGCTTCGGTCTGCTGATATTCGTCGTTGAGCGTGATCAGTTTTTGCGCATCGCGAGCGACGTCTGGCGTCCCCATCTGCTGTGAGATTTCGTTGAGACGTTGTTCGGCACGCGCGATGTCTGTCTCGACAAGCTCCTGCGTGCGCGCGTCTGCCTTTTTCTTCTTGATCACCTTGACGCCCGGTTTCTTAGGAGCTGGTGGAGCTTTCTTTACCGGCGCGGGCGGTGGTTCGTCGTGAATAACGGGCTGCGTCGAAACGGCGACAAGGTTGTCCGAGGACGGAACACTCGACGTCGGAGCCGAACCACGCAAACCCAACTTCCAATCGTGATATTCGGTGTAATCACCGTCGTAATGCTCGGCGCCACCAACACCATCCAGCGCCAGAATCTGCGTCGCAACACGATCTAAAAAGTAGCGGTCGTGACTAATCGTGACGATCGTGCCCTCGTAAGCGGACAGCGCTTCTTCAAGCGCTTCGCGCGAAGGAATGTCGAGATGGTTCGTCGGTTCGTCGAGCACCAAAACGTTCACGCGCGAATAGATCAATTTGGCGAGTGCGAGTCTTCCCTTCTCGCCACCGGAAAGATCCTGCACGTGTTTGTAAACGTCTTCGCCAAAGAAGAGAAACTTCGCCAGAAACGATCGCAGTTCGCCGGCAGTCGCGCTTGCAGGTGCAACTCGGCGCAGCTCCATGATGATCTCGTTTCGATCGTCAAGATCGTCGAGCTGCTGCGCGTAGTAACCTATTTGAACTTTCGAGCCCCAGCGTATTTCACCACTCAACGGATCAAGCTTGTTCAAGATCGTCTTGAGAAAAGTCGTCTTGCCCGAACCGTTTGGACCAATTATTCCGAGACACTCACCACGACGTAATAAGAACGAAATATCGTTCGCCAGCTCCTTGTTCGGATAACCAACCGCAAGCTGGTTAACCGTGAGCACATGATTCCCGGCGCGCTCGATCGTCTGTAACCGAAAGTCACCAGACGACTGGTCCTGAGGGACCGCCTCAATGCGCTCCAGCTTTTCGAGCATCTTCCGACGCGATTTGGCCTGTTTGGTTTTTTGACCAGCGAGGTTGCGACGAATGAACTCCTGAGTCTTCGCAATCAGGTGCTGCTGGTTATCGTACGCACGTTGCTGCGCCTCGCGACGCTCCTCGCGCTCAACCAAATAATCAGAGTAATTGCCGGTGTAGCTCGATGCACGGCCATTCTCGAGCTCGATGATGCGACGACAAGCCCGATCGAGAAAATAACGATCGTGACTGACGATTACGTAAGCCGCTTCGTACTCGCGCAGAAACTCTTCCAGCCACTCGACGGCGTTTACGTCGAGATGATTCGTCGGCTCGTCGAGCAGCAAAACATCGGGTGCCGCCAGCAGTAAACACGCGAGCCCGAGACGATTCTGCTGGCCACCCGAAAGCTTTTCCGTTTCCAGCGACCACACCTCGCGGTCGAATCCGAGTCCCTGAAGAATCGACTCCGCTTTCGCAGCGTATTCGAAGCCACCTTCATGTTCGAATTCGTGCTGCAGATCGCTGTAGCGCTCCAAGATCTTTTCGAGATCGTCGCCGGCATCGGCCATGCGATGCTCAAGCTCGTGCATCTCGTGTTCGATCTGCTGCAAACGGCCAAACGCAGCGAGGGCCGACTCATGAACAGTCGAACCGGGCTTGAAATGGACGTGCTGGTCCAGCAAACCGAGCTTGACTCCACGTGCCCGCACGACATCGCCGCGATCCGCCGTTTCATCACCTCTGACGAGACGAAAGATCGTGCTCTTGCCGGCGCCGTTTCTGCCGACAAGTCCAACGTGTTCACCCGGGTTTATTTGGAGCGTGGCCCCACGCAGGACGTCCTGAACGCCGTAAGATTTATGAACTTCTGAGAGTCGGAATAACATCGATAACGCGTCTGCCGCAGAAACGGGAAGGCGCAAAGAAGATTTGAAACTGAAATCTCTTCTTTGCGCCTTCGAGAATAACTATTTCGGTGATGCGGCCGGCTTCACCGAAACGGGCGAACTGGTCGAGGTCGGGCCGGTGCTCGTGCTTGCGGCCGGACTTGCAGCCGGCGCCTGCGTTGGCTGTGAGCCCGTCGTCGCATTCGCAGCAGCAGGACGTAAGCCGAGGTTGCCAGGATTGCTGAGCATCTCAGTCGCCAGATGATTCTGGATCTTCGCGTCGTTAATCGCAGTTTCAAGCAACGCCGCATTGAGCACTTGTTTGTGTTGATTCGTGAGCCCCTGCGTAATCTGCTGGCGCACGCCCGCACTCTCGAGAGTCAGATTCTCAGAAGCGAGTTGTTTCTCAGCGAGTTTGAAGATATACCACTTGCCGTTCGGCAACCGGGTTGGTTGCGTGTAGTCACCAACCTGCATCGTTCCAAACAAATTTGCCACGAGGTCGGCAGGAAAGTTGTTGTTCTTCAGATCCTGTTCGGTCGCAAAACCGATGTCGCCGCCGCTGCGCAGACTGTTGATGTCTTCACTCTTCGCCCGAGCAACAGTCGCAAAGTCTGCTTTACCCTGCAGCTGCGCATAGATGTTGTCGATCTTGGCCTTGGCGTCGGTGTCGCCTTTGGCGTCATCCTTGATTCCATCGGCACTGTTGTCCGCGGGATCAACCATGATCATAGAGAGAGCCACGCCGCGCGCTTTCACAAACTGAGCGCGATTGTTCGCGTAATACTCTTCCACTTCCCTGTCGCTGATATCGATTTTGCCGTTGTACTTATCCTGCAGCGCCGCGATCGCGAGGTCCTTGCGAGCTTCTTCGCGCAGGCCTTCCATCGACATGTTCTGCGCCTTCAGACTCTTGTCGAAATCTTCGGCGGTCATACCGCTGTTTTGCTTTTGAGTCGCAATGGCGCCATCGATCTGGGCTTCAGTCGGAAGCAGCTTTTCGCGTTCGGCTTTCTGAAAGAGCACCTCGCGCTGAATCAGGTTGCTAAGCACCTGCAAGCGCGCCTGGGCCATCTGCAGTTGATTCAAAGACGACGCGTTACCGCCAGCCTGCTGGTTCACGGCGCGCTCAACTTCTTTGAGCATGATATTGCGGCCATTGACGGTCGCAGCCACCTGATTGTCTTTGGCTTCCGACCCACCTGAGTCACAGCCACTCAGGGTTAGACCCGCAGCGACCAGAATAGTAACGGTAAGAACTTTTGCGATGTTGCGCACTTTAACTCTGCTCCTTTAACAAACTACAACTTACTTAACGTCTCACAGCACTACCCAAGTCGGCTCTCCTTGACGACTTGGAAATGCGTTTGCTATAAAACTTGGTTTCGATTACGGCAAGATTACATTCCGTATGATGCCGAAAACGCCGCTTAAGAAACCTGAGAATTCTGGAGGTTGAAGAAAAATGGCCAAACGTTGCGAAGTCTGCGGTAAAGGACCACAATTCGGCAACAATGTCTCGCACGCGAATAACCGAACTCCCCGACGATTTGATCCGAATCTGCAATCGATTCGCGTGCAAAAGCCGCAGGGTGGCGCGCGCCGGATGAAAGTTTGCACAACTTGCATCAAGGCGGGCAAAGTCTCCAAGGCCGCTTGAGCCTTCCCTGATCTGTCAATCAACCTCCAACCGGCACTCTCGGTGCCGGTTGTTTTATTCCGCTAAATCTACTCAGAAACAAGCGCTACCGCTTCGATTTCAACCCTGGCATCACGCGGCAAGCCAGCCGCGGCAACCGTAGCCCTCGCCGGCGGCGGACTCGGAAAGAAGGTCGCATAGACCTCGTTCATGCCAGAAAACTCTTTCATATCCGCCAGGAACACCGTGGTCTTGACGACCTGTTCCAGACTGCTGCCGGCCGCTTCAAGCACCGCCGTCAGATTCTTCAAAACACGCGCGGTCTGCTCGGCAATGCCACCCGCCACAAACTCTCCAGTCTGCGGATCGATCGGGATCTGACCGGATACAAACACAAAACCGTTGGCTTTGATTGCCTGCGAATAAGGGCCGATGGCCGCGGGCGCGTTTTCAGTTTGAATTCGTTGTCTCACTGGAATAAATCGCCTCAAAACAAAGAACGGAGTCTAACAGATCGGTCTAATCGGTGTCATCCGGGGCCGAACGGTTTCAGCCACAGATAAACGCGGATTGTTTTACGGATTTATGTTAAGCGACGCCCTGGAGACGCTCCACATCCAGAACACCGGGGACGCCTTTGATGGAGCCAATCACACGGTCGAGATGTTTGACGTCGAAAACTTCTACCGTTACTTCGATGTGGCCACGCTCGTCGGAGGAGACTGATGCACGTGCGTCACGGATTCCGGTCTTCATATCCGATATCGCGCCTGTGATCCCGGCAATCATGCCGGTGCGGTTTTCAGTGATTGCCAACAGCTTGACAGCGTAGGCTGTCTTCTCGGGACGGCCCGCCCATTCAACTTCCACGATACGCTCGCGATTGACCATCAACTGCGTCACATTCTTGCAGCGCGTAGTGTGGACCGCGACGCCCTTGCCACGCGTGATGTAGCCAATGATCTCTTCGCCATGCAGCGGATTACAACAACGCGCGCGCGTCACCATCAAATCATCAACACCACGCACGAGAATTGAATCGTCGCCGAGGCGAATGAGCCGCTTGACGGCGCGTACGCCACTTCGGAGTCGCGACTCTTTTTGCTTGTCCAGCTGCTCGAACTGTTCCGGTCCGAGATACTTCGCGATTACGTTGCGCGGCACGAGCTTGCCGTAACCGATCGCAGCCAGCAGATCGTCGACCCGGCCATAGCCGTAATCGCTGGCCACTTGCTTCATGTTCTTGTCTGTATCGTTGAGCAGTTTCTTAGCAGACAGTTGAAAACGTCCGGCTTCTTTCTCAAAGAGCTTGCGACCGATTTCGATCGACTCGGCGCGCTGTTGTTCGGCTACCCAGTGGCGCACCCGATTCCGCGCGCGCGAAGTGACGATGAAGTTCAACCAGTCACGCGACGGATGTGAATTTGCCGAAGTGATGATCTCGACGACGTCGCCATTCTGAATCTGACTACGCAGCGGGACCATGCGGCTATTGATGCGTGCCCCCGTGCAGGTATTACCCACTTCCGAGTGAATCATGTAAGCGAAATCGACGGGCGTCGCGCCACGCGGCAACTGGATCACCTTGCCCATCGGCGTGAAGGCATACACGTCCTTCGGATAGAGGTCGAGCTTGAGCGAGTCGAGGAAGTCTTTCGAATCTTTTACTTCCTGAGTCCATTCGACGAGCGAGCGCAGCGCTTGCAGCGCCTGATCGTCGTCGCGCGCCCCGCGTTTGCCTTCCTTGTATTTCCAGTGCGCAGCGACGCCTTCCTCGGCGACCTGATGCATTTCTTCAGTGCGGATCTGCACCTCGAACGACTGGCTGTTGGAACCGATTACAGAGGTGTGCAGCGACTGGTACAGATTGTCGCGCGGAGTCGCAATCCAATCCTTGATGCGACCTGGGACGGGTTTCCAGTTGTTATGGACCACGCCCAGGGCCGCATAACAGTGACGCACTTCATTCGGAGTGATGATTCGCGCAGCAACAAGGTCGTAAACCTGGTCCAACGAGATTTTCTGCGCGCGAAGTTTTTTCCAGATCGAGTAGAGACGCTTTACGCGACCCTCGACGAGGACGAAGGGAACATCCGACTCCTTCATCTTCTGTTCGATACGCGCGGTGACGCCCGTCAAGAACGCTTCATTCTCGGGACGTCGCTTTTCCAGTTGCTCGGCAAGCTCGCGATAGTCTTCCGGATGCAGGTGACGGAAGGCGAGGTCTTCAAGCTCGCCGCGAAGTTTACCCATACCCAGCCGGTGCGCGATCGGAGCGAAGATGTCCATCGTTTCCTGCGCGATGCGCTTGCGCTTTTCCGGGTTCAGGTATTGCAGGGTGCGCATGTTGTGAAGACGATCCGCAAGCTTCACTAACACAACTCGCACGTCGTCAACCATGGCCAGCAACATCTTGCGAACATTCTCTGCCTGCTGATCCTCGCGAGAGATGTTACTAATCTGCGCGATCTTCGTGAGCCCGTCGACAAGGTGTGTGATCTCTTCGCCGAAGTAACGCCGGATGGTATCCAAATCGACGAGCGTGTCTTCCACGACGTCATGAAGGAGACCAGTAGCCACTGACACTTCGTCGAGCTTCATGTCGGCGAGAATGTTTGCTACTTCGAGCGGATGGACCAGGTACGACTCTCCCGAAGCACGCTTCTGGCCCTTGTGTTCCTTGGCTGAAAACAGGTAGGCGCGACGCAGTAGATCGAGGTCTGCCTGCGCGTGATTGTGAGCGACTTTCTCGACGATGTCTTCAATGCGGATCATTACTGCAGCGTAGAAATTATACCAAAAAAGCAAAGAGCCGCAGATTGACGCAGATAAACGCGGATCTGAATCAGACCCGCGTTTATCTGCGTCAATCTGCGGCCGTGTTTTAGATTACTAACCTTTTGGAGGCGATGCGGCTGCTTTTTCCGCTTCTTCTTTCCGCTTCTGGTTCGCCACGCTCAATTCGGTGGTGCGTTTCAGAGCGGCCTCATAGTCTTTCTGATACTGGGCTTTCTGATCCGTCTTGCCGTCCATCTCGGCCAGCTTCGAAGCTTCGAGCAGCAGGTTGGTCTTGTAAGACCATGCCGACTCGTTATTCGGATCAAACTTGATCGCGTTCTCAGCTTCCGAAAGACCCTGCTTCACGCACATCTGAGCCTGGTCAAACTCTTTTTGTTCTTTCGGCTTCTTGTAGGCGACCGTGGCTTTGTTGTTTGAGGGATCGATGGTGGTCGTCTTAACACTCGGCTGCTCAGTAATCTTGAACGAGCAGTCCCAGTCTTTACTGGCCAGAACAACATAAGCCTCGGAACGTTTTTCCGGTTCGGCCTGTTCGTTGGCAGCTCGATCCGAGATCCACTTTCTCAGCTTGTCGTCTTCCTTGATTGCGCCGTAGAGATAAGCGACAGCCTTGTAGGCTTCGTCATCTTTCGGGTTCTTGGCAATAATCTGCTGATATGCATCAATTGCCGCCTGGGCCTTGGCAACGTTGTCCGGCGTCTGGACTCCAGGGCGGTACTGCGCGTGAATCGTGCGAGCAATAAACATCGGAGCGGTCTTGTTATCCGGATCCAGAGCCGCAGCTTCTCTTGAGTGCTGCTCTGCCTCCGGGAATCGGCCCTCACGGTACGCGCGCGCAGCTTCGTTTAGCTGGTTCTTGGCCCTGATTCGGTTAATAACCCCGCACCCGGAGCTAGTGGCAACGAGGATCGCCAAAACGATGGCGATCCTGGTCTGAGAGAGTTTCATTTATCCGTGACTCCACATTTGAATAAGACCGGCACTGAGCTTTCATCCGGGCGAGTTCTGGGCCGGGCATCGCAGCTCGCGCCAATCCTTATCTATTAAGGAAGATCGTCAACCTGCAATCCGACTGGACTCGCGCCCGCTCCCTTGATGGCGTCGATGACCTTCACAACATCGCCGTACTTCGTTGCTCGCGGCGCCTTCACGAAAACGGTCTTCTCGATGCGATCGTCTTCCTTCACATCCGAGCGCGCTTCCATGCCAACTTTATAGGCACGCGTTTCTTTTCGCTCCTTAAAAACCGTTGCCAGTCTCTGTGCCAGCGGCGCGGTATCGTTTACCGAACCGACGGAATCCTGATTCAGCTTAATCTGCAAATCAGGCGAGATTGTGACCACCAACGTCAGTGGATTTGGCTTCAACTTGCTCAGGTCTTCATTGGGATCCCGCTGGGTCGGAATGTCAGCCTTGAAACGGCTTGGTTTCAGCGGCGTGACGACCATGAAGATAATCAGCAGCACGAGCAAAACGTCAATCAACGGAGTGACGTTAATAAACGGCTGAGCCGTTGTAGTGCTTCTTTTCTCTGTTTCATCGCCCATCGACATCTGGTAATTCTCCTCGTTTTATAAAGCGTTTAAGCAGCCGGCTTTGCCGCGGCTCCGCCTTTCTTCTTGTCGGCGACCAGTCCGATCTTATCGACTCCGAGCTTACGGACCTCATTAATCACAGTGACGACGTCGCCGTAGCTGACGCCAACGCCACTCTTGATGTAAACGATCCGATCCTGCTCGTTCTTAATACCTTTGAGCATCGAGTCGACTTTCTCAGTCAACTGTTCTTTCTGCACCCTGACCTTACCCAAATAGTACTCGCCATCATTGGGAACCGAGATCACAATCGACGATTCCTTGATGATGTTGGGATCGACATCCGGATTGGTCATGTTTTTTGGCAGTGCCACGGTGATGCCCTGCTGCAGGAATGGCGTGACCACCATGAAGATGATCAGCAACACCAACATGATGTCGACCATCGGAGTAACATTAATCTCGGACTGCATACCGCCTTGTCCGCCGCCACCTGACATTCCCATAAAAAATCTCCTTTGACTTCGAGCGGTAAACGCTGGTGCGACGCGCGAGGCGCCGCACCCAGGGGTTCACCATTCCCGGCGTTTTATAGTTCTAACCGAACTACGCCTTCAACTGCTTCGTGCGGTTCTTGATGAAGTAGTCGACGAGTTCTGACGCCGAGTTGTCCATCTCAACCACAAAGCCATCCACCTTACCGGTGAAGTAGTTGAACAGCCACACGGCCGGAACCGCCACCAACAAACCGAGCGCCGTGGTAAACAACGCTTCCGAAATTCCGCCGGCCACCGCCGCGATACCCGCTGACTCCGCGTTCTTCATGCCGCGGAAAGCGTTGATGATGCCGAACACCGTTCCGAAGAGACCCACAAACGGAGCCGTCGAACCGATGGTCGCGAGACCCGAAAGGCCGCGCTTGAATTCGGCAGTCTTGATCGCGATAGCACGCTGCAGCGCGCGCTTCGATGCATCAATCTCGTCGCCCGAAATGTCGCTCGACGCTTCGTGCGCGCGAAATTCCTGCAAGCCGCTGCTAACGACCATGGCCAGGTGCGATTTGCGGTGCTTGTCGCTGATGTTGATCGCTTCTTCAATGCGATCGTTCTTCAGCGCCTGCGCCACGCGCGGCGCAAACTCGCGCGACTGTTTCTTGGCCGCCGAGTAGGTCAGATAACGCTCGACCATGATCGCGATTGAATAAACCGACATGATCAACAACACGATGACGACGGCGATAGCCACGCCACCCATATTCTTAACCATCTCAGTCAGCGTGAAATGGTCAGCGCCGGAGGCCTCTGGGCTGGCTGCTGCTTCCTGAAACAGCATGAAAAGACCCAGGACCTTGGTTCCAAAAAGACTCATTAGCATTGTCACGGTGAACCCCTCCAAAAGGTTTTATTAGTTTTGATAGCAAGCAGAGAAGCCGGGACGGACCACGTTAACCGCGGCGACACGACAAATGTTCTCCGCAGTTATTGCGCTACGAAGTTGTACTGGATCACTCCGGTAACCTTAACTGGTTGTCCTGAAAGCTTCGTTGGGGAGAATCTCGCTGATTTTGCAGCACCCACAGCAGCCGCCTGTAACAGCGGATGCCCTGAAACGGCATGGGCTGAAACCACGTTACCGTTTTCGTCGATGAGCACCTGCACGACCACAGTGCCGGAAGCATGTGCAGCTCGGGCAATCGGTGGATATGCGGGTTTGGGTAAGCTGATCGCCTTGCCGTTAAGGACGCCGCCGGAAATGGGAGCACGCGGTGGAGTCGGTTTGACCTCAGGTGGCGGTGGCTCGTCGGCAATCTGAACCCTGGCTGGCGCAGTTGTTACTGTGCCGGTGCCTGGACCCGCAGGCATTGGTGCAGCTGCGTTTGAGGAACTATCTCCCAACACAGTCGTCACACCACGTCTGACTGGTGGAATGTCGCTGGCTTTTGCCGAAATTTCCTTTGGTGGCACACGACTTTCCGCAACATCGGCAATCAGTTCCTTGCGAACGTCGACGTTCTGCTCGACTTTTTGCGGCTTGGCTTCCTGTTGCTTTTCCGGCTGGGCTTCCTGTTGTGGCACCGGAACTGGAGCCACGAGTGTGGTCAACTCAAGATCCAAGGTTGAGAGATGCGCGTCATACAGGTAAATGCCGGCCACAAAGAAGACCATGATCAGCACAAAGTAAATCGCCAAAGTGATGCCAATGAATGAGCCTTTCCGCGTTAGATCATCTTTGTGCGAACTGGACTCAACGAGATTATCGAACATTAAATTTATCCTCCGACTCCGGCGCCAAATGGATCAGGGGTTACGAAAATTTAAGCAGTAGTACCTCGTAGGCGTCGATTAAGTACCGCTCGTGTTCCGTCATTTAAAGAAGGGGAAAACAGCAGCTCATGCGATATTGAGCACACCGAATTGAATTGGAAGCCGCTGTGCGAGAAAACAACTCGCCGGCCCGCTCAACACACACTGCCGCCGCGCCCAACTTGCAGCGTTTCACACACACCGCGGCGTCGACACTTGAGATATTAAATTGGCCAGCAACGGTCGCATACTAGTCCGCATGGCGTTTCAAAGTCAAGCGCAATTAGGACACCCATTCCAGCCAAATTGTTCCCACTAGAATCGCAAATAACTTAATGAAGTGGCTTCGAAGCGTCGCGAAACCCCTGTTTCGCACCTTTCGCGGCGCCAGCCGCCTTCATCACTCTGGGCTGATTAAAACTCAATGCCATTTCGCGATTCGCCGCCTCGATTCGCTGCTCCCACCAGACCATGATCGGACTCGCGATCGCGATCGACGAATAGGTACCAAACACCACGCCGATGAAGAGTGCGAGCGAAAACGCGCGCAGCACATCGCCACCGAAAAGGACCAATGCCAACACGGACAGAAACACAAGACCGTTGGTGATCACGGTACGTGAGAGTGTTTGATTGATAGAGTCGTTGGTAATTTTGTAGAGCGAATCTCGTCGATGCAGTTTGCGATTTTCGCGAATGCGATCGAACACAACGATTGTGTCGTTAACCGAAAATCCGACGAGTGTCAGTAGTGCAGCAATAACGTTAAGACTGATCTCGATCTGGAAAATCGAAAAGAAACCAAGCGTGACCAGCACGTCGTGAAACACCGCGATCACAGCCGAGGCGCCATACGTCCATTCAAAGCGGACCGCAATGTAAAGCAGGATCCCGACGAGTGCCGCAAGTGTAACGGCGATCGCTTTGTTCCTTAGCTGAGCACCGGCAATTGCACCGACAGCGTCAGTACCAATGATCTTGTAAGTAGCACTTTGATCTGCTTCGAGCTCAGTTCCAGGCGCCGCCTCAGTTCCAAACGTATTCAGAGCTTCTTTGACTTTGGCTCTGCCGTCCTGGCCCTCGCCTTCGAGTGGTACCTTGATCAGCACTGTGTCGGGCCTGTCAGTAACGGGCTGCACGACTGCGTCGCTAACGCCCCTTGCCGTCAATGCGTTTCTGATTGCGTCATCGGACGGCTTTTGCTTGAAGCGAGTAGTGACAACTGTTCCGCCTTTGAAATCAACGCCAAGGTTGAATGCCTGACGACCAGTCGCCTGCCTGATAACTGCCGAACCCAAACCCGCCAGCATGAGCAGCACCGAAATCCCGATGAACCAGCGGCGGTTACCGAGCCAGTCAATATTTATATCGTGAAGGACTTGAAACATGATTAATCTCTAAATACTCAGCGACTCCATTTTTCTGCGTGACAGCAACCAGATAAAGATCGTGCGCGAGACATAAACTGCGGAGAACAAGTTCACCAGCAGTCCGATAACCAGCGTCACTGCGAAACCTCTAATTGGTCCGGTGCCGAACACGAACAGAAAGAGCGATGAAATGATAGTAGTAACGTGCGTATCGATGATGGTGATGAAAGCACGATCGAATCCGAGATCCACTGCGGATGGGACGGTCTTGCCGGAACGCCACTCCTCTCGAATGCGCTCAAAGATGAGCACGTTGGAGTCGACAGCCATACCGATTGTAAGAATCATACCGGCGATACCAGGTAGCGTGAGCGTCGCTCCAAACACGATCAGACCCGCGAGCATCAGGATCATGTTCAGAATCAGGGCCACGACCGCGTTCACGCCGGAACCGCGATAGTAAAAGAGCATGAAAACGACGACGAGCGCGAGTCCGACCAGTGAAGCGCGCACGCCCGCGCGAATCGAATCCTGTCCCAAGCTTGGTCCAACCGTTCGTTCCTCGAGATACTCGATGGGAGCCGGCAGCGCGCCCGAGCGCAAGGTTAGCGCTAAATCTTCCGCGGATTGCTTGGTAAAGCGGCCGCTAATCTGACCGGAATCAAAAATCTGCGATTTAATGAAGGCGATCGATTTGACTTCGCCGTTAAGAACGACGCCCATGTACTCATTGATATGAGAACCAGTCCAGGCGCCAAATTTCTCCGCACCAGCCTTCTTCAGTGAGAAATTGATTTCGTAATCATCAGAACGACCACCCTGGGTCGGTATTGCAGCAGCGTTTCTCAACTCACTGCCATCGATGATTGCAGGATTCTCAACCACAACCCACTGCTTTGGTTTTTGCTGGTTGGGATCTTTGGAGTCAGCACTCTTCTCAATTCGTTCCTGGTATGCAATGACTTTGCGGTTCGGCGGAACAGTGCCGGCACTATTGAGTGACGCGATTGCATCGGCTTCGCTGGCGTATGTCGTGGCCGGAGCCGGGCTAGGCGGTCCGATTACATGCACGAGTTCAAGTCGCGACTGACCCTGAAGGATGTTCTTGACGCGCTCCGGATCCTGAACGCCGGGCATCTGCAGAAGAATCTGATGTGAACTTTGCGCGCCGTGTGTTTGCAGCGTCGGCTCGGTGATACCAAGAGCGTTGATGCGGCTATCGATGATGTTGAGTGCCTGCGTAGTGGCGTTGTCAGCCAGAGTTCGCTGCGCCGCCTGCGTCATCGTCCACGAAATCGTGTCGCCGGATGATGAATACGTCCAAACGTTCGAGTCGCCAAGCTCGACTTTCTTCTGGACAGCTTCTTTGGCTTCGGCCGCCTTTGACGGATCAGACAGTTGCAGCGCAACACTGTAGTTGTTGTTAGTGGTAACTGCCTGGCCGCCTTTAGTTTCGAATCCTGCGTCCTTGGCTGCGTTTTGCGCGGCGGTGTAACTCTCTTCAGTCAGTCGCTTCAGGTATTCCTCGGTTTTGACGCGCATCACAAGATGCGAACCGCCCTGCAGATCAAGTCCCAGATGAATGTTCGACTTGAGAGTCTGTTTGATACCGGACCAGGTGAAGTCCTTTAAGTTCGGACGTCGACGCGGCCCGATCACGAGGTAAATCCCGACGACTGTAACGATAGCGATGATGATTACACGCGTGAGAAGGTTCTTTTTCTTCATTGCAGAAATTTTGGCGTTATTGCTTTCTTACTCTGATGTGCCTTTCGTGCCTCTTGTAGCCTAACTTGCGTCTTTTCCATTCCGATCGATGTCGGCGATGGCAGTCCGCGCTACTTCAAGAATTGTCTTGTCGGCACTGCGAATCAGGAAACTTGCATCCTTAACGCCCGTGATCACTCCGATGATGCCGCCGGTGGTGACCACTTTATCGTTAATCTTCAAGCTCGAGATCGTTTCCTGTAACTGTCGTTGTCGCTTTTGTTGAGGCCGAATCACCAGGACATAAAAGACGACGATGATCAAAAGGAGTGGCGCGAGCTGCGCAAGTCCACTTAAGCCGCCGCCCTGGAAGAGAATCAGAAAAGTTTGCATTGACCTCTTAGTTGTTTCGAAGGATTTGACTTCGCAATTCCCCGTTTATTTCAGCGCGTGAACAAACAGACGCGGCCAGCTCGCGAACCACTATTCACCATTCGCACCCAGCCGCTCGGTGAACTTACGCCGAAATTTTGGGAAATCGCCAGACCGGATAGATTGCCTCACGCCTCGCATGGTGTCAAGGAAGAAGGCCAGATTATGGTGCGTCAGAAGAATGCTCGCCAGGATTTCCCCGGTCATATATAAATGACGCAAATAGGCTCGCGAGTGCCGGCCACAGACCGAACACGGGCACGATTCGTCGAGCGGTCGCTGGTCATTTAGCCACTGGGCGTTCTTAATATTGAGCTTGCCACGCGACGTGAAAGCCTGCCCGGTGCGCCCGTTTCGTGTCGGTAAAACGCAGTCAAACATGTCGACACCACGTGCTACGGCCTCGACCAGGTCTTCGGGAGTTCCGACACCCATCAGGTATCTCGGCGAATCTTTGGGCATTCTCGGCGCGATGTCTTCGATGACTTCAAACATCAGCGACTTCTCTTCGCCGACGCTCAAACCGCCGATGGCATAGCCGTCAAACCCGATATCGATGGTTTCTTCGAGGCTGATGCGGCGCAGGTCGAGATGGCCGGCGCCCTGCACGATTCCGAAGAGTGCCTGCGTTCCGCTCAAGCCTTCGGCCTCGAGGTATCCGGTGTCCGCATGTTCAAGTTGTAGTTTTTTGAAGGCGGATTTAGAACGCTTTGCCCAGCGTGTCGTGAGATTCATACTCCGCTCGGTTTCTTCGTGACTCGCCTGGCCGGGTGCACACTCGTCAAAGACCATCACGATGTCAGACCCGAGCGCGGCTTGTACTTCCATCGACACCTCTGGTGATAAGAACCTGAGCGAACCGTCGACATGCGAGCGGAATTCAGTGCCTTCTTCCGAGATCTTGCGCAGCGCGCCGAGACTCCAGACCTGAAAACCTCCAGAGTCGGTTAACAAAGCCCGCTCCCAGCCGATAAAACGATGAAGCCCGCCGGCCGCGCGAATGACGTCGATTCCAGGCCGTAACCATAAGTGATAGGTGTTCCCGAGAATGATCTTCGCGTCGAGATCCTTCGACTCGAGCTCTTCAAACCGAATGCCTTTGACCGTCCCCGCCGTCCCAACCGGCATAAACACAGGCGTCTCAATCTGCCCGCGCCGAGTAGTCAACACGCCGACGCGCGCTTCACCCTGCTGGCTATCAATCTGGAAGCGCAATGCTTCGGACATAAACAAACTCGATCGAACGTACTGTAGGGGCGGCCCTCCGTGGCCGCCCGTGGTTTGTTACATGCGCGATTGCTGGACGTCTGATTC
>DASWUM010000030.1:0-46749 GCA_036401595.1 Pyrinomonadaceae bacterium
AGGGCTATGATCGTAATAAAGCGGCGCCAGGCCGCCGCACTCCAAAACTACCCCTCGACAAACTCAACGTTGACCTTGTTTGGAATAATATTTCTTTTGTAGCCCTCGTCGAGTAACAGGCGGACAGCCTCGCGGCCTCGCTCCGTGTAATCCAACGTCAAATCGTTTACCCACATCGCCACAAACCTGTCGGCAAGCTCCGGGTCCATGTCTCGCGCAAATTGCATCGCGTACTGCAGCGCGTCGTCACGGTGCGTGAGCGAATAGTTGATACTCTCGCGCAGCAGCTTAGAAACTGTCTTGATACGGTCATCCCCCAGGTCGCGGCGAATCGCATTGCCACCCATCGGTAGCGGCAGTCCATGTTGCTCGTGCCACCACTCGCCAAGATCCAGCACCTTGTGCAGTCCTTTCGACTCGTAAAACAGTTGACCCTCGTGAATCAGCAGACCCGCGTCACAAGTTCCATCCTGGACGGCGTCGATAATCTTGTCGAAAGGAACTACTTTGTATTCGAAATCGGAATTGAAGATCCGGAGTGCGAGAAAAGCGCTGGTTAACTTTCCCGGAACTGCGATCTTTAGATTAGGAATGTCGTCCGGAGTTGCCGGCTCACGAGAAACGACGATCGGTCCGTAGTTATCACCAATCGAAGCGCCGTGAGGTAGCAGCGCGTACTTGTCGTGAATGTACGCGTAAGCATGAAAGCTGATCGCGGTGACATCGTACGTGCCGCGCATCGCTTCCTCGTTCAGAGTTTGAATGTCTTTGAGAAGATGTTCGAAGTTTAGATTCCCCGTGTTCAGCTTGTGCGTCGCGAGACCATAGAACATGAACGCGTCGTCGGAATCAGGTGAATGTGCAAGTGTGATTGTTTCTGACATAAATATTGTTAGACCATGCTGACGCTGTCGCGCTCGATCCGGTTGTAGACAGTGTCGCGTTCGACTGCTTCGAAGCCGGCCTCTTCTATCAAGCCGATGAGTTCTGACTTATTCATTTTTACCTCATTGTTGGCTTCGACTGAGTAACTCGTGGTCAGCTCGCCACCGTCTGTGATCGTGCCGTCGATGTCGTTGGCGCCGTAATGAAGCGCTACCTGGGCCAGCCGTTTGCCGAGCATCACCCAGTACGCTTTGATGTGATCGAAGTTGTCCAGCATCAAACGCGAGACCGCGATCGTCTTCAGCGAATCAACGCCGGACGGACCAGGCAGGTGAGCCAACTGCGTGTCGGGAGGATAAAACGCGAGCGGAATAAAGCACTGAAAACCGCCGGATTTTTCCTGTTGTTCGCGCAGTTTGACGAGGTGATCGACCCGGTCTTCAACCGACTCGATATGCCCGTAGAGCATCGTGGCGTTTGTTTTGAGTCCAGCAGCGTGAATTTTTCCCTGCAGCTCCAGCCAGCGTTCGGCGTTGCACTTGTGGGCACAAATCATCGAGCGCGTTGGTTCGCGAAAGATCTCGGCGCCGCCGCCCGGACACGAATCGAGGCCGGCATCGATCAATTGCTTGATAACTTCTTCGTCAGACATCTTGTAGAAGTGTGCGAAGTGATCGAACTCGACCATCGTGAACGCTTTCAGATGCAACTGCGGATACTGTTTCTTCAACGACGAAAGCAGATCGGTAAAGTAACTAAACGGAAGCTTCGTGTTGAGCCCGCCGGTGATGTGCAATTCGGTTGCGCCTTCGGCGACTGCCTGGGCCGCGACTTTCAAGCTGTCGTCGATGTTGTGTGTGTATGCATCGGGCTGGCGCGGCGTGCGGTAGAAACCGCAAAACTTACAGTCGGCGTAACAGATGTTAGTCGGATTGAGATGGCGATTGACGTTGAAGAAAGTCGTGCGGCCGTGTCTTCGTCGTCGCACCGTGTCGGCGAGTTTGCCGAGGCCCGGCAGATCGTCAGTGGCGTAAAGTGCCAGACCGTCTTCAAGCGAGAGCCGCTTGCCGCTCGTGACGAGTTTCTCAATCTCGTTCAGTTTGTCGTCGTGTGAAAAAGTCATGTCAATTACTCAATCTTATTTGTTGAGGAAAACAGCGCTTCCGAAAGTGGCCAGCAAGATCACGCTAACAAAAGCGTTGGTGGTAAAAAAGGCGGCGTTCAGGCGGCTGAGATCGTCGGCACGAACAAGGCGATGCTGGTAGATAAGTAACAAGCCAGTTGCGAGCACGCCCGCGAAGGCGACGGGACCGAGACCTGTGATCACGAAGAGCCAGACCAAACCGAGGAAAGCCGCCGCATGAAGTGCGCGTGAGATCCAGAGCGAACGCGCAATTCCGAAGCGCGCCGGAATCGATCTCAATCCTTCACGTCGATCGAAATCGTAATCCTGACACGCGTAAAGCACGTCAAAGCCGGCAGTCCACAACAGCACCACGAGGGACAACAAGAGCGGCACCGGACTTCCGATCTCGCCGCGTACCGCGATCCATGCCCCGGTCGGCGCAATCGAGAGACTTGCACCGAGGACGAGATGTGAAAACTGGGTCCAACGCTTTGTGAACGAGTAAAGCAGCACACAGCCGAGTGCTACGGGCGACAAAATCAGCGTCAAACGATTCAGCATCGCCGCCGCCAGCACAAACAGACCTGCGGCAACAATCGTGAATACCCATACGAACCCGACTGAAAGCAAACCCGCCGGCAGAGCTCTCGACGCCGTTCTTGGGTTTTTTGCGTCGAAGTGCCGGTCGGCGATTCGGTTGAAAGCCATCGCGGCGGATCGCGCTCCGACCATCGCCACGACAATCCACAGAATCTGCCAGGCTGTTGGCAGCCCTCGCGCCGCCAGCACCGCGCCCAGAAACGCGAACGGCAGCGCAAAGAGCGTGTGCTCGATCTTGATCATTTCGAGGGTCAGGCGGGTGTTTTTGATTACGGTGGACACGGCTTGGTCAGATATTGCCATAAAAAAGCACACAAGTCACAGACACTATTCCGTACGAATGATCGCTTTAACTGGTTTTTGTCAATGTGCTTTGTGTGCCTTTTTGTGGCATGCTGAGGCCGATGGATCTAAATGAACTGGAGAGGCTGCTGTCGGCCTATAAGAGCGGCGAACTGGAAACCAACGACGCTCTCGACCGGATCAAAAACCTTCACTTTGAAGACATCGGCTTTGCGCGCGTGGATCACTCGCGCGCGACCCGCCAGGGCTTCCCCGAAGTGGTTTTTGGCGGCGGCAAGACGCGTGCGCAGGTTGTCGGGATCGTCGAACGCCTCGTACAGCGCAGTCCAAATATTCTCGTCACTCGCACCGACGAAGCCACGTTTGGTGAGATTCGTAACATTATCACCGACGCTGAATGGCACGAAGCGGCAAAGCTGGTACGAATTCGTCGTGACAAGACCAATCAAGGCGTCGGTTCGATTGCGGTGGTGACAGCCGGCACGAGCGATATTCCGGTCGCCGAAGAAGCCGCACTCACTGCGGAGACAATGGGAAATACCGTCGATCGCATCTGGGATGCAGGGGTTGCCGGAATTCATCGAGTCCTTTCCGAGCGGAGCCTATTGCAGCGTTCGCGCGTGGTGATTGTCGCCGCCGGAATGGAAGGCGCCCTGCCGTCTGTTGTTGGTGGTCTCGTAAGTGTTCCCGTCGTGGCGGTGCCAACCAGCATCGGATATGGAGCATCTTTTGGAGGGGTCGCGGCATTGCTAGGAATGCTGAATTCCTGCGCTTCGAATGTCACGGTTGTAAACATCGATAACGGCTTCGGCGCGGGATTTGTCGCGAGCCTCATTAATCGTCGTTGGACGGTGCCCGTTGAGTAGACCCCCAGTTGAACGTTCGCGGCAATTGATTCTGATTTTGATCGCGCTCTCGCTGGTCTCGAGTGCGTGTATTTCAGCGCGCCGCACTCCGAATCTCGAACACATCTTCGCTTCAGCACGACAAAGGTCCGGAAAGCGCCCGGTGATCGTGATTCCGGGAATTCTCGGAACTCAACTCATCAATCCAAAAACTGGTGAAACGGTCTGGCCTTCTGCGTTTCGAACTTCTCAGGAAGGACTGCCGATCAGTCCGGATCTCGCGGCCAATCGCGATGACCTCGTGCCAGGAAAAATTATCGAGACGGTAAAACTCGCGCGCGTCCTCCCGGAAGTTTTCGTCTACAGAGATTTGCTCGAAGCCTTGCGTCGCTATGCCGGTTATCGCGACGGCGACTGGGACAATCCCGCCGCGGACGGTTATCAGGACACGTTCTACGTCTTCGCATACGACTGGCGACAGGACAACGTCAGCAATGCGCGCGAACTCATCAGACGCATCGATCGATTGAAAACAAAACTTCAGAAGCCGGACCTGAAGTTCAACGTCATCGCACATTCGATGGGCGGCTTGATCGCGCGCTACGCGGCGATGTATGGCGACAACGATCTGCCGGCCGGTGATGGTCCAATTCAACCGACCTGGCCGGGCGCAGCTCACATCGGCAAGATCGTCATGATTGGAGTGCCGAACGAAGGTTCCGCAGACGCTTTCGCTACGCTCGTCGAAGGATATTCGATAACTGAAGGTTTGCGCCGGCGTGTGCCGCTGCTCAACAAGTTGACTGCCGAAGACGTGGTAAAGACGCCTTCGGTTTTTCAACTGATGCCGCATCGCGAGGCAGTAAGGTTTCTGAATGAGAATCTTGAAGTCTTGCCGGTGGATTTGTACGACGTTGAAGTTTGGAAACGATATGGCTGGAGTGTGATCTATTCGTCGCCGGAGTTTAGACGCCGATATGCTGATGTGGGTGGCACTGACGGCAGATCGGATGTGATGCTCGATGTGTATCTCGCCGCGCAGTTGAAACGCGCACGTCGATTTCAGGAAGCTCTCGATGCGTCCGGTAACTCAGACACGCCGGTTGTTCTTCTCGCGATTGGTGGCGATTGCGAAGAAACGTTTAACTCGCCAGTTGTGATACGTGATGAGAAGAGGAATCGATGGATAACGCTGACGAGGCCGCGTGAGTATCGAACTTCCAGCGGTGTAAAAATCTCGAAGCAGAAAGCGACTGATGCAATGTACGCGCCCGGTGACGGACGCGTCACCCGCACCTCGTTGCTCGGCGAAAACATCTTCAAAAAGCTCTCGCGTTACGCCGTCTTCGGCTGCGATCTTCACGGCCAACTGCCACGCAATCCCAGTCTTCAGGACAACGCCCTCACTGCCATTGTCGGCGAAGTAATGAACTAATCTGTGTAATCTGTGGTTAAGGATTGATGATGGCGTTGAGCTTTTCGGCCCAATCGGGATCGATGTTGGTGAGGATTGTGTATTGCTCGAGTGCGGCGTCGCGGTTTCCCATCGCGAGCAGACAGCGACCGAGGTTGTAGTAAGCCTTCCCATAGTCGGGCTTCAAACGGATCGATTGTCGAAACGACTCCATCGCCTCGTTCAGCTTGTTCAATTCGAAATAAGCCTCGCCCATATTGTTTGGCGCGATTGCATCGCCGGGCTTCAACGCCGAAAGCTGTCGGAACACTTCGATCGCTTCGTTGAACTTCTTCGACTTCAAGTAACGCGAACCCAACCGCTCGTACGCCGCAATGTAATCAGGACGGAGGCGAATCGTCTGTTTGTAAGCCTGGATTTCATCATCCGGCTTGCCCCAGTCGCGATAGACCAACCCGAGCGCGAAATGAGCGTCCGCAGCGTTATACGGATCGAGCTTGATCGATTGTCGATAGGCTTCCGCTGCATCCTTATATTGCTTGAGATAGAAACTGGCGAGGCCGATGTTGAAGTACGACTCCGCCGACGGTCGCAGATTCACAGCTTTCTTCGACGCTTCCAGCGCCTCCGAGTGCCGGCCGAGTTTTTCATTGCAGAAACCACTTTGCGCCCACGCCTCAGCGTAGTTGCTGTCTGACTCGGTTGCTTTCTCGAAATACGGCAACGCCTTCTCGCAGTCGTCTTTGGAAAGAAAACTCAAACCGTCGCGGAAGAACTGCACTGCCTTCGCGCGTTTATTCCTGCCGGTGCTCGCGACGAGATCTCCGAGCGACGTGATCTGCACCACTTGCAGTTGAGAAATACGTTCGGAAGGAATCGCGAAATTCACACTCTGTCCGCCGGTGATCTGTAGCGTCGCAATCCCGATCACCTGGCCCTGCATGTTAACCACCGGACTGCCGCTCGATCCGGATGATATCGGCGCGGTGATTTGAATGATGCGACCAAACGTCGGGATGTCGCGCACGGCGGAAACAATTCCATTCGTAACGCTGCCTTCCAAACCGAGTGGATTGCCGATCACGACGACACTCTCGCCTTCCTGCGGCGAAGTTTTGTCGAGCGGTAATGGTCTGATTTGATTAACGGGCGTGTCGATCTTCAACAACGCGATGTCACCCTCAGCATCGACTGCGAGAACGCCTTTGACGGGATAAACCGCTCCCGTCGACGAATGAACCTCGGCGCGATATGCGCCTTCGAGTACGTGGCGATTCGTCACGATGCGATCGACTTCGACGAAGAAGCCGCTGCCTCGCGAGAGCTTCTCGCCGCGCGAATCGAAAGTCTCGATGGCGACGGCGGAGGGCTTAATGCGCCGAACGAGTTCCGGAAGGAGATCCTGCGCGTGAGTCGAGGTTGTGTTGATGAGGATTAAGAGGAGACAAAAGAGCGGCATTCCAAACGGAAGTTCTCGCGCAAAGGCGCAAAAGCGCAAAGAAGAAGGCGCAAAGAAAGAAGAAGCGTCTGTCTTTGCGCCTTTGCGCCTTTGCGCGAGAAAACTGTGTTGCGCTTGTAGCCGCACAATCAATTCTCAGATCCTATCAGCCTCTCCACGACGTCAGTGATCTTAACATCTTCGCTCTGCTTTGTGCGCCGATTGAACAACTCAACGACGCCATCGGCAACTTTCTTTCCGATTGTGACCCGATAAGGAATGCCGATTAGATCCGCATCTTTGAATTTTACGCCGGCGCGCTCGTCTCGATCGTCGAGCAAGACCTCGAGACCGGCCGCTTGCAGTTCCTGATACAACTTCTCGCCGGCTTCACGCACATTGTCCTGTTTCATGTTTGTGACTGTGACGACTACGTCAAACGGCGTTAACGATCTCGGCCAGATGATCCCGTCGTCATCATGATTTTGCTCGACCGCAGCGGCGATGATGCGTTCCACACCGATGCCGTAGCTGCCCATGACGATGGGAACTGGTTTGCCGTCCTGCGTGAGGACAGTCGCGCCCATTGAATCTGAGTACTTCGTGCCGAGCTTGAAGATGTGACCAATCTCCATGCCCTTGAAAATTTCGAGCGTGCCGGTTTCACATTTTGGACAGCCTTCGCCGGCTTCAACGCTGCGGAGTTCAAACCACTCGTCGACCGAAATATCTCTCGCGATGTCTACGCCACGTAAGTGGTGGTCGTCTTTGTTTGCACCCGTAGTCATGTTGCGACGGTTCTTCAATGCTGCATCGGCGACGATGCGCAGGTCGCGCGATTTAGCCTTCGCGCCAACACCGCCGAGGCTTCCGGCGCTCGCGCCAAGCAGGTCGCGAATCTCTTCCGGATGCGCGGCGCGCACGGCTGTCGCACGCAGGCTGTCGGCAAGTTTGGTTTCGTGAAGCTGGTGATCGCCGCGAATCAAAACCAGCACTGGACGAGGCTCGCCGTCGATGGTTGCAACGAAGACGAGTGATTTGATCTGTCGCGACGCTTCAGCGCCACCGGGAAAGGTAGTCAGGTCCTCGATCGTTCGCACACCGGGCGTGGGAAACTCCTCGGGTGCTGCTGGTCCAGGCTCGTCATTGATCTCAGCCAGTCGCGAAGTCGCTTTCTCGAGGTTTGCCGCATAACCGCAACTCGCACAGTTGACGATTAGATCCTCACCGGCCGGAGTGCGCGCCATGAACTCATTCGACTCCGTGCCTCCCATCGCGCCCGATGAAGCTTCCACAATCAAAAACTGGATGCCGGAGCGTGTGAAGATCTTTTTGTAGGCCTCGCGCTGATCGATAAACGACTTGTCGAGCCCTTCGCGATCGATGTCGAACGAGTAGGCGTCTTTCATGATGAAAGAACGCACTCGGATTAGTCCTGACTTGGGTCGTGCTTCGTCACGAAACTTGATCTGAATCTGGTACCAGACCTGTGGCAGTTGCTTGTAAGAACGGATTTCGTTGCGCGCAATCGCAGTGAACACTTCCTCGTGCGTCATACCGAGACACATGTCCGTGCCTTTACGATCTTTGAGACGAAACATCTCGTCGCCAATCGCATACCAGCGTCCCGACTCCTGCCAGATCTCGGCCGGATGCAGCGCGGGCAGGTAAAACTCCTGACCACCGATCGCGTTCATTTCCTCACGCAGGATTTGCATGACCTTGATCGCGATTCGTTGACCCAGCGGCAAAAGAGAATAGATTCCCGCGGACAATTGCCGGATGGCCCCGGCGCGTAAAAGCAGTTTGTGCGAAATAACTTCGGCATCGGCCGGGTCTTCGCGGAGAGTTGGGATAAAGTAACGTGACCAGCGCATAATCCGGGCATTCTCGCCTAGTAAACGCGACTAACGCAAATCGGTCTCATCCGTGAATGGATCGGTTTGCTGCGCAACGATGCCTGAGTTACCATCACGCTTCTTCTAAAACACCACCATTTCAGGAGTTCAATGGACAGAAACGCACCACTTGCCGAAGTCGATCCAATCATCGCCGGCGCTATCGACAACGAGGTCGCACGTCAGGCCAACGGGCTCGAGCTTATCGCCTCCGAGAATTTTGTCAGTGAAGCCGTACTCGAAGCTGCTGGTTCAGTGTTTACGAACAAGTACGCCGAAGGTTATCCGGGTAAGCGTTACTACGGCGGTTGCGAGTGGACCGACGTTGTTGAGCAAACCGCGATCGATCGCGCGAAGGAGTTGTTTAGCGCGGATCACGCGAACGTGCAGCCGCACAGTGGCGCGCAGGCGAATATGTCTGTTTACCTGGCCGCGATCCAGTACGGCGATCAGATCCTCGGAATGAATCTCTCGCACGGTGGCCATCTCACTCACGGTCATCCTTTGAACTTCTCGGGACTCAGTTACAAAGTCGCCGATTACGGTGTTTCGAAAGAGACCGAACAGATCGATTACGACGAGCTGCAAAAGATTGCCGAAGAGCATCGACCCAAACTGCTCGTCTGTGGTGCTTCAGCTTATCCACGCACGATCGATTTCGAGCGCATCGGGCAGATTGCACGCAGTGTCGGTGCGCGCATGTTCGCCGACATTGCGCACATCGCAGGACCAGTCGCGGCCGGGTTACACCCGTCGCCAGTTCCGCATGCAGATTATGTAACGACGACGACTCATAAAACGCTGCGCGGTCCGCGTGGTGGGTTGATTCTGTGTCGCGAGGAACACGCGAAAGAGATCGATCGCAGGCTCTTTCCGGGCGTTCAGGGAGGACCACTAGTTCACATCATCGCCGCGAAAGCGGTGGCGTTTGGTGAGGCGTTGCGCGACGACTTCAAGGAGTATCAGCAGCAGGTACTCAAGAACGCGAAAGCCCTTGCGAGTGAATTGCAGGAACAGGGCCTGCGCCTCGTCTCGGGTGGGACTGACAATCACCTGATGCTGGTCGATGTTTGGATGAACGGCAAGGGAATCACCGGCAAGGACGCGGAGAAGGCCCTCGAAGCGGCGCTGATCACAGTTAATAAGAACACTATTCCGTTCGATCAAAACAAACCGTTCGTGGCGTCTGGATTGCGAATCGGCACACCCGCTGTCACTACGCGCGGGATGAAAGAAGCGGAGATGCGTGAGATCGGACGGCTCATCGCCGAGGTGATTCACGCACCTGAGTCGGAAGAAGCGCGAAACAAAGTAAAGCGTGATGTGGCTGATCTCACGGCGCGATTTCCGTTGTACCCGAAGCGGTTGAAAGGCGTCGTGTCTGCTTGAGTCGGCCGGCGCTGCTTAATGCATTAGAAGCAAGATGGTTAACAACAGAGCAACCAGGATTGACGATGCTCCACCTATTCGAGCTACTCTCACATAACTACGACTTCTGATAAACCCGCGAAAGGGGTGAATTTTCAATTGCCTGTCTGCTTCGATTGCTTGTCGCTGTAAATGTTGAGCACCCAAAAGACAGAACAATCCCGCAGCTAAGAAAGTTATTACGCCCACCCATGGCCAAATGTTTGCCATCAAATGCTCAAGTGCAGAACTTGCAAAATGTTACTTGCAGCCGCATTCAGGGTTTAGACTCCAGCTTGGAAACTTTAGCCTCGTATCCGTCAATTTAGACGTATTCCCCCAGGATCCCCCAATCTGCGGCGTAAACACACCGATCTGTGTGGTACTGCCACTCCCATTTCCGGTGAATTCTACGCCGCCAAAGAAACCACCACCGACACCTATACTTTGATCCATGAGTACATCGTTCAATTTCTGTTGAGTTGGCACGCATCGCTGATTAATCCAGCCGATGTTGTAAGCGTAAGAGACTCCTGCAGGAAATGACTTGCCGAGACTTAGCCCGATAGGTTGGTAGTAAACTCTTCCATAACGATCAATAGTAATTGATCCAGACCAGCCGATAGGAATAGCGGGCGGCCCTAAGTTTAATTGGAAGGTAACAAAATCGGGCAGCCTCACGGGATTAGGTGCTGGTTCCGGAATGGGCTTGCCCGGTATTAATGTATAGGGCAGCCTTTCGAGACCAGACTCATCAGTGTAGCCGGTGGGATTATTTGCAACGTACGAATAGAGATTAATACCACCAGAATAATTGATAGGGTCTCGCGTGATGAATCGACCGGAAGAGGAATCGTAATAACGGTTCGTAAGCAATTGCAGACCGGTTTCGGTATCCAGGTAATACCCAAAGGTCCCCCGATAACCAAATGGTTCAGTCAGAGTCGAAAAACTTTCGCCGTACGCTTTGAATAGGTGATCTGAAAGGACTGAACCACTGGAGTCCATTCGCTCCGCAACGCTGCCTTCGGAGTCATAGCCATACAGCACGCTAGATCCAGCAGCCCGTCTCGAAACAACTCCGTGCGGAGTGTACGAGTTGGTTGCGATAACGTTACCGCTTGCGTCGAGTTCAATTATCGGCTTCGTGCCATCGTATAAGAAGTAGGTTGCGGTGGAAGCGGAGTTCTTCCATGCCCGTAGTCCGGCACCCGTGTAACCAGCCGTTAATGTGCTTCCGTGGGAAGTCAATCGATTCTCCGGATCAAACGTGATTGTCGTTCCGCCATAGGTGACCGGGTTCCCGTTGCCGTCGTAAGAGAACCCGCTGGCAGTTTGTTGATTGTTTGAATTATAGGTCTTTGTCACATTGTTGAAGCTTGTCGGGTTGCCCGGTGCGTCGTAGCTGAAATCATCAGTGAAGCCGCCGTTGCGCGTGGAACTCTCCTGTGTCAGTTGATTCCTGTTGTCGTAGGTATATGTGGTTGTGCCACTGTAGGAAGATGTTCCCGGAATAGTTGCTGTCACTGAGAGGCGATTTCCGGCGCCGTCATAAGTGATGTTGCTGAAATCGGAAATTGTTGTGCTGCCAATCTGATTCAACAAGCGAGTAACCTGGCCCAGAGCGTTGTAGGTGTATGTGGCTGTTGCTCCGTTCGCAAGGGTTTGGGTTTGCGGCCAGTTGTTGTTTTCGTACGTCCAGATTGTCGTTTCGCTAAACGGGTTTGTCATGGTGGCAGGTCGTCCGGCCGTATCATAGGAGTAGTCGAATGAGCCTGCGGGAGTGGTCATGCTTTCGCGGCTGCCGTTGGGATAATACGAATAAGAGATCGTCTTTGCTGACAACCCCGTGTAGGTGGTTGTGACATTCATCAGCTCATCGATATTTCCGTAGCCATAGGCCTGGGTTCCAGTGTTGTCAGTCATTCCTGAACGACGACCAAAGCTGTCATAGGTGAAGTGGATATTAAGGTTCGTTGTTGCTGGATATTGAATGTCGGTCAATAGGCTTTCGGGGTCGTTGTAGATGTAATTCGTCGTGACGTTATTTCCATCTATGCGTTGCAGCAGGTTTCCATCATTGTCGTAAGACGTGAACTGCATCACTTCACTTCCAGGCAAGGTCATGCTTGATACCATGCCAAGATTGTTATACGCGTAAGTCGTCGTATTGTTGTTGCCGTCTTTGAGTGTCTTCAAACGATAGGCTGCATCGTAGATGTAGGTCACTGGTTCCGTGCTACCGGTGATGCCCAGTAATTCTCCTTCCAACCCGTAAGCTCGGCTCACCTGACGCGCTTGCGTATTGCTCTCATCGTAGAACGTAGTGCTGGTTAGTGGGCCTCCTGTATAAAGATAGGCATTTGTTGAGTGGCTGTTGCCGCTACCTGTCTGGCCCGTTGCGGGATACGTTGTAGTTAACCATTGACCGATCAGGTTGTAAGAAATGTTCTTTTCGTTGCCGAGCGCATCGGTTACTGACGTAGTTCTTCCCTGTGAATCGTAGCGCAGATGGATGGCGTGATTAAGATTGTCGGTGATCGTCAATGGCTGACCAATTTTCGCCGATTGAGAATAGGCGCCATCCGTCGTGTAATTGAGCGTGGTTGTGATCGTCGAAGTGGCGTTGTTACCCGGCGCGACAACAGTCAACACGTTGCCAAGACTGTCGTAAGTGAAGGTAGTCGTCGTCGTGCCGGCCCCGTTGTTCGGCTCGGGCTTGGTGATCGTTTGGATCAGTCCGCTCGGCTCATAATAAGTGATCGTTGTTGCGGGCCGGCTGCCTTCCTGAGTGCTCGTTAATCGTCCCAGCGCAAAATTGGTATAGGACCACGTATTGGTAGTAGTTACGTTGCGCGGATTGGTAACCGTGACAACGTTGCCGAAAGAGTCATAAGTGTAGGTGGTGACGTGTCCATTTCGATCAGTCACGCTGGTAGGCTTCAAGGGGTTAGCCGTATCAGCGTAGGCAATGGTGGTGCTGTGATTGACCGCATCGGTGATGCCCGTGTTGAGGCCGCTCGCGTTGAACTTTTGCGTCCACGAAAGAGCAACGTTATTGGCCGCATCTTTTACCTGAACCTGGGTTGTACCTGAATTGTACGTGTAGACCCGTTGATTACCGTTTGCATCAACCAGGGAGCTGACTTTGCCGATTGAGGTGTAATTAATAGTTGCGGTGCTGTTTCCTGTACCCGCCGGACTGGGTACCGTAATCGTATTGAGCTGCAGCCCTTTATCCGAAGTATAGGTATAGGCCCAGCGCGCGGGTGGATTTGTCGTACCCGAACTGACAACCTGCGAGACGCTCTGCAGCGTCGCCGGCGTCGTACCAGTAGCCGCGGTGAATGAGTAACTCACCTGGCGATTGTAAACATCGGTGGCGGTGGCAAGTTTGCCACTAGCGGTATATGCAAGGGTCAACAACACCGTGCTGGAACCTGCATCGCTCACTTGTGTAAGCGCACGACTGCTGTTCCAACTCAAGTTCAAACTCTGACCGGTGCGATTCGTGATTTGTGTAAGGGCATAGGTCGTAGTGCCGGCATGTTGCGTGAACTTCCATTTGGTTTGATCTTTCCATGTG
Organism: Pyrinomonadaceae bacterium; assembly: GCA_036401595.1. Taxonomy (GTDB): domain Bacteria; phylum Acidobacteriota; class Blastocatellia; order Pyrinomonadales; family Pyrinomonadaceae; genus PSRF01. The sequence goes on from DASWUM010000030.1 coordinate 13,503, forward strand.
ATCGTGACTGACTGCCACGTTCCGGTAGGAGATCCGGAAATTCCACTAACAATGTACGGCGCACCAGCGACGGTCGTGAAAGCGCCCGACGGCGTCCCCCCACTTAATTGTGGAGTGAGGGTTTCAGTAGAGCCGTTTGGATAGTACAGCGTGAGCGCTCCCCACGATCCGGCGGGAGCCTGGATACGGATATCGTAGTTGTGTACCCAACCTCGGGTGAGACCGGGAGACCCATAACCCGAACTGGACTTTAACGCCTGCTCCGCAAAATAATGTGCGCCCCAGAATACACTCGGTCCAGTGGGATTGTAGACTTGCAGATCAGGCGGTGGTGCGAATGTTTCCCTACCGGTCGCAAGATTTACCGGATCGGGCCAGGATGGACCGGAGCTCCCGGCGGGGCCACCACTTGTGTGAGCATTTCCTCCTGATTCCGGATTGAAATCGGCGAGGCTACCCGGATCACTTGGACAACAAGCATAGGGCGCTTTCGGCAGCAGCGGATTTGGCAATACAAGAACGTAAACTGTCGCGTCAGACGATTGGCCTAAGCTATCAGTTATCCGATACTGCCAGGTATCTGTGCCGGTGAATCCCGCGTTTGGGACATAAGATTTGATATCCGGATTGCCAGTTACGTTTAGGGTACCGTTTGTCGGACTAACAGTTACCAAGATACTACCGATACTATCGCCATCGAGATCGAAGTCGTTTTCTTTAGGCGCCATCAGCGTGTTAGTGCCGGTATAAGCAATGTACACATCGGCATTTGCTGCGGGAGGATTGTTAACGACATTCAACGTTACTGTGCCAGGGCTCGAAATGTTTCCGAGGCTGTCCCGTATTCGATAGGTAAAGCTATCTGTTCCGACGTAACCTAGTTGGGGAATATAGGTTCGGTAGGTCGGATTCGTGACGGTCCATAAAGTGCCATGGGTTGGTGTGGTAACAATATCGTAGAAAGTGAAGGAGTCGCCGTCCAGATCCAAATCATTGGCTAGAAATGATCCAATTAACGTAGATCCATGCACGGTATATGAATCCGCTGTTGCGGTTGGCGGATTGCTGACGACATTTAGCGTGACTGTTGCCGTATTAGAGAGGTTCGAAAAACTATCACGTATCCTATACGTGAAGCTGTCAGTGCCGGAGTAACCTGTTTGCGGATTATAGAACTGGTAAGCGGGATTGCCGGTGGGTGAAAGAGTGCCATGGCTTGGTCCAGTGATAACACTATAAAACGAGATTGAATCACCATCAGGATCAGAATCATTCGCCAGCATCGATCCAATGAGAGTGTTGCCATGCACAGTGTAGTTGTCTGCATTCGCAATCGGAGGAGAGTTAAGAAAGGGAAACGCCGAGGGCTTCATATACGCCACTCGCGTAGCGATGCCAAGGGAAGCAAACAAGATCGTTATTAAGGCGAAAAGGGATTTTTTAGACATGCGACTGCTCCGGTGATTTGCGAACAGGGTTTCAGCTACAACTGCGAAAGACGCTTCGCAGCCGGCAATAGACACACGCGTGACGGCAATCGTTAGCGCTGATCGCAGTCTGGCTCCTACTGTTCCGCTGAGTCTGGGACGGAGGAAGGTTTAACAACGGAAAAACTATTTTGCACTCTAATCCTTTGTCAATTTTCCGTCAACAAAAATAATTTTCATTTCTCGGAGTTGCTCGGCGGCTTTTGAGAGCTGGCTGGAACACATAACTTGTAGGCCGTGGTATTCTCTCTGTCCCATCGATCGCACAGTGTTGCAAACAAATGCTTGAAGTTTTTGGTCCGGATGGACTGATCGCGAAGGCGCATCCCGAATATGAATTTCGACCGGGCCAGATTGAGATGGCTCAGGCCGTGATGCGCGCGTTCGAAGACAAGCGGCATCTCATCGTTGAGGCCGGCACCGGCACAGGGAAGACACTTGCTTATCTCGTTCCGGCTGTTGCTGCTGCACTCGGCGGCAATGGTCGCGTCATCGTTTCGACCGGCACCAAAAACCTCCAGGAACAATTAATGGAGAAAGACATCCCCTTTCTCCAGAGCGTCCTTCCCAAGCCGTTTACAGCGACCTACATGAAGGGCCGGAGCAATTACCTTTGTTTGAACCGGCTCGCACGTGCACAAACAGCTCCAGTGCTCGAAGGTCTTGACGAGGTCGATTACTTCGAAGAGGTTAGCCAATGGTCGCATGAGACTGAAACGGGCGATCGTGCCGAGCTCTCGAATCTGCCTGAGTCGCTTTCGTTCTGGCGTCACATCGATGCCCGTTCTGACTCGTGTCTCGGTCAGAAATGTCCCGACTTCGACGCCTGCTTCATCACGCGCATGCGTCAACGCGCACAGGAAGCCGACGTCGTCGTCGTCAATCATCATTTGTTCTTCGCCGACCTGAGCTTGCGTAACGGCAACTATGGTTCGGTGTTGCCTGATTACACGGCGGTCATCCTCGACGAAGCTCATCTCATTGAGGAAGTTGCTTCCGAATACTTTGGCGCGCAGGTTTCCAACTACCAGATCGACGATCTCGTGCGCGATCTCGGCATGCTGACGATTGAAGATGCTGAAGTTGATAGAGAAATGACGCATTGCGTAGCGCGCATGTCGCGATTCTCTGACAGCTTCTGGAGTGGATTCCGTGATGGCCGCGGCGAAGATGGTCGCTATCCGATCATCCCGGGAACGTTTGCGAAACGATCCGGAGGAGACTTGCAGCCGACGCCGTTGGGCGAGTTGTATGTCGCTCTCGAAGGCGCGATTGCTCGCACGGAAACAACGCTCGATGCGTTTCAGGAAAAACCGCCTGAGGTTGAAGCCCTGATTCGTCGTCTGCGCACGATTCGTTTTGAGCTCGAGTTTATCGTTACCGGCACGGATAAGAAGTTTGTCTACTGGCTCGAGCGAAGGAACCGCGGCGTGTTTCTACGTGCGTCGCCGATCGACGTCGCCGGACTTTTGCAGGACAAGTTATTTGAGGAAGTGCCGACAGTGGTGTTGACGTCTGCGACGCTTTCGAGTGGTGGCAATTTTACCTTCATTCGCGATCGACTCGGACTCGATACGGCAGACGATCTGATTGCCGAGTCGAGTTTTGATTACCAAAGCCAGGCGATACTTTATCTGCCGGCTCGGATGCCCGATCCACGCGACCGCGAATGGGGATCTGCGGCGGCGGCCGAAGTCGCGCGTATTCTTCAGGCAACTGAGGGGCGCGCGTTTGTGTTATCGACTAGCTTGTCCGGCATGCAGTCGTTGTTTGAAAACGTGTGGGCAGAGATCGACTATCCGTGTCTCGTCCAGGGCAGCGCGTCAAAAGGTCAGCTACTCAAAAAGTTTCGTGAGACGCCGAACGCGGTGTTGTTTGCGACGTCGAGTTTCTGGCAGGGTGTCGATGTGCGCGGTGAACAACTGTCGTGCGTGATTATCGATAAACTGCCGTTTGCGGTTCCGACCGATCCGATTGTGGCTGCGCGACAGAGATACATTGAAGACAGCGGCGGCTCGAGTTTCTATGAGTACAGCGTGCCGCAGGCGATCATCGCGTTGAAGCAGGGACTCGGACGTTTGATTCGCAGCACGACCGATCGCGGCGTACTGGCGATACTCGACCCGCGTTTGCGAACGAAAGGTTATGGTCGCACTTTTCTGCAGAGCCTGCCGCCATGTCGCGTGACTTCGCGAATCGACGAACTTGCTAGTATCTTATCTATAGACTAATTATGCCGGGACAATTTGAAGTAATGATTGAGCGAAACTTCTCCAGTGCGCATCAACTGCGCGGTTACAAGGGGAAGTGTGAAAACCTGCACGGCCACAATTACAAGATCGAGATTTACGCGCGTGGACGCGAGCTCGATAACGTTGGATTGCTGGTCGATTTTGTGGAGTTGAAGGCGGCGGCTGACGAGGTCGTGACGTATCTGGATCACAGAAACATCAACGAACTGCCGCCGTTTGACGAATTGCAGCCGTCAGCCGAGAACCTCGCGAAATACGTGCTCGAACGCGTGGCGAAACGTGTTAGTGACGATCGAGTGCAGATCTACAAAGTGCGATGCTTCGAAACACCCACCAGCGTCGCAACATATCTCATCGACTAGTAACCACGGATTGGACGGATCAAAATCCGGATTTACAATCCGTGTTATCTGCGGCCAAATTCTTCCGGCATATCGGCTACTGTGTATGCCATTACCGCCATCGTAGCGACGCAGAGCGCAAGCTCGCGCGGGTTTACTTTGTCGAGCGTGTCGGCGGGCGTGTGGTGAATGTCGAAGTAGTATGTGCCGTCGACGTCGAGACTTGCGCCGATGACACCTTCACGCGTGATAGGACCGATATCCGCGCCGCCGCCGTCTGAGGCGATCTGATCGGCGCCGATTCCCGACAAGAGTTTTGCAATCTCCAGCATATTTGCTCGCGCTTGCAGTGGCGCTGTTGATGCGAGCCCAAATCCTTCCGGACGATAGACACCCGAATCAGATTCAATCGCCAGGATGTGTTTAGCGATTTCGGCTTTGTGCGCGTCGCGATAGGCGTTGCCACCGCGCAGTCCATTTTCTTCGTTCGTGTAGAGCACGACACGGATGGTTCGTCGCGGACGCAGGCCAAGCTCTTTGAGCAGACGCACCGTCTCCCACGCGACGATACAACCGCCGCCATCGTCATGCGCGCCCTGGCCCACGTCCCACGAATCAAAATGGCCCCCGATGACGATCACTTCATCGGGCTTCTCCGATCCTTTCAGCTCCGCGATGACGTTTGCTGATTCCGCATCAGGCAGAAACTTTGCTTCCATCTTGAGACGGAGTGTTGGATGTTGGCCACGATCGTTCATTCGCTGCAAAAACTCTGCGACTTCGATCGTGACGGCCGCGACAGGAATCTTCGGTTGATTTGGATCGTAGTTCATCGCGCCGGTATGTGGTGTTTGCAGGCTTACCGGCGTTATTGAGCGAACGAGCGCTGCCACCGCTCCGTAGCGAGCAGCACGCGAAGCACCCTGCAGGCGGTACACAACGGTCGCACCGTAGCTCGTGTATGGCGCATTGTAGACGACGATCTTTCCGCGCACTTGCTCGCCGAGTCGATCGAGCTCGGCAAAATTGCGTACGACAATCGCTTCCGCAGAGATGCCTTCGGCCGGTGCGCCGATGCTGTTGCCCAATCCCAACATTTGTAGTTTTTTCGGAACGGGCGTCAGCATCTCGAGACTCTCTTCGCCGCGCACCCAATGCGGCACCATCACTTTTTCAGCGCGCACGTTATCGAGTTCGTCGCGTTTCATTTCGGCGACGGCCCATTCGATCGCACGTTCAAGATTTTGCGAACCACTGATCCGGTTTCCGATGTTGTCGGTGAGATGTCCGAGCCTCGAATACGCGCGGTCGCTTGTCAGTGCAGCGCCGATGATGCGTGCCGCCGCTGCGCGATACGCGTCAATCTTGACGGTCGGTGGTGGCAGCGGCGCCGGCGTTGGCGTCGGCGAAGCCAGCGGCTGCGCGCCCGGACCGGGTTGTTGTTGAGCCTGAACTACCAAAGCGACGCACATGAGACCGAAAAACAGTGAGACGAGTTGTGATAAACGCAATTATGCAATTTCCTCCGAGGATTCTCCGTGGATTTTGCAGAGCAGTGCAGTTTAGCCCAATTTGTTCCGCCACGAAAAAGCAGTAAAAGCACAAGCGAAGTTTCAGCCCAAAAACAAACTTTAGGGAAACAATCTTGTCAGGCTTTTGGGTGCACTAACGCAAACATAAGGAGAGATTATTATGGCAACAACAACTGCAACTTCCCGAAGCAAACGCACGCAACCGGCCCCGCAAAGGATCACGACATTTCTTTGGTTCGACAGGAATGCTGAGGAGGCAGTTAATTTCTACGTCTCTGTTTTCAAGAACTCGGAGATTCGGAATACGACTCATTACGGCGACGCCGGCGCAGGCCCGAAGGGCACTGTCATGACCGTCGATTTCGAGCTCGATGGGCAACAGTTTGTGGCGCTAAACGGTGGCCCAACGTTCAAGTTCACGGAAGCTATTTCGCTGATGGTCAACTGCGAAACACAGCAGGAAATCGACTACTACTGGGAAAAACTTTCAGGAGATGGCGGCAAGGAAATTGAATGCGGCTGGGTGAAGGACAAGTTCGGCCTGTCGTGGCAGATCGTTCCGAATTACATCCAGGAGGTGTGGCAGGAAGGTGACGAGGCGAAGACCAATCGCATGATGAAAGCTGTGATGAAGATGAAGAAGTTTGATATCGAGGGATTGAAGAAAGCCGCGGAAGGGAGGTAAAAGAAAACTAGCCGCGGATTTTCGCGGGTAAACGCAGATCAGCGTTCATCAGCGAGAATCCGCGGTTTACTTTCTTCGTCATGAAGGGCTTTTCACAGAACCAGAAGAATACCCACGCAAAGATGATCGTCGCCGGAACCACAATCACAAACACATTCAAAAGCTGCAACCAGCTCGGAATGGTCCAGCGCCATGATTGCATGATCACCAGTTCGTGCGTCAGATAGATCGAATACGAAAAGATCCCGAGCGTTGAGAAGAGCGAGACGAGCGACGGCAGTCTCGCGTTTCGCAACCAGCTCTGCTCCGCGAGCACCATCCGGTTTACAACGATAAAGAACCCGAGTCCCCAGAACGGGTGGATTAAGAACCAGCTCGCATTGTGCAGGAACGTGTCTTTGTTGATTAACGGCAAGGACGACGAGATTGCTGAAGCCGCTACGATCAGCAGAGCTGCAAGACGCAGATCGCGTGACCAGCCGCGTAGTTTTATCATTCCAAAAAATACTTCCACGCCAATCGCACCGAGTGCCCACGTGAACCAGTGAACCGCCGCCGCCTCAGGCACCGGAATACCGAAACCGGTTTTCAGCCAAACGACGTGGCTAAATACCATCCACCCCACACGTGCGAGCAGACAAACCGCAAGCGTCACGCCCCAACCCCAGCGCACGCGGATGAAAAGCAACAGGAAATAAGCAAGATAGAGTTGCTCTTCAATCGCGAGGGTCCAGAACACGCCGTTGATCGTGTAACAGGTTTTGGGATCGAGGTTGTGCAGCATCAGCAGATGCATGCCGATGTCGTAAAAGAAAAAGTGCGTGAGATTGATGCCGAGAGTCACGGCGGTCAACAGTAAAAACAGCAGCAGCGCGATTATATAAGGCGGATAGAGCCGGCGGAGTCTTCGCTTCCAGAACGCGCCGAAGCGAATCTCGGGTTCCGTTCCTGCGGCTTTTGCTTTGGCCCATTGCAGGTGAATGCAGAAACCGGAGATCACGAAGAAGAGAAAAACGCCGATGTAGCCGAACGAGCTACCGAATTGGACTGCGCGAATGGGATACTGAAAAAGATTTTGAGGAAGAACCTTTTGGCCCTGCTCGACGGCGTGATAGAGCACAACACCCAACGCCGCAATGCCACGCAATGCGTCGATGCCGCGCAGACGTGTCGGGGTAATCGCTGGAGGGCCAGTCATCACTAAGGTATTTAGCCACAGATTGAGACGGATCTGTGGCCTGAATTATGCAGAAACTAGCGATGGTACGTCGATATTGTACTTCCGGATTTTACTGTAGAGACGCGGCCGGTAGATTCCCAGGAGGTTGGCCGCCGCCTGCTTGTTGCCACCCGTGCGTTGCAGAGTTCGTTCAATCACGAGGCGCTCGATATCTTCGAGCGTCATGTTTGGTGGCACATCCCAACTAACATTCGGTGACGTTCCCTCAGGCAACGAGCCGTTATCAAAAGGTAGATCGATGGGTTCAATCTGTTTGTCTTTTGCGAGCAGTACAGCGCGCTCGATCACGTTTTGCAACTCACGCACATTGCCCGGCCAGGCGTGACCAAACAGGCGTTGATAAGCGGCTTGCGAAACGCCGGTGATCGGTCGTTCGTACTTCTGAGCGTACATGTGCAGGAAGTGTTCCGTCAGAAGCTGAATGTCTTCGTTGCGCTCGCGTAACGGTGGTACGTGAATCGTGATCGTCGAGATTCGATAAAAAAGGTCGTCACGCAACAGACCATCACGAATGGCATCCGCGGGCGGCCTGTTGGTCGAACATACGAGACGGAAGTCGACTGCGTACGTCTTCTCCGAACCGATCTTGCGATAACTTCTTTCCTGCAAAACGCGCAATAGTTTCGGCTGCAACTCAATCGGCATCTCCGCGATTTCGTCCAGCATCAACGAGCCCCCGGCAGCGTGTTGGACCAAACCTTCTTTGTCTGCGTGTGCGCCGGTGAACGCGCCTTTCGTATGTCCAAACAATTCTGACTCGATCAACTCTTTCGGTAACGCGGCGCAGTTAACTTTAATGAACGGCTTCTTGGAACGGAGCGATTGATAGTGAATCGCATTCGCAATCAACTCCTTGCCCGTGCCTGACTCACCAACGATCAGGACGTTCGCATCCGACTTCGCCACTGACTCGATCGTCTCGTAGATCTGCTGCATCGGTTTCGACGCGCCGATGATGTTGAAGTACTCCGCGCGGGTGGAGAGCTGTCGCCTCATGTTTGTTGTTTCGGCAACGAGCTCACGACGCTCGAGCGCCTTCTCGACCAGTGGTTGCAGCTCTTCGAAGTCAAAAGGTTTCTCAACGAAATAGAAGGCGCCGGCTTTCGTCGCCTCAACAGCCTTTTGCACCGAGCCGTAACCCGTCACAACGATCACTTCCGTCGTCGGGCGCGCGTCCTTCATGTGACGTAGCACTTCCAATCCGTCCATGTCCGGCAGTTGCAAGTCGCAGATCGCCAGGTGATGTCCGCCCTGATCAAACAACTCCATAGCGGCCGCACCAGTCGGGGCAGTATCGACAGAGTACCCCTCCTCAACGAAATTCTGCCGTAGAGAATCGGCCATCGTTGGTTCGTCGTCTACCACAAGAATCCGCACTTCTTTGTTCTCCACCTTTTTCTCCTCTCTCGAAATCGCTGCGCCATGGGGCATGATGATTACTCCCTTATTTGCTTCATCCGCCAAGCGGAATCATTACGATAAATTTCCCATCAAGAAACTTTGCCGATCCGCCGTGCGCCTCGACGATCTTCGCCGCGAGCGCAAGTTTGATCTCGTCGCTTCCGGCGAACGAACGAAATGGATCGTGATCCAAATTACGGACGCCCGACCACTCAATCACAGCTTCATCGCCTTCCGTCCGGGCGCTGACGGACACCTCACCTGCTTCGTCTCCGTTTTGCCGGTGTTTCAGTGCACCTCCGCACAACCACTTAAAGGCATCGGTAAGCTTGAACAAGTCGAGACTTCCTTGAATGCCCTCTGAACTGCCATTCAGCGTGATCGTCGCACCGTTCTCGTTCAAACTGGCGCACACGGCGCGCAATACTTTGTCGACTTCAACTCCAGCCTGTTTCTTCAGTTCCACTGGCTGGCCATATCGCACAATCATCGATAGGTCTTCGGCTGTACGGTCAAGACCATTGATCAGTTTTGCAATAGTCTCCTGCTCGTCACCCGGCCTCTCAGTCTTCTCGATCCGGCGGCGGAGGAACGTGGCATAGAGTTTGAGACCATTTAGCTGATTCTTAAGGTCATGGACAATTTGCATTGAAGCTCGACCGAGATCTTGAAGGCGTTCGTTGTCTTCCGGGCTCGACGTTACAGTCTTCATCTGGGTACAAATCTCTTAGCTTCAAAAAGGGGCCGCAGGGGAGGGGAACCTCACAGCCAGTCCGAGTGTACGAATTAAACTCTGGCCTAAGATTCGTTTGTGTTGCGTTTCAATGCGGGATGGTACCAAAAATGGCGCGCGTATTCTAGTGATACAGTAAAATCAATAACTTGCGGGCACGGGGGAGGTTAAAATTGAGCGCGAAGTCAGGTGCAAAGATGAAAAAGAAGGCTGCCGGGCCACCCACGGTCCTACTCGTCGAAGATACGGAAGACAACCGATTCATGATGCGGCGACTGCTCGAAATGTCGGGTTACCGCGTGGTCGAGGCGGCGAATGGTGACGAGGCGGTAAAAAAGGCCCGCGCGGAATCACCGCAGCTAATCCTCATGGACCTCAGTCTGCCTATAATTGATGGACTGGCTGCAACGCGTTTGATCCGCCAGGTTCCTGATTTGGAATCGACTCCAATCATCGCCGTGTCAGCGCATGACAGTTCCGATTTTCAGGCCGAGGCGGTCGAGGCTGGGTGCAACAGTTATGTTACCAAGCCGATCGACTTTACGGCGTTGGAGGAGTTGATTCGGCAGTTGTTGACGCCCGACGGCTCCTGAGAATTCGGAGCGCGGTATTTGTACTTTTTACGACTCTTTGTGGCACAATTCCACCACTATGGCTGTTCCTGATCGGCGTATTGAAGCTGAGGAAACGAATCGAACCCTCATCATCGTCGTGGCTGTGATTGCGGCAGTTGTGATCGCAGGACTTTTCTACGGTTTGATGCGTCTGAGCGGTCGCAGCACTGCGAGCGAACAAACGTTGCAAGGCGCGATACGCGAAGGCTCGCCGCAGTTTGAAGAGCAAAGGAAGAACATTGTTCTCGACGACCCCGAAGCGACCGAAGCGAAACGCGCGCTTGGCGACATCGTGATGAGTCTTCAGAGCACGGTGCGCAATCTGACTGGAAAGACTCTGGTTGGACTGGAAGTACGCGGTGTTGTAGTTGACTACAACGGAAAGCCGATTAAGCAGAAAACGGTCGTGATAGTTCCAACTCGTCAGCCTGAGCTCGCGCCGAACAAGACGATGCAAGTGAATGTGTTGCTGGACGGGTTCAGCGAAACCGACGCACGCGCGAATATCAAGATGGAAGTCGTCGCGTTCAAGTTCAAAGAATAGAAGCCACGGATTTACACGGATCGAGGCGGCTAGAACAACTCCTCCAGTGATTGCTTGATCGGTTGGACCGAGACGATCTTTCCGCCCGCTTTCCGCAACGCCGCCAACACACGTTCAATCTCATTCTCAGAAGCGATTTCGATCCGCAGGCCTCTTGGCGTTGGGTCGATGTCGGCTTCCGGAAGGTGTTGCTTTAAGGTGGCGGCGTCGGTGCCGGTGGCAATCACTTCCATTCGATTTGGGCCTTCCGTCGTTTGCCGCAGCTCGTCGAGATATCCAACCTGAGCGAGCCTTCCTTTTTTCAGAATCGCCACACGATCGCAAAGCACTTCGATGTCGGACAGTATGTGCGAGCACATGAAAACGGTTTTGCCTTCGTCACGCAACGCTGCAATCAAATCTCGCACTTCGCGACGACCAACCGGATCGAGACCACTCATCGGCTCATCGAGAAAAACGATCTCCGGATCGTTAACGAGCGATTGAGCGAGACCAACTCTCTGCAACATGCCTTTGGAAAACTTTCTCAGTTGTGTGTCCCAGCGTTTTTCGTCCAGTCGCACACGGGCCAGCAGCTCGGCCGCACGTTTCTTCCGCTCAGCAGCCTGAAGCCCGAAGATTTCCGCGCAGTACTCGAGAAACTCACGTGCCGTGAGGTAGTCGTAGAAGTACGGATTTTCAGGCAGATACCCGATGCGTTGATGCATTCGGACGTCGGCGATGTCGTGACCAAGAATTCGGGCGCTGCCTTCAGTCGGAAAGATCAAACGCATGAGGAGTTTGAGTGTCGTCGTCTTGCCGGCGCCATTTGCGCCGAGGAACCCGAAGATCTGGCCGCCATCGATCGTTAGAGACAGTCCGTCCAGCGCGCGCACTTTGCGTTTGCGGAAAAACCCGATCTCGTAGTCTTTGGATAAGTTTGTGATCTCGATAACAGGCATAGTTATTTCAGAGGAACCTTTGTCGTTCTCCAATCGAGTTCGACGTCACAAGCGCCAGCTTTCAAAATGTACGGCGCTCCGGAAGGATCGAGCGGAGCTCCTGACTGGTCCATCGGAATACCCATCGCGCGAAAGACCGGTGTCAGCTCACGCCATGAATCGGGACACTTGCCGGTCCGCGTCTTGTATGCGGTGAAAAGTCTTTGTAGTCCATCGCGTTGGTCCAAGGAGTCCAGGCGCATGAGATGCTTGCGGGCCATCTCCCTGACCTGGTCCTCACTGGATTGTTCATACATGCGCATATAGATCTCACGCGCGGTCGAGCGACTGCCACCCTCAGCAGCCATTTTTGCTCTCATCGCTTCCATCCACGCTGGCGCGCCGGGAATTTGTGCCCCGCGCGCGTACGTCTCACTCGCTAGTTGATACTTACCCTGACGCCAGTAGATATACCCGAGTTGGTGATAAAGCCTCCAAGCATTCGGATTCGCATCAATCCCTTTTTGGGTAAGACGAATAGCCTGCTCCACGTCGACCGCCGGTAATACGATGGCGGCGAATTCGTAGGGCTCAATGAACTCCGGATCCAGTGACGTTGCTGTGTCCAATAGAGGAGCAAGCAACTTCATATTGAGTTCACTCAGATCATCCAAAGCAAGGTCGCTCTGGTGATTCAGAATTTTCTTGCCGACGTATTGCAGTGAGCGCATCCAGTACCAGTCAGCCGCCAATCCATTGAAGCCGAGACTAATCCGGCGCGCGGTCTTGTCGTTCAGGTAGAGACTCTCTTCAGCCAGATTCGGATCTACCGGCGGCCGGAGTTGATCGGTCCACCGAACCAGGATGGCAGCACACGTCATTCCCAACACGATGACCAGGCCGAGCACGATAGTCTTCGGTCGCTCGTGATTCGACGCATTTGAACCCGTACTCACCATTTATTTGAAGTTGCGACGGCTAAAAATGAGTGTTGCCGCGGCGAGAATTACAGTGATGTAAACGAGGGCGTATAAAGCGCTGGCGAATACAAATCCGAACGAGGGAGTGCGACCATGCGCGGCCGGTGTAATAAAACTGTAGTTCGCGAGATTTGGCAGCAGGTAATACAGCCCGGTAAACAACCACCGCGCGCTGGTGCTGCCGAGCGAGGCCGCGAGCGTCTTCAAGTCAGCACTGAAGTGACCAATGATAAAGATGAAGAAAGTTAGAAGAGCCGAAAGCGCAGGTGATGAAAACGAAGAAAAGAGCAGTGCGGCGGCTGTCAACAGCATCAGCTCCATGTAAATCAATAGCACTGCGGGCCAAATCGTTGGAATGAGAGGATCCCAGCCGCCGTTGACGTACAACAACGCCACCGAAACTCCCACACCCATCACCACCACATTGACCAGCAACGTCAAACAAAGCCCGAGATATTTTCCAACCAGAAATTCACCGCGGCCGACGGGCTTAGAAAACACCGCATAGATCGTTCGTCGCTCGATCTCTTTATAAACGAGTCCGACGCCGACGAAGATCGCGATGAACACGCCGAACAGCAACATAGCGCTCAGTCCGAGATCGACGATCACTTTGCGTTCCTGGCCACCAGACAATTCGCCGATGAAGATCGAAGCAGCCGTGAGCAAGAGAACAAAAAGAACGAGATTGTAAAGCACGCGATCGCGAACGGCTTCGCGGAACGCATTGCGTGCGATAGCAATGATCCGCCAGATACGTCCCTGTCTGGACTGTGCGAGTGTAGTTGACTGTGTTATTGCTGCAGTTGTGTCCACTGAGATTTGTGTCAACGGTGGGGATTATAGTGCTAATAAAAACGGGCCGCCACATTAATTGCAGCGCCCGTCGAAATAGATTAACGATCGATTGGACCTTGTCAGTTCACAGGAGTGCCGCCGGAGATCGCCCTGGTGTCGTCAGCAGCACACGTAGGTGCGGTTGCACTCAACGCGTAATGAAGAACTCCAGTCTCGTTTACGAAGTAACTGCGTGAGCCGGTGGCCAAAAGACCCGAATAAATCGTGGGCTGTGCTGTGGCATCGAAGGCGGGAAAATTTACGCCACTTACCGGGCCGGTGGTGAAGAGATAACCACTCTTCGGTGTCGTGTCACTGCCGCCGACAACCGAATCGATCAGGCCTGATGTCTGCAAACTGGAAAAATTACCGAACGAACCAGAACCTGCGGTCGCTCGATAGGTTGACTGGGCGCTGAAAAGAAGGCGCATGGTTGAGATGGCTGAGGCTTCGTTAGCGGATCGTCGTGAGGCGATCAGATTTGGAACCGCAATCGCGGAAACTACACCGATAATCCCGACGACGATGAGAAGCTCTACCAGAGAGAACCCGAGTTGTTGCTGTTGTGTCGTCATCTCGTATCAAGTCCATGAAACTAAGATTTCGGCTCTAAGTAAAATTGCAGAGGCGAATCTCTCCGCCTCTGCAAGGGGGGAAGTAATCTTGCCGAGGCGAGATTAGTTATTGAGAGGCGCGCCGGTGGTAGCTGCGCGGGTGGTTGCACTAAACGCTGGCGCCGTGCCGCCTGCGAGGAAATAAAGTACGCCGGTTTCGTTTACGGCGAAGCTGCGCGTGCCGGTTGCACCGATACCAGTAGCAGACGCGGGGACCGAACTGGCGTCAAAAGCCGCACCGGTAGCCGTGGCAATCGGAGTCGTGAGTGCATAGACATAGCCGCTCTTTGCATTGGCAGCCGTTGTGGCCTGTGCAACAACGCTGTCAATCAATCCATTGGTATTCAAGGCAGTGAGGTCGCCGTATGCGCCGGCGCCGGTGGTTGAGGCGTAGGTAGCTTCCGCGCTGAATACAACGCGCATGGTCGCGATGGATGAGCTTTCATTCGCCGCGCGGCGTGAAGCGAGAAGATTGGGGATAGCGATGGCGGCGATAATGCCGATAATCGCAACGACGATGAGAAGTTCGATCAACGAAAAGCCTTCTTGGCGTTTGGTGTTCATGCTAATTTCGTGCTCCTTAAAAGATTTAGGGGATTTCAATTGCTCGCGCCAACGGCTTTCCGTTCCCTTGTGAGCCGCGCAAAGCGCGAAGTGTCGGAGGTGTCCTAAACAACCGGTATGCCATTGGGCGTTTCGCCCGAAATGAGGAAATTTCGATCTTTTTTGATCGAAATTTTGATGGACGGGCCACTTGTAGCAGGGTTCCTGACAATTTGTGGCAGGGAGGGAATGCCACAAAAAGGCAGTCCACAGATTACGCAGATTCAGAAATTGAAGCCTGAGAAATCGCCGTACTCTGTGGACTGCCTTTTGTGGCTAGCTTTCGCCGGCGCCGGCGGCGAATTCGCCGGAGTCGTCCTCGCGGCGGCGTGGGCCCACGTCTGTGGAGCGACGCCGAGGGGTGGAGTCTGGACCACGACGCTCGTCACGCATCTGGGCCGTTAGACCACGGGCGCCGTGTTTGTCGAGTAGATGGCGCAGCGAGCGTACCGAGAGGCGCAGGAGCTCGGCGGCGTTGGTTTGATTACCGGCCGTGCGCCGCAGAGCTTCGAGGACGTAGGTCTTCTCAAGCTGGTCAAGGTGGGCAGTGAGGTTGATGCCTTCTTCCGGAAACTCCATTGCTTCGGCGACACGATAGGGATTGTAATTCGTGATCTTCTCAGGCAGGCGCTCGGGCTCGATTGCGTTGGTGCGTTCCAGCGCCACTGCTCTTTCGATCGTGTGCTCCAGCTCGCGGACATTTCCGGGCCACGAGTATCGTTCGAGCAGGCGCATCGCATTTTCGCTGACCGTCAGCGAACGCCCGGTTGGGCCGCAAAACTTTTGCACGAAGTGACTGGCAAGTTCAGAGATGTCTTCCGCGCGTTCGCGTAACGGCGGCAGCTCGATCGGGATTACCGAGATACGGTAATAGAGGTCTTCACGAAACGTGTTCGCCGAAACCATGCTTGCCAGATCGCGATTGGTAGCGGCGATCACACGCGTGTCAACTGTGGTTTCTTCAGTGGCGCCGACCGGCCTGACCTTACGTTCCTGCAATACGCGCAGCAGTTTGACCTGCATTGCCGGCGACATTTCACCGATCTCGTCAAGGAAAATCGTGCCGCTGTTGGCCGCTTCGAACAGACCTTTTCGATTCGCATTGGCGCCGGTAAACGAGCCCTTCACGTAGCCAAACAATTCAGATTCAAGCAGGGTTTCGGTAAAAGCGCCGCAGTTGACCGACACAAAGGGACGCTCGGCTCGCGGACTCAAATCGTGAATTGCGCGAGCGACGAGCTCTTTTCCGGTGCCGGATTCTCCGGTCACCAAAACCGTGGACTGGACCTGCGCGACTGTCTCGACCATCTGGTAAAGCGCGAGCATCCGCCCGCTTCGGCCGATGATATTGCCAAGCTTGCCGCGTGTGCGTTGTCCCTGGATGAGCGCCTTGTTTTCTTCTAGTAGTGCTTCTTTCTCTTTCTTGAGCGAGATCTTGTCCAGGGCACGTGCCACTGTTTCCTTGAGCAGGTCGTTATCGAACGGCTTTTGAACGAAGTCGTACGCGCCCAGAAGAAATGCTTCACGCGCCGTGTCGACGTTCGCGAACGCGGTCATCATTACTACTTCGACGTCGGGAAGCAGCTCGCGCGCGGAGCGCAACAGATCCACGCCGCCCATGTCAGGCATCCTGATGTCAGAGATGATCAGATCCGGAGTTGTTTGGCGTATTTGGTCCAGCGCTTCAAGACCATTTCCGGCGACGTGCACAACGTGGCCTTCGCGCTGAAATAAATGCGTCAAGAACTGACGCATTCCAAGTTCGTCGTCAACGATCAGAAGATTGGCCATGATTTCATTCCAATCGGCAATTAGTTCGACTGTTCGGTAGCGAGATCGTTGGTCGTCGCCGCCATTGGCAATTCGACTGTAATTGTCGTTCCCTGTCCCACGAGACTGCGGACATTGATTGTACCACCATGATCGCGAATGATTTGATAAACAATTGACAGCCCGAGACCGGTGCCGCCGGTCGTCGAAGAGAAAGGCTCGAAAAGGTGTTCAACCTGATCCGGCGACATGCCCCGTCCCGTGTCAGCAAATGAGATTCTCACACGATTGTGGGAATTCTTTTCGAGGGCAGCACGCAACGTTCCGCCTTGAGGCATCGCCTGAAGAGCATTGCGCGCCAAATTCCAGAACACCTGTTTTAGCTGGCCTTCATCAGCTTCGGCGAAAAGCGGTTCGTCCGGCAATTCCTCGACAATACTCTGATTCGAATTGATCTCCGGGCTGTGTCTCATCAGTGCGAAGGTTTGGTGAAGCAGAAATCCGACGTCAACGCGAGCCTGTACGAGCGAACGTGGCCGCGCGTAACTCAGAAAATCGGTGATGATGCGATTCAATCGATCTGATTCGCGCAGGATAATCTCCATCAATTGTGCTTGCGACGAGTCAGCCTCGACCTCGGCGTGAAGCATCTGGATCGAGCCACGCATCGCCGCGAGCGGGTTCCGAATCTCGTGTGCTATCGAGGCAGCCATACGACCGATTGCGGCGAGGCGATCCTGCCTTCGCGATGTTTCTTCAAGACTGCGGACCTGCGTCAGATCCTGAAACGTGATGACCATGCCGGTCGTCTCGCCCGTTTCAGACGACAACGGCGAGATGCTGTAACCGAGACGAATCCGCATTCCTTCCGAGGTCAAACAATTCGTCTCAAAGCGCGGACTGTTGTCGCCCTTTTCAAGGGCGTAGAGCGTCACCGCGATGTGGTCCTTCATCTCGCCAAACAGGATCGACGCATCCTTACCGCGAATCGTCTCTTCCCGGTAGCCGGTGATCTCCTGTGCCGCCACGTTGAAAGTAAAGATGCGTCCATCGAGATCAGTCGTGACGAGACCGGAGCGTATCGATGCGACGATCCGTTCGTGGAGAGCACGCAGGTTTGCGAGTGACTGCGTCGCCGCAGCCAGACGCACATCAGAGCGTGATTGGCGTTCGGCAAGTCGGGCTGACAGCAGACCGACGACAAAGAATGCGACGTCAAACAAGCCGACCCACTGAATCGTCTGCGACAACGAGCCGCCAACCAGTTTCGACGGGTCAGTCTGAGCTCCGAAACCAGTAATCTGGAGTGCACATGCCGTGAACGCTACCGCACACCCGACACAAGCCACAATCGCTTCGCGTGGTCCGAGAAAGAGACTTGAGATCGCGATGATGACAATGTACAGCGCGACGTAAGGCGACTGAACAGTGCTGGAATTCCAAACCAGCCACGAGACGATCAAGACATCGACCGATAGCTGAAACCGCGCTTGCAGAAGAATGTTCTTTGAGAGACGAAAGATGAGGGCGTAGAGAATTGTCAGACACGCAACGATCGTGAGTAGGCCGAGGCTCTTATTGATCGACTGAGATGGATCGGCGCCGCTGGTGGCCCAAAGGGTTCCAATGACGCTGAGCAGGAGAGCTGTGACCAGTCGACCGGCAATCAGCCAGCCGAGCTTCGATCCCGCGGTCCGACCCCACTCGCCAGTCTGTTCCAGCGTCGCCATCGGGGCCACAGCGTAACACAGATTTACACGGATGAATGACGGATTCTATTCGTATCTCAGTGCGCGCAAGGGGTCGATTCGCATCGCACGCCGCGCCGGCAGATAACACGCGAGCAGCGAGACGACGATCAGCAAGAACGAGATTGATGCGAATGTCGTTAAGTCGACCGCTTCGACTCCAAACAGTAGACCCGACAACAGACGCGTGAGCGCAAACGCGGCGGCGAGTCCAAGCCCAACACCGACAACAGTCAACAGCAGTCCCTGCCGTAACACGAGCAGCAACACCTGTCGCGGTTGCGCACCGATTGCGAGTCGCAGTCCGATTTCACGTGTTCGCAAAGCTACCGAGTAGTTCATTACTCCGAAGATGCCGACGGCTGAGAGCAGCGTGGCAAGTCCTGCAAATAGTCCTAGCAGTAGTGTGTTGAAACGCGAACGGCTAACCCAGTCAGCCATCACCTGATTCATCGTGCGCACGTCAGAAACAGGTTGATTCGGATCGAGCGCGCGTATTTCACGCTGAATCGCAGGCGCGATCGCTGTCGGTTCGCCGTCGGTGCGGATGACGAGTGTCATAAATGCATAGGTAAGATCCGGATGTGGGAAATAAACTGCCGGTGGCGATTCGTCGATCAGACTGTCGTATCTCACGTTACCGACAACGCCGATGATTTCGGCCGGCTGCGGCTTGTCAAACATCGCCACGTCGAGGCGCTGCCCGATGGGATCCTCACCGGCGAAGTGTTTGCGCGCGAGTGCTTCGTTGATCAGGATGACGTGTTTCGGTTCTCTCTGTTCGCTGTCTGAAAAATTGCGACCGCGCAAGAGGGGAATCCCCATCGTCTGAAAATAACCGGCATCGGCAACTCTGACGTCCGTGCTTGGTCCCTGGCCTGGCGGTGGTTCGGGACGACCTTCGATCTTGAATCCAGTCGCGGAGCCGAGTCCGCCGTACAGCGGTAGATAGTTCACCATGCCCGCCGAACGTACGGTCGGCAGATGACGCGTGCGCTCCAACACCTCGCTGAAGAAATTTACGAACTGAATGTCTTCGCGATAACGGGCATCGGGAACTCTCACGACCATCGTCAGCACATTATCCGTTTCAAAACCGCGGTCCACTTGCTGTAGTCGAATGAAACTCCGGATCAGCAAGCCTGCACTTGCGAGTAACACGACCGCGAGCGCGATCTCAGAAACGACCAAAGCACTCCGCAAGCGACGACTACCACCCGCTTGTCCTGACTCCGATTTCCCACCTTCCTTGAGCGAGTCGTTGAGATTCAGACGCGAGACGTGTAATGCGGGTGCGAGTCCGAAAACAATTCCCGTGAGCAGCGAAACGCCGAGAGTCCACGCCAAGACAGTGAGATTCAAACCGACGCCTTGCAGAACCATCAGATCGCGCGGACTAATCAACACGAGCGCCTTGATGCCGAGATATGCGAAACCCAGACCCAGGGCACTGCCAAGCAGCGCGAGCAAGAGGCTTTCAGTTAACAACTGCCTGACAATTCGGAAACGCCGCGCGCCGAGTGCGGCGCGAACAGCAATCTCTTTCTCGCG
This sequence comes from Pyrinomonadaceae bacterium, assembly GCA_036401595.1. Classification (GTDB taxonomy): domain Bacteria; phylum Acidobacteriota; class Blastocatellia; order Pyrinomonadales; family Pyrinomonadaceae; genus PSRF01. The sequence continues at coordinate 33,355 of DASWUM010000030.1, forward strand.
TGACGCCGCGAGCGAGAGCAGGAGGTTGGCGACGTTCGCGCACGCGATCAGCAACACAAATCCGACCGCGCCGAGCATTAGCCAGAGCGGGCGTCGCACCCCTCCGAAGAATTGATCGCGCAACGGCAGGACTTCGGCGGTGTAGTTCTTGTTGAACTCAGGCGCTTCGTCGGAAAGTCGTGTTGCGATCGTCCGCAACTCTGCGGCGGCGTTGCTCGCCGAAACTCCGTCTTTCAAACGCCCGACGACGGAGAGAAAGCGACCGCGATCATTCGCGCCCGCGCCGGTTGGCATCGGCAGGATGGACCAAAGTTCCGCCGGTCTGCCCGTGCCCGAACGGCTCTTGATATGAAACTCAAAACTCGGCGGCATCACGCCGATTACGGTGAACTTTAGGCCGCTGAGTGTGAGTTGTTGGCCCACGATGTTCGCTTGACCGCCAAACCGGCGTTGCCACAATCCATAGCTCAACACCGCCACATTCATGTTGGTTCCGTCTTCGGGCCGGAAGGTTCGACCCAGAAGCGGATCGACGCCGAGCACGTTGAAGATCTCGGGCGTGGCGAGTTGCACTGACAATTCTTCAGGATCGCCACCACCGGTCAGGTTCAGACGTTGATCCGTGAACGCGGCGATGTCCTGATAGCTCGTGCCTTGTGCGCGCCAACTACGATAGTTCGCGCGTGAAGTGGTGTTTTGATGTCGGCCTTCCGGCGTAACTTCCCAGAGCATCACGATCTGTTCGGCGTTGCGGTAGGGAAGCGGGCTCAGCAAAAGTTCATTGACGACGGAGAAGATGGCGGTATTCGCGCCGATGCCGAGCGCGAGTGTGATAACGGCGACGGAAGTAAATACCTTGTGCTTCACGAGCATGCGAACGCCGTAGCGGATGTCCTGGGCCAGTGTTTCGAAGAGCCCGCCGCCTTTGACGTCATAAGCGGCGTCAACAGCCCGATTGACGTTTCCAAAACTGCGCATCGCTTTTTGCCGGGCCTCTTCAGGCGACATTCCGGCTTTGATGTTTGCCTCGATCTGCAACTCCAAATGAAGCCGCATCTCGCGGTCAATGTCTTCAATAACCGTTTCCCGTCGACGCAGCGCCCGCACTCGGTCGCGAAATATGTTGAACCACTTCATCTAGTACTTTCCCTTGTGTGCTTTATGTGGCTTGTCTGATCTTGGCGATCGCAAGGACGAGCCGATCCCAACTCGCTTCCTCGGTCTCGAGCTGTTTTCGTCCCGTACGTGTGAGTTTGTAAAACTTTGCTTCACGTCCGGTTTCGTGTACGTCCCAGCGCGACGAGACCCAGCCCTTCTGCTCGATGCGATAGAGCGCCGGATACAAAGATCCTTGTTCCACATTCAACATTTCGTCGGAGAGCTGGCGAATGCGTTGAATGATCCCGTAGCCGTGCAACTCCCCGAGCGAGAGCGCTTTGAGGATCAGCATGTCGAGTGTTCCCTGCAACAGCTCGGCCTTGTTTTTGGCCACGTCGATCTCCTTCGATGCCTAGATTGTCTGAGTATGCCACAAAAGGGCACAAAGAGCATATAAAAGTTCTTCTTGTGCCTTTTGTGCCTTTTGTGCTTTTTTGTGGCTATGAATGTTGAAGAGTATCTGAAGCGGATTAGTTACACAGGGTCGTTAGAGGTGACACCGGAGACGTTGCGTGATCTTCAGGTTGCGCATTTGAAGGCAGTGCCTTTTGAGAACCTGAGTATTCATGCGGGTGAACCGATCGTTCTTGAAGAAGAGCCGTTGTTCAGGAAGATCGTAGAGCAGAGACGCGGTGGCTTTTGTTACGAGTGTAATGGCTCATTTGCAGGATTACTACGCGCGCTCGGATTCAAGGTTGAGATGCTGGCTGCGGGTGTCGCGCATCGTCAGGGCGGGTTCGGCCCGATCTTCGATCACATGACTTTGTCTGTCACGTTGGCTGAACGGTGGCTGGTCGACGTTGGTTTCGGTGATTCATTTCTGGAACCGCTATTACTCGACTCGCGCGCGGAACAGGTGCAGGGAACGCGAACGTTTCGCATCGACGAGGACGACAAATACATGATTCTCCTGCGCCGCAATGAAGGCGAAGACTGGGAGCCGCAATATCGTTTTACGACACAGTCATTCGGCTTTCCCGACTATGAAGAGATGTGTCGCTTTCACCAGACCTCGCCCGAGTCACACTTCACGCAAAACGTAATCTGCTCCCGAGTTACAGAAGACGGACGCATCACCCTCAGCGATATGCGACTAGTGACCACCTCTGGTCCACAGCGACTCCGTCACGAGCAAATGCTGACAACTCGCGAAGATTACGACCGCGTCTTACGCGAGCAGTTCGGCATTGTGATGAAGAATGAGGTCAACCTGCCACCACCTCGATAGACAACTTTTTGTCTCCACACTGACATTGATCCGTGATGTTGTCCGGCCAGACTTTTGGAAATTTTTTCAAGGGGAGTTTGGCAATGGCAACACCAACACGCAAACGAGAAGACGATTTGGAAAAGCTTCGAGAGATGGTTAAAGATATCGATTTTTGTATGTTGACTACCGTCGACGAAGGCGGCGATTTGCACAGCCGGCCGATGTCGTCGAACGGCGACATCGATCCGAATGGAGACGTTTGGTTTTTCACGAATGCGACGTCACATAAAGTGAACGAGATCGGGAAACTGCCGAGAGTGAATATTAGTTTTGCGGATCCCGACAATCAGCGTTACGTGTCAGTCAGCGGAAAGGCACAGGTTCTTCGCGATCAAAAGAAGATCGAGGAGTTGTGGAGACCTGAGTTCAAGATTTGGTTTCCGAAAGGTAAAGACGATCCTGAGATCGCTCTGTTGAAAGTCAATCTCGAAAAGGCTGAGTATTGGGACAGCCCATCGAGCACGATTGGATATGCATTGAGTTTTGTGAGTTCGCTCGTGACCGGAAAAGAACCGGACATGGGTGAGAACAAAAAGCTCGAGTTCGGTTAACGATTAGCTGTTTCTGCGCGCCAGGCTAACGGCAACCGCGACCAGTTCTGTTAATTCAACGGGTTTTGGAACGTGCATGTCATAGCCGGCGCGCAGGGCCTGCAAACGATCTTCGATACGTGTGTAGGCCGTGAGTGCGATTGCCGCTACGCGCCCGCCTTGCTGCGCTGAAAGTTTGCGCACCTGCCGAATGAAATCGTAACCGTCCGTTCCCGGCATACCGATGTCACTAATCAAGACATCAGGGGTTGCCTGCTTGAGTGATTCGAGCGCTTCGGAAGCAGAGCTGACGACTTTAACTGTTGCGCCAGAGTATTCGAGTCCCTGCTTCAGCAAGTCGCGCGTATCGGCCTCGTCATCGACCACCAGAATCTTCAAACCATCCAACCGGTCGGTTGAATCGTCCGGCGGCAACAGATCTCGTGCACCCGGATGCACGCGTCCACCAGTTGAATCAACCTGATAAACCGGGCTGATTGGCAACATCACCGTGAATGTTGCGCCTTTGCCTTCTCCATCACTGTGAGCGCGGACTGTGCCGCCGTGAAGCTCAACCAGATGGCGCACGATCGCGAGGCCCAGTCCCATACCGCCATGCTGGCGACTCGTCTTCTGATCAGCTTGACGAAAACGATCGAAAACGTGCGGCAGAAAATCGGCTGAGATCCCCTGGCCCGTATCGCTGACGATGATCTCGAGATGTGAATTGACTCGCTCTGATCGAATCTGCACGCGACCATCGCGCGGCGTGAACTTGATCGCGTTGGAAAGTAAGTTCCAAACAATCTGCTGTAGTCGCACCGGATCGCCTGGGATTGAGAGGAGGCCGGTGTCCACCACCTTCTGCACTCGAACTCCTTTTGCATCTGCGGCCGGCCTCACCGCTTCGACAGCCGCATCGATGAATGCGTTCGGATCCGCGGGACGAACGTCCATACGCAACTTGCCCGTGATGATGCGCGAAACGTCGAGCAGGTCATCCACGAGCTGTGCCTGTGCGCGTGCGTTGCGTTCGATCGTGTCGAGAGCTTTGGCAATGTTGTCCGGCGTGAGTTGGCCCAGTCGCAACATCCTGGTCCAGCCGAGGATCGCACTGAGTGGAGTTCTCAGCTCATGTGAAATGGTCGCGAGAAACTCCTCTTTCAACCGGCTCGATTCTTCTGCCTGACGATAGAGTCGCTCATTCTCAGCCGCGGCTTGCTCCGCTTCCGCGCGTGCTTTTTGGGCCGCTTCATAAAGACGCGCGTTATCCATCGCAATCGCGGCTTGCGAGGCCAGACCTGAAACCGTCATTTCATGACGTTCGGTAAAGACTCCCGGCTCAGGATGACCAAAGAACAGACCGCCGAGCACCTCACCCGAGCGCGAGACGACGGGGACCGCCAGGTAACTGGTCACGGGCAGATGGCCTTCGGGCATGCCGTAGTAAGGCGAGTTCTTGCCGTAGCGAGGATCCTGTTTCACGTCGCCAATCCGCACCACTCCTTCACCACGAAAAGTTGGACCAAACAGATCGGTGGCGCGCGGCATTGGAAAATGTTCGAACGCTGCCCGAGGAACACCGGCGAGCGTGAACAGCGTGTACGACGCGCCTTCTTCAGTCATAACGTTATAAAAGAATGAGCCAAAGCGTGCCCCGATCAATTCTGTCGCAGCGTCAGTGACGGCCTGAACTGTGTTGTGTAGATCCAACTCGGCTGAGATCGTTTGCCCCATTTCGTTGAGCGTGCGCAGTGCTTCGGCCTGCTCGCGCAACGTTTCCTCATTGGCCTTTCGAGTGGAGATGTCCTGAATGAGTCCAAGCATTCCCACGACTGCGCCATCATCATCGTAAATTCCGTGACCTTTGGCGGCGATCCACACCTCTGATTTGTCTGCCTGCCTGACGCGATACTCGACGTCGTATTCGGTCCTCGTAGTTAATGCCGTTTCGACGGCAATGCGCGCCCGCTCGCGATCGTCCGGGTGCAGGAGTTCGCGCATTTGAGTCCAGGTCATGTACGGCCCGGGAGGAATGCCAAACATCGTGGCCGCAGCTTCGGACATGTCGGTGACGTCAGTTTTTGCGTCCCACGACCAGTCGCCGAGGCGCGCAGCATTGAGCGCGAGCTTCAAACGGTCGGAAGCCTCGTCGAGCGCACGTCGTGCCTGGCGTTTCGCAGTAATGTCGCGCGCAATCTTTGACGCGCCGACGACTTTGCCGTCCGGACCTTTAATGGGTGAAACGGTTAGCGAGACGTCGATATGCTGTCCATCTTTTCGAACGCGCACTGTTTCGTAGTGCTCGATGCGATGTCCCGCTCTCAAGCGCGCCAGGATCGCCGGCTCTTCGTCATGTTGTTCTTCCGGGATGAGGACGGTGACGGGTTTGCCAATGATCTCGTCGGCTTCATAACCGAAGATTCGCCGGGCGCCTTCATTCCAACTGGTGATGACACCTTCGAGAGTCTTGCTGATGATCGCGTCGTCGGCAGATTCGATTAGAGAGGTGAGCCAGTATTGCGCCAATTCCGGACTCTGAAGATTCGTAAAATCGTCGTTCCTCGATTGCGAGTCTGAGGATTTGGCGGCGGAACGCTTGTTGGGCATAGCTGTTCGAAACTCTCGAAACCATTGCTGAAGGAAAGTGCTACCGGGGGCGGGGTGGAAGGATTATAACAGGCTCCGCGTTCCCTCAAAAATAAACAACTCAAAATGTAGACTTTTTGCAGCAAAGCAAGTAGGCTCCCGTCCGCATCAAGCATCCAGGCTGAATTCCCTCTCGCGAAAAATTCTTAAGAAAAGAAATTGATAGCAACTACGCCCGTTCGGTGCGTAGTTGAGCAGAAAGCCCAGACGAGATCGTCACGCATTGCGGCAACAAACCGCAGTCGATGACGGCAGACCAACGCTCCTTCATAAAAGGGAAACACTATGCGACATACCTCCAGATCTACCCATTCTGTCCCCGTGCCCCGAATTCTTGCTGAGTTGGGTCCCACAAATGGAAAGTGTCCTCACTTTGCCGCTCCTCTTGTTTCGAACCCGGCAATTGCGAACCTTGAAAATGCGAACCTGGAAAACGAACCTCAGCCTGAAATAAAGTTCATGTTCGGCAGGATGTTCGACGAACAGCCCCCAACTATCGAAGTCCTCACCCAACTCGGAACAAGAATGGACGAAGGGATAAGCCGTGACTCAATCAATCACAGCGGCTACACGTACCTCGGTCAATTCATAGCTCACGAAATCACGTTTGATCAGACCAGAGGTCTTCCAGCCGCTGGAGCGCTTCTCAACAACTATCGCTCACCCCAAATTGACTTGGACAGTCTTTACGGAAGCGATGGTGATCCGATCAAAGGGAGAATATTCCGGGATGACGGGCAGTCAGCGCTGCTAAACATCGGCATGACAGTGGAAGAGCCGAACCTGATTGCTGAAAAACCGAACGATCTCTTTCGCGATGCGAATGGCAAGGCCATCATCGCGGACGAACGAAACGACGAAAACCTCGCCTTAGCCCAGGTACAAGTCGCATTCATGAGTTTTCACAACAAGCTCGTGGAGCGGCTTCGTGAGGAAGGAATTCCAGACGATCAACTGCGCGAAAGAGCTCGCGCTGAAGTAGTGAAACATTTTCAGTGGATCGTTCTCTACGATTTCCTGGCAACGATGCTTGACCAGGACGTCCTCCGTGAAGTGATCGACGACGTGCTCAACGAACGTCCACTGTTCTACAAACCCGACCCGGCAGCTCCTTTCATGCCGCTTGAGTTTTCAGCGGCGGCATTCCGGATGGGACACAGCATGGTGAGGTCGTCCTATGAGTGGAATTATGTTCACTCCCCTGAGTTAAATGGGAACGCTGTTCTCATGGACCTCTTCAGGGAAACGCATTTCAGCGGCTTCATCAAACCGGAAATACGAACCCCTTCGAGACTGCAAAGCCGTTGGATTATCGACTGGCGCCGTTTCTTCGACTTTAACGAAGTCACAAACGACAACGGCCCAATCTATGCCGCGCCCCCGTTGGTCAATCGTGCACGGCGAATCGATACCACGATCGATTTGACCCTTGCAATGGTCGACACCGGTTTCAATCACGAGCCCTTTGAGGGTGCACAACGCTCGCTCGCCGTCCGAAATCTCTTGCGCGGTTACGCACTCGGACTGCCGACGGGCGAAGACGTGGCTGAGTTGATGGGTGAGCAGGATCGGCTGACAGAAGAACAAATTGCCGCCGGTTTCGAAGAGTCCTTCAACTCCCACTGGCTAAAAGGAAAGACCCCGTTGTGGTTTTACATCCTGCGAGAAGCTGAGATCCGACACAACGGCGATCGACTCGGAAGAGTAGGGAGCCGGATCGTCGCGGAGACTCTGGTGACTCTAATCAAAAACAGCAACTACTCGATTTTCAATAACGACGGCTGGCAGCCCAGAAGCAGCCGGTTTGGACCATCCGGGGAAAGAATTTTTCAGATGGTGGATTTGCTTCACTTTGCTGACGTAGTAAACCCAATCAACCTCTAACCAAGACAGGAGAAATTAAGTCATGAGCATTCTCAACAACCTAAGAAAAGCACATGCAGCGATTGTGCTCGATCAAACAAAGAGGGCGCTTCAGCCCAACAACCCCGACCTGGGTAAGTTGGGAGGACACATCAACGAGTTGGCCGTCGATGCGCTGACACACGGACTCGGCTCGGATGCGTGGACGGACTACATGACGCTCTTCGCAAGCAACCCAGCGGAACTGGCGCAACTTGCAGATCCCGCAAAAACAGAAGGAGTTGCCGGAGCTGCGTGGCTTAGACAAATGCGTGCCTATATCGTCTCGAACGCGATCTGCGATATCGGCACTAATGGAAAAACCTTCGACAAAGTCACCGCTGACGTCAACATCGCCGAGGATCAGGCAAATGAGGAATTCATTAAGACTCGCAAGGTCGCGATTCCGGACGTCGTCGAGTAAACGATCAAGCAGGGAAGAACGTGTACACGAATCATAGAAGCAAAGCCGCCGCTGTCAGAGCAGCCCACCACCTGCGCAAGCGCTATGCAGCCCAGAGCGTGGCCTGGCTAAGGCTTTGCGACGCTTATCTACCAAGGATCGATTCGTCGACGATCTGGAGATACAGCGCCGCGAATCCTGCCGGCCTCGCTCAAGGCTGGAAGTTACATATACCTGCAACTATCTTCACCGCTGTCAAAGTGCTCGAGCGAGTTGGCCCACTACTGGACGAGCGTGGCGTGTTATTCAAGGCGCCCGCGTCGCTCGACGAGCTGGCCAAACTCAACGCGGGAATCTTCTATGGCTATAGTCAGATAGGAAAGTGCTTAACCATTTATCCCCCAAGTGACGCGGAAGCGCGGAAACTAGCGCGTGCCCTGCACCGGCTCACTCGGGACTACGTTGCTCCGTCAATTCCTTACGATCACAGGTATCGACCCGAAAGCTGCGTCTACTACCGTTACGGGTCTTTCATCGAGCAGACAGTTGAAAAGGATGGCCAGGTAAAACTTGCCATCGAGGACCCGAACGGTGAATTGGTTCCCGACCGGCGCGATCTCGCGTCGCCGGCGTGGGCCGTAAATCCGTTTGTCGATCTGAAACAATCAGTTCAAAAGCAAAAAGCGTCGTTGTTGACGACCCGGTTCAAGGCCTTTCGCGCTTTGGCGCAACGAGGCAAAGGCGGCGTCTACCAGGCGTTCGATTTCGGCACTGTGCCGCCGCGTTTGTGTGTGCTCAAGGAAGGGAGGCGTCACGGCGAAGTCGGCATCGATGGTCGCGATGGCTTTTGGCGTGTTGAGCACGAAGAGCGTTTGCTCAAGACAATGGCAAGCAACGGCTTGTGTGTACAGGCCGTGTACGGAAGCTTCATTGCGGAAGAGAATTTCTATCTCGCGTTGGAATATATCGAAGGCGAAACGCTCGAGGCTTATTTGGAAAAACGATGCAGGCGTTTGAGTGTTGCGGCGGTGTTGCGCTGGAGTATCGCGCTTGCGGGACTGTTGGCGGAGATGCATCGCTTGGGTTGGGTGTGGCGAGATTGTAAACCGCGGAATCTGATCGTTACTAAGAATGGCACGTTGCGGGCGATCGATTTGGAAGGAGCTTGTCCGATCTCGAAGCCTGACCCGTTTCCGTGGGGCACGTATCCGTTTTCGCCGCCTGAATCCGCGGGTCCGTTTCACGGGCAGAGCCGATTGCCCGAGGATCTCTATTCACTCGGCAAGATCATGTTTCTGCTGCTGGCGGGGCGAGTACCCGAGGTTGATAACGAACCAATCGAGGATTTGCGCAAGGGCGTTCCAGCCGGGGTTTGTCGTGTTGTGACTGAGTTACTTGATCAGGATCCGGAGCGCCGCCCACAGGCGCAGATCGTGAAGGCAAGGTTGATCGATGAACTCAACCGTTTGGCCTCACGCGGAAAACGGAATCGCTAAATCGTTGGAGCAACGCTCTTCTACAACGCTCTTCTACAACGCACAGCCTAACTTCGTTACCAGTCCTTTCGACTCGATTGCTTTACAAAGGTGTTCCTAAAATCCCGCCCACGGGAGTGGGCGGATTGTTCAAATCCTTTCTACACCCCACAACCTAACTTCATTACTAATCCCGCCCACGGGAGTGGGCGGATACTTCAAGTCCCGCACTATTAATGAATAGTTTGGACTTGAACAATCCGCCAACTTCCGTTGGCGGGATTCAGAACGTCGTTTTTGAGTTTTGGTTTTAGAAAGGACTTGAACAATCCGCGCACTACCGTGGGCGGGATTTCGGAGGAAGGCTTGATCTTCCGTGGGTGGGACTACCCGATTGATGCGAACGATTAGTTAGTCAGTCCAAGTCTTTGGATCTTGATCAGACTAATGAATCGTGGATTATTGCGAAGCTCATCAAACATCGGATCAACACCAAGATTGATTAAATTCAAATAACGAGTTTTCCGAGCTTCCTCGAAAAGTCTGAGAGCCTCATCTGTATCGCCCATTCCCAAGTGGACGAGTGCCTTTTCGTAAACAGAAACTGAGTTCTTTTTGCCCAGGTCGTCCAAGTCACGAAGCATCCTTAACGCATCTTCGCGGCGACCGGCCTTACCATACATATACCCCAGCGCAGCAGTCGTTCTGAGCGCGTCGCGACTGTGAGCCTTCTCCAGCAGCGTTACGGCCTCTTGATATTTGCCGCGACTTGCGAGCACAAAGGCGGCTGCGTGGAGGAATGAACCTGAGTCAGGTTTATCGGTTAACAAATGCCGAAAGTAATCTTCCGCCTCATTCAACCGCCGAGCGTAATAAAGAGCACGTCCATAGTTGACCCGAGAAGTTTCGGAATGAGGGTCCAACGCAATTGCGAGTTGACTTTCACGGATTGAATCGTCGTAGCGTCCCAGGATTGCCAGCAGTCGGCTGTAGTCGTAGTGAGCCTGTGGATATCCCGGACTGATCTTGATTGCGCTCAAAAATTCAGCCTCAGCGTTTTGCCAATCCCAGTCGCCCCACATCAGAACTCGTCCCATTGAGTTGTGCCCCTCGGCAAGCGAAGGGTCAATGCTGAGAGCTTGTTTTGCGTCAAACCGTGCTTTGTCGATGGCTTCATCGATCGGGATCGGACCCCATGCGACGTTTGCCATGAAGATGTAACAGTCGGCACGTGCGGCAAAAGCACGTGCAAAGGCCGGATCGATCGCAATCGCCTGATCGAAATAATTCACAGCACTCCCCATATCGTCACGGTCGCGCTTGAGATCGAGGTAATAGCGCCCTCGCATGTAATCTTCGAGTGCTTCCTGGCTGGTTGTTTGGCGTCGCTCGATCAAATTTCGTTCACTCGGCGTCAGCCAAAGACCGAGCTGGGACATCACGCGCGCGGCGATATCGTTTTGCAGTGTGAAGAGATCCAGCGTCGCCAGATCGTAAGTTTGTTCCCATTCCACTTTGCCTGTTGCCGTGTCCATCAAGCGCAGGTGCAACAACTGCGCGCCGTTCACTTTCGTCAACTCGCCGTAAAGAATTGCCTCGACGTTGAGTTCGCGGCCCAGGCTTAAAACGTCCGGCGGTTCATCAGCTCGCGCGCCTGCGTCGGTGGGAGCCTTGGTTTTTATCCGCCCAAAGTAAGAAAACTTCGCCAGCAGATTTCGCGTCAGACCGTCGCTCAAATACTTCATCTCTCGATCGCTCTTATTGTCGATCTTGAGAATCGCCAGTGAGTGCGTGCGAGTGAGTTTCAGCCGCGCATAGTTCGCGCCTATCAGCAGCAATATCAACAACGGCACTGTAACTGCCGCGATGAGGCGGATGCGCTTGCGCCGGCGTTGCATTCGTGCGCGGATGGCGGCGGGCTCGAGATGTTCGATCTGTGCGTGTTCGGTGTTGAGTGCCGCCAACAGATCGCGCGTCGATGCGAAGCGCTGCTCACGATCTTTTGCGAGGCACGTAGCGACGATGTCTCTGAGTTCGCGGCGTACCGGTTTGCCCTTCTTCGCTGGAGGAGGAGGTTCGCTGTTTCTAATCGCGTCGATCGTGGCGTCGCGAGTCCCACGCAGGAACGGATTCTCGCCCGTCAACATCTCGTAGAACACGATTCCAAAACTGAATATATCACTCCGGAAATCCAGCGACTCAGCATTTGATTGCTCCGGCGACATGTAAGCAGCAGTGCCGGCAGCGATGCCGAGCTCGGTTGTGTTTAGCCCTCCTTCACTGTGCTCAACTGGAGCCGTCCTGACGTGTTTCGCCAAACCAAAGTCGAGGACCTTGATTTGTCCTTCCGGCGTCACCATCAGATTGCGCGGTTTGATATCGCGATGAATGATGCCGCGGCCGTGTGCCGCAGCCAGTCCGCTTACGAGTTGCTCCGCCAGTTTGATTGCGTGATTAACGTCGAGAGAGTCTCGCTTTAACAGTTCCTCGAGCGTCTCCCCTTCGACGTACTGCATCACGATGAAACTGTATTCATCGACTCGTTTGAATTCGTGGACGGCGCAGATGTTGGCGTGCTCGAGTTTGGCAACCGCCCGCGCTTCGGCCATGAGCTGTTCGCGGGCCCACTCATTGTCTGCCAGATCCGCGTCAAAGAACTTCAACGCCACCTGTCGTTCGAGCCCCTTATCTTCGGCGAGATAGACCTCGCCCATGCCTCCCTTGCCTAGCTGCGAGATGATTTGGAATTGACCAATCGTTTGGCCCGGACGGACCGACACTGAACTTTGCGAGAGCACGAGATAGCCGACCGTCAGATCAGGTTTATTGAGGAACGGCGGAACTCGTTCGGCAGCAGCGATGAGTGATTCGACATCGTGAAGCAAGAGCGCATCGTCGGAACATTGTTGGTGCAGATAACTGGCGCGGTCGGCGGCGTCGAGGGCGACCGTTGCGTGAAATAGTTCTTCGATGCGCGGCCAGTTCTCAGCTTCCACGAGTCAACTCCAACGTCAACCACGCCCTTGCCATATTCAGATCGCGATTAATGGTCGCTTCAGAGACGTCGAGTACCGCGGCCATTTCTTCGACAGTCAATCCACCGAAGTAGTGAAGCTCGATGACATGACTTTTACGCTCGTCGACTTCAGCCAGTTTCACCAAAGCTTCGTCCAAAGCAATCAACTCTTCAGACTTCTCGTCGGTCATGATGGTCAAATCAGATAACGAGACCTGGATAGCATCGCCGCCTCTTTTCTGGCGTCGCCGGTCGCGAGCGTAGTTGAGCAGAATGCGACGCATGATCGTCGCCGCGATTGCGAAGAAGTGAGCCCGACTCTTCCAGTGAGTGCGGTTCTGATTGACCAGTTTTATGTAGGCCTCGTTAACCAGCGCCGTCGTCTGCAATAAGTGGTCGTTGTCCTCATGGCGCATGTAGCTGTGCGCGAGGCGACGCAGCTCGCGCTCGATGAGCGGCATCAGGCGATCGAGCGCCGCTTTATCGCCCTTACTCCAGTCGATAAGAAGCTCGGTGATTTCACTGGGGGAGGGGGACATTTTGGACTGATCAATCTGGCTTGGGATGGGGAGGGTACTGACCCTCTGTCGCTAAATTGTTTAGCGGCGGGTCTGATGCGTTTTACTCAACGCGACTTTGGTGAGCCTCACTCCGACTCGCTGACCCTCTGCAGCGGGCTGGAGTAACAGCGCGAGCCCGTTTATATAGCGCTCGCCTTCAGTTTGCAAGAGGTCTCGCAAATTGGCTTTGCTCCAAACTTCAGGAAATGTACTAGGAAGGGGTCAGTACCGCCCGGTAGTTGAAGCTTAAGGTCGACCCACCCGCTACCGCGGGCGGTACTGACCCCAACCAAGTGCGGCGCAAGACTCAAAGCGTGTGCAGCCTCAGGACTTGGCATACCCTACACTCGAAACATGGCCCACAGCAGACGCTAGACTTGGCATACGACATACGACAGGTTCTGGTGAAACAGTAATCGTGCTTGGAAGGGG